>JAEELM010000038.1 GCA_016282685.1 Elusimicrobiaceae bacterium | reverse complement strand
ATTCAAGATTTTATGTTCTACAATTAAAATTTTTAGGGCAAAAATTAAAAATTAAGAAGCCTATAGTTTTATATTAATTGAATAAATGTTTCTACGTAAGGGGTATATTATGATGAGTTCTTCAATGGAGATTAAAATCCATAATATTTTAACTGACTATGATATCCCTTTCGAAGAGGAATATGAATTTAGTGATTTAGTTGCGTCTAGCGGTAGACATTTGCGCTTTGATTTTGCCGTTTTTACAGAGGATGGTGAGCTAGAATTTTTAATTGAAGCTCAGGGACGACAACATTATACCGCAGTCGGTAAATTTGGTGGGAAACAAGGCGTCGGACGGCAAAAATATAATGACATGCAAAAACGCAAATATTGTCTAGAACATAATATAAAACTAATTTGTATTCCATATTATGATGAGTCAAAATTATCATATGATTATATTATGAAAGCAGCTGGATATTAAGGAGGTCGAGCATTGAGTGATACAAAAGATTTTCGTTTAGTTGCTTCAGCTGGCTCAGCGCGGTCTCCGCACGACTTCAATAAAATGAAGATTGACGGCTCAACTTTTCGTGATGATGTTACAATGCGGATTTCCGCATTTGACAATTCTAAATACCGTAAAATAAAGAAACCAGATATAGTGCGGGCTCTAGAACATAACGATGCAAAAGAACTGCGTGCTATTTCAAATTATTTCTTTATTAAGAGTGGTATTTATTCAAGACTTTGTCGTTATATGGCTTATCTATTTAGATATGATTGATTTGTTACTCCAATTCGTTATGATGATAAGATTAAAGATGACAAAGTAATTGAGGGTTGACTTAAATCTAATGCATTTTTAGAAAAATGTCAATTAAAAAGAATATTTGGAGAAATTGCTTTAAAGGTACTACGTAATGGATGCTATTATGGATACCGCATTGAACAAAAAGATGCGGCGTTTCTTCAAGAATTACCTATTAACTATTGCCGCACTCGTTATAAATTAAATAACAATCCTATTATAGAATTTAATGTTAAATTCTTTGATGATAGATTTAGAGATACAGATTATCGCATTAAAGTTCTTAAAATGTTCCCTAAAGAATTTCAGCAAGCTTATATTAAGTTTAAACATAATAATTTAACTGAAGATTATATGGGTAGTGGCAAAGGTTGATTTGCATTAGATCCAGAAAAAACTGTAAAGTTTAACCTTAATAATTCTGATATTCCATTATTCATTTCAATTATTCCAAAATTAATTGATCTAGAAGATGCGCAAGATCTTGATAAACAGAAGATGGAACAACAGCTTCTTAGATTAATTATCCAAGAGATGCCAATTGATAAAAATGGTGATTTAATATTTGACGTAGATGAAGCTCGAGAACTTCATAAAAATGCGGTTAATATGCTTGGTAAGGCTATTGGAATAAATGTTCTTACAACATTCGCAGATGTAAAAGTTGAAGATTTATCTGATCATAGCAATGAGTCTGCGGCCGATCAGCTTGAGAAAGTTGAAAGAACAGTTTATAATGAAGCTGGTGTTAGTCAAATGCAATTTAATACAAGTGGTAATTTAGCGCTTGAAAAATCAATTGCAAATGATGAAGCTACAATGATGGATTTAGTATTACAATTTCAAGAGTACGCTAAGTCTTTATTAAAGATATTTAATAAAAATCCTAAGCGTCTTGAATATAATGTACAGATATTACCTACAACTGTATATAATTACAAAGATCTTTCCAAGCTCTATAAAGAGCAAACTCAAATTGGATTTTCCAAATTATTACCACAAGTTGCTCTTGGACAATCACCAAGTATGGTACTTGCTACAGCCATATTTGAGAATCAAATTATGGAGCTTGATAAGGTATTTACTCCTCCGCAGATGTCTTCCACAATTAGTAAAACTCAACAGTCTGGTGGCGCTAGTGGATCTGCGGGCGAGCAAGGTGGAAGACCAGAGCTTTCACCCGATGAAAAATCTGATAAAACAATCGCAAATGAAGAGTCTAAGGGTTAATAGAGAGGGGGGAAAATGGCATTAAAGAATAAATCTGAGGTAGACATGATTCAAGGACCTGAGTTTATTAATTTACAGCCTCTCGATATTAACCCTTTAATGTCCAAGTGCGAGATTAAAGTCTTTTATCTAGGTCATAATCGTAATGGTTCTTATATTAATCGCGAAACTGCGACAAATATGGCTAAAACATTACGAGGAACACCAATTGTAGCAGCTTTTAATAAAGATAAACAAGACTTTGGTGATCATGGACATATAATGCATATCGAGGATGGCGAAATTACATTCTCTTGCAAGACTATTCCTTATGGGTTCGTTGCACCTGATGCAGAAGTTTGATTTCAAAATTTTATTGATACAGATGAATTTGATAATCAAGTGGAACGAACCTATTTAATGACAACTGGCTATTTATGAGTTGGTCAATTTGAAGAACTTACCAAGGTAATTCGCGATGGTCAGCCGCAATCAATGGAGCTAGATGATAAAACTCTAGAAGGTCATTGGGCAACTGATAATAATCTTGGTGTAGATTTCTTTATTATTAATGATGCAACTTTTAGCAAGTTGTGTATTCTTGGGGATGATGTTGAACCTTGTTTTGAAGGCGCTTCGGTTGCATCTCCAGAGGTTAGCAAGAACTTCACTCAAGGCACGGAGTTCCAGCAAACCTTATTTACGATGATGAACGATTTACAAACAGCGCTCAATAGTAAAGGAGGGTTGAACATGTCTGATGAAAACGTTAATCTATCAGAGGAAGTTGTAGAAACTGCGGAAACTCCTACTGAAGAATTTGCTCTTGAAGAAGAGCAGGTTGTAGAAGAAACTCCTGCGGAGCCTGCGGCAGAATTTGAAGATAATACCGAAACTGCTGAAGAAGCGGTTGAGGAAGCAGCTAATGAAGAGAGTGAACATGAAGAATTTGCTCAAGAAGAAGTTGATAACAAGGCAGAGACTTTAGAAGAGGAAACAACTCAATTCACTCGCACAGAAGAAGAATATGCGGCTTTAGTTAGCGAAAACGAATCTCTTCGCGCAGAGATTGCAGAACTTCGTGAATTTAAGCTAAATATTGAAAATGAAAAGAAAGATAAATTAATTGCTTCTTATCATATGCTTTCTGATGAAGATAAGGCTGACGTAATTGCTCATAAGAGTGAGTACAGTTTTGATGAAATCAAGGCTAAATTAGCTGTTATTTATGTTGAGAAAAATGTTAATTTTGACATGATTGACGGTCAAGAAGAAGCCGAAATTGAAGAGCTTCCAACAATGACTTTCTCTCTCGACGAAGAAGCATCTGAGAGCGTTCCGGCTTTCCTTGAAGCACTTCGTCAAACTAAAAATTTCTAAAGTAAAAGGAGGAATGTAATGGCGATTACATTTAAACGAGATGGTTACGGCCAAGTTGAGCCTAACCACCTTTCTGCTCCTCGTGACGGTCGTGTTTATGCACAGCTCCCTGCTGCTGATGATATTACCATTCTTGAAAATGGTCAATTTGTAAAGTATGACTACGCTGCTGGCGAGGTCAACTTTGATGGTGCAGGTGCATGGATGCTTGTTTATAACGAGGAAAAGCTCTATGATGAGCGTCATCAGATGCACAAAGATTGGGCACAAAAGGTAGAAGAGTCTTACGATGGTAAGATCTATCCTCGTGTCTTTGGTGTTGTTGCTGGTGATATTTTTACTACTAATACATTTAAAGATAATGAAACTTTAGCAGTTGGCGACGATGTTACTCCTGGTTCCGACGGTTTCTTAACTGCTGGTAGCAATGGTGACGTTGTATTCCGCGTTGTTAAGGAGTATACACTTCCTGACGGTCAGCCTGCTGTTAAGCTTCAATGCATCAAGGCTTAATGAAGGGAGGATGTAGAAAATGGAGTACAATGACCTTTTATCTTTAGCTCGTATCGCTCTTAAGGCAGATCCTTCTGCCCCTACAGCCTATTCCTTCGGTGACGAGAAGTATACTCTCGACCAGGTTAATGAGGCTCTTGCGGCAGAGTTCCGTAAGTTAGCTGGTACTTATAGTGATTATCGTGAGAATAAGAACACTATTTTCCGTCTAATTGAACAATCAATCGACGAGGTTCTACCTGCTCGTGTTGAGCAGCAGTATGCTCAGTTCGCGGAGGTCCGCAATGTTGCTAATGGCGACAAGGCCGTTTTCCGTATGCGTGTTACTGAGGCTGCTCGTAAGCGTGCTAAGACTTTCGTTACCCGTGTCGGTCTAGCTGGCCGTTACGAGGTATTCATGCTTGATGGTAAGTCCCTTACCGTTGAGACTAGCGCTATTGGTGGCGCTGCCCGCATTGGCTTCGAGGAAATGCTCGATGGCCGCATTCAGTTCTCTGAATTAACCAGCCTTGTTATGGAAGGCATGGACGAGTTCATTTATCGTGAGATTGCCAAAGCTCTTGCGGCTGTTGTTGCAACACTTCCTAGACACAATCGCGCAGAGGTAGCTGGCTTTGATGAGGATACCATGGACGAACTGCTTGCTATTGCAGATACCTATGGTAAGGCTTCTATTTATTGCACCTTTGAGTTTGCGTCTAAGATGCTTCCTCAGACCAATTGGGTTTCTGATGATATGAAGAATCGTCTCTGGGCCGATGGTTGGCTTGGTAATTATAAGGGTCACAACGTAATTATCCTTCCTCAGTCTATGGTTGATGAAACCAACCAGGAGAAGGTAATTGATCCTGCTCAGGCTTACATTATGCCTGTTGGCCAGGATAACAAGCCTGTTAAGATCGTCTTTGAAGGTCCTACCGCTGTCCGTACAGTTGAGGACAATGATGACTGGAGCACCGACTTCCAGACCTATAAGAAGTTTGGTATTGCTACTTTCTTCACCAACTTCATCTTCAGCTATCGTAATACCGATCTTGTAAAGGCTAGCCGCATTCATAATCTTCCTGCTGAAGAGGCCGAGGGCGAAACTGGTGCTGAGGGTGCCACTGGTGAAACTGGTGCCGAAGGTGCTACTGGTGAAACCGGCGAGTAAACTAATTTAATAAGATAAATTAGTTTAAATGGAAAAGCATGCGGCATATACAGGTACAAGAAACTTATATAATTCAATGGAAACTGCAGCTAAATCACTTATCGCGAATAGCTCAATAGATACAGTCCATTTTTTCATTGAAGACGATAATTTTCCGCATGAACTTCCAGATATAATTCAATGTCATAACGTAAGTGGACAAAAGTTTTTTCCTAAAAATGGTCCCAATATGAAAACACAATTCACTTATATGGCTATGATTAGAGTTTGTTATACTCAATTATTACCAGAAGTTAGTAGAATACTTCAACTTGATGTAGATACTATTTGTGTAAAAGATATTGATCCTATTTGAGATTTTTTAAGAAAAGATGATTGAGTAGCCATGGTAGAAGAAACATTGTCCACTTACAAACCATATGGTCCATTATATTATAATGTGGGAGTTGCGTTATTTGATTTAGATAGAATGCGTAAATTTAAAAAAGATGAAAAATTAATTGATTTTTTAAATACTAAAAAAGTACCCTATGTAGATCAAGATGCAGTAAATTATCTTGCTAGTCATGTTTCTAGGATTCCTGTTTGTTATAATGAAACCAAAGTTACCGGTTATACTGACTCACCCGCAATTGTACATTTTGCAGGATATAAAGATTGACAAAATTCAATCAGAGTTCCACGACGTGAATATATAAAAAAATATAAAGAGATGGATTGAGAAACAGTCTTAGAAGAACATTCAAAGAGAGTACAATAAAATGAAAATTTTAATTGCAGTTCCAACTTTTGAAAACATTACACCAGATACTTTTAAATCTATTTGAGATTTAGATAAAGGTGATAATGAATGTTCTTTTAATTTTGTGCGGGGATATGATTGTGCAACTGCCCGTAATAAAATTGTGCAATTAACATTAGATGGCAATTATGATTACGTATTCATGATTGATAATGATGTAACTCCTCCAAAAGATGCTCTTCTCAATCTTCTTTCTCATAATGTTGACGTTGTAAGTGGCTTTTATATGCGTAGATATTTAGATGATCAAGCTTTAAATAAAACTTGTATATATAAACTTAAAGATGAGCACAATAAATTATATTTTAATTATTCTAAAGAAAGTGCATATACTAAAGAAGAATTAATAAAACTCCATAATGATAATAAATATTTAGTAAAAATTCATGGTGGAGGAATGGGATGTATTCTCATTAAAACTTCTGTTTTTAATAAAATTAGTTATCCTTGATTTGATTGAGTAAATTATAATAATTCTCATAAAGGAGTATTATCAGAAGATTTATTTTTCTGTGAACAACTTCGTAAAAATAATATTCCTTGCTATGTTGATACACGAGTTGGATGCGGTCATCTAATTAGAAAAATTGAAACTTGTAAAGTTTAAGGAGGAAGCATTTAATTTGGTGCTTCCTCCTTTATTTGTATATTACAGAGATAAAAGGAGAAAAATGAATAAATTAACAGATGATACTTTAGTTTCCATACGAAATATGGTAAACCATAAAGTTGTTTATGTTCTTCCAGATTGGAATCGTAAAGTTGTATTTGAACCATTCCAAGAGAGGAAGATTCCTGCAGGAGAACTTCGCGCATTACATTATACAACAGGTGGATATAATCTACTTCATAATTATTTATGCGTAGAAAATGCTGATTTAAAAGCTGAATTTGAAATTCCAGAAGATCAAATTGAATATAATTGAAAGTTAAGTGATATTAAATATCTTCTTTTAAATAATAATTCTTTAATTGAATCTTTACAAGATGCACTTGATTTTGCTCCTGAAGGAATACGTGAGATGATTATAGATTACGCTGTTATTTGAAAAATTCCAGATAGTAATAAAAGAAAAGTTATTAGTCAAATGACAGGTATTGATATAGATAAACAGATTGAATTTTCTGAATTAGTAGATAACGATGTAGAAAAGGATACAACTCCTTCTCAGCGCAGAGTTAAAAATACAACATCAGTTAGAACAGGACGCCGTGTAGTTAAGAGTTAAATAGGAAGGAGGGCACAATGTCAGATACTTCTTCCCTTACTTCTTTTGAAGAAATGTATAATTTCTTCCTTGCGGGAATTACCGATGATATGTTTATGGAAATGACTAGAGAAGACACTGAAGCGTTGCTAGAAGAAATTTTAATGGCGGCAATTCCGCACTTTGAATTTCCGAGAAAAAATGTTTTTGATATAGATTTAGAAGAAAAAACATTTACTACGCAGTTAACTCAAGAAGAAATGATGATTCTTCGTCAGTATATGATTAGTGAATGACTCGGCTATCAGTTAGCTAATATTGACCTAGTTCGTCAAAAATATAGTGGAAGTGATTTTAAGTTTACTTCACAAGCAAGTCATTTAAAGCAACTTTCCGCACTTAAAAAAGAATATGAAACAAAGGGTTTCCATTTACAAAGACTATACAATCGCCGCAAGAAATTAAAAGGCGGAGGATATGGTTCTACTTTTGCTAGAATCATGGATACATCTGATACACATTATTATGATTAGTGTATATAATATTGATATAAATAATGAAGCAATTAGTAAAAACTTAACTAGAATTCAGTCTCAAATTTTTAAGCTCTTGCCTATGCGAGAAGAATCACAAGATTGAACCAAACCTTTAGAAACAATAATTCTTGAACTCTTGGGTATGCAAGGACTTTTTCCAAATGTTGAGTCTCTAATTGCTTTAGTATGTAAATTACAAGGTTTAATTGAAACCAAAGAAGAAGATAACTTTTTACTTTATCGCAGAACAATTTTTGAATGTTGCGGACTTATTGATAAAGTAAGAACATATTTTCAATAAGTTTGCAAAGGAGTCCCTAGCATGTATTATGGTGATGATCTTGATGGTTTAATCTCTTATAGATTATACGATTCTTTAAAATGACTAGGCCTTATTATTTTACCGGGTCTTGGTGTTTTTTTAGGAACGCTTGGCCCGCAGTTTATTGGTGATAATTATAATCCATTACACTCACTTCTTGTTGTTGATATTATAGCTTTATCAAATGGATTAATATTATCGCTTTGTCAATCTATGGCTAAAATAGATAAAAAAAAGATTGAAGAAAAAGAAGAAAAAGAAAATTCCTCTGAATAGAAAGGAGGGGTTGTGTCTTTAACAACATTGGCTGCACGTTTGCAGTATCAAGGTGGTAATGCTTTAGGGAGAATTAATCAACAAAAATTAAATAGCTTGCGGGCTGCATTAAAAAATGATTATAATTCTCGACTTATTAAAACCCCTCTACATACAGCTTGACCTGCGCTTATTAATTTAAATAATTTAAAACCAGATTATGATAAAAAATATATATCTGTTGAATATGATGCGGGTCTTGAGCCAGGGGATGTTTTTGAAATTCTAGACGATTGTACTCATTGGATGGTATATTTACCCCTTTTAACAGAAACGGCTTATTTACATTCTGAAATTATTCGTTGTAGATACACTATTACAATTGATGATACAGAATACTGAATTTACTTTCAAGGTCCAACAGAGACAGATATTCGTTGATTCCAAAAACGTGGTATTAATATTAACGAATTAAACCTCTCAGGTACAATCTTTATTAAATTAAATAAACAAACTCGTGAATTTTTTGAACGTTTTACACATATTAAAGTTGATGGGCATATTTGAGAAGTTCAAGTAACAGATAGCATTTCTGTTCCAGGTATTCTTGAAATTGAAGTTCAAGAATATTATGACAATCCAGTTGCGGAACTTCCAGAAATTAGAAAAACCGATGATATTGAATCTGTTATTGTTGGCGAAACAACAGTCCCGCAAGATACGACAATCGGTTATTATATTCCAAAAGCTTATGTTAAAAATTCTGCTGAATGATCTGTTACTGGTAATCCAAGAGTAGACATAGTAGAAGTTATGAATAATGGTAATATGTGTAAAGTTAGAATTCATGATGGTGCAATTGGTACTTATACTGTTCATTATGATGATTATGAATTAGAAGTTACTATTGATTGGCAACGAAACTATATTAATGGGCCAGATAAAGTTGCACCTTATGGTATTTATACGTATGAAGCAGAAGGCATATTTAGTGTTGATTCTACATTAGTAAGAATTAATTCTCAAGATGGTACTAAATGTGAACTTGAAGTATTAACTGGCCGCAAAGGTAATTTTACTTTAACTTGTGTTGCGGAAGATGAGACAGTTTATACTTTACCTATTGCTATTGGATCATTTACAGGAGATAAAAATCAAAAAAGCATCGGTATTGTTAGCTAAAAATTTTAAATCAACTTTTCTCTCCTGCGAAACCGATCAAGAAACTATCTGTAGACGGCTCTTTATAGAGAGCCGTCCCTATTCTGATAAACTAAAGAAACT
>JAEELM010000037.1 GCA_016282685.1 Elusimicrobiaceae bacterium | reverse complement strand
TCTTATTATCCACCAAATGCATGGATAAATCATTTAAAATTCGTTGTTGATAGTTGCGCCACGTCCCATTAAATGAAAGGATATTTTTCATAGATGTTTATGCAAGCACTCATGTAGAATACCAATATTTAATTTATTGTAACATTTTTCTATATAAGAAATAGTTCTCTGCGTTAGTAAAAGTTGACCCGGAGCAATTGTAAAAAATACAAGAAAATTTTGGCAAAGTTAGCAACGTTATGTATAGAGAACTATGCAAACGATGGTCACTTTTTGGTCACTCACTAAAAAACAATTAACAAAAACCCCGCCGAGTGCGGGGTTTTTAATTTCAATCTGCCAAATCTACGTCAGGTGTGATTTGGACGTTATAACCCGGGAATTTATCCTGTACTTCTTTGGTTAAAGTGGCAAGTGCCTCTTTGCGCTGCACATCAAAACTGAGCACCACATCAAACTGCAGTTTTTTCTTTTCGGTGTCTGCGTAGAAGCCGTGCATTTGCAATGCCCAATCGTGCGAGAGGACAATTTCCTGTACGGTGTTGCGGATGCGGGCCACTTCTTCGTTGCTGGTGTTATAGGCATACACGCCCACCCCGGTCAAAATGATACCTGTTTTGTGAAACACTTCCGCTTCTATTCTGCGCGTGAGTTCGTCCACTTGGGCGACGGTCAGCGTATCGTCCAGTTCCACGTGTAAAGAGGCATAATCTTTATTGGGGCCGTAGTTGTTAATCAGCAAATCATACACGCCATGCACAAGCGGTTCGGCCTGAATAATTTCTTTTATTTGTTTGACGATTTCCGGCGAAGGGCGTTGGCCTAAAATGTCACTCAGTGTTTCTTTAAGCATCTCCACACCGGCTTTGATAATCACGAAGGAAATAGCCACACCCACATACGCTTCCAAAGAGATATGGCACCACAAATAAAGCAGCGCTGTGGCCAGCACCGAGGCAGATAAAATTGCATCAAAAGACGCATCCGAGCCCGACGCAATGAGCGCACCGGAATTTACCTGCTGCCCTTTGGTTTTTACATATTTGCCAAGCACCAGTTTGACCACAATGGCTACCACTAAAATGATCAGCGTAAGCAAGGAATAGTTGGCGGTTTCAGGGTGGATGATTTTTTTAATTGATTCTATGAGAGCCGTAATACCTGCGTACAACACCAGGGCAGACACAAGCATAGAACTTAAATATTCAATACGCCCATGGCCGAGCGGATGTTTTTTATCGGGCAGTTTGCCTGCTAATTTGGCACCGATAATTGTAATGACGGAGGAAAGCGCATCGGAGAGGTTATTTACCGCGTCCAAAATAATGGCGATGGAGTTGGAAAGTAATCCCACCGTGGCCTTAAATGCGGCAAGCAGTATATTGGTGACAATACCGACGATACTTGTTTTTACAATAACTTGTTCTCTGGTAGCGGCCAGGGAGCGCATATCTTGAGTTTCTCCCATAAAATCCCTCGTAGTTTGAAATAGGTCTTACAGGTATTTTACAACATTAGAAAAACAAATATTCTGCGTAATATCTTATAATAAAAGCATGAAGAATATACCCGATCCCAATAAAGTAATCCCGAACGAAAAAATCCCCAGTCTTTGTTATATCAAGAATGTAATAAAGAACCCCAATATTATTGTGGGAGATTTCACTTATTACGATGATGTAAACGGTGCCGAGCAGTTTGAAAAGCACGTCACCCATCATTATCCTTTTATCGGGGACAAACTTATTATTGGCAAATTCTGTGCGATTGCGAAAGGCGTAGAATTTGTAATGAACGGTGCTAATCACAGAATGAACTGCGCGACTACTTATCCGTTTTATATTATGGGTGGGGATTGGGGAAATGCGCTAGCACCTGTTACAAACGAACTTCCCTTAAAAGGCGATACAGTTGTGGGAAATGATGTATGGATAGGGCAAAATGTAACGGTAATGCCCGGTGTACATATCGGTGATGGAGCCATTATCGGCGCGAATTCGGTTGTGGCCAAAGATATTCCGCCCTATACCATAGCAGTCGGTAATCCCTGCAAAGTTGTTAAAAAACGATTTGATGATGAACTGACGGATTTATTACTCAAATTCAAATGGTGGAATAAAAGCATAGAAGAAATAGATGCGCTTATTCCGCTCCTATCTTCCAGTGATTTGGATACGCTAAAGGCCAAACTTCGCTCATTACTTTAAGATTATCTGCCCAAACAAAAACCGTCCTCACATTTCTGCAATGGATTGTTAAAATAGGGTGTCAATGTAGCGTTTTGTGTTGCACAGGATTTGTTCCACATCTGCATTTTCAATGTCTAAATTTTCGGCTTTGATACAATGTATTTCCGGTATCGCATAGAACTTCTGTGCCAGTTCTTTTACATAACCGTAGCCATAGACATCGTTGATGATAGGCCCTCCGGCGGTTGTAATGTAATAAAGTTTTTTTGCTTTGCAAAGGCCATAGGGGTTGCCGTCTTTGTTATAGGCAAAGGTTATACCGATCACATTGATGTTTTCAATATAGGTTTTGAGTAATGCGGGGAACGATAAATCCCAAAACGGGGCCGCAATTACGATACTATCCGCTGCTGCAAATTCCTTAGCTAACTCAAATAAGGGATGATTAAAATCTTGCTTATCCGCTAATGCTGTGCGGCGTTCAAGCATTTCTTCGCTTAACGGCAAAAGGGTGGTTTGAGTAAGATTCCGCTCCTCTACATTGCTGTTTAATTTAGCCAAAAGATAATTTGCAAGGATTTTTGTGCGGGAATCTTTTCGGGCGCAAGCATTGATAAATAAAATATTCATAAATTTATTGTATCACATTATCTGCAACGTTTTGATTATGCCCATTGACATGCCTTTGAGCAGAAAAACCGCCCTTGCGGTTAAGCAAGAGCGGTTTAGATTTACTTCTTAATTACAGTTTCACAATCTTTTTCTGCGCTGAGTGGCAAAGTTGCAGGATAAACCAAAAGTCCAAAATACTGTCCTATATTTCTGGGGGTTTCTTGGGTGGAAAGGCCTTCTCTCAGTTCAAGTTCGCGCCAAACTTGGCTCACGAGCGGCTTTCTTTGAGAAAATGGTGATGTAGTGGCGGGGTGGTTTTCTCTGGTATGGGTGCTTGATTAGGAGCAGTACTATCTTCCATGGTAGTCCAAAAAGTGCCCATAAAGTAGTGGGGGCTTTTTTGTTGCAGAATATTAACTGATTGCATCAACTAAAATTGTCTTTTATAATGCAATGCATTCCGATTTATATAAATCACAATAAGTTTTGTTGGTCGCTTCTGCTGTGCTCGGCAGGTAGGTTTCTGTTTTGTTTACAGTGCCGTCCTGATTGTAGAAAATAGCCTCTGAAAGAGCAGAAGGATAATCGGGAATATGACGAATTTGGTCAGGGTCAAAATATCCGCCGGTTGTCCAAAAACTATTTCGCACAAGTAAATGCTCTTGTGCATCAAAATCTTCCCGAGCGGCAACTCCGCGAGAGGCAACAACATAGACAATACTTTTTGTTCCATCTGCAAATTGTATTTCCTGACATATTTTATCCCAACTTCTATAAGATGTATACCGATCGGGACACGGAATTTCCTTCATGCTGGTTTGTGGTTGCCCTTTTAATCCCTTGATAGCTGTTAACCCAGGCAGGTAAAATTCTTCCTTTTCCTCCGGAGTAGAAACAGACTCATCAGATTGTTTATCCTCTAATGTGCTGTTTTGCCGCAATATCTCAAGTACTTGCTGATGGGCAGCTTGTATTTTTTTGTATTTATCTTGTTCCTCGGCTGAAAGGGATTGTGCGTGCAAATCATCATAAAGGTCGGGCATAATGCGGATGTGATAATCTTTTGCGGTGTAAGAACGGCTCAGTTCTTCGCTTTCAGCTTCCGAAAGCAAGGGCTCAAATATTTTTTTGATTTTGGCACGCATGTCTTCATCAGAGAGAGGAATAAAGGACTTTTGCGTGGGAATATATACCGGTTTATCGAAGGGTTGTTCCTTTGCAGGGGGAACAGATTGTTTATGTGCCTCGGCAATTGATGGGGTGTTTTTGGAAGGAAACAATAAAATAAACAGTAGTAAACCGGTGAAGAGTAGAATTGTAATCAGCCCTAACAATACCCATAAATTACTTTTATTTTTGTTCATAGTTTCCTCTCGCAATAAGACACTATATTGTAACAAATAAACATTTTGCATACCCAATCGGTTCCCACACAAGCAGGCTCCCCGGCGGAGGAGTATGCTTATCTGTGATGGTCAAAAAAGGTTCATAAATTAATGGAGTTTTTTGTCTAAAGCGCACATATACCCAAAAGCAAAATAGGTCTTTTGGCCCTTGTGGGTAGGAATGAAAAAGATTAGAATAAAAACGTTGAGATTCATTAAGGAGAGAAAATATGTACACAAAAGTAACATCCGCATTAGCAGTCGTTTTGCTGGGGGGATTTTCTGTTTATGCAGGGATACCCGATAATTTTGCCGAACAAATCCAACCACAGGTCGCCCGAGCTGTTGCACAGGCTGCACCCTTAAGTGCCTATAGGAATGCCTTAGAAAATATGCAAGAGCCTTCTTACCAAGAATTTCGGCCGTTATTTGAAAATCTAACCGTTTACAATACGGCATTTGCCAAAGAAACAGTTCCTGCTGAAAAAGAAGCATTGGCTAAAACCTTAAATCAGCCGGTGAAAGTCGGATGGAACTCGTATCGCACGGTAGATATGCTGGAAATTTTCCGTTCTTATTTTCCGCAAGAAAATCGAGACGAAGACATTTCCCTGTTGGAATACAACGTTAAGAGCAATCTCTTAAGCCCCTTGCAGCGTGCCGAAATTGCAATGTTGCAAAATACGCAACAACCTGAATTAGTTCAGTTTTATAATTCATACGAACAATTTGCCCAAACGCTGCAACGCACTTCTTCTTATAATCCAAAAGAACTTGCCGCGGCATTTGTGACATTGATAAAAAATTGCAACGAAGCAAAGCAAGCCCTCCCCGAAGTAATGGTAATGGCTAAAAATTCACTTTTCCGCAAAGCTATTTTAGCCGGTTGGGGGCGAACGACCACTGTAGAAGAAATGCGCAGACAACTGGGCACGCAAATAGAAGCCGGTGGAGACGGGGTAAACCTCTATTCCTCCCGAAAACTTCAAGAGATGTATGGTTTATCTGCCCAAGATGCCGAACTGATGGCTGTTTTTGTAAAAGAATATTATATGGATAAGTAAAAAATTTATAATGTTCAAATATGCGCGGAGCCTAAAGTGATACTTTAGGCTCCGTGTTACGTTAGCCCCCATAAACAAATATTTTGACTTAGATGCCACCGGTTTTTCTAAAATGTAGATATGCTTAAGGTTATTCAGGGGGATATCACTAAACTGGAAGTAGACGCTATCGTAAATGCCGCCAATCACACTTTGTTAGGAGGTGGCGGAGTAGACGGTGCGATACACCGTGCCGCAGGGCCGAAACTCCTGGAAGAATGCCGAACGTTAGGCGGTTGCCGGACCGGAGAAGCCAAGATAACTTCGGCCTATAATCTGCCTTGTAAATACGTTATACATACTGTTGGCCCGGTTTGGTATGGCGGGAATAACCACGAGGAAGAAAATCTATACAATTGCTATGTCAATTCCGTAAGGCTGGCGGATTTGTATAACTGCCAAAGTGTAGCATTCCCTTGTATTTCCACAGGTGTGTACCGTTTTCCTAAAAAACAGGCTGCGCAAATTGCGTTAACTGCTGTAAAGGGAGTGTTCCCTTCCTTGAAAAATGTGAAGGAAATCATCTTTGTATGTTTCGGTGAAGAAGATAAAGAAATCTACGCGCGTCTTATAGCAGATAATTAGTATTTTGCCGGATATAATTTTCTAAATAAAAATGTATACTTTATTAAAGAAAAAGGGGGGATTTTCTGTGAAGAAATATATTTTTTTAGCAATAGCGTTTTTCCTTATTCCTTTGTGTGCACACATCTCTTTTGCGCAAATTGATTCCGCATTTGACCCGGAAAAAATATATTTGTTTGATTCAAACATTGTTGTAAATACGGATGCTACTATTACCGTTACCGAACGCATTGTCGTAAATGCACAACATAAAGATATACGTCGCGGTATTTATAGAGAGTTGCCTCTTTCTCATTTGGAAAAAATTACCCCGATTTCGCTAACCATGGACGGCCAAAAACATCCTTTTTTTACCGAGCGAACGGGGGGAAACCTGCGCATCAATTTTGGGAATGACGATTATATTTCTAAAGGGAAACACCAATACATCCTTAAATACAATTTTGAAGGTGCCATCGATTTTTATAAAGATTACGATGAAATCTACTGGAATGTTACCGGCAACGGATGGAATTTTACCATTGATAAGGCAAGGGCGGAGGTAATTTTGCCCCCTGACGCTCACGTGCAAGAGGAAGGCATTTCTCTCTATACAGGCGCGAGCGGAGAGAAAGGAACTCAGGCGCGGGCCGTAGGCCATTTAACCTTTGAAACGACGTCTCCGCTTTACGCGAAAGAAGGATTTACAATTGCCGTTCCGTTCGATAAAGGAACGGTGCAGCCGCCCTCTTTGCTGAAATATTTGTTATCATCCCGTCATTTTTTGTGGTCCTTGGCGTTACTACTTATTCTTGGTGTGTATTGCCTGCTCACTTGGCGTAAGGTGGGGCGTGATCCTTTTTATGTGGCTGTGCCGCAATATGAGCCGCCGAAAGGCATTTCTCCCGCTTTTGTGAGTTTTCTTCAAAAAGGGTTTAAAAGTTCAGAGGTCGTTTGTGCAATTTTGGACCTGTCCATGAAAAAGTTTATTGAAATACAAAGAGAAGGTGAAAACATTATACTTCGCCGCAAGACGACAGAGGAATTGACCTTACCCCAGGAAGAGGATTTGCCGCCAGAAGAAAAAGCGGTATTGGACAAATTATTCTCTTCTTCCGATACCTGTGTGTTGAATAGAAGCATTGGAAAAACATTGGAATCTATAGAGTCAGAAGCGCGGAAAGATTTCTGCAAAATGTACGATAAATATCATGTTTCTAATTCCAAATATATGTTAAAAGCCGCTGTCTTATTGCTCGCCTTAGGTATTTTGCCTTTCCTTGGTTTAGATAAGCCCTTTTGGGGAATAAATATTTACTTGGGGGGGCTATGGCTCATTATATTTTTGATACTTGTTTCTCTGCTATTTGTTTCTAACGCTTCTATGACCCTTACTTTTAACGTAAAATCTTTTTCCATCGGAGCTATTCTGGGAACGGTCTTTCTATTGGTGTTTGGGATTATGATGAGCTTCCCCGGAATTGCCTTTTTCGCTGAAAAGAGTTGCCCTTTGGACATAATTTTTTGCGAAGGATTATTCCTTATCGGGATATTTGTGACCGCACTTTATATCCAGTTTATCCCCAACGTGACACCTGCGGGAAAAGAGCTTTATGATTATTTAAAAGGTTTTGAAAAATATATTAAAATAGCCGAATCCCGTCGTGTAGAGGCTTCCAATCCACTGGATAATGAAAGAATTTTTTGTAACTGTTTACCTTATGCTTTTGCCATAGGAATGTATAATCAATGGATGCAAAAATTTGCAACCATCCTATCCGACGCAACCATCCAAAAAGCCATTGAGTGTGCCGGCGGAAAAGATACCATCTCACGATACTTAACAGAAAAAGTTATTTCTTCTTTCCCTGTACACACTTCCGGTGGTGGCGGTGGAAGCCATCATAGTAGCGGTAGCTATGGCGGCGGCCATAGCGGTGGCGGCCACGGTGGCGGTGGCGGTGGCGGTCGCTAATTTCTCGTTTCAGTAAAGAGTCTCTCCCACAGATTTCTCTGCGTAAAAGGCCCTCCCGGGCCTAGGCCTTTTTTCAATAAAAAATAGGTCTTTTGGCCCTGGTATTCGAAGGAAACATTACCTATCCTAATAGTAGAGGGCTTGATGAAACATACAACAAAACTCTTTTTATCTTCTTTACTTTGTGTGGTCTTGCACACTGTTGCCGGGGCACAAGTGCCCGGTAACGTTTTACCGGCCGTAGAGCGCGCTGCCACTCAGGCGGCCCAAAGAGCTGCCGCGCAAACAGCCCGTGCGATTGTTCCTCAAGTTACGAACGCCGCCGCTCAGACCAATTTACTAACACTCGCTAACGCAGATATGGCTCTTCAATCTGCCACCCAACATGTGGAGTTGTGGAAAAAGTCGAATCTCTTGCCGAAAGGCCAATCGCCAACGTTGGCCGCCGCTATTCGCGCCCAAGAAATATTGCATACAGCATTTGAATCTAAAGAAGGGAAACCCTATGAAGCTAAACTATCCGCAGTAGAGGAATATATGGATATTTATCCAATAGATGGCTATCGAGCTGCGAAACACTATGACATGCTGGCCCAGGCACTCTACCCTTCGGAAGCGGCAAAAGGTCTTCTTTCTTCAGGGGAAGATTTGATGAAATTTATGACGGAGAGGAGTAATAAATACTATCTTTACACGATGTTTACGCACGCTCCGGCCATCCGGCGGGTTATTTCAGAAAATTTGACTAAAATTAGACGAGAGATCAGAGCGCAAGAATCTTTCGACCCCGAAAAACCTTTAGTATGGGCTGTTGAGCAAATCCCTGCTGATACGGATACGCTGTTTTTAGGTGAACAACACGTTGACCGTGTAGTAGAACAGTTGCCTTCTATGTTAGGTGCCCTGAAGAAAAAAGCAAAAGGCCGGGAAATTATTTTCCTAACCGAATTTTTGAGCGAAGAATACAGAGCGCAATTGCCTGATGACGAAAATCACATCCGAAAATATAACCACCGCCCCCTTCCGGTGTGGAAAGCACTGGAAAAGAAAAATATTCCCGTCATTGGTTTGGAACCGGAGTTCGTCGGCGGGAGGGTAGGGGAAAAAGATCCGATTAACACCAATTACATGATTTTTCTCAATGAATCGTCCCATTTAAGTGGTTTGTGGGAGAGCTTGGAAGGGATGCGTGTGCGCAACCAACATTGGTTGAATTTGTATCAAAAAATACGTGCGGAACATCCAAACGCGCTAATTGTAATTTACGCCGGTTATCAGCATGTTTCCTATATTGAGCCCTTTTCTCTTGCCAATGCTATTCCGGGGAATAAATTTGTGATACACATGTTGTCATCGTGGCATTCGTCTGGTTCGGATGCTTTTGTTGCACCGCTTAAAATCCCTGCGTTTGTAAAATGGTCCGATCCTAAACTTAGTCAAGCCATCGGTTTTGATGTACGGGTTAAATTGTAAACAATGAGATAGTAAAAATGATGAAACATACAACAAAGCCCTTTTTATCTTCTTTACTTTGCGTGGCCTTGTACACTATTGCCGGGGCACAAGTGCCCGGTAACGTTTTACCGGCCGTAGAGCGCGCTGCCACTCAGGCGGCCCAAAGAGCTGTCGCCCAAACAGCCCGTGCGATTGTTCCTAATGCGGGTACAAACACTATCAGTGAAGCGGTGCATGCCGCTACTGCTCCAGTTCCTCGCGTCACAATAGCTACACAACCAAATTTACTTACACTTTCCAACACTCGAAAGGCTTTGGAGCTATCCACACAACGTTCCTTAAAATGGCAAAAACTTGGTTTGTTGCCTGAGCATCAGCCCTTTGAGTTAGGGACTGTACTGGTCACAAATAGGGCACTTCAAACAGCGCAACGACACACCCCTAGAGAATACGCATCCAATCTGGAAATTATTCAAGAACATATGGGGCAGTATCCTCTGGTACGCAAACCGGTTTCCTTTTCCCTCCGCCCGCAAAATTTTTATCCACAAGAAACGGCACAAGGGTTATTTCCATCACAGAATGATTTTATCAAGCATTTTATGGATAATAACAATCAGCTCTACACGTATCTTGCGGCCGAACATCTGCCCGCATTAAGAAGGAGTATCATGGCTCATTTGGAAGAATTCCGACAGGAGGCCAATGCCATTGTTCGCCCTGAAGCGGGGAAAGAATTTATTTGGGCCGCTCAACAGGTGCCTGTGGATACAGATATACTTTTTTTAGGTGAAGAACATGTAGATTGGATACCGGAACAAATGATTCCCATGATAGATATTTTACGGAAAAAAATGAATGGCCGCGAAATTATTTTTCTGACAGAATTTTTACCTAAAGGGCATGTGCTAAACTTAGAAAAAGATGGTTCTTTACTTGAAAAGGTTCGTGATCCTTATTTACCGCTTTGGTCCGTACTGGAAGAAAAAAACATATTAGTCATTGGTTTGGATTTTATGGATGGTTCCTTGAAAAAAGGGGCGAGTTTTTATGAAGGGAAATTTCTTGTGGGGGAAACAGACCCCCAAATGTCCAAAAGTGTGTGGACTACCTTGGAAGGATTGCGAGTACGCAATCAACATTGGTTGGAAGAAATCCAAACACAGCGAGCCGCACACCCCGATGCTTTGTTTGTTGTCCATGCCGGTTATGGACACACTTCTTACATTTATCCGTTTTCCGTTGTGCAAGAAATATCGGGGAAGAATTATGTTGTAGAAATGATAGATGGGAGAAACATTGATGAATTTGACGCATTGATTGCACCGCATGAAATGCCCGATATATTAAAATGGTCCAACCCGGAACTGGGCCGCGCTGCCGGATTTGATTTACGAATTAAACTGGATAGGAAAAATTTTTATCGATGAAACATACAACAAAGCCCTTTTTATCTTCTTTACTTTGCGTGGCCTTGTACACTGTTGCCGGGGCACAAGTGCCCGGTAACGTTTTACCGGCCGTAGAGCGCGCTGCCACTCAGGCGGCCCAAAGAGCTGCCGCGCAAACAGCCCGTATAGCCGTTCCACAGGTTACGAACGCCGCCGCCCAGACTACCCGTGCCGTTGTTACACAAGTCCCTCGCGTTGCAACGGTCGTACCTACCGATTTACTTACATTTTCCACCATGGACAAGGCTCTCCAGGTATCTGCCCAACGCACTTTAACATGGCAAAATATGGGCCTTTTGCCCAAGAACAAAACCCTTGCATTGGGAACGGCACTTGCTACAAATAAAAATCTTCAAACTGCACATAAATTCACCCCCGATAACCATGTCACTAATTTGCAAATTATTGAAGAAAATATGGAGTGGTATCCGTTAGCACGCCAACCGATATATTCTTCCTTGCGGATGCAAGACCTCTACCCGAAGGAAACAGCGCAAGGGCTTTTCTCATCAAGGGAAGATTTTCTCAATTATCTCATGTATAACAATAACCGTTTCTATACATACGTTGCTGCCAAACACGTACCCGCTTTGAGGCGCAATATTGCGACGCATCTGGAAGAATTTAAGCGGGAGGCCCGTAACATGCCCCAACCTAAAGTATGGGAAGAATTTGTTTGGGCTGCCCAACAAGTGCCTGTGGATACAGATACGCTTTTTTGGGGCGAGGAACATACGCAGTGGATCCCGGAACAGATGATTCCCATGATAGACGTTTTACAAGAAAGAATGAAGGGGCGTGAAATTATTTTTCTTACTGAATTTTTGCCCAAAGGGCACGTATTAAATTTGGAAAAAGATGGGTCTTCCCTTCGAAGCTTTCAAATGGAACTTGTACCGCTTTGGTCCGCACTGGAAGAAAAAAACATTTCCGTTATTGGTTTGGAACCGGTTTTTAAGGCTGGAACTATAGAACAAAAAGGCACCCGTTGTGAATTCTATGTTGACGAAACTTGCCCGAAAGGACGTTCTTCGCAATCTTCCAAACGTTCTACTCAAAATGTATGGGACACTTTAGAAGGAATGCGCATCCGCAATCAACAGTGGCTGGAAGAAATCCAAAGACAACGGGCTGCGCATCCCGATGCACTGTTTATTATCCACGCCGGGTTCGCACACACTTCTTACCTTTATCCGTTTGCTATTGTGCATGAAATCCCGGGGAAAAACTTCGTTATGGAGATTGTGGAAGAAAAAGGTACAACTGATTTTGATGATTTGGTTTACCCGCACGAAATGCCCAATATACTGAAATGGTCCAACCCGGAACTGGGCCGCGCTGCCGGTTTTGATTTGCGCATTAAGTTAGACGAATGGCGCGGATGGGGCCGATAAACGCACGAAGCCTTCTTATCCACTTTATGTGGCATTCCCTGTAGTATTCTTGGTGTGAAATAAACTTTTCCTAGATTGAATTTTGAGTTTCGTTTAATCTGTGGGCTTATTTTAACAACCGCGCACAATAGGGAAATAGCATGAGCAGCACGTAAACCGAATCATACCAATAAATAATGGCCGGGGTTTGAGTTGGGCGAAGGGCCTTGTCCTTATTAGAGAGTATTTCTTTGGCGGCATGATACACTTCGTAAGAACTATAAATAGTTAAAGTGAAACTGAATATGAGTAGCGCAACCAGTAAAATTGAGGCTATTAAGGTAAGGGCCGAATTATGTTCCCGGGTGGCTGTAAGCACGGTATAACGCATAGACAAACTGAGAATTATGTAGAAAAACCATCCCAATGTAACTTTTTTATAAGTAGGAGATGTTTTACGTTTTTCCCATAAAGATTTGAGAATAAACCAAAAAGTTGAGTAATTCTTTTTTGTTTCTTGCGGGTTGCAAATGTAGTTAATAAGGATAATTGCCCCACAAATAAGGATAACAATCCCAAAAAAGTTTCCGGTCATGCTTTTCTCCTTTGTTTAGATATTTCATTATACTAAATAGTTAAATTTTTGATATGTTACCTTGCATTTGCCCGGTAATGATAAAAGAGCTGCCCTTTCAAGGCAGCTCTTTTTTAACCCATTATTCCTAGAAATCAACTTTCACTACTTTGCAGCTTCTTCCAAGAAACGTTTTACTTCAGGTCTTGCTTTTTCTTGTTCTGTTAAATGCTTAGCCATTTCCTGTATATAACCCGTTTCATGGTATTCGGCTGCTAACGCCAGCGGGGTTTTGCCATTGCGAGCCGGTTGTAACGGATCTGCCCCAGCTTCAAGTAAAATCCGGACTACGTTTGCATTATGTTCCCGCGTTACTGCATAATACAAGGCAGTGGATCCGTTCGTGTCCGGCATATCAATGTAATCTTCTCTGCTGATGCGTAAGTTCCGCGGGTCTACGTTTAACAGATAAGTCACACTGGTTACACAGCCTTTTTTTGCGGCGTACATTAGGGCGGTTTTCCTAACTGCAGATTCATCCGCCAAATCTGCCCGAGCCCCATACGCAAGCAACTTTTCTATGTTGCCAAAACGGTCTTTTTCTGCGGCAAACATCAGCGCGGTTTTTCCTCGGCCATCTACCTGCGCATCAGGATTTGCCCCCCTTTGTAATAACTCCTCGGTAATTTGTGGAAAGTTTTTGGCGGCTGCCCGCATTAGAGGCGTTTCTCCGTTAAAGAAGAAGTTAGGGTTTACTTCCCCTAATAGGGATTGTACCGCTCTTATATCTCCTTCTTTAATAGCCGTCATCAAAGCTTCCTGCTTCTCCTGTTGTGCTTGAGCAGAAGTGGCGAATGTAGAAAATAAAACGGCCAAAAAAACACTAACCAAACGTAGTAGAGAACGCGTCATAAATACACCTCCCAACTAAGATATAAATAGTGTAGGGGTTTTTATAGAAAAATCAAGGGTTTTTTGTAATCAGGGTGGAAATAAAGAGATCTGAAGGAGAACGGGCCGCCACGGTTCGCACAGGGAGTTGTTCCTCAGCAACGGAAGTGGCTGCTGTTTTGCTCCCACTAAATATTTTCAAGGCGGTTTCTCTCCAACCGGCGTTTGCTATGGAAGGTAGTAAAGAGCAAATAAGTAAAAGTAAAATAATTTATTTTGTTTGTGCATATTTTTACTTAGGTTCGCCCAATTTTATTCTTAAGTTAAACCCGACGGCGCGGGCCAGTTGTGGGTTCGGCAGCGCAAAACAATCCGGCATTTGCGTAGGGGCAACCAGTAAATCAAAGGAGTCAGATGTACCGGAAGCATATATTTCCATTACAAAATTATTTCCTTCTGCTTCTCGTGCAATAGAGAACGAATCTCCCATATTGGTATGTCCTGCGCCGGCATGGATGATAAATAAGGCATTGGGATGTGCAGCCCGCTGCTTGCGGATTTCCTCCAGCCAGAGTTTATTGCGGATGCGTAGCCCTTCTAAACTGGTCGATAAGCGTTCGACCGTAGCGTTACAGGGTTTTCCTTGTAATGTAGTGTAGAATTCACAAGCTTTTCTTGCATTTTCGTTTTCTACGGTTCCGGCCACAAAATCAGGTTCCAGGCCAATGACAGGGATGTTTCTTTCTGTTAGTGCAGTCCAAAGTGGGAAGTTGCGCGGTTGGTGTGTAAATTCGCGGCTACTATACGCTGCTATATCGTGCTCCAAATCTAACACGTGCCCTTTGGGTAAAAATTCGGTTAAGAAAAGGATTTCACGCCCTTTCATTTTTTCCATGAGCACGTCAAGCATGGGGAGCAGCTGTTGCGGGATATACTCCGTGTGCAGTTCCCCAATCATCAAATTATCTGTATTTTCCGGCACCTGTTGGGCAGCCCAAATAACCGGATTTTCCGGTTGGTGCGAAGCCCATTTGGCGGCTATTTGCTCAAATTGGGGACGCAGTTCATTGATTTGGCGCCTGATCGCCGGGGCCACTTCCGTAATATAATGGGTATAGATAACATTTTGGCGATCGGCAATTTTTCGGGCCAATCTGTGGCGTTGCAGAGGGGGGATTATCTTTCCCATTACGTTATCAAATAAGGTTTGTTCATCCGGATAAATGTCTTTTGTGCGCAAGGCGTTTTGACTGGTTTTGTACGTAAACGGCGTTGCCACCAAAGGAAGGTTTACGAGGAGGGGATCCTTGTATCCTTCGGGCGCTGCGGTAATAGCTCTTTTCAAATTATATTCCGTAATAGCCGCCGCAGCCATAGTGGGTGGCATCCCGGTAGGGAGTTGCCCCGCTTTTTGTAATTGTTGTGCCCGTTTGACAGTGGCTTCATAAGCAACCGACAAGTCGCTTGTGGTGGGCATAGGTGGTAGTTGCAAGTGCAATGGCGCCAACGCTGCGGAAGTGACGGTGCTTGGAATGGCAGTAGTGGTTACTTGCGCCACGGTAGCACGTGCCACCGCAGCTTGCACAGGGAGTTGTTCCTCAGCAACGGAAGTGGCTGCTGCCTTGCCCCCACTAAATATTTTTAAGGCGGTTTCTCTCCACCCAGCGTGTGCTGTGGCAGGTGGTAAAGTGCAAATAAGTAAAAGTAAAATTAATTTATTTTGTTTAAGCATATTATTTAGGATTATTCAATTTTATTCTCAAATTAAATCCGGCGGCTTGGACCAATTGCGGGTCCTCCAGTACAAAACAATCTGGCATTTTCGTAGGGAAAATGGAATAATCGAAATCATCTTTTTCTCCTAAAGGATGAGATTCAATTGCAAAATTCTTTCCTTCTATTTCCCGTACGATAGAAAATGGTTCCCAAGTAATTGTATGACCTGAACCAGCGTAGATAATGAAGAAAGCATCAGGGTGTGCGGCGCGTTGTTTACGGATTTCTTCCAACCAGTGTGCGTTTCGAATGCGCCTTCCTTCGGGTAATCCCCATATTCCATAGTCTGCCATACTACAAGGTTCACCTTGATAAGTAATGCAAAAAGAAGCTTCGGTTGCTAGGCTTTTATTTTCCACTGTTCCATCTACAAAAGCAGGTTCCAAACCAATGACAGGGATATTCCGTTCTGTCAGTGCGGTCCAAAGCGGGTAGTTGCGTACATTGACTGTTCTTCCTTGTTTCTTAAACTGGGCGATGTCCCGCTTTAAGTTTAACACGTGCCCTTTGGGTAAAAATTCAGTGAGAAAAATGATTTCACGCCCTTTCATTTTTTCGATGAGGACGTCAAGCATAGGAATCATTTGCTGGGGGATATAGTCTAAATGTGTCTCTCCAATGATTAAATTATCTGTATCCGCCGGCACTTGCTGGGCAGCCCAAGCAGCGGGGATAGCCGGTTGGTGCTCCGCCCAATAGTTGGCCACTTGTTCAAATTGAGGGCGTAGCACATCAATTTGTTTTCTCATTTCCGGAGCCACTTGTGTCGTAAAATGCGTGTAGACCGCATTTTGGTTATCGGCAAATTTGTGGACCATGCTACGTTTCAGTATCGGAAGAATCCTTTCTACGAGAGGTTGTTCACCAGGATACATATCTTTTGGACGCAAGGAGTTACGTACTGTCTTGTATGTAACAGGGTGGCTAACCATACTGCCAATAAGAGGAAGCTTCTCATTATCCGACTTAGCAGCCATGAGTCTTGTGTCAAAATCGTATTTTATGGCAGCTGCCGTGGCCATAGCAGGGGGCATTTTGGTAGAAAGTTTCCCTGCTTGACCAAGTTGTTGTGCTAATTTGGCGGTGGTTTCATAAGCAACCGACAAGTCACTTGTAGTGGGCATAGGCGGTAGTTGCAAGTGCAATGGTGCCAACGCTGCGGAAGTAACGGTGCTTGGAATGGCAGCAGTTGTTATTTGGGCTACGGCAGAACGAGTGGCCGCGGTTTGCACCGGGAGTTGTTCCTCAGCAACGGAAGTGGCTGCTGCCTTGCCCCCACTAAATATTTTTAAGGCGGTTTCTCTCCACCCAGCGTGTGCTGTGGCAGGTGGTAAAGTGCAAATAAGTAAAAGTA
>JAEELM010000036.1 GCA_016282685.1 Elusimicrobiaceae bacterium | reverse complement strand
CTATCAAAATACTATCTCAGTGGGAACAATTTAAGCAACAAATGCCATCTGCTTCAAAAGTGGATTTTGAACCGGCATTTGAGTTTTTTGACTGGGCTCAATTAGAACAACGTTTCAAGGGGTATGAAGCTCCCAATATTTATGAGCCATATTATATTGAAAATGGACTAGAACGTATTTTGCCTAAAACGTTCAAAACGCTCATTATGATGCGTGGACCCAAAGAAGCTGATTTTATAGATCTTAATACTACAATGAAGCAGCGCGCACAAAATCGGGTCCAAACTCGCGAGCTTTGGGAAAAAGGACTTCACTCGGCCTACAGTAGCCCTGAAAAGTCATTACGTACAGGGATTAGTACCGAAACTAAAATGAAAGCTTTTTATTATTCAGGTGGGTATTTTACCATGTTGGCGTTTTGGGCACTTGTAATAGGGCCTTTGGCGTATATGTTTATAATATCTAGGGCATATGAAATATCTTTATTTCTATTAGGTTTTTTTGTTTTTATGATGATAAAACCTACTTACAAATTCTTACGATGTTCCAGCCCAGAAAAAGTAATGCGCCAAATTGGTATTGTGGTATTAGAAACACTCTCTTCTATGGGCCAAATCAAAACCAGTTTACAGCAGATAAATATTAAATGCCAAAACAATCCGGACAACAGCATATTCTTCTCTGTAGGGAATGTTTCTCCGGAAGAGAATAATTTAATTATAAAATGCATGCGAGAAATTGTAGATCCCATTGAAAATCCACGTTATATTTTTGTGCGCAAAAGTAGATTGGGTATTTTAAATACCACCGATTATCATGCAGTACCCACCATCATTGGGCAGAAAAAGGCATATACGGATGTATTTGCAAAATTGTGGAATAAATATATTGGTGGTTGCAGTATTATTTACACCCGTACTCAAGATGGAAGGAAAGCTTTATTAAAAGCTCGTAAAGCCGCTTTTTCTTCATTAGTAAGTTCTAAACGAAGTAAAAAGTTAAGCCGATATGAGTAAACTGATCTGCGTGCGATTTCTGTGGGTGCCCAAAATAGTGCCCTATTTCTTTATAGCTTACTACCCTTAACTTTGCGAAAAATGGCGCATATTTTCTACAACCGCCCGGGTTCAACTTTTGATAATGAAGAAAGCGATTGAATCCCATAAACCAGGATATAGCCATAAAAATGATACAATAGATACATAAAGACATATGCTGAAAAAGAACGCATTCCTTGTTTTGATTCCCAACTTAAAAATCTTATGGGATTGTTCCATAGGGATATGTAGTAGTTCGCGTCAGCATGATATATTGATTGATAACAATTTATGTAGTATTTGAACGAGAGAGCACCTATTTGGGTGCTCTTTTTTGGAGAAAAAAATGAAGACATTAGTATTAACATTTAATTTGCTTGGCGGTTTAGGGGTGTTCCTGTTGGGCATCAAAATGATGAGCGACGGGTTGCAGAAAGCCGCCGGAGACCGTTTGCGGCGGATTATTGCCCGTGCCACTACCAACCGTTTTACGGCAACGCTGTCCGGTATTTTAGCCACCTCGATTATTCAATCGTCTTCAGCCACCACCGTCATGGTGGTAGGGTTTGCCAGCGCGGGGCTGCTTAGTTTATCCCAATCTTTAGGTGTTATCTTTGGGGCGAATATCGGCACTACCACTACGGCTTGGCTGATTAGTATCCTAGGGTTTAAGATAAACATTTCTGTATTTGCCATGCCCATGATTGGCATTGGGTTCTTTTCGCAATTTATTAAAAAATGGCCATTAGCACGCCGTATCGGTGAAGCCATGGTTGGGTTCGGGTTACTGTTTTTAGGGTTGTCGCTCATTCAGGGAGCCCTACCCGATATGCAAAATTCCTCTGCTGTGGTGGAATGGATTGTCAGATTCCATCCCGATACACTTTTTTCTTTATTAGGTGTAATCGGCGTAGGAACAGTGCTTACGGTTCTGCTCCAATCTTCCAGTGCGGTTATGGCGGTTACGCTTACCTGTGCCGCAAAGGGACTCATTGACTATCCCACCGCTTGTGCCCTTGTATTAGGGGAAAACATCGGCACCACCATTACGGCCAATATTGCCGCTATCGGCGCTCCGCGGATTGCTAAACGTGCTGCGTTGGGGCACATGCTTTTTAACGTACTCGGGGTAGTGTGGGCGGTAGCATTTTTCCATCCTTTTTTGGGGTTGATTGATTGCTTTGTACCCGGAGCAACTACAGGAAATAGTCCCGAAGTTCTTTTGACTAGCATTCCTTATCACTTAGCCGCATTTCACACCACGTTTAACATTATAAATACAAGTATTATGCTTATGTTTATAAAACCGTTTGAAAAACTGATTTTATTTCTCTTGCCTGTCCAACGTAACGAACAAAACCAAACCGAACTACGCTACTTAAAAGTAGGGGTTACCACGACGCCGGAATTATTCATCGGTGCGGCTCGTAAGGAAATTGACCTTATGGCAGGTATGGTCGGTTCTATTACGTCTAAGTTACTACATGCGCTAAAAGCCGATTCCAACGCTTTGTTTGAAGAACTTGTACAAGACATATACGCGCAAGAAAAAGCCAGCGATACATTGGAGTATAAGATTACCGAATTTTTAAAGAATTTGACTCACGAGCAACTTTCCCGCGATATGGTAAACGAAATCATGCGACTTTTGGATCAAACCACGTATTTGGAAAAAATAGCCGATCATGGGGAACGTATTGCTAAACTGCTCACCAAAGCGCATGATATCCAGGCATTTAATACGCAAGATTATGAGCGATTGGAAACCATTGGTCAACAGGTGCGTAAGATTATCAAACACATGCGTTCCACTATCTTGCCCGCCGCACAGTTGGATAAAGCAAGAGTTTTAGCATACGCCCGTGAGCAAGAAGACGTGCTAAATAATATGCGGCATGCGCTGCGCGAAGAGAAGACATCTAACGACTTTACAAAAAATCAAATATCCCCGGCAGGACTCACACTCTATGTGGATATCCTAACCAGTTTTGAGAAAATGGGCGATTATGCCTTAAACGTGGTAGAAGTGAATACGGACCAACCGAAACACTAAATTATAATATCCAAAAGTATGAAAAGCGTCACCCCTGTTTATAGAACTTAACATTACATCAGGGCGGTGGAATAGTGACCATTATAGTGTCCAAAAAGTGCCCATCATTTGCATAGTTCTCTATACATAACGTTGCTAACTTTGCCAAACTTCTCGTCGGTGTGTCAAAATAAGAAGAAAATGGAACGGACTTGAACCAAATTTTAGACCATTTTCGCACAAATTTTTATCATTCTTCAATGGAGAAAAAAATAAAGGGGCCGCTGAGTGCGACCTCTTAAATCTGTGACAGCCAGGAAGTTGCCTTGGGAAAAAAGTAAGACTGGGACCCTTTTATTAAGGCACAGAATACTTCCTAATCCGTCAAGACCCAATTTTACAATGGACCTTGAATTTTTGCCAAATACAAATATAATTTAAATAGGGAGAGTAGGATTCTTATTCTTAACTCGTAGAATAGGAGGTGACCTTATGAATAAAGGGTTTACATTAATAGAGTTACTTGTAGTAGTACTCATCATCGGTATTTTATCTTCTATTGCATTGCCACAATACAGCAAGGCCGTAGAACGCGCCCGCATGGCAGAAGCTGTGCAAACACTGGGGGATTTGGCTACTGCTCAAAAGCTACTCCTTGTGCAACAGGGGTCTTTTGCTCAGAATTTAGATGATTTGAACTCTCGTTCCGAGATGACAATTCCTCGTCTTACTGGGGGCAAGTGGAATTTGTTTGTAGAACCCAACGGTGTTCAACACGCAGTCCGTCTGAACGGCATGTATGCCGGCTCTGCATTGCGGTTGACCGTAGTTGACGAAGGAACCATTATGAAAGACTGCATTCCCAACGGGCATCAGGCTTTTTGTGACATGGCCCTGCTGGCTGGGTACCGGGCGCTTCCTCCGCCACCTCCGGATTCAGCAAGTTCGCCGGAAGCATAAAAGAATTACTCTACTAAAAACACCTCTGCGCAAGCAGAGGTGTTTTTAGTAGAGGAAATATAAGTTATAAAGATTTATCTAATATATGTACCCCACCAAGCAGTGAACCCTCGACGGAGAGGTGTCCAAAATAGTGCCCAAAATTTTCATACAAAAAGTACTGAAAATTTAAGCATTTTTTAACATCACTTTTAATTCATCGAGGTGCTTTCGAGGGTGGTTCAAGGCGCAGGTTGAGCAGTTATAAAACTACCTGTGACCAAAAGTGTGACAATTTTGCGATAAAAAACCCCGCATTTAGCGGGGCTTTCTAGTTATAAGTGAGATTTATTTGCCTTGGCCGTATCCTTCGTAATAGTAGGACTGGTCAATGCCTTTGAAGATTACTTCGCGGTCTTCGGTTTTATCGGTCAAATTTGGCTCTAAAAGGGCACGTAACTCCAAATCGTTAACCGGACTGCGCTCCATGGCCTGTAAGTAGAGGTCCTTGTCCACATTTTGCCAATTGACCACTTTGCCCAAGTTCTTTTTAAGGATGAGATCTAACCAAATGCGTGTGGAACGCCCATTGCCCTCCATAAACGGGTGGGCGATGTTCATTTCCACATACTTGGCGATAATCTGCTCAAAAGTGTTTTCCGGCATACCATCAATGGCTTTGAGGACGTCTTTTAGATAAAGACTGTTAGCAAAACGGAACCCGCGTTTAGAGATGTTTTTTTCGCGGATTTGCCCTGCGTATGGGTATAATCCTTGGAACAAATACGCGTGGATTTGCTGTAGACCCTTGGTAGTGCCTACTTCCACATTCTTGATATCACCCGATTCATACAAACGGCGGGCATAGCCCCAACTGGTAGCATCTATCTTTGTTTGTTCCATAAATATCCTCTTTTCAGTGTACCATAAATAACCCACTATTTCCTCATCAAATCCCCAAAGTCTACACCTATTTGCTTACATGCTTTGTTCCCTTCACAGACCGCCTTTTCTTCCATGCCGACCAGTTGCATGCCACGCTTAGGCAGGTTAAATACGGCCTTATGTAGGCTTGCGGGGGCTAGGTGGGCATAAATCTCGGTCATTTGGATGCTCCGGTGTCCAAGCAACTGGGAAACTGTATAGAGTTCTACCCCATTTTGCACGAGTTGGCTTGCGAATGTATGGCGTAATTTATGTAAGAAACTCGGGACTCCTGCTTCTTTGGCGATTTCTCTGTAACGAGACGACAAGGACTCCTTACTGCGAACACGCCCGAAGTTGACCACAAAATCACTTTCCGCGCCGACTTTCGCGCTTTGTAAGGCGTTTCTTAAGCTTTCCGTCATTGGGACATAGCGGTGATATTCGGTTTTATTGGGAGCTATATAAAGTTGATTGTGTTCGAAATCTACGTCTTCCCAACGAAGGTTTATCATCTCGCCTCTGCGTAGTCCGGCATCGGCCCCAAGCAATACTACAAGCCGCCATGTATCGGACGGACAGGCATTTAAGAGTTTGTCTATCTCCTCCGGCGTATGAAATACTATCCTGCCTCTAGGGACCTTAAGTTCTTTTACGATGGACCAATCCTGTTTGGGAATGTATTGCCATCTTTCGCCCATATGCATAACGGACTTAAAAGCCTGTAGAATTCTATTGATGTTAGAGTGCCCGAATCCCCTCGTAAGAAGATGTTCTTTAAACTCCTGTAATAATGTCGGAGTGACATCCTGCAGAAAACGCGGTTTTTTCATCTCTTCAAAGTATCGGATGGCTAGCTTAGTGCGCAATACGGTATTATCAGATTTCTCAATAGATATAGAGTTTAGCAGTTTATCTTTAAATGTTTCCCAAGAAATATTAACATGTATCTTTTCTTTAATGGCATCCCTGCGCCGAATGAGTTCTTCGTATTTTAGATTGGCTACCAGTTTATTTTTGGTTTGCAGAGAAATCCGCCGTCTCTTGCCCGTAACGTCACGATAATCTGCGTAATAGGTTGGTGCTTTTTTGATTTTAATAACTCCCATAATGTTCTCCTGTAAGAAGTGTTTGGTACACACATTCACGCTTCTTATAGGCCTAGAAGTCAAGTTGTATTTGAATTTTTTTGAAGAGAAATAATCTAAGAATTTCCATGTTTGTGGCCGGAAATGGGTTATAGAATTTGCTTATACCTTTAAAAACCATTTTTTCTTGCTATCTTATACCAACCCTTAAAACGATATTCGAGTTCCCAAGAGGAAATCGAGCTCATGACAACAAGTATAATTAAAAGAAATAAAATTGGACTCAACCACAACTTTATTCCTCCTTGTGAAATCCACGATACACTTAGGCCAAATATTCCTATACAAAATATGCTTTGTAGTATGGTAGTAACTATAAGATCGAAGTAGGTGTGTCCAATAATAGAAATTCTTTCTGTTGCAGAGATTCCAGTTGCTGAACACGAGCATTCCAAATCTTTGCCCTGCTTTCCTGTATGAAAAATTTGTAATAGGAAAGCATCTCCGGCATTAAAGTGATGAAATTTAATAATAGCACTCTTGCGATCTTTACTAATGCAAGTAGTATAAATATTGCCTGTATCGGTATGCTCAACAACATCAATTCGTAGCAGACGGCAATGTTCTTTCCCTTCAATAACAATTCCTTTCCCATTTACAAAATCTTGTTGAGTTAATGGAACCTGCCCATCGTTGACAACTAATATCTTAGCAATAGACAACCTTTTGATAACTTTTGTTTTATAGTATATCTTGATTGCAGGATCCCCAATGTCCGGGGTAATTAAACGTTCATTTTTCAGCAACCATAGGAGTTTGCCACGATGCCTTTTTTGTAAAATGGCTCCAATTAATGCCGAAAAAATTGCTATTAAAATATCTTTCATAAAAATATTCCTCACTTTCCTTCTTGATCATGCTTGGAAAGTTTCTAGTGTTTATTCTGTATAAGTAACAGTTTTCATCTTCATGTCTTTTTTAATGGTTTTAAGCGCATCAGGTGCAATTTGGTAAAAAAGCTCCTCGCAATTATTCCTACCTTTCATAACCCACCGGTTGCTATCATCTACGAAAGATATGGTCATTTGCTGTATCCATTTTGTTACTTGTTTAATTTCATCAAATCGAGAATCGGGTTTCTGTATACCCTCTTTTAGGGAAGTATATAAAGCTAGAAAATAAGCATAAAAATCTGCAATGTTGATAGCTAATACTTTCTTAGAGTCCGCGTGGTATGGGACATCTACAATATTGGGCAAGTGAAAAGAATTTGTTGATGCCATTTTTATATATTTTTTCCCCGTTAGATAATATTCATGAGCCCAAGTCGGAAGATTCCATATTAAATCAATAATGGTGTTATCTTTCTCATCAAAAATCAATAGAGAGTCTCCCTTGTTGTTTTTCTCATTCATATTTAATTTTTGTACGCAAAGGGCCAAATGCATGGCTGCTAGTCGATATATTTCAATTTTCGCCGTGCTATCATGCAATCCCTTACATTTTAATAATTTCTTAAAATTTTCATTCTGCTCAACGGCGCTTAACTTTTCCGAATCGACCGCAGAAAACAAGATCTTATGTTTTCTCTCATTGATATATTTAATGATTTCATCTATTAGTTTAAATCGTTGTTCCATCGGAACTTTTTTCCATATATTGAGCCCTCTATACAAATCAGTAGTATGGATTTCTTCTAAATTATGCTCCAAGTGTTTAGATAGAATTGTCCGCAAGGCATTCCATTCAATTTTTGTTTTTTTCATACGGGTAATATCAAACATAATTGCTGCTACTACCACAATTCGTTTGTTTTTATCATAACTTTCGTCAATATAACAAATTTTCATGCTTGCTCTATCTTATAACAAATCTATTGTTGTTTTTCATTTCTTTTGATTTCTGTTAAACCGTAGCTAGCGTTCCCTAAAGCATAGTCTAGTCGTTCAACTAATGAATATAATTGTTTGACATCTGACTCCGCTACTACGGACGGATTTACAATATACTTTTGTCGCAAATCAATAACTAGTTTCATTAATTGGGCAAAAGGGAGAGAATCCTTCCCTTGTAGCAAAAAGATAAATTCACTTTGATGTGAGGTGCACCACATAAATAATTTGTCGGTTTCTTCTTTATTTGCAGGAAATTCTTTACATGCCTCATCCAGCTTTTGCGCTAATTCTAAACGGCGCATACGCAAATCTTGTTGTATTTGGAGTTTTGTAATGGTATACTGTTTCCATGCAAAATAGGCAATAGCAATAGCACAAAGCCACTCAGCATTTTGTTGTAAGAAAGTTAATATAAACATAATTATGTGAAAATCTCCTTCTAAAATATATTGTAGAAAATTTTATAACAACAGATATGTGTACAATATGTCGTCGCCCAGATTATTTATGCTATAAAAACGCCCAAAATTGTTAGAATATGGACAAACATTATTGGAAAGAATTTTCCTTGAAAACGCGTCAAGGTTAAATATATAATATACTTATAAAATTAATCTCATGTTTTGGGGCGTAATATGCGTGGTTTATCTTTATTTGCTGGGGCGGGCATTGGTGAGACATATCTAAAAGACTGTGACATCAATATAACCACAGCAAACGAGCTGTTACCCAAACGTGCTGAGCTATATCGCTTTTTTAATCCTGACTGTAATATGATTTGCGGCGATATAACTGATAATACAATTTTCCGAAAAGTAATCGCTGGTGCCAAGGGAATAAAGTTTCTCTTAGCATCTCCTCCTTGTCAAGGCATGAGTATTGCGGGAAAGAATCGACATCAAGGAACAATGTCTACTGATCCACGCAATTATTTGATTACGCGTGTTTTTGAGGCAATCGCTAAGCTACAGCCCAAATACGTTTTAATCGAAAATGTCCCAATGTTATTAAAATTTACGATGCCCTATCGTGGAAAACAGCAGACTGTAATGGAAATTTTGAAACATAAATTTGGGGAAAAATACGAAATTCAAGGGAAAATAGTAGATGCCGCTGATTATGGTGTACCGCAAACGCGCTTAAGAGCCATCATTAAAATGTTCCCTATACGAAGCCAATGGCCATGGCCGGATCCGGTCAAAAAGAAAGTAACCGTAAGAGAAGCTATTGGAAAATTACCCTCTCTCGAGTCTGGGGAATCTTCTAACATTAAATGGCACTTCGCTAGGAAGCATATTGATAGACAGGTTCTTTGGATGAAACATACTCCTACTGGGAATTCTGCATTCAGTAATCCAGTCTATTTTCCGAAAAAAAAGGATGGAACTCGGATTAAAGGATACGAATCATCTTATAGAAGAATTAGATGGGATGAGCCTTCACCGACGATTACAATACGAAATGATGCAATTAGTTCTCAGCGTAATGTACATCCTGGGCGATTATTAAAGAATGGTACTTATTCTGATGCAAGGGTTTTATCACTATATGAATTATTTTTATTGACTTCTTTGCCAAAGAATTGGTGTCCTCCAACAGATACACCGGAGATATTATTACGCCAAGTAATTGGAGAAGCAATTCCACCCTTAATGATAAAAAAGATAGTGGAGGGCATTCGATGAAGAAGATTAATGCTGTTTCCTTGTTTTCAAGTGCTGGTATCGGCGAATTACGACTGCCTTCCGACATTAATGTAATTGTAGCTAATGAATTATTGCCACAACGTGCAGCATGTTACAGTTTCTTCTATCCTTCCGTCAAAATGATTTGTGGTGATATTTCTTCAAAAAAAACTAAACAACAAATTATATCGCAAGCTCTCGCAAAAAACTGTAAATTATTGCTTGCTACTCCCCCTTGTCAAGGATTAAGCACATTAGGGAAAAATAAGGGGCAAGCACAATACGAGGCAGATAGACGTAATTATCTTGTCTTAGAAACTTTCGATATCATTGATGCTTGTGATTTTGATTATATTCTTATCGAAAATGTACCGAAATTTATTGAAATGTTTTTTCCGTGGAAGGGAAAATATTATACTTTAGAGCAGATTTTGCAGAAAAAATATGGAAATAAGTACAAAATAGAAATTAAAGTACTCAATGCTAAAGATTATGGAGTTCCCCAATCTAGACCTAGAGCTATTATTAAACTATGGAAACTTTCTTTAACTTGGAAATGGCCTACTTCTGAGCCTGAAATTGATTTGCGCCATGCTATCGGGCATCTGCCATCGCTAGAACCTGGCCAGGATTCCGGTATTCCGTGGCACTATGCAAAACCCCAAAATCCAAGAGCAGTGTTGGCTATGCGGCACACAGCTCCTGGGAAAAGCGCAATTGCGAATAAGGTTTACTATCCTAAAAAGGCGGATGGCTCTCGTATTAGGGGATTTCATAATACATTTAAACGCATGGAGTGGGATCAACCCTGCCCAGCACGAACTACATACTGCGGAAGTATCAGCTCTCATAATAATGTACACCCAGGGTATTTGCAAAAAGATGGGACGTATTCGGATCCACGAGTGTTAACTCTATTAGAAACTTTTATTGTATCGTCAATTCCTGAAAAAATAAAATTCCCAAAAAACGTGTCAGATATGTTCATCAGGACGGTTATTGGTGAGGCTATTCCTCCTCATCTGATGGAAAGAATCCTTGAGCAGATAGGAGAGTAAATATGATGGCGAGAATGGTAGAACGTCCTAAATGGATACTGTATAAACATACCAATAGCTATGAACTTATAAAAGCTGTTGCCTTGGATGTTAAGAATAGTTGTGCTTCCGACATCAGTAATCTAGAACGCCAACGCATGCAACATCGTCTAGAGGCCCTTAATCTTTACCATACCCGAAATCCAAAGGATCGCCCATTAGATTCCATTAATCATAGAATTAATACTCTAGAATTTTTTATGTTTGGTTATGAGGACCCCCAAAAAAGATTTATTTTTAGCCCATTAGGGAACTTATTTTTGTCACATATTAACGACCCCGAAAAACTAAAAAAGATTTTTACAACAATGCTGTGGGCGGTGCAATTTCCGCATCCTGCAAATGGAACCCCGGACTGTTTTTTTCTGTACCCATTTAGATTATTATTCCAGCTAATGCTAGATCAAAGATTGGAGGGTAAATTATACAGTACAGAATATGCCTACTTGGTAGCATTCGTAAAAACACTAACTGCCACTTCATACGAGAATTTGGTACAACGTATACTAGAATTTAGAGCATTATCTAATGATAGAAAAGCCCAATTATTGCAACAAGATGAGCATACTTATGTAAATTGCATTTACGAATGGCAGTATTATATTCAAACTCTTTTATCTACAATCGGTATTTTGTCATTAGAAGAAGGCGAGCCATTAGTTAAATTGTCACATCCAGTAAAAACCACCAGTAAGAGCGCACCGACTTCAAGGACAGTCCGAACTGGTTACGCCACAATATCTTCGACTATTAAACCTTTTATTCAAGTACTATTAAAGCGATATTCTGCTTATCAGATCCCTTTACGATTAGATGACCGCGATAGAATGCGGTTAGATATTATCAAAGAGATTTACTCCTTTTACCCAATCGAATTATTGGAAGCCATTGGAGAACAAACAGATGACTTACAAATACGCCTACTAGAATTACCAAAGCTTATAGAAAAGTACTCTAACAACCCTAATAATGATACCTCGTCATTATTTGAAGATGTTTTAGTAGAAGGGTTTAACATGTTTGTAAATGTGGAAGCTAAAAAATTTGCAGGAGCTGGGCATACTGATATAGAGTGCTTATACATTACAAAACGAAAAAAATTCGCTGTTGAAGCCAAATCTACCGCAAACAAACTCTTAGGTATTAATGCTGGACGACTACGTGAACATCGAGAAGAAATTGGTGGTGAGTATACAATAGTTATTACACCAAGATATGTGCCGGCTGCCAAACGAGATATTAAGGGGAATCCTATTGTAATGATATTAGCAAGTACTTTTAGCGAATATCTATATAACCATATCCACCGTGATATTCGTGAAATTGACTATGAGGATTTTGATCGTATTATCGTCAGCAATTTAGGATCAGATATTAGTGGCCTAATATCGAATATGACCATGGAAAAATTTGCAACTAAACAATCATAAGGAGCGATATATGTTTGAAGAGTGGATGATTAACAAAAAAGGCTATTCTTGGAAAAGTGCTCATGATGTGATATCTCGGCAAAAACGTGTTCGCAACATATTAAACATTCAAAAATTTAATAATCGGACGATTGATACATTGGAAAAAAATGCCTCATTCAAAAAATTATCAATGTCAGTCAAATCTCAATTGCGTAATTCTGTTCGCCTTGCCCTTGAGTTTGAGTTACAAAAATAAAGAGTGTGAATGTAGGATTTAGCCGCCTCTCACCGGGGCGGTTTTTTCTGCCAAATATAGTGTCCAAAAGCATGTAGAATGGGCATAGTAAAATTGCTACAATACCCGAAAGGAGAGTTTATGCAAATAGGGCTAGCAATTTTTACTTTCATCGTGACATCGGGTGTATTAAGTCTTTTTTGGGAGGTCTTCCGCCGAGAAGAACCTTCCCTGAGAAAATTCGATGATAAGATTGTACTCTTTATATTTCTTTTTTCTGGGATTCTTGCGATCCTCGTGGGTGGCCAGTTTTTTAGGAATTGGTACATATACCCTTTAGCCGCTATCGGTGGTACCATTTGTATCATTGCTCTTGCTATTGGTGTTATTAAATTATTTTCTCTTCTATTAAAAAGGGCCGAGCGAAGATTTGGCCGGGCGACCTCGCTAGACAAAAAGCAAGAATATCTAGAAAAATTACTGAAGAAAAACGAAATAAACAGTATTCGTATCGATGAAATTCCGCTATTAATTTTTGCTGTTAAAAATAATGATATAGACTTTGTGCGTGTTTTGATTACAAAGTATAAGGCAAATGTAAACATTTTTGATAACTTCACGGAAGAATACTATTTGAATAATCTAGAAGAATACTTGTTGAATCCTCTAAGTGTAAACTGCCCTGGATGCACGCCTCTCCAGCAAGCTATAAAGCTAGGAAATGTTGATATGGTAAAATTATTATTGAACAATGGCGCTGATGTTAAGGGTAAATATTGCATACAACAGGCCGCGTATTGTGGTAACATAGCAGTCATAAAGCTCTTGCTCGAAGCGGGGGCAAATATCAATGATTCTGTAGAGTGTGGACTGACTAGAAATACACCTCTTGCTTGTGCAAAAGCAAAAGGCAACGGTGAAGTAATCAAATTTTTATTGGAATCGGGCGCAAAAGAATAGACAATTTACTGTTAGATATCCGCTACCAGAAATGGTGGCGGTTTTTTTCTACCAAAAAGTATGTAAAATGGCAGAAAGAAAATAGTAGTTTGTATAGGAACAGTTAAGACTATGGCAGAAAGTTTTTCTGCCATTTTTCTGCCGAGCGTTTGTATAGTTTTTGATACATAAGTTGTCTAATTTACCCAAAATAATTGTGGTTTTATAGTGTGACCAAAAGTATGAAAAAAGGCACACTATAAAGTTATTGATTCAAGTCCGGTCAGTAATAATTTCTATGACGAGAGGTGTGACCAAATAGTGACCACCTTCCGCATAGTTTACTATCACTAACTTTGCGAAAATTGCCAAAAAAAACACGTCGTAAAAGGGCAAAAAAAGACCCGCTCTCTTCTGAGAACGGGCCACCGTCGAAGCATGCGCCCACCAGGACTTGAACCTGGAACCCATCGATTATGAGTCGATTGCTCTAACCAATTGAGCTATAGGCGCTAAACCTATAATTATTATAACAAAAATGTTCTTTGTATAGGGAAGAATTTTCCCTTTGAAAGAAAATGTTGTAAAATATAAGTAGAACTCCGGGATGGTGTAATGGTAACACGAATGTCTCTGGAACATTAATTCTAGGTTCGAATCCTAGCCCCGGAAAATTTAAGGCCCCTTTATGGGGCCTAATTTATAGAAAGTGACTTAACACTTTTACCTCTCTTAGTTCAGAATTTTCATAGGTCCAATTTTTCTCTTTCCTTAGGTCTAAAGACCCAAGACATCCACTGGTAATTATGTTAGGATAAAATTATGAAAAGCATAAGATATTTCCGGCTCTTGGTTTTGTTGGGATGTTTTTTCTCAGCCACTATTGCTCCGGCCCAAACGAACAAAATTTTTTCTTTGACGTTAAGACAAACGGCCCAAAACCTAAGGTCAGCCGTCGAGCGCGTTATCGGCCGAAAGACATCTCCTTTTTTTCAAGAGAATATTTCCCCCATCATCTTTGCACCCGGACAAACGCTGCCTGCATTATCGGCCAAAGATAACTTCTCCATAGACCCTTACCCATTGCCCCAACGATCTATTGAAATGTACCGCGGAATGAGACTAGACGTGAAAGGGGAACAATTACGCAATATCCTAAAAAATGGATTGGAAGTAGCCAAGACAAACGCCTATTTGCGCGAATCTTATAATGGGAAAAAATATCCTGAAGGCACTAAGGCTATCTTTGCCACTGATTGGATAGGAGAAGCTACTTTCTTCGCTCAGCCCAATCAAGATGACCCCACATTGTCAGTTTTGGTTCATCTTAAACGGGTAGGAAATTCTTCCTTCATCCAGCAAGTGCCGCACGATATTCCAACCTCTTGGATCTATCGGGTAAGTGCTTGGCTGTTAGTAGATGGAGAAGCCCGCTGGGGCGAAATAAAACTGGACGCAGAAGACAACTTAATTTTTACTCCCTACCCAAAACCGGGAATCAAACCTTAATTATTCTCAGCTTGTTCAGCTTCTACAATTTCCGTTTGGGCAGCAGTTTCTTCTTCCAAAGGTGTATTGACCGGCTCTTCTTGTCGTCGAGAATGAGCAGCTAATGCTTTTTGATTTTCCATTTCGCTGCGGGCCGCACGGGCAGCGGCACGGGCTTCCAACAACGAAATGATAAAAATTACCTGGCGGTAATTATTTTTTTCCAATTCGGAAAGTTTCATATTTTCCGCAAGAAAATCTTCCAATCTCTTACCGTTTTTATCGGTAATATCCAAAGAAGCTTCCGTACGCAACAATGCTTCAATCGCAGGGCCAGCATTGTACCGTGCAGCTAATGCCAGCGGGGTGTTCCCGTGTTTATCCGTTTGGTGCACGTCAGCCCCGTAGCGTGTCAACATATTTATAATTTCTGCAGAGGGATTATCCCGAGAGGCTAACAATAAAGGCGTATCTCCATTTTTATCCGGAGTAGTAATATCCGCCCCGGCCAGTAACAACTGGCGTACCAGTTCTTCATCTTGGGAATGTTTAATAGCATAAAAGAGGGCCGTTTGCCCCTTTTTGTCCCGCGCATTTACGTTTTTTGATTTGGTGATAAGCTTGGCGGTAGATTTAAGCGTATCGTGTTGCTCAATAGCACGCATCAGGCGGGTAGCACCTCGAGAATCCGTATCGCGCATAAAATAACGATACGTCAGTCCGCCTCCAATAATGACTAAAACAATTATAACTGTAATCAGATTTCTCTTTTCCATAAATGCCTCTCGTAATATTGTAGCACATTCTTACCGGCTCTTAATTTGCTAAAATAGAAATATATCTTAATGAGGTTTTATTATGGCAGAACAAACACAACACAACAATGCGTTGGAAGAAATCATGAAGCAACGCTATGCGGAAGTAGAAGAAATCCGCCAAATGGGTATTGCCCCTTATCCCAATCATTGTGACAAACAATTTTCTTGCAAAGAAGCAAAAGAACAACCTGAAAATACTAACGTAAAAACAGCCGGGCGTCTGATGCAAATCCGCCTGATGGGAAAAGCCGCCTTTGCTCATTTGCGTGATTTTTCGGGCCGCATTCAGCTTTACGTAGCCAAAGACAATTTGGGCGAAGAAGCCTATACTTTTTTTAAAAAACACATAGCGGTGGGTGATTTTGCCGCCGTGGAAGGCCATATCTTTGTTACCAAAACCGGCGAACGCACCATTAAAGTAACCAAAATGACGCTTTTGTCCAAAGCCATCCGTCCCATGCCGGAAAAATACCATGGGCTTCAAGATACCGAAGTGCGTTTCCGCAAACGCCACCTGGATTTGATCGCCAATGAAGACGTAAAAGAGATCTTCATCAAACGCGCAAAAATCATTTCTTCCATTCGTAAAACATTGGATGAAAAAGGATTTTTAGAAGTAGAAACGCCGATATTAAATCCTTCCTCCGGCGGGGCAATTGCACGTCCGTTTGAAACTTTCCACAACGCTCTTAAAATGCCCCTCTACATGCGTATTGCTTTGGAATTACACCACAAACGCCTTATTATTGGCGGTTTAGACAGAATTTATGAAATTGGGCACATGTTCCGCAATGAAGGGATTGATACAACCCATAACCCCGAATTTACCATGATGGAGCTTTACCAAGCCTATGGAGATGTGAACACAATGGCCGATTTGTTCGACGAGATTTTGGGCAATGCCGCCAAAGCCGTTGGCGTGGAAACGGTCCATTTCCGCGGATATGATGTAGATTTACGCCCACCTTACAAACGTCTCTACATTCCGCAAGCATGGCAAGAAAAATTCGGTCGCGATATTCATGAAGTATTAGACGGCCGTAAATTTAACCGCGCCAAGTTGGAAGAAGTAGCCCGCGAACAAGGGGTAAAATTCTCTGCCGACGATTCCGACGGTGCTATCTTTGATGAGTTGTTTGAAGGAAAATTGTTAGCCGATTATCACAATCCCGTCATTGCGTTGGATTACCCCACCGCTGTGAGTCCTTTCTCCAAAACCAAACCCGGGGACCCGGAACTGGTGGAACGGTTTGAAGTGTTTGTCAACGGGCAAGAACTTGGCAATGCTTATACCGAGCTTAACGACCCGGCTGACCAACTCCAACGCCTCAAAGACCAAGCCGCCGCTAAAGCCATTGCCAAAGGCGAAGATGCCGAAAATGCCGACATTTTGGATGCCGATTATATTGAGGCTATGGAATCGGGTATGCCGCCAACAGGCGGAATGGGAATTGGCATTGACCGCATCATTATGATGCTTACCGGCCAAGATTCTATTCGGGAAATTATTCTCTTCCCCACGCTTAAAAAATTGGAAGACGAATAAAGCCGTTACTGTTCTATATATAACGGGACACAAGATTTTGTGTCCCGTTTCTTTTTCAAAGAAATAGCACCTATTTGCTATAATAGAAATATGAACTTTGCACGTACCGTTTCTACCCGTTATCTAACCCGCCATCAGGGATTATTCGCGTTCATTACTACGTTAATTGGCGTAGCGGGAGTAAGCGTGGGAGTGGCGGCGCTCATCACAACGCTGTCGGTAATGAACGGGTTTCAAACCGATATCAAAGATAAAATCATTGGAGCTCAAAGCCATATCCTGGTATTTGGCCAAATGAGCAAAGAACGTTACACACAAAACATAGAATTGATTGAAGCTTTACCAAAAGTAGCCGCGGCAGCCCCTCACATTTACGGGCAGGGCATCATTACTTATAGTGGGCAAAGTTTGGGGCTCATTGTCCGCGGGTTAGACCCTGAACAAGAGAAAAAAATTAATAATTTGGCAGACTCCGTTGTAGAGGGCTCTTTTACTCCGGACTGGGCCGAAGACGCCCCACCCCCGTTAGTATTGGGAACAGAGCTCGCCTCTTCTATGGGGGCCGATATCGGAGATGATGTAGTGTTAATCTCCCCCCAATCTATTTCTTCTTCGGTAGGAATGGTTCCCAAAATGAAAAAATTTCGCATCAGCGGCCTTTTAAAAACCGGCTATTACGAATTTGACAACTCCATTGCCTACACCCTTTTACCCCATGCCAGCGACTTTTTAGGCCTTAAGCAAGGCACCACCGGCGTGGCAGTCCGCTTACATAATATCAATGACGCCAACGAGGTAGCAGAGCAAATTCGTGATGTGATCGGCCGCGGCTATTCTGTACGTACTTTTGCGGAAATGAATGCCACCCTTTATGCGGCATTGAAGCTGGAAAAAACTATGATGTTTATTATTTTGTTCCTCATTATTGGGGTAGCTTCTTTAAATATCGCCAGCAATTTAATTTTACTCGGTACAGAAAAATTACGGGATATCGGCATTTTACGTGCCATCGGGGCAAGCCCCAAAATGATTCGTCAAATTTTTATTTGGGAAGCCATGGTAATCGCCACCCTGGGGATTGTCATTGGGTTGCTTTTAGCCGGGCTTTTGTGTTGGATTATTGCCACCTTTAATATTGTGGAATTACCGGGGGACATTTATTACCTTACCAAAGTCCCCGTTCGCATCCAATTCTGGGATATTGTAGCAGTTGTCAGTGGTAGCTACCTGATTTGTTTTGTAGCGGGACTATACCCGGCCCTAAAAGCCTCCCGCGTAAATCCGACAGATGCCATACGGTATGGTTGATTATGATTGAACTGAAAAATGTAACTAAAATTTACGATCAGGGAAAGGAAAATTTGTGTGTGTTGGATAATGTTTCCATTCATCTGGCACGCGGAAAATTCACGGTACTTTTGGGCCCCAGCGGCTCAGGCAAAAGCACCTTGCTCAATTTAATCGCCATGCTGGACAAACCCACCAGCGGACAAATCTTTGTAGACGGAAAAGAAATTACCGCCATGCGCAGTGAAGCAGCCCGTTCTAAATTGCGGTTACATAAAATGGGTTTCGTTTTTCAGTTTGACGGTTTGTTGCCGGAATTTTCTCTATTGGAAAACGTCAACATGCCCGCTATCATGCGAGGAGAAAACAAACCGCAGGTAGGGCAGAAACTATTAGAAAATTTAGGATTGGGAAAAATCAGCCACAAGCTCCCTGCAGATTTATCCGGCGGCGAAAAACAACGCGCCAGTATCGCACGCGCATTACGTAACCATCCGGCTTTGCTACTGGCGGATGAACCTACCGGCAACCTGGATGCAGCCCGTAAGATACAAGTATTCCAGGAATTTGCCCAATTGGCCAAAGAACAAGGCCTCACCATTATTATGGTAACGCACGACGTACACGCTGCAGACTATGCAGACGTTGTTTATACATTGCGCAACCGTAAGCTCATTCAAACGAAATGACCCTCCCTTCTTTTTTGTTGCTTTTATTAACTGCAGGATTAATCCTGTGGTTGGCCTTCCTTCTTGTGAGAAGACACCTGTATAACTCCGTTACCTATTTAAGCAAGCAAGCCTTATCCGGAAACACAGACGCACAATATCGGTTGGGTTATACTTACTACGCAGGAAAACGGATCAGCCAAGACTATCAGCAGGCTTTCCATTGGTTCGAACAAGCCGCTAAAAACGGGCACATCCCTTCCAAATTGGCATTGGCCGGGCTTTATAATGAAGGCAAGGGTTGCCCCAAAAACACCACTGTAGCCTTTGATTTATACCGGCAAGTCGCCCAAACCGGAAATTTTGAAGGGCGGATTAATTGGGCCGTCTGCTATTTGGAAGGATGGGGAACCCCCAAAAATGCTACCCGCGGTTTTGAAATTTTGAAACAAGCCGCCGAAGAAAACAGCCCGTTGGCGCAAACCTTACTGGCGCAACTATACGAAAAAGGCACCGGCACCACGCAGGATCCTAATCAAGCCCTCCACTACTATGTTTTAGCTGCCAAAGCCGGGGAACCTATTGCCAAAAAATGGCTGGATCATTTAGAACCGAATTATATTCGCACGTACAAAAATCAATAACTATTGTAAAATATACCTATGACACTTTTTTTCGTTTTTTTTATTTCGTTGTCTGTGTGCGCGTTGATTTTAGTTTCCCGCACGCGACGTTATCAATTGGGCCAATTGGCCAAACATTTAAATATGCAATTTGATAACTACCGCGAAAGTGTTACCACCATCCAAACAGTAGGCCAATTGGAATTTTTTAGGCAGTTCTTTCATCAATACCGCAACGTATTTACGTCTTCCGCTGCGGCGGCTTTCATCCGTATTTCGGATGATGCTATTTTTGTAGATGATAAACCCAGCACAAAGCCGCAACTTTTTACTATTTTTACAGCTGAACTCAAACGCAAACAGTTCCCCACTTTCAAAATTGCGCCCGTTGGTTCTCTGTTTGCGAAATCCAATTACCCGCAAATCAAAACAAATATGCCGGAAATAGACAAATCTTATTGCGTTTATACCCCCCAACAGGGCGACAACACTTTTTTAACCAATGCATTATTGTCCTTATTGAAAAAGCACAACGACATCTATTTAGAAGTCAACGATAATGCGCTTGTCTACCATGAAAGTTGTTTAGTAGCCCCGGAAGACATCCCCACTTTTCGTTTGCGTGCCTTGCAGTTATTGCAAGAATGCGAACAGATATTGACTAATTTGCAAAATAATATCCCCGGCGAAAATACACTCCGCATGGCAACTGTCCAATCTCCTAAAACAGAGATAGATCGGGCAGAAGCTTTAATGGCTGCCCTCACGAGCTCGCAAACACCTGACATTCCTCAAGGTCCTAAAAATTGGATAGGAACCAGCATTGTGATTGTTGTAGTAGCTGCGGTGGGACTTTTTTTGATATCTTGGATGTTAGTAAAGAACCTGCCCCATTAATTTTCTCTTTCTTTTTACGTAAAACCGGTTTTTTTCTATAATATAAATATGGATAAACAAATGGATGTTATTGTCGCCAAACGGGCTGGATTTTGCCCCGGTGTCAAACGTGCTATTGATAAAGTGCTGGAGTTAGAAGCCTCCGGCAATACGCCTGTTTATACCATCGGGCCGCTTATTCACAACAAACAAGTTACCCAACAACTGGCTGAAAAGAAAATCACTTCTATCGATAAGCCGCAACAAGCAGCAGATAAAAATGGCGTGTTGGTTATCCGTGCCCATGGAATTACACCGGAGTTTCAACGTGAAGTAGAAAGTTGCGGCATGAGAGTAGTGGATGCTACTTGCCCACTGGTCAAGCATGCGCAAAACGTAATCGCCCAGTATGCGGCAAAAGGTTATCAAACTGTTATTGTAGGAGACTCCGAACATGCGGAAGTAATTGGGTTAATGGGTTACACCCAAGGCAAGGGTATGGTAGTGGCCGGCCCGGAAGAAGCCCGTCATTTACCTCATTTTGAAAAAGTAAATATCGTTTCACAAACCACCCAAAAAGAAAGTGTTTTCTTTGAAACGGCTGAAGAAATTAAAAAACATGCAGATATATGCCAAGTGTCCAATACTATCTGCCAACCCACCAAAGAACGCCAAAAAGAAACTATTGAGTTGGCAAAAAGTGCAGACTTGGTAATTGTAGTGGGCGGGAAACATAGTGCCAATACCGCCCGGCTTGCATTGTTGTGCAAAGCCTTAACTTCAGCCGTGCAACACGTAGAAACAGAAACAGAGTTGGACGAAAAATTAATTCGTAATGCTAAAAAAATTTTTATCACAGCCGGGGCCTCTACTCCCAGTTGGGTGATTGACCGCGTGGCAGAACGTGTCAAACAGTTACGCACCGGTTAAGGGGAAACTATGACCATAAAACGTATTGGAATTTTAACAGCCGGGGGCGATTGCCCCGGTCTAAATGCTGTGGTACGCGCCGTCAGTAAAAACGCGTTGACCCACGGAATAGAAGTAATGGGAATCCGCAACGGATTTGACGGACTGGTACGCAATGATTTATTCAAGATTACCAATGAAACCGTATCGGGCATTTTAACGCTGGGCGGCACCATTTTAGGTACCAGCAACATTGCCAATCCGTTCCGTTACACCCTGGCCCCTTTTGGCACGCCGCAAGAGCCAAAAGATTTATCGGGCGTAGTTTTGCACAATTTTAAAGAAAATAATCTGGATGCATTAATTACCATTGGTGGGGATGGCACGCTTCATATGTCCCAACGGTTTGTAGAATTGGGGTTACCGATTGTAGCCGTTCCCAAAACCATTGATAATGATTTGTCTGCTACTGATCAAACATTTGGGTTTGATTCGGCCTTACACATTGCCACCGAAGCTATCGACCGTTTGCACACCACTGCCCAATCACACCACCGCGTAATGATTGTGGAAACCATGGGCCGTTATGCCGGTTGGATTGCATTGCGCGCTGCGTTGGCAGGAGGCGGAGATATTGTATTGATCCCGGAAATTCCGTATAACGACGACGTAATTGTGGAACATATTTTAGAACGTAAAAATCGAGGTAAAACTTTTAGTATTGTAGTGGCGGCTGAAGGCGCCCAAAACGAAGCCGGAGAACAAACCATTGCCCGCACAGTAGAGGGAAGCACAGATGCCATTCGCCTGGGCGGTATTGCTTACAAATTAAGTGACCGCATTGAACAGCGCACCGGTATAGAATCGCGCGCGTGTGTATTGGGTCACACACAACGGGGCGGCACCCCTACGGCATTTGATCGCTGGCTCTCTACCCTATACGGAGCCAAGGCCCTGGATATGGTGTTAGAAGAAAAATTCGGTTTTATGGCTTCATTCAAAAATTTCCAAATGTCAGAAGTAAAAATTGCAGAAGCAATTGCCAATTTGAAACGGGTAGACCCCAATGGCGACGAAGTAAAAGCCGCTTTGGCAATCGGTATGAGTTTTGGCTCGGCAAAAATCGGTTAGGAGGATTTATGCAAGACAATCAAGATATTATCTATGGTATTCACCCGGTAATGGAAGCTCTGCGCAGCAAAAAACGCAATGTTACCCAACTGTACGTTTCGGACTCTAAAGCCGGCCACCGCTTGGTGGAAGATATCATCCGCTTGGCCAAACGGGCCAATGTGCGTATCGACCGCATTGATAACAAAACGTTAGACCGTCTAACCCACAATGCCAATCACCAGGGAATTATGGCCAAAGTCCAGCCCATTCAACTCATGAAACTTTCCACTGCAATCTATGACAGCGAAGGGCAAAAAGATGATTTGTGGTTAGCCGTAGATGAAATGACCGATCCGCAAAATCTGGGAGCGATTATCAGAAGTGCCGCCTGTTTAGGTTTTTCTACCATTATCCTTCCTAATCGCAGAACGGTAGGCATTACTCCGGCTGTCTATAAAGTAGCATGCGGAGCCATTGAAAATGTAAAAATCGTGGAAGTGGCCAATTTGTCTTCTGCCCTGAATGACTTAAAGGAAGAAGGTTTTTGGATTTACGGAGCCGATATGTCCGGCAAACCTATTCACAAAATGAAATACAATTCGCCGGCAGTCCTTGTTATTGGGTCCGAGGGATTCGGCATCCGCGAGAAAACCGCCGAAAATTGTGACGAAGTCATCTCCATTGAACAGAAACAAATGGGAGGCGTAGACAGTTTAAACGCTTCCGCAGCGGCCAGTATCATTATGTACGATATGATGGCCAAAGTAAAACTAAAATAATTCTATCCTTACCCATAAAAAACCACCTTTTAAGGTGGTTTTTTATTTTCTCACAAAGAAACGTACTTTTTACTTCAATGTGGCTCCATAGTAAGGAGCAAAATGCTTAAGCGTCAAGTATTGCGCCTCATTTGCAAATCCCACGACCCAAAGTATGCCTGTTCCCACAAGCGAAGTGCCGTAAGTATACGGAGCAGCAAAAATACAAATAGGTGCTATCACAGCTCCCGCCGCTCCTACTACCGATATTACATCACGGTCTTTCGGTTCCGGAATTCTCAGCTCGGCTACACGGCGCTGGGCTCCTTTTTCTTTAGACACAACATAGAGCGTCAAATTGAGTTGACTAACGAAATGCTTATGCCCTATTCTGTCTTTAAAAAAAACATCCGTGAGATGTTCTTCACTGGAGGATAACATTATGTCGGAAATGTCCATTAAACCATAGTTGTCTAGTAATAAGTCTATCAGCACATGGGCATATTTTTCATTAATTCTTCTTAATTTTTCCATTATTTTGTAAAACTGGTCTTGGAAATCTTTTTCTGTTAAATGCGGATTTTTACTGCGCAAATCACGCCCACGCAGTGTTACGGTCTTTCCCGGAATTTTGTACTCATACGCATATTGATTTTTGCCCCATACTACCGCATAGTAATCTTTTTGGCAGCCTTTTTCCCACATCTTGGTTTTGTTATGGCAACCCAAGCTTCCTATTTCATATTCTTCTATTTTCGGCAAGGCTGCGGCAATATTTCTTTTTAAGGCTTGCCCTTGAGGTTTTTTGATCGGCTTGGTTTGGGCACTCGCACAAACGCCCACTAACAGTGCTAGCAGGCACACAAGTATTTTTTTCATGTTTACTTCCTCCTATAAGATTAAACATTGGCGTTTTGTTTGCCAACGCTTAAAATCCCCAAACCCTGTTTTGGTTGAAAAACAACCTTTTAAATAAAAACGATCAAAAAGCTTTATTGAGGAATCTCATACTTACGAGAAGAAGCACTTTTGCTGTAGAAGGTACCATCCATGACATCTACGCAGTAGGAATTTTCTTTTTTCTTATAGGTAAATTTCCCTTTAAGGTTTTCCAGACAAGCCAACTGTTCCAGCGGATACTGGATACCGTCTTTTCGTTCCAACTGCATAAAAAACCCTGTACCGGAGAAAGGCCCTTCTATCCGCCCTACGGTTATAGACGGATTCTTCCCCTTCTCCAGTTCAATAGACCAACGATCCCCGCGCACTCCTTCGGTATTGTAATACCCCCAGCACGGGGTCTTATTGCTTTGGGAGCAAACAATTTTTTCTCCCTTAAAACCAAAATCCAGTTCATCCAACGCCGAAGCATACACTCCGTGCGTTATATGGTACAATTTCTCCGCATGATACAAATTGCGTAGTAAACGAATCGCTTCCGCCGCACGGGAACGTTCAATGACCTTGCGATATTCCACCATACCAAAACTGGCCAAAATCCCGATGATAACTACTACTACCAATATCTCTATTAAAGTAAAACCTGTCGCATTCTTGTATATCTTCATAATTGCACCAATTTCCAATAGTGTACAAAAAAAGCAACTATGAAATAAAGAGGGATTGCTCCCTCTTTATAACGAAAATAAACTTATTTTTCACAATCATCACTATTTAAAATGCGATATCATATTTACGGGAAGCTGAACTTTGGCCGTGATAAACCCCATCCATCATATCTACACAGTAGGACCCTTCTTTTTTCTTATATTTAAACCGTCCGTTTCGATTTTCTATGCAGGCCATCTGCTCTAACGGATACTGAATACCATCTTTCCGTTCCAACTGCATAAAAAACCCTGCTCCGGCGTAGGGGCCGGAAATACGGCCTACAGAAATAGAAGGATTTTTCCCTTTTTCCAGCTCAACGGACCAATCTTTATTTTGTATTCCCTCAGTGTTGTAATACCCCCAACACGAAGATTTATTATTTTGCGTGCAAACAACTTTTTTCCCCTTAAAGGAAATACTTAACGATTCCAATGAGCCTGCATAACGGCCATGAGCTGCTAAAAAATGCTGTTCTGCTTGGTATAAAGAACGCAACAGAGTGATAGCTTCCGCTGCGCGGGTTTTTTCCACTGCCTTTTGATATTCCATCAGACCTACCGAAGCCAGAATTGCCACAATCAGGACAACTACTAAAAGTTCTATAAGTGTAAAGCCCTTCATATAATTTATAATTTTACAAAATATAAACCAGCCATTCAATTTCTCAAAATTTCTCTTCTTTTTTTCTTCTTAAAATGCTATGCTGAAGGCAAGAACTTTATTTATTGGAGGAATCCTTATGCGAATGATAGATATTATCATCAAAAAACGTAATGCCAAACCTTTGACGCAAGACGAATTTGATTTTGTAGCCCAAGGGGCCGCAAAAGGGACTGTTCCGGACTATCAACTTTCTTCCTTTTTAATGGCCTGTTTTTTAAATCCTCTTTCCCCCAAAGAAACAGCCATGTTTACCAAAGCTATGGCACATTCGGGAGGACGCCTCGATTTCTCTAAAGTTACAACCCTGCCTAAAGTTGACAAACACTCTACCGGCGGTGTGGGGGATGGCATTTCCCTGGCGTTGGCCCCACTGGTGGCCTGCGGCGGCGTGGCAGTGCCAATGATGTCCGGCCGAGGACTGGGCCACACAGGCGGCACATTAGACAAACTAGAATCCATGAAAAATTTTGAAGTACGCGTGCCGGTCAATTTGATTTACCGTCAAATTAAAAAATTAAACGTTTGCATGTTCGGCCAAACCAGCGATTTAGCCCCGGCTGATCGCAAACTTTATTCCTTGCGTGACGCTTGCGGAAGCGTGGAAAGCCGCCCCTTAATTGTAGCCAGTATTTTATCCAAGAAATATGCCGAAGGCGTGGACAGTTTGCTTATGGATGTCAAGTACGGGTCCGGTGCCTTTATGCAAAAGTTGGAAGATAGCCGCAAGTTGGCCCGTGCTTTAGTAAGCGTAGCCAAACAATTAGGATTAAAATGCCGTGCCCTCATCACCTATATGGACCAACCATTAGGCCGGGCTATAGGGAACGCCAATGAAATGTTCCAAGCTATTAAAATTCTTCAAGGGAGCAAAGAAATCGCCCCTGATTTTTATGAGTTGTTAATTGAAGAAGCGGCTGCCATGTTAGTCATCAGCGGCAAACAAAAAGATATCGCCAAAGCACGCGCCTTGATGGAAGAGAAGATTGAAAACGGTGAAGCTTTGGCAAAACTACGTGAAATGATCAAATGGCAAGGGGCTTCCCCTGACGCTGTTGACCGCCCGGAACGCTATTTTAAAAATGCACCGCTTACTGCTATTTATCAAGCCCCCGCAAGTGGATATGTACAACACATTGATGCCAAAACTGCCGGCATGGCTGCCGTGCTGTTAGGCGCCGGACGCAACACCATGGAAGACGTAATTGATTACGGTGCCGGTATTTGGTTGGAACGCAAATCGGGAGATACTGTTAAAAAAGGCGATACGGTTGCCATTTTGTATGCATCCGATAAAAAACGACTGACACAAGGGCTGGAATTATTTTCCAAAGCCGTAAAAATCGGCAAACAAAAACCGGCCCCCTACAAAATTGTAAAAGAAATTATCAAATAGTTCTCGTTTGCACTTTACGCCCCTTTTTCATTAAAAGGGGCGTTTTTTCTGTTTGCGTTATATGCTAAAATGAAATTATGATTGCTTATCTTCAAGGAACCGTTTTAGAATCGTCAGAAGACCACGCTATTGTGGTGTGTGGCGGCATAGGTTACGAAGTAAACCTCCCCCCCTCCAGCGCACAGGAATTGGTGGCCGGGGCGGAAGTTTCCCTCTATGTGGCAGAATCTATTTCCCCTTATGACGGGACATCTCTGTACGGTTTTCTTCACAAAGAAGATAAAGAACTGTGGTATTTATTTAAAACAGCTATTCCCAATACAGGGCCCAAAAAAGCACTGGAATATCTCAACAAAGCACTGCGTTCCGTGAAGGATTTTCACCAGGCTATTTCAAACCGGGACCCAAAAATTTTAACCGGCATTTTTGGATTTACTTCTAAAACGGCTGAAAAATTAATCACCTCTTTAAAGGATAAAATAGATGCAATAACCGTACAAGGGGAAAGTAAAATTAAAGTAATGGACCAAGCCCCTTATATGACCGACGTGTTGCAGGCACTAACAGCTCTGGGATATTCCCCAACGGAATCTCGCCGGGCAGTAGACAAACTGTTTGCACAAGGTCTTAACCCTAATGAAAAATTGGAAAACATTATTAAACAAGCACTGCGGGTATTGAAAAAATGAGCAATCAAAATGAAATTTTAGATGTTACCCAACTGACCGAGGAATCTGCCGGGCTGGAAGCTGCTCTGCGGCCTACAACGTTAGATGAATTTATCGGTCAAGAAAAATTAAAAGAAAATTTACGCATCTTTATTGCGGCCGCCAAATCCCGCAAAGAGGCTTTGGACCATTGCTTGTTTTATGCTCCGCCCGGTTTAGGGAAAACGACGCTCGCCAATATATTAGCCAAAGAGTTGGGCGTAAATATCAAAACTACTTCCGGCCCGGTGTTAGCACGGCCCGGTGATTTGGCCGCCATGTTAACTACCGAATTGGCCGAGGGCGATATTTTATTTATCGACGAAATTCACCGCTTAAACCCTGCTGTGGAAGAAGCCCTCTACCCGGCTATGGAAGATTTCACCTTTTTCATTAATACCGGCAAAGGCGCCGGATCCACCACACTGAAATTAGCCGTGCCGCGGTTTACCTTGGTAGGAGCTACCACTCGCTCAGGGTTACTTACCGGCCCGTTGCGCGACCGTTTTGGCATTGTATTTAATCTCGGTTTTTACGAAACAAAAGAAATTGCCGACATATTGGCACGCTCGGCCAAATTGTTGGATATTGCCGCGGAACGGGAAGGCCTTATGGAACTGGCCAAACGCTCCCGCGGAACTCCACGTATTGCTAACCGGTTGTTGCGCCGCGCGCGTGATTTTGCCCAAGTGAAAGGAAAAGGGGTTATCACGCATCAAATTGCAATTACGGCCATGGACTCTTTAGATATCGATAGCGAAGGATTAGATAGCGTAGATAAACGTATTTTAGAAGCGTTGATTGACCGTTTTTCCGGTGGCCCGGTAGGTGTGGAAAATTTAGCCATTGCAGTATCGGAATCCGTAGATACGTTGACGGATGTTATTGAACCTTTCTTAATTAAAGCCGGTTTTATTGCGCGTACGCCCCGTGGGCGTATTGCCACCCCTAAAGCCTATGAACATTTGGGACGCAAACCCAGTGCAGAATCTTTATTCTAGGAGAATTTTTTGAAAAACATTCGCATTCAATTCATTTTTTTGTATGCGTTGGCTTTGCTTAGCGGAGCCTGTGCAGTTCCTTCCGCACGTTTAGATAATTCCATTACTTCTCCTACTCCGGCAGAAGAAGAAACGGCCGTTCTTGATGATCCTTCCGTTTTGGAAACCACACCGGATACTCCCCCCGAACAACCGCCGCAAAAAGAAAAAATTGTACGTGTGTTGCTGGCAGAAAATTTGCCGGAAGCATTTATCAAGCATTCGGGCCGTATTAACATCTACACCTTAGACGGAAAAAAGAAATATAAAATTTCACAGGCAGGTACTGTAGCGGTAAAAGGCTTATCTGACGGACAAATTCAGGTAGGCACTTTGAAAGACAATCAACCCATTTTAATTGAACCGGTGCAATCCTCTTTAACTTGGAACAATAATTCTTACACCGGTACGTTTTACGTACTCCCGTCAAGCGGGGGTCAACTCATGTTAGTAGAATATGTTTCATTGGAAGAATACTTGCATGGCGTACTTCCTTATGAAATGAGCCCCTCCTGGCCGGTAGAAGCTTTGAAAGCACAGGCTGTGGCGGCTCGTACTTATACTTTAAAATCATTGGAGAACGTAAAAAATAAATCTTTTGACTTGTACAGTGATGTGCGCAGTCAAGTTTACCGCGGTAATGGAAAAAAATACGACGCCGTCACCCGTGCGGTAGATGAAACCAAGGGGCAAGTTCTTACTTATCAAGGGAAATTATTCTTTACTTATTATCACGCCAATTGCGGTGGCGCAACTGATGATGTAAGCAGCTGGCATTTTTCCACCAAATCAATCAAACCTCTCTCCGGAGCTTCCTGCAAATTTGATTCTCATTCCAAAAGTCATAACTGGAATATGACCGTTCCGCTGAGTAAAGTAGAAAAATACGCCCAAAGCGTTGGACTGAAAGGAACATTAAAAAGTATTCGCATTGTACGCAAAACAAATACAGGGCGCGCTACCAATTTAACACTTACCACAAGTAAAGGCAGCAAAACGGTTCCCTGCGGGGCTTTTCGTTTAGCTACCGGTATCCGTAGTTGTAAAATTACCCGTATTATTACCAGCACAAAAGGGGTACAATTTACCGGCAAAGGATACGGGCACGGCATTGGCATGTGTCAAGACGGGGCTAACGGCATGGCCAAGCGAAACCACAACTATAAACAAATTTTAAAACATTACTATCCGGGATCTGTCCTGGAACAGATACACTAATATGGCCTTTGAACGCTTCAAAAAATTAGATTTAGATCCTCTGATCGCCAAACAGCCGGCCACTCCGCGGGACTCTTCTCGCCAAATGGTCCTTCATCGCGATTCACATACCATTGAGCACCGCATTTTTCGCGATATTCACGAATATTTTACCTCCAAAGATGCTCTTGTCATTAACAATACCAAAGTTTTTCCGGCCAAATTATTTGCGCACAAGCCCACCGGAGGAAAAGTAGAAGTATTGTTGGTACGCCCCCTGCAAAATCCTAAAGTATGGGCCGTATTAACCCGTGAATATAAAGAGGGTCTGGTATTAGATTTTGGAGATGGTTTACAAGCTAAAGCGGTGGGAAGAACAGACGATAATGAACTGCTATTGGAATTTAACCAAGAGGACATCTTGCCCTTTTGCCATACACACGGGTTAATGCCATTACCACAATATATCGAAAAAGCCCGCAAACACAGTGGGCTTTCTGCCAGCATTGAAACCGATAAAGAACGCTATCAAACCGTCTATGCCAAATACGAAGGATCCATTGCCGCACCGACGGCCGGGTTCCATTTCACACCGGAACTTTTACAAAAACTGACCGATAAAGGCGTTCGTATTTGCTACATTACTCTGCACGTAGGTTGGGGCACATTTAAACCTTTACGCGGGGAACCCAAAGAGCACAAAATGTTAGCCGAACTGGGAGAAATTTCTGCACAGACTGCACAAACTCTTAACGAGGTGCGCGCCAACGGTGGGCGAATTTTTTCTTGCGGAACTACCAGCACCCGTACATTAGAGAGTTTTACGGACGAAAATCACATTACGCACGATGGAAAAAAATGGATTGATTTGTTTATCTATCCCGGTTATAAATTCAAAGCCATTGATTGCTTAATTACTAATTTCCACTTCCCAGACTCTACCCCCCTGTGCATGACCAGTGCCTTTGCGGGAGAAGATTTCATTTACGAAGCTTACTTGCAAGCCATAGAGAAAAAATACCGTTTCTATTCGTTCGGCGATAGCATGATGATTTTGTAATTAAAAAAGGCCACTGCAAAAGCAGTGGCCTTTTGATAAGTTTCTTAAATTACTGTGGCAGACGCCCGGCCATAAATTCAGCTACTGCATGGGTATGTTTAATCCTGCTAAGAACAATTTTTAAAGAAGCTGTCAGCGGAACAGATAAAAATGCGCCGGGAACGCCCCAAACCAACGTCCAAAAAATCAAAGAAGTAACCACCGTAGCAGGGTGAAGGTCCAGTCCCTCCCCCAAGAAACGAGGTTCCAACATATTTCCAATCACAAACTCCGCTACTGTCAATAATCCCAATATGGAAAAGAAACGGCCACTAAATCCAAATTGCAAAAACAGCACCGGCACAGGCAAAAGCACGGCAATAATAGAACCCACACTGGGAATAAAATTCAGCAAGAATATAAATAATGCAAATACAAGGGCCAATTTCACTTGAAAGCCAAACAAAATACAGGCCGCCACCACTCCTGTTATCACAGAAGCCATTAATTTAACAGACAAATATACCGATATGTTGGCTAGCATTTCCTTAATGGCCGGGTTGGTAACGGGTGGAGTTTTTTTGGACCCAAACAAAAAGAAAGTCATAAACAAAATAATCAACAGGAAATCGGACAAAACCGTAAACAATTTCCCGCCCACATTTCTAAGCCAATCAAAAATAGGCAGTTCGCGTAAATAATTTTCTACAAAATTTTGGTCTACCGTAATGCCGTGTTCCTGCACGACTGTTAATACATTTTTAGAAGTAGTCAATAAACTTTGACGGTAAACTTCCGCTCCTTTCAAAAAATCGCCTACCGCATTGACCGTAAATAACACGACCAAGCCAAATGCACAGATAAACAACAGAATGGAACAAGTCAAGGCAAGCCATTTCGGGAAACAAAATCGGTGACGCAAATAAAGTGTTATTTGTGCCAAAATGGTATAGAAAAAAATGGAGATTACCAACGGAATTAACAACGCTTTGGTATATACCAAAAAAGCCGTCACAACACCTGCCGCAATAATAGTCAAACAAATAGCACTGGTTTTGGAATAATAATAACTGGTTTTGTCAATTTGCATAAGGAATTCGGTTACGCTCCGTTTTTTGGGCAATTTCCCGCGCAATAAATAAAATTTTACCCGTCAAGTTTGCAATATCCGTTTGGCAGGAAGTAAGCAACCAAACATTTAATTTAGCTGCCGTAAAATTCTTATAGTTTTTGCAAAAAGCATCATACTCTGTAATAAATTCGTCACACGTGCGGGAAAGGGTCTTTGCTTTGCTGTTAAGCCCTTTGGCCGCCAAAGCTAAAGAACCATCCCATTGGGCATCTTTGCGAGTGCGAATATCGTTACGCAATTGTGTCCATACCGGTTCTTGTTCATTCATTTGCGCACGCAACCGTTGGCAAAATTGATTAAATTCCTCCGCGAAAAGAACGTCTCTCACTTCAATTCCTTTCCGGATTTGTTGCAAAATCTGTTCCAAACGTTTGCTCAGTTGCGCCAGTTCTCCCTGGGCAGTATACACTTGTATGCGCAAGTGGTCACATTGTTCACAAATAGCTTCTAATAATTGCTCTGTCGTCATAAATTAAAGCGGAAATTTTAGTGTAAAAATAGAGCCAAGTCCTCGGTCCGATACCACACTTACTGTCCCGCCGTGTAAGGTAACAACACGTTGGACCATAGATAGCCCCAATCCCCAACCGTTTACTTGCCCGGTAAAATCATCATCTACCTGAAAGAACGGTTTGAACAAGTTTTCCACATCTTGCGGACGCACCCCTACCCCGTAATCACGCACAGAAAGAGAAATACTGTCCCCATGATTGGCTACTTGCACTTTAATAATTTTTTCCATTTTGTTGTTAAATTTAATAGCGTTTTCCATTAGTTCCGATATGCACAAACGCAACATTTCTTCATTCCCGTTAATGGTTAAGTTTGCCGGGCAATCAATATCCACCTGCACTCCACGTTTTACAAAGGTAGCATCGGATGAAGAGTCCGTAGGAAGTCCCGCACTATTTCTTTGCATCAACACCAAGGAAGTACAGTGTTTAAGCATTTTGTTGATAGGAATAGGACGTTTATCTAGCGCATTCTTCTCTACCATCATCACTTTATTGAAAGCAGCTAATTTTTCAATTAACTGCCCCATATGCCCGCCTTGTTGACAAATTTCTTCCAACGCTTTGGCGGTAAAGGGCGAAAATTTTTCCTTCCCGGCCTGCGCCACAACCGCCTCTGAATATCCATTGATAATGGATAGAGGAGTGCGCAATTTATGGGCAATCAACGTCAATATATGAATGTTTAGCCCCAGTTCGTTTGGCTCCATGGTCCCTCTAGAAAGAGAATTTCAATTTTACGTAGAAAACATCTCGTTTGCGTTCATTATGAATGGTGCGCAAATGATTATAAGCCGCATCCGCTTGAATTGTATTGGTCACAGCAAAAGTGTTCCCCAGCAAAAAGGAATGTTCCGGATCCGTGGAATAGAATTCACCGAAGCGATAGCCAAGATACAAAGAAGCCCGACGTTCCACCCATAGACGGGTTAATTGCCCCCCCACATGGTATTTACCCAGTTCATGGCTTAAATCAAGCGAAGGGGATTGGACCAAATCCCATTGGTCCAAAATTCCACGGAAAGACTCCACTCCGGTAATTCCGTTGGGGTACTGGTAGGCATTGGCAAACACTTCAAAACTAAAAGAATGGAAGAAATTTTTATGCAGTCCCAATGTATAAGCCATTTGAGAGTAGTATTGGTTGGAAACGTCCCCATTTTCTAAAAACAACGTGCCTTTTTGGCGGGCAAATGAAACCCCCAAATACGCATGGGTATATAAATCCTCCGTCAAATCTTCTTGTAACGTCATAATGAAACGAGTACTTATCCCGTAGGCATAAGCATCCTGAAAGGAAACGTCGTGGCTTTTGTTTTTAAAATAGTAAAAAGGAGTCAGTGTCAATTTCCATAAGTTAGATTCCAAGCGCAAAGGCAAATAAACGGAATAGACGGGATCTTTTAATGCATCTTCGTCTGTATAACGAGCTTCTAATCCCGCAAAATAGGAAAGGCCCATTTGTCTCTCAATAGAAGCGGCTCCCTGATAAAATTTCGATGAACCGCGGTAATCGACAGTAGCTTCCCAGCCGGAAGCGAACCCACTTATCGTGCTCAAAAGCACGCCCAAAACAAATGTTATTTTTTTCATATTATTTATTAAACTAAATTTCAACGGTTTTTGAAAGGAAAATGCATTTTTTTGTTCTCGCAGATTTGGTACAATAAAAGCATGAAAAAATGGTTGCTTTGTGTCACATTATTCGTCGTTGCTTTTTCCGCTTCGCAGGCGGCTCAAATTATTCGGGGCCCTTATTTGGAAAATGTTACCCAAAATACCCTGGTGTTAAAATGGCAAACAGACAGCTCCACCCCCAGTTGGTTGGAATATGGGCCTACTCCCCATTGCAACCAAATCATGACCGTTACCCCTTCTGCTTTTAATCACAAAGTTATTCTGTACGGTCTGGTGCCTAACCAAGAATTTTGCTACCGCTTATATGTGGAAAACCGTGCGCAAACGGGTGTACAAAACCCATTGGAAGGCTCTTTTCGCACGTTATTTTCACCGGAACGAAAGATTGTCAATTTCCTGGCCATAGGCTCTACCGCCAGCGATGTACACCCTACCGTTAACGAGGAGGATTTGCACAATTTCTCCATTCCTTTAGCCCCTTCCTCTTGGGAAGATACGGCCCTTACTCCCCGTACGGAAATCGCTGCCCTCATGGAAAAGCACGATAGCGACTTTTTAATTCATACCGGTAATCTCACCCATAGCGGATTGAACGAAGATGCCAATGCGGAATTTTTTGCTCCCTTTAAAAGAGTCCTCCAGAAGACGCCTCTTTTTATAGCTCTAGGCCCTAACGAATATGGTCCGGACCGTCAAAGCAAAGATAGCCAATCTTTTCTCCGTTCCAATTATTCCCGTTACCATGATATGACGTGGAGCAATGCTACCCCTAAATATTATTCCTTTGATACGGCCAATGCACGATTTGTATTCTTAGACACAAACATTACCCAAGGAGCGGTGTGGGCTCCGGAAATAGGGGAAGAATCGGCCCAAATAAAATGGCTGAAAACCACTTTGTCCGGCGTTCCGGAAAAATGGAAAATCGTAGTAATGAATACACCCGCTTATTCTACCGGTGCAAACGGCCCCAATCCGGAAGTATTTGCAAACTTGGTAAAAATTTTCGAAGATTACCGCGTAAAATTGGTATTGCAAGGGGGCGACAACAATTACGAGCGCACTTTCCCCATACTAAACGGCGAGCCCAACCAACGCGGCGTTACTTACGTTACGTTGGGGACTGCCGGCCCCACCCCTACAAAACGTATTACCAGTGACCCTTCCACTGCCCGGTTTGTATCAGCCCGTCACTATGCGGTAGGAAAAATTGTGGATCGCAAATTAACATTAACCGTTTATAGCAATACCGGCAAGCAATTAGACAAGTTGGAAATTTATTTATAATATCTTAAAACGCCATAAAAAAGCCCCCACTTTTGTGGGGGCTTTTTCGTAGAGAAAGCTTTATTTTTCTGCTTCCATTTGATCATATTCTTGACGAACTTTATCAAATAAGTTTGTAGCCGTTGCCCGTTGCAAGAATGCTTCCCATTCGCTGGGGGTCAAATCAAAATCATCCATCACCGTGTAAGAAATTTCTTTGGCCATATCCTTGCCGTCCAAGTTTTTCTTTGCATATTCCCGCTCCAACTCCACATAGCGGCTGGCAATAGCGGCATCTACTTCTTCCTGTGAGTATCCGCTTGTTACGGGAGCAGCTGTCTCCTCCCCGGTGGTAGAGGGTTGCACAAAAGAACTATCCTGCGCGGGTTGTACGTCCGATTCTTCCTGCGTTTGTGTTACTTCCGGTTTATCTCCGGAAGGGCCCAATAATTCTTGTTGCGGCACCACACGGTCCGGTTGGGTAAATGTTTCATCCATAGAATTAACTACGCGCCCGTTAATCAAATTAGAGCAAGCGGACGGATTGACAATGAAATAAATACTCAATACAATACAAACTAAAATAAAAGCTTTTACTAAAATTTTAATCACAAAAGTACCTCCGATATTTTATAGCATACAATATTTTAGCTGATTATTCATCTTTGGACTGGGCCGTTTGTGCCTGAGGGAACATCCCCGCCTTGCAACTGAGCCACACTTTGCTGGTATTGCGGATTGGAAAAAATTTGCTGTAATACTTCCGCAAAATCCTCTCTTGCCATATTCTTACGTACTACTTCTTCTATTTCCGGATTATCTTTCAAAATTTGGGATAGACTTTGATTACTTAATTGGCCGAAATCGGAAACTTTTCCTTTAGTGACCCGTTCCAATTCCGCATTAAATCTACGGAATGCCGGGTTCATGCGATAATCACTTAAAATAGATTCTATGGTTTCTTTGGCTTGTTGTTCTTGCAACACTTCGGAAAGAGGTTGCTGCTCAAGAAAAATATCTTCCTTCCCAGCCGTCCAAGGACGCACTTCCACCGGCTCGCCGGCAGTCTCTTCCTGGGTTTGAAACAAAGGAGGAGCCGGATGAGCTTCGTTGTAAGCTTCTGCCTTACGTTGATACCACTGATAACCTCTTACCGCCCCCATATAGGCGAGGGCGGTAATCATTATAATCAGTAAAACGCGGCTGAGTTTTGACATTATTTATCCAGACTAATCATTTCCACATCAAATATGAGCACTGAGTCCGGAGGGATCGGCCCCACAGGGCGGCTGCCATAGGCCGTTTCCGGCGGGCATACCAGTTGAGCGCGAGCACCCGGTTTCATTTGTTGCATCCCCTTGGTCCAGCAAGGAATTACGGACATTAGGTTAGTTTGGAACGGCTGATTGCGGTCCCGGGAACTGTCAAATTTTGTACCGTCTAACAACGTACCTGTATAGTGAACGGTTACGGTACTGTCTGCCTTGGGATTTTTACCCGAACCGGCGCGGGATAGCTTAATCAGGGCCCCGTTATCCAATTTTTTCACACCTTTTTCTTTCTCAAAAGAAGTCAAATATTCTTTTTGTTCTGCCAAGCGTTTTTGGGCAATTTTCCGGGCATCTTCCTGGTACTTTTGCATAATTTGAGGCTTGTATTGTTCCACATTGGTTTGGGCGGTTTTATTAAGCAGACTATCCCGCATCCCCTGGGAAACGGCTTTGTAATCGTCCTCATTATCTAAAATAAGCTCTTGCTTTAAATTATCTCCCATCAGGAAACCCAACGAATAGAGCATTTTGTTGCGTTCAGCAATATCTTCTGTAGCCTCCGACGCATCCTGTGCGCAGGCCGTTAACGGCACCATCAACATCAATGCAAAAATAATTTTTTTCATAACTCTCCTTTATTTATTTTTTAAATAATTTTCCAAGCGCGTAGCCACTTCTTGGGCCGCTTGTTGCCCGGCAGCCTGCATGCTACGCTGTAGAGAATCCGTCCGGCGAGTCGTGCCAGCCCGTTGACTGACATTAAAGCTGGAAAACACCGTGCCTTGCGCGCAGTCCACCAGATTTACCGCCGCACTACTGTTGCACCATATCAATCCATTTACTTTTTGTGAATCGTATCCGTTTACTTTTGTTTGGAGTTGAACCGTTAATACTTGGTTGGGATGATTTTCATCTACCACCCCAAAACCCATTTTTGTCAGAGCATCCGTTACATAGGTAACCATGGTATCGCTTTCATCTCCGTCGGCCTCAATCCCTACTTTGACGGCTGATAATTTTTGTTTGAAAATATCTTTATAGGGGTTGAAAGTGTCCGGCATATACGTTTGGCTGTTTGCGTCTACAAATTGGTAAACCTCATCCAACGCCCTGCGGCGTTGTACAAGCGGCTGCATTTTGTAAACTACTTTTAAATCCGCCAAAGGATCTGCCGGAGAAGAAAATTGTTGTGCCAATCCGCCCAATTGAGCATCTGTCTGATTAAGCCGGGGAGTTAAAATTTTGTGAGCATTCTCGCGGGAGAGTACCGCCAATGAATAGTAATGTTTGGCAACAGAGTCCGTATCGCGCCACGTTTTTTTAACAGTTGCGTTAGCTATTAGATCTGCCAACACCTCTTGGGCATCTTGCGGCGTATGTTGGCTCAATTCTTTTTTCATATTGTCCAAAGCCTTCTGGGCAGATGCTTTTTTATCAGTGCCATCACCAGCCACCACGTAGTATTTAGAAGCGTCTATTTTGGACATTTGGTAACTGACGGTATTTTTGTTCATTGTGCCGCACGCCCCCAACAAAAAAGAGGCAGCAGTCAGTACGATTATTTTTTTCATTTTTCCCCTCAACGGGCACTGCGGTAGTGCAGGAAAACGCGCTCCCCACGCCCGACTTTTACATTTTCAAAAACTTTTTCTCCTACTATATTACCATATCCGTCTTTTAAAAGCAGTTGAATATCCTGTGTGCCCGGCTGGACAAAAATACGGGCCATGTGAATTTCTGCCGGCAGGGTAAACCATTGGCGGGTATCGGCCTTCTCAAAGGCAGCGCCCAATACACTGACCAGCATACCGGCAAAGTCCCCCAAAACACTGCCTTGTCTATCCGCAGAACGATTTACCGCATGACGCGCTTGCACAGCAGCTAATTGTTTAACCACGGCCCGGGTAACAGTACGGAACCAAATACCGGGCATTTTTTCCTCTAAATCCTGGTGGGCCAAAGCCCCCAGGTTAGCCATTCTTAACAAAGGATAACGCTGGCCGTTTACCATCGCTAAAGAAGAACGAACTTGATAATGCTGGTTTTCCAACGCAGGCAAAGCAATAGTAATAGCATTGCCCATAATCCCTGCGTAAATTGCATTTTCCACTTCAGGGGCTACCTCATAACGTGTTTCTTGAGGAGAAGAAGCAATGCCGATAGCACGATTCCAAGCCAATTGGAGCGTTTGCGTCTTTTTCAAGGGCAAAAGCCCATTGTAATGAAGAAGGATAATTTCCCCCCATTGTTCTACATCATCCGGCACAAAGAAATGCGGGGTTTGTACATCTAATTTTCCCCCCTGTTTGCGGTAAGCATTCAATGCGTTTTCGCGGGAAATACGAGCGTCGGAACGTTGCCCGACCGATTCAAAAATCAAACTGGCAAAGTATTGAATAAACGGGTCGTCGTTATATCCTTTTTGCTGGCTTGCGCGCAAGTGATCTAAAAAGAAAGCAGCACGGCGGGCTTCTACAGCCGCGTCCGATAAATTATCTTGCTGCAAAAAATTCATAGCACGGTAAAAATAGGTAAATGCCTTTTCATAATCGGCGGCTTCGTAAGGGGTAGTCAAATCGTTCACAACTACTTTGCCCAGCGTAGCCGAGGCGCTTTTGGTATAGAGATCCTCTATGCGTTGTTGTGCTTGTTCCAACAAGGTATCACTTTCCTGATGAGATTGTGCGTCATGGAGCAAAGCGGCTTTATCCAAAGCGTACAGATGTGCGTCTCTGTCAGCGTACATTTTACTCTTTTTGCTTTCCACCCAAGCGGCCGCCTCACTGAATTTTCCGGCGGCCATCATTTTTTGTACGTCTGATTTATAACGCAAAGAAGGCGCCGCACACGCGGAGCAAACAACGGCTAGCCCCAACACCCATATACGCGCCTTCTTTATCATAAGTTTTACCAAGAAACTTTGCTATTTTTTACGTATTTTTTAATCTGTTTTTGTCCATTCCAAACAATTTGGTTGGTTTCCAAGTTAATTAATTTTAGGTTCGCCTGATAAAATACAACAGCCTTGTTGCTAGCTTTATCTACGACGGAATTTAATACTCCGCTAAGCATGAAATCGGCCCCTACTTCTCTGCCAAAGGCTTTGCGGGTTTCTTCGCTGGCAAACTCATCTTGATCCAAACGTTCCGCACGTATTTCTCCGCGCTCGGCTGCAGAAGCCACAAACTCGACTTTGCCGGAGTTGATAAGTGCGCGTTGCACTTCTTCCACAAATACGCCGGTGCTGATATGTTCCATCGTGTTATTTACAACGGTTCCCACAATAACAACCGGTTCTTTCCCTTTTTGGGTAAGATATTTAGGATACCAGCCACTGTTTAAACAATCGGTAATCATTTCTTGAGCAACCATTTGGGCATCTGTATCGTTCCAACCGCCACTTACATCTTTTACCAAGTTTGTTTCTACCCGTTTTACTTTAGGGGCACATGCAAAAATAAACGGTGCCACCAATACCAAAAGCCATATCTTTTTCATACACTCTCCTTGTTATAAACTAGATACATCCATTCTATCACAAATATGCTCGCCGGCCCAAGAATTTTCTTCATAGGAGCAACTTACCGTACCGCCATCTATATCCAACTCAAACCATTCGGGCATGTCCGGGTGATCTATCCGCACAATATGTCCGTCCTTGAGATAGAACACATACGGATCGCATTTTATTTCAAAACGATTTTCCTCCCCGTTGGCAACGGGGCAAATGTGCGATAATTCCAATTTACTGAAATCCGGCTCGTAGTGACCATGTTGGTCTTTATAGACGGCTTGTTGATAGGCAATTTCACGCCCAAAATCCAAAGCTTGTTGTGCTTTTACAATTGTTTGGTGTTTTTTGTATTGGGGCCATCCCAAGGCGATTCCAAAACCGACCAGCATTACAACTCCTACTACCATCTTGTGCAGAATGTTATGGAAGTTCATTTATTCCTCCGCCTTCAAATTTCTTATATTGTACCTTTTTTGAAAGCGAAGGACTATGATTTTTAATGATCCCAACCGTTCACGGCACGGTAGTAAAAATAATTGTTTAGCTTGTGAAAAATTAAATCTTCAAAAGAAGGAGAGTTGACGTCCACATCTTCTCGACTGATCATACCGTCATACCCTTTATGAAACAAGCGCTTGGCCCATATATCTGCTTCATCAAATTCCGTTAATGCTATGATTGGTTTTTCAAAACCGTCTTCACGTAATTTTCGCATTACGAATGTTCCTCCACCGTTGGGAATCATCACATCTGTGAGCAACATGTCATACGAAGTAGAAAAAGGATTATTGATAAAATCGTCTGGATCGGCCCAAACATCCACCGTCCAATTTTGAAAAAGGGGATGGTTATTGGCCCAATAACGAAAAGCATTATTTACCTGTTTGCTATCAGTCAGAACGGCCAAACGGAATTGTTGAGGCCAATAACGATGTTCAATCGCTTCTTGCGGCGGATATAAGAAAAATTGATTAATATCTAACGGGCGGTCTTCACGTTCTGGACTATGGGCCTCCTTATCGCCTAATTCAAAAGAAACATCATCAACTCCGGTGCCCAGAGCTTGATAATAAATAATCCCCCGTTGTAAGTTGGCCGACAATACGTCCAGTTCCTCATCAGCGGATAAGACCACCTGTTCCGGTTCGTTTTTTTGGCGCGCCTTTTCACGGGCACTCATTATTTTTTCCCTTATCTGTTTTAAACGACGGGCCTGGTCTAAAGTTTCATCAGCTTCTTCTAATAACAAACGCATTTTACTCACTTGCTGTTGTGTTTTTTCCAAGCGGGCTAAACGGTTACCGATTTCTGTATAGGAAATAGGCTGCGGATGGATTGTTTGATAATAAACAAATGTACGCAATGAATGAACTTCCTCTATTGCAAGTCGGCGAACTTTCCCAAATTCTTTATATTGTTTTAATTGCTGTTCAGGGGTAGGCTCGTAATAAGAGAAAGAGATGGTGCGTAAGGGGGCCGCCAATGGTGGAATGTAAACCAAATAAGGTTGGAGTCGGTTGGCCAAATCACGCTGGAGAGTTACTGAAGACACTTCCCGTTTAACTTCTGCCAACATCCCCAACGCTTTACGCAACTGGACCTGTTGGGCGTGCCCAAGCAAAGGCCCTCCTATTAAAAGTAATAACATCAATATAATTTTCTTTTTCATTTTTAATGCTCCCAACCGTATTTCTTCTTCAAAAAATAATAGTTCTTAATTTTTTCAAACAGAATATCGCGAGCCCACGGGTCATACATTTTCCAACTAACACCAGAGGCAAATGCCCCGTCAAAACCCATATTATACAAATTCCCTCCAAAAGCCGATTGTTCTTCATACGCCGTTACTGCTAAAATTGCATTTTTGTAGCCCTTTTCCCGCAGGCGTAGCGCTAGATAGACACCCCCGCCCGGACGCAAATTTAAATCCATCAAAATCAAATCGTAGGAATAAAAATTAGGATGATTCAAAAAATCTGTCGGAGAAAGAAACGTATCTATCTCCCAATCTTCTCCACCGGGCAATTGCTTAATTTGGGAAAAATTTTGCAACAATCTTTCTTGATCATTTAAAATAGCTACCTTTAATTTTTTCGGTAATTTAAAATCTGCCAGAGCAGTTTGGTCCTTTTTAGATGTTCGCAAGAAAAATTCTCTCACCTTGAATGTGCGCCCTTGGCGCTTAATAATCTGTTTTCTCCAATTGGAGTCTCCTTCGTCAATCTCTTTCCGTTGCCGAGGGGGCACCAAAGGAAGGGCTTGCCCGCTCCCTACCGACTCAAAATAATTACTCAACAACTCTAAATTACGGTACACCGTTTCCAAGGCAAGGTCCTTCTCCCACAAATATCTATCCACCGCTAACAACTCCGCTTGCGCTTGCGCAATTTCTCTTAAATTATGCTCAATCTCCAACGGTTTCAATTGTACCGGAGTCGTAATTTGATAATGCAAGAAAGTGGTAAAATCTTTGCTTAAATTGTCCGCCGTTTTGATAGCCCGAGTGTATCTATCGTACAACTCTTGTCGTTGAGAAAACGGCGAATTATTTAATACAAAACGTACGGAAAGAATGTCTGTAGGAACAACCGGTACTATTTTGTCTACAATGGGGATGGCCAATTCCCGCACTATTTGCCGTTCCAGAGCAGAATCGGCAATTGCACGCAACGCCTGAGGGGTGATTTGGGCATTGCTTACACCCACCAGCGAAACCAACAGGCAAAAAATCCCTACTTTGCGTTTCACTTCTGCTCTCCTTTCTCTTTAGCTCGTTGCGCCTGGTAGTAGAAAAAGTTATTCAATTTTTCTGAAAAAATCGTTGAAATACTACTTTTTAAATCAGAAGCCAAAGAAACCATACCATCCATGCCGCAGGCCAAAAATTTCTGCCCGTATTCTTCCTCTTCTGTATAGGCTGTGGTTGCTAAAATAGAGCCGGTAAATCCTTGCGCACGCAACGAACGGGACAAATATTCTCCGCCACCGCCCTTAATCAAAATATCCGTCAGTACAAGATCGTAATACAAATGCTCCGAATCGTTTAAGAAAACTTCCGGGCTTTCAAAATGTTTTACGGTCCAACCAACTAATTTCTTTTTCCTTTGAAATCTCGAAAATTCTTCCCAAACAAAAGGGTCCATTACAGCCGCCACCCGTAGTGTTTGCGGGAAATTGTCTGCTCTGCTCTTGCGTCCAAAAATCTGTTGAAACAATCCCTGTTTTGTTTCGTGCAAATCGGGAGGGGTTTGAAGGAAAAATTCTTGTGGATTAAATTCTTTCCCTGACAGGTCTGCGTCATAATCCACAGCAGAGAGGATTTGCCCAGTGGAACACATAGTGTAAAAACGGGAAACATGATCTACGTATTTTTGAGCACGCAAAAGAGAAGGGTCTCGCAAAGAAACAAATGCAGACGCCCGCTTAACGGCACGCTGCGTTTTTTCAATAAAAGAAATCTCCCGTGTAAGCTCAACAGGGCAAAAAGAAGAAACTTCCTGCCCCTGATAAAAAAGCTTGGTATTCAAAATTCTGTTAAGTGCGCCGGCTGATTTAAGGGCACGCAAATACAGGCTATAACCCTCTTTCTTTTCAGCGGCCGAAGCAGAGAACTTCCATTCTATTTGTTCGCGTGGAGTAGGCACCAAAGGACCTTGGAAAAAGTATTGCCGCAATTCCCGGGCCGCTTGCCGTTGTAGCGTAGCAGAAACAGCCTCTTGCAACACAGCAGGATCTGCCAGTGCTTCCAGCCCCTTACGTAAGGCCACCGAGCCACCTTGCCCCCAACTCACAATCGGAACGATAAAGAAACAAAGCAATAACAAACTGCGTTTCATTTTTTCCCGTCTCCTGTATCTTTGCTTCGCTGATTTTTATAGTAAAAGAAATTTTTGAATAACTGCCTTAACACCTGATGATATAAAACAGCTCCCGAAAAAATCATACCGTCCATTCCGGCTGCCATTAAACGCATCCCCGTCTTTTCATCTTCCGAATAACCGCTCATAGCCACTATAGAACCTTCAAAATTTTGCTGACGCAACATCCAGGCTAAATATTTTCCGCCACCGTTTTTAATCAAAACGTCGCTCAATACCAAGTCATACGACAAGTGCCCGGGGGTGTTTAAGAATGCTTCCGGATTGTCATAGTATTCCAACGTCCAGCCAGACAATTTTTCTTTCTTTTGAAATTTAAGTAACTCTTTAAAAATAGTAGGATCTACCACAGCTGCTACCCGCAAAGAGGAGGGCAGAGCACCCTTATTTTTACGCTGAAAAATCCATTCAAAAAACTTTATTTTACGAGGGTTATGAAGAAAAAATACGTCCGGATTAAATTTTTCTCTTACCTTTTCCAGTTCTTCCTCCGGTTCTTCTAAAGGGAAAATTTGCCCCGTAGAGCACATCTCGTAAAAGCGGGAAACTCCCTCTACAAATCGGCGTGCTTCAGTTAAAGCAGGGTCCCCTCGCCAGATGATTTTTGAAGAAGAATCTCTTTTTACACCCTGCCTGACAAACATAGATGCCTGTCCAAGCAAACGCTGTGTTTTGTTGACAAAGTGAAGATCACGTAAAATTTCAAGCTCGCACAAGGGGGTAAATTCCAATCCTTGATAGTAAAGTTTGGTTTGCAATAGCCGGCTAAGTGCCTCCGTTGCCTTAAGCGCACGCAAATAAACACTATATCCCTCTCTTTTTTGCGCTTCCGTCGGCAGGAAAACCTCCCATTGAATCTCGTGTTGGGGGGTGGGTTCTAGAGGTGCGGATAAGAAATACCCTCTTAAATTTAAAGCCACTTGCCTTTGCATATTAGCAGACAGTGTATTATATAATGCTCCAGAATCCGCCACTGCCTGTACTCCTTTCTTCACTATCCCAGTTTGGGCGCACAGAGGCAGAACTGTCCAAATAAAAAACAGTGCTAGAAAACCTTTCTTCATATCTATAGTGTAGATAAAACGCAGGTGGAGGGAAAGGGTCTTTGGACCTAATTGAGACTAGGACTAATTGAATAGGACCAGGCAGATAAAATACCCACCCATCAGGGCTAATCCCGTCGGAACGGCCACCCGGGCCCATTCACGCGATTTGATACCCAGTTTTTCTGCCGCCACAATGTTGGGCAAGTTCCCCTGCACCAACATACTGCCAAATGCGACCAAACCAACGAGCATATAGGTTAAATCTGCCAAAGAGATATTAGAAACAATTTCAATAGCGGCCAGTGTGGCATTGTCAATAATTACCGATACCATATTGGCAAAGAAAAGAACTTTACCGCCCAAATGTACAATGGTGCTTTGTGCCAACGGACGTAGTCCGGTGCTAATTAAATGTAAGGCGGCCACAAACATATAAATGTGCAACGTACGGTGCAACATGGAGGAATACGTCTCTTTATCTTCCCGAATATGCATCTGCAAAGTGGTTCCGGCGTGACGGGCTGCATACCCCCCCGCTACAGCTAAACATACAATGGCCGGGGCAATCCAACCGAAAAAATGACGAAAAAGAAAAAAGAAATCCGCGTAATGAGGCGGCCCGGAAAGTGCTTTGGTGACAACCAGCCCCAACGGTTCGGCCAAGGGGGTTAAAATGGCTCCCAGACCGATAGCATAACAAGCAAATACCGTAATTTTTACCGTAGCGTCTTTTTCCAAATTTACTACTTTTAATACTTCCGCCAAAATCAAGGCAGATACCGTCACACTTACTAACGAAGATGTAACCCCTAGTGCAAAAATAAGCAATGCAAAACTATAACGGGGCTCCAAAGCACGGAAAAAAACGAACAGTACACGGAATATATAGCGGGAATAATTGTTAAAAATCACACTGATGACAATGACAATAAAGGCCACATTGATGGGGTACGCCAACGTTTCCTTAATAAACGCCCAGCTCCAATTGCCGCTAACGGTAACCGCCACGGCCCCTACCAATAGTAAAAATAGCTCCAAATGGCTTTCTACCCAGCGCGATACCAACGGCCATACCAACAAATTTAGGGCCACAATAGCTAGCGAAAGATTCATCCAAAGCGGAATTTGTGCTTCCAGTGCCATTCCCATATAATCATTTTATCATAAACACCTCCTCCCAAACAGAAAAATAAATTGAGCAAATGCCCCTTTTTTGGTAAAATAAAGAAAAGATTTCAAAAAGGAGAATCAAAGATGAAAAAAGTACTCATAGTAGCGTTCGGTGTAGCTGTTTTGTCCGCTAACGCTTTTGCTGCCGACTGTGGTTGCGCCGCAGGCGACATTACTTGCGTGAATAACTGCACGTTATCCCAAGTGTCCGTGTTGAGACAACAAATTGAAACCGAAAAAGAAATTGCTATTGCCAAAGCTCAAATCCAAAAAGCTGACGCCGTTATGGCAACAGAAGATGTAAAAGGCAAAGTAGCTGCCAACAAGCTTCAAATGAAAGCGGCTGCCAAAGCCCAAAAAACCAAATTGGCTAACGAAAAAGCCGAAGCCAAAGCTGCCTTGAAAGCTCAAAAAGAACAAGCCAAAGCCGAAGCTAAGGCTAGAAAAGAAGCTGTTAAAGCTCAAAAGAAAGAATTAGATAATAAAGCCAAAGAAGCTCAAGCTAAGGTAAATGCAAAAAAACATGAAGCGGAAAAAACCGTAAACAACGCCAAAGCTAAAGTTGAACAAGCCAAGGCTGATGCCAAAGCAAAAAAAGAAGCTGCCAAAGCCGAAGCTAAAGCTAAAAAAGAAGCTGCTAAAGCTAAAGCTGAACAAGCCAAGGCCGAAGCTAAAGCCAAAAAAGAAGCTACTAAAGCTAAAGCTGAACAAGCCAAAGCCGAAGCTAAAGCTAAAGCTGAACAAGCAAAAGCTGAAGCTAAAGCTAAAAAAGAAGAAGCCAAAGCTGCCTTGAAAGCCAAAGAAGACGCCGCTAAAGCAAAAAAAGCTGAAGCCAAAAAAACGGCTGAAAACACTCAAAAAGCTTTGAAAGCAGAAAAAGAAGCTTGGAAAAATTTAGCGAAATAAGTTATCTTTTCTCAAAAAACCCTGCGCAATGCAGGGTTTTTTTATTGATTTTTATTTGTTTCCGACCGAAAATATTATATACTAAAGGTGATTTATATAGGGAATACCATGCTAAAAAAACTGGCAATTTTTCTTTTGTTAGGAGGAATGTTTAGTATTGCGCAAGCACAAACAGACCTCACTTCTTTCCATTCGTTTATACGACTTAACACAAATGATACTGCCGAAGCTGTGGAAAACCTGTATATATTTTCCTCGCAAGATTCGGAACCTTTTACTTTCCAGCGCATATTGCCGCTTCTAAAAAAGCAGCGCGCTCGTTTTTTTACCGTTAAATTAGATGGGATGGAACAAGAATGCACCTCCCACATCAAGAAAAAACAATTACACATCCAATGCCCTCCCGTCAATCTGCCACTGGGGGAACACGTTTACCAACTGCTTTACACCATAGAAAATACCGCTTTATTTTCTGATAAACAGGATATATTCCAATGGCAAGTATTTACCAACTTATGGAATCAAAATATTCCTTTTATTCGTTTTGAATTGCAACTTCCCCCCGGCGCAGAAGGGGCCGAGAATCCTCAAGCGTTTATTCACTTAAAAACAGGGCAAACCTTGCCGGTACAACAAGAAGATTTTGTTTTTTGGAGTCTTTCCCCTCTCTATCCGGGGTCCTCTTTTACCGTTTCTGCCCCACTGGCCAAAGGAATTATACAACCTACTATTTGGCCCACATTGGATACCCCTAACACACGCGGATTTGTCCTATTGGGAGCGTTCCTTTTATTGGTACTTTTCTATTGGACCTCTTGGGACCGCGTGGGCAGGGATCCGCGCCCGCGCCGCGTACGGTGCCACAAACCACCGGAGGGAATCTCTGCCGTAGAGGCCCAATATATTTGTTCTATGGGGCGCGATTTTTCCATTGCAACCGTCTTGCTTAGTCTGGCCATTAAAGGGGCTATAGAAATTGAAAGAGAAGAAAACCAAGTAATTATTCGGCCACTATTGCATCATAAAATAATGGAGCAGCCACTCCCGTCCGAAGAAGAAATTGTTTATTATGGCCTATTTTCTACGGCTGGCTCACAGTATATTTTATCTGCGGACACCATTCCCTTTTCCTGGAAAATAAATGCAATTCATGATATATTGCAAGACTATCTGCGCTTTCATTGTGACGATATCTTTTTAACCAAAAACAGAATTTACAATATTCCCACTGCTTTATTTTTGCTGTTCGGGTCCCTGTTTTTGGCATCGGGCAGTATTTCTTTGAGTTTGTCGTATATTGTATCTTCGTTCCTATTGGCATTTTTCTCATTTTTCGCCACACATTATCATTGGAAAAAAACAGCATCTCTATTGGCTATTTACATGGCCTTTGCCTTGATTTTAAAATTCCCGCTGCAATTATTCTCCATCAATATCGGCACGCTTTCTTTGGTGGCGGCTGCTATCTTAGGCGGCTGCTTTGCCCAATGGATAGGGGCTTACACCATCAAAGGACGTTTGCTGATGGATAAATTGGAGGGATTCCGCGAATATCTGGCGATAGGGGAATCCACCCGTCTGGCACGCACCAACCCTACCGATCAGCTCAAAATCTTCTGTAAATATCTACCTTATGCTTACGCATTCGGCATGCAAAACAAATGGACTCGCCGTTTTGAGAATTTCTTTTCAGCGGATGATTCGCTCTCTATTCTGCGAGATAACGGTTTATTCTTACCCGAGGGCAACAATATCTCGGATGAACTGGGTTCTCTTTTTCTTTTCACTCCCTTTAACACAAAGTCCAATTAAAAGTAAGCAACAAAAAACTCCCGCTTTATCAGCGGGAGTTTTTTTAAAGAATAGAATTAGATAATAATAAGCCTTATTGCCATTATCAATAGCACAATACCGGCTAAGAGCTCCAGTTTTTTACTGACAATGGTTTGAGAATTGGGATTGCCGAAATGGAAACCCAACAACGTAAAAATAAAGGAAATAATCCCCAAAATTACAACTTGGGGGAAGAAAGATTTCCCCATTGTTTCCACCGCATATCCTACGAGAAAAGCGTTCAAAGCAATAATACAAGACACCTTGAACATTTTGCGTGTATCGTTCACTTCCAAATCGGTAAAGCTGGGCGATTTTTCAATCGATTCAAGCATAAATTTAATTCCCAACAAAAGCAGGAATGCAAAAGCCACCCAGTTGTGGGCAAAATAAGCCCAATTGTGAAAGAAAAGACGGCTGACTAAAAAACCAATGCCATAAAACAGCACATTGAAACCGGTAAAAAACAACGCCATTTTAATGGAAAAAATGCTCCGTTTGTCAGACGTCATTTTCATGGCCGACATGTTTGCCGTGACCATATTGTCTACGCAAATACACAAAAATATGATTGTTACTGCAATTATGCCCATGGTAGGACCTCACTTTTAAGATAACGCTATTCTAGCAAAAGAAACCCTTTTATAGCAACCATTTTACGGCTAAGAAAATCAACACACACCCACCGGCAATTTCAACTATTCTGCCAAAATGACGTCCCAATACATGCCCGGCATAAAACCCACAAATACTGGTGGCAAAAACACATCCGCTTAAGATTAAAACCGTCAACCAATAAGATACGCTCTTCAACCCCAGCCCTAATCCAACCAATAAAGCATCTACGCTGGTAGCCAAAGCCAAAACCATTTGCATTTTCAAAGAAGATAATACTTTGTGCGAAGTGGAATGATCGGCAAAAGATTGCCAAATCATATGTAAACCGATATAAATGAGCAATGCGCTAGCTACCCAAGTGCCCACTTCCCCAATCCATCGTAACAACTCATATCCCCCCAAGAAACCGAGGGAAAACATCACAAAATGCGCCAGGGCAAATAACAACCCTACTTGCCAAACAACGTTAGCCGATAATTTATTAGAATGACTACACCCTCCGGCCAGTGCTACGGCAAAATTGTCCATTGATAAACTCAAAGCTACCAAAAAAGCCGATAGTATATTCATTGCAATTATGATACCATTTTTATATGGAATCTATAAGAGAACTATTCAAAATTGGAGTGGGTCCTTCCAGTAGTCATACCATGGGTCCCCACAAAGCTGCAGTTTCCTTTCGCCAGCAATATCCCGATGCAGCCAGTTACCGCGTTGTACTGTATGGTTCTTTGGCCGCCACCGGCAAAGGACACTTGACCGATTTTACCATCAAAGAAACCCTCGCCACCAAACCGGTAGATATCGTATGGGACCACACCACCCTCATGCCGCTACACCCCAACGCTTTACGCTTACAAGCTTTAGACGTTGCCGGCCATTGCACGGGGGAACAAATTGTTTACAGCGTCGGTGGTGGAGCAATCAAAGACGAAAAAACATTTTATGAAAAAAATCCTTCTATTTACCCTCATTCTTCTATGGCGGAAATTTTGGCTTATACCTCTGAAAAACGCATGTTATTGTGGGAATATGTGGAAGAATGTGAGGGCCCTGCTCTATGGGATTATCTAAATACCGTTTGGCAGACCATGCAAAACACCATTGCGCAAGGGTTGGAAAAACGGGGTGTTCTGCCGGGCTCTCTTAATCTGGAACGCAAAGCGCGCCGTTATCTGCACAATGCGGAACATTCCCCGCAATATCTGCGCCGAATGAACAATTTATTTGCTTATGCGCTGGCCTGTGCGGAAGAAAATGCCTCCGGTGGGCAAGTGGTTACCGCACCTACGTGTGGCTCGTGCGGAGTAGTGCCGGCCGTTTGCCGCCTGATTAAAGAAATTTACCAATTTGAAGACATCACTATACTTCACGCGTTGGCCACTGCCGGGTTATTTGGCAATTTAGCCAAATCAAACGCTTCTATTTCGGGGGCAGAGGTAGGTTGCCAAGGGGAAATTGGCGTGGCTTGTGCCATGGCTGCAGCCGCCGTATGCCAATTGGAAGGGGGCGATAACCGCCGCATTGCTTACGCAGCGGAAATGGGGTTAGAGCACCACTTGGGGCTCACGTGTGACCCTGTAGACGGCCTTGTACAAATCCCCTGTATTGAGCGCAATGCGTTGGCGGCTTCCCGTGCACTGGACTGCGCCACATATGCGTTAATGTCCGACGGAGAACACCGCATTTCTTATGATGATGTTTTAGCCACCATGATGCAAACCGGGTTAGACATGAACAAAGACTACCGCGAAACTGCCCGCGGGGGGTTAGCGCGTTTCTTCAAAGCCAAATTATTGAAGTTAAAAAAGAAAACATTTCCGCGTCGCCGCAAAAATAAAAAACAATAATTTCGCCGAGGGATCTTCACCTCCTATTGTTTGCAAGCAAGGTTGTAATTTGTTAGAATAGAAGAAAGATCTAATGGTGGATGTAGCTCAGCTGGTTAGAGCGCCGGTCTGTGGAACCGGAGGTCGCGGGTTCAAATCTCGTCATCCACCCATTTTTATTGGGAAAATACATTTCCTTCATTACCAAAAAGAGACACATGAATTTCTTTTTCAAACACGCTTTTTCCAAGGTTACATTATTTTCACATAAATACGCTAACCGCTCACGCAAAGCGGCACTCTCTTTGGCCTGGTGGAATTTCCGCCAATTTATAGCATGTTGCCCAGACAAATCTCATTCAACCGGCTGGTACACACTTGTTGATTATTACGGCAGGAGGAAACTTCCTTCTTCTACGGAAATGCACTTGCCAAAAATCGGCCGCGGACATATTTATTTTGATATTGAAAAAGCACTTAAATGTTTTCCCCATATCAAACGGATCGGGCTCGTATTTTTCATGGGAGTCGGCGATTATTTTTATGCCACTCAATTTATTAAAATCTTACATGACACTTATCCACAACTTGCATTAGATGCTTATGTGTCTAACCAATTTGATACAAACAATTCACCGTTAGTAGCTACTTGTCTGGAAAACAATCCTTGCATTGAACATATTTATATGTACAATGGTAAAGCGTACCCTCGCCATTGGAAAAATTACGATTGGAACGAATGTTATCAGAAAGCTTCAAAAGACACCCTTTTGCTTCCGGTAGTTTATGAACACGACAGTTATGTTACCAGCCGCACCCGCGCGCTATGCGAAACATTTGGGATACCTGTCCCCATGTTAAATCCACGCCCTCTGGTACATGACTATCCTTTGAGTTCCCACGTAAAACAATTTTTTGAGCAATACGGTGCTGCACTTGACAAAGTAGTATTTCTGCAATGTTCTAACCGCAGTTCAAATTTTGTATATCCACATCATGATGAATTAGCACAAAAATTATTAGATGAAAACTATTTTGTGATAACCGTGGAAAAAACATCCATCTCCTCCCCGCGTTTATGGCAGATAGACATTAAAAACATGAAAATTACCGAAACCTTGGCCCTTTTGCAAGAACTACATCGACGAAAGATACCTACTTATATGATTACGACTTTTTCTTGCTTTAATAGTGTGTCTTCCGCATTAGACATACCCAATTTAAGCATGCAGTGTACATTTGACCCAGCCATTGGCAGCGTAATTTATAACAATATCTTCTTAATTTCTACCTATATTTACCCACAAGTCCTTTCTGAACGTCTATTTGTTGCTACAGAAGGAACTTTTTATACACAAGACGAAAAGGATATCTTTAGTCCAAATTTCGTAAAAACGTGCTTTGATAAAATGCTACAAATAACAAATCATAAGTGATTGAGGAATCGTCCTCTACCCCCTACTAATGTTCTCTATTTTCTGTACGTAATCAGCCAAAATCACACTGTACCGCACATAAACCAATAAGTCTCAATAAACAAGAAGGGAACAATATTTATAATTACCTACATAACTATTTTCATGTTGTAGGAACAGATGCTTTTCAAGTTTAATGAACAAAAAACTCCTCGGAATTTAACCGAGGAGTTTAGCTTGTTAAAATTTATTGTTGAGCACGACTCTATTCCACTGAAACTTCCCAGCCCCAGGGGTTATTTTGTGATAAATCATTTTAATTCGTCTTTTTTCCCATTGCGGAGTTCTTTCAACGCTTGCCTGGTCCATTGGTCTACTTTCCCCGTAAGTTGCTTAGCCCATGATTCACTCGCTTTGTTACTGATTGCCTGACTAATACATTCTCCACCATCGTTTGGCACACATTCTTTTTGGTATTCTGTGTCAGAGGGATCATTATATACCGCCTCTAGCAATCTATCGCCTGCTGCCGTGTAATAAAGCATCAAAACACGACTAATTTTGTCTTCTCCCACCTGGATTTCTGTATATTCGGTTGAATATTCTAAATTGTTCGTTGTTTGTAACTTCAAGAGGCGGAACGTACCCGCACTTCCAAAAACCATCATTTTCTGTGCCTTCATGTCTTTCCCTTGGGATGTCTTCCCTACAACATTCCCGGAAGGATTCCTTTCTCGGATAACATAATTTAGCACCTTCCCATCTTTTACGGCTACACGCTCTACCCTGTCATACAGATACGTATAATAAATTGTTTCTCCGTTGGGCCCCTCTGCTAATACCGGGCGACCAAAACCATCCTTTCTTTTTTCTTTCACAGCTGGAGTTTCTTCCCACTCCACGTCATTTTCCGGCATGAAATAAGGATAGATATTGCTGCTTACTTTTTTCCCTTTTTCATATATCGTCACCTCAACGCCTTCATAATTTTTTTTCAAAGAGACACGATATTGCCCTTTAGAGGACGGAATTCCTCCTATATAATACTCTTCTGACTTTTTGCACAACGTTTTCCACCCAAATTCTCCGCCTCGTCGGATACCGCGAGTAATATCCATCAGATTGATGATTCCGTCCGCATCATCACAGGTTAACCCATTATCATAACCCTGCATAACATTTTTGCGTTCTTCTGCCGAACTATACACAGGATCTGAATTAACCATACGAGCGGCAATATACTGATCCGATAATCCGAGCGAATGTCCTATTTCGTGCATAGCTACTCTCTCTTGATCCCCTTCCCAGAATTTCTCGTCTCTTAACGACAAATAAATCACAGGACTCCTGGTTCCCTCTATAGAGGAGTCCCTATAACATCCATAAGCATGTTTATGACATTTTTTTATGACTTCTTGGAAAGGAAGAAATACAACTAGCACATCTCCGCCTTGCTCACTTATCTGAACATCTATACCCCTACGAAATAAGGCTAAAATGTCGCCAAATTCTCTTTTGCGTTTATTTTTTTCAATATGCGTTACCACATTACTAAACCACTTGCTGTAGGATTTCTGGACCAACGTTTCAAATTTGCTATATTCCTTATCCGTGTAAACATTGCGTTGTATACTAATAGAAAGCGGCTTTCTTTTTAAAACTTTACGCAACAGGTACTTTTCTCCAATGGGGGCTGACTCCGCCCCTTCCATATAATTAAGCAAAACTCCCCAGGGTGCTGCACATAAATTGATAGATCCAAATAAACAAAAAAAGAACAATATTGTAATTACCTTTATAAATATTTTCATACTGTAAAATAAATACTTTCTTCGATTTTTTTCTTATCATTAAAAACTCCCCAGGTAAACCAGGGAGTTTAGATGAGCAAAAACTTATTTATCCAGCGACAAGAAATACTCCTGCAATCCGGGACAACCGCCTGCCAAAGATAAGGCTGTCTTTCCCCATGCATCTTCTAATTTTGGATTGGCACCCTGTCCTACCAATTTCATTGCCAATTCCACATGGCATCGCTTCGTCGCCTCTACTAAGACAAGTGTTCCGTTGTTTTTTTTGTTCAAATCCATATGAACAGCATCAACCAATTTCAGTGCGATCCCAACTCTGTCTTTCATCCAGACAGATTCCGAGAGAGCATCAAAAAAGTCTTTCTCTGGATTTTCAAAGAGATGGACATTCTCAACCAATACATCTACCACTTCTGCCTGGTTTTTCTCAATGGCCTTGCGCAAAGCGGAAACTTTAAATTTGTTCTTGGCATCTATTTTAGCACCTTTAGCCAACAAATCCCGCACAACCTCGGCAGATCCTCCTTCAGCGGCTTTGATTAACAAAGTTGTATCGTTCTTATCTTTGATGTCATTGATATCACCTTCAATCGGGTGATGTTTCAACAATTCATCGAACACTCTTTTGTGACCCGTTGCCAACATTAAAGCCGTTTCTCCGTCTTGGTTTTTATGATTAAAACTTTCGTCAGTGAACCGGTCTTTCTTCAACCGTAAAAATGCTTGCACAAACTGAGGATCCTCCCGCTGGGCAGCATACAGAAAGGCAGTATTTCCTTTCTGGTTTTCTGCATTGACGTTCGTTTCCTGCATAGCAAGCAATTTTTTCAATTGGGCCAGGGTTCCTCTCTGGCATACTTGCATCAAAAGAGTTTGCCCGAAGACATCCGCTATGTTGACATTGTCCGGCGTTACAGCTTTTACTTTTTCGTCCAAAACACTGCCTTTGGCACTATCTTTGGCTCTAAATCCGGTTACTTTTGCCCGGGGCCGGGGGCCTCCTTTTGATTTACCGTGCGCAGCCATGGGTTCTGCATAAGCAGCCACGGCTAGCAGAATAGAAAACAAAACGGTAAGAGTTGCTGCTCTTTTCATAATTCCTCCTCGTATGACGCCCAGTTAGCCTACTTATAGCACCACTGCCGCATCATACCTTTAGAACACTATACTATAATTATAGAAAACATTTTCAAAAAATCAACCTCTTTCCGCAAACAATAACCCTCCTTTTATTGAACAAAAAAGGGGAGCCTTTAGGGCTCCCCTGCTGTTACGAACAAAATAACTATTTGGTTTTACCGGTAGTATCTTGTTGTGTATGATAATGCGTATGGAGTAATTTGTGGGCTACTTTGCCACCAATCTTATCCAATACTTTACCATACAAGGCCATTACATCTTTGTTATCTTGCGATTTATAATCCAAGGTTGCATCTTCTTGGTATAAACCTTCCGCACGTTCTTTGCGGATGGCCCAACCCTCGTATTGAGGTTGACCGGCCCCTGCCACACAACCACCGGGGCAGGACATTACTTCAATAAAGTCATAATGCGCTTTACCAGCTTTGACATCATCTAACAATTTGCGTGCATTTTTCAGCCCGCTGGTAACCGCCACACGAACGGTAATACCCGCCACTTCTACCGTGGCTTCTTTGAATTGGGTGCTTTCACGCAAAACGTTAAATTTAAGTTTGCCGGCTTTGGGGTCCAACTCGGCAGCCGCGTAACGTAAGGCAGCTTCCATTACCCCACCGGAGGCACCGAAAATAACACCCGCACCGGTTTTCGTGCCGAAAGGGGCATCAAATTCTTCATCCGGCAAATTGGCAAAATCAATACCGGCGGCTTTAATCATGTTGGCCAATGAAACGGTGGTTACTACGTGGTCCGTATCCGGGTTTTTATCCACATAGAATTTGTCCAACTTGGCTTCCATTTTCTTGGCAGAACATGGCATAATCGCCACTACCACCAGATCTTCCCGTTTTCCGCCGCGTTGTTCAAAGTCAGCCTTAAGAACCGGCCCCATCATTTGCATAGGGGAACGAGCGCTGGAAAGGTTGGGGATAAATTCCGGTGTGAATTTTTCCACATAACTTACCCAAGCCGGGCAGCAACTGGTAAGTTGCGGTAAGCGGTCTTTATTTTTAAACCGTTCAATAAATTCCGTAGCTTCTTCCACAATCGTTAAGTCAGCTGTGAAGGAAGTATCATATACGTAATCAAAACCCAACATACGCAAAGCCGCGGCAATTTTTCCGTCAACGGATACGCCGGGCTTAATACCAAACATTTCGCCTAAGCCTACACGCACGGCCGGAGCAATATGAACCGCTACTTTTTTATTCGGGTTATTGATAGCTTTATATACTTCTTCCACTTCGCTGGGATTGGGCATCAACGCACCGGTAGGGCACACACGTGCACATTGACCACAGGATACACATTCTTTATTTTCTGCCATATCCTTGGCAAATGCTGTGGCAATACGGGCACGATAACCACGGTAAGCAAAATCAATAGCGCCAATACCTTGTACTTCATTGCAAGTACGTACGCAGTTACCGCATAAAATACATTTGCTCTGATCTCGTACTAAGGCAGGAGCCGTGGCATCTTTTTCATTTTGATGTTTTTTAATTTGATAGCGTATTTCCGTAATACCTAAATCTTTAGCGAAACGTTGCAATTTGCAATTGCCGGATTTAGGACAGGTAGTACAATTATGATTACCCGACGCTAGCAACAGTTCCAAATTAATGCGGCGCAAATGGCGGATTTCATCACTGTTGACACGAATTTTCATTCCGTCTTTCGGGGCCAAGGTACAAGAAGTTACCACTCCCATTCCTTCCACATCCACCAAGCACAAACGGCAGGCACCGTAAATTTCCAATTCCGGTTGATAGCAAAAAGTAGGAATATTGAATTTGGCCTTGCGCACCAACTCCAATACGTTTCTTTCGCCTTCTATCGGTACTTTTTTACCTTCAATGTAAACAAAACCTTTATTTTCCATATTTTCAACTCCTAGGCACGCACCGTAACTGCACCGAATTTACAAGTAGATTTGCAGTTACCGCATTTGACACATTTATTCGGGTCAATTTGATGCGGTTTACCTACCGCACCGCTAATGGCTTGTACAGGGCAGGCACGTTTGCACATACCGCAACCTTTACATTTATCGGCTGCAATTTCATACCGAGCCAAGGCTTTACATACACCGGCGGGGCAGCGTTTTTCTACCACGTGGGCAATGTATTCGTCCTTAAAATGTTTCAAAGTAGAGAGCACCGGGTTGGGAGCTGTCTTTCCAAGCGCACACAAGGAAGTTTTTTGTACGGCTTTTGCCAATTCTTCCAATTTGGTAAGCGTTTCCAACGTACCGCGGCCTTCCACAATTTCGTTAAGCATTTTGAGCATTTGGTCGGTTCCTTCTCGGCAGGGAACGCATTTCCCGCAGGATTCGCGTTGCGTAAATTCCAAGAAGAAGCGTGCAACGTTTACCATACAGGTTTTATCATTCATGATAACCAACCCGCCGGAACCTACCATGGCACCTGCGGCTTTTAAGGAATCATAGTCCAAAGCCACATTCAAATGTTCTTTGGTTAAACATCCGCCGGAAGGCCCACCGATTTGGGCCGCTTTGAAAGCAGCCGGGTTGACCGTGCCGTCAGAATTGGTAGTACCGCCGGCCACGTCGTTAATCACTTGGCTCAGCGTCGTTCCCATCGGCACTTCCACAAGGCCGGTATTGGCCACGTGGCCCGTTACGGCAAATGTCTTTGTACCGGTGCTGGTAGGGGTACCGATTTTTTTGAATTTTTCGGCGCCCATTTCAAACACTTTGGCTACGAGTGCCAAGGTTTCTACGTTGTTAATAACGGTCGGTTTTCCGAAAAGACCTTTGTGCGCCGGGAAAGGCGGTTTAACGCGCGGCATACCGCGTTTTCCTTCCACGGAAGCAATCAAAGCTGTTTCTTCACCGCATACGAAAGCACCCGCACCTTCCATTACGTTAATTTTAAAATTCTTACCGCTACCGAAAATATTTTCACCCAAAATACCTTTTTCTTCGGCTTGGGCAATGGCTTTGCGGATACGTTTAATAGCCAACGGATATTCCATACGTACGTATACATATCCTTCATCTGCGCCAATGGCGTAAGCGGCAATCATCATACCTTCAAGCACAGCGTTGGGGTTCCCTTCCATAACGGAACGGTCCATAAAGGCACCCGGATCCCCTTCGTCGGCGTTACAAATTACATATTTCTTTTCGCCTTTTTCAATGCGGGTAAATTCCCATTTTTTACCGGTCGGGAAACCAGCCCCGCCGCGACCGCGCAAACCGGAATCTAACATCTCTTTGCAAACTTGTTCCGGTGTCATTGTAGTGTAGAGACGTTTGGCTTGGGCATAACCGCCGTGTGCAATATATTCATCAATATCTTCCGGATTAATACGGCCACAATCGTGCAACAAGATACGTTCTTGTTTAGCGTAAAACGGAATTTCATTTACCGTTTTTGCTTTTTTACCGGTAGCCGGGTTGTGGTAGAGCAAGCGGTCGATTACTTCCCCTTTGAGCATGGTTTTTTCCACAATTTCGGCTACATCTTCCGGTTTTACTTTGGTGTAGAAAATATCACCGACACTCACCAGTGGGCCTTGCGCGCAAAACCCGCGGCAGCCGCTTAAACTCAAATAATTTTCACGGCATCCTTTGGTAATTTCCACGCAGAATTCGATATTGTGTTTTTTCATTTCCGCTTGGAAAGCGTCATATACTTTTAAAGAGCCTCCGGCAATACAACCGGTTCCGCCGCAGATTACTACCCGTTTGGTAATATTTTTGTAAGCGTCGTTATACTCTTTTGCAATTTGTTCAATTTCTTTATTTGGCATGGGCGGCCTCCTGGGCTACAACTTCATCAATAATCTGTGCTACTTTGGCAGGAGTAATCTGCCCATGGACCGTATCGTCCATTACCATCACCGGTGCTAAACCGCACGCGCCCAAACAGGAAACGCATTCCAACGTAAACATACCGTCGGCAGTGGTTTCTTGTCCTTCTTTCAGTTTCAATTTTTCCCGTACGATATTGATTGCCGAGGCAGAACCTTTTACGTGGCAAGCAGTACCGTTACAAACTTTAATAATGTGTTTTCCCTTGGGAGTGGTGGAAAAGTGTGCAAAAAATGTTGCTACACCAAAAACGCGTGCCGGTGAAATTTTCAATTCATTGGCGATATAGCGCATAATATCTTCGGGAAGATATGAATAATGATCCTGCACTTTTTGCAGAATGGGGATGAGTTTAGCACTGTCGTACCCGTATTCTTTTAAGATACGGGCGGCAGGAGCGAAATGGTCTGTCATAAGGTCTCCTATAATTGTGGTACGGCAAACTACTTGATATAAGTAAAATGCATCGCAAGATACTACCTCTAAATTATAACAAAAAAAGAGGAGTAAAAAAACTCCTCTTTATTCCTCTTTTGTCTATACAGAAAGCTTTATTTGCCCAAGGGAACGTTCTCTTTGAGCGCTTGCTCGAAAGCATCCGCTTTTAAGGGGCGGGAGAAGAAGTATCCTTGTGCGATATCACAGCCGATTTGCTTCAAGAAGTCCACTTGCTCGCGCGTTTCGACACCCTCGGCAACAACTTGCACATTTAATTTTTTAATCATTTTAACGGTTCCCTCTATCACATTTTGAGCATATGGATTATCTTGGAAACCGCCTAGAAACTCTTTATCGAGTTTAATACTGTCAAAATGAAGATTTTTAAGCACATTGAGAGACGAATAACCCGCCCCAAAATCATCCATAGCCACAGAGAAACCGTACCGGTGTAAATTATTTAATACCGACTGCGCACGTTGTAAGTTATTAAAAATAACACTTTCTGTCAGCTCTACTTCCAATAAATGTGTGGCTACGTTATAGCTGGAAGCTACACGACGCATCTGCGGTACAAAACGGTCGTCGTTTAAGTGAAGACGTGAAAAATTAACTGCTATCGGAACCAAAGACAATCCTTTCTCCTGCCATTGTTGGAGCAAGCGTGCCACTTCTTCAAAAATAAACATATCTAATTGCAGAATAAAACCGTTTTTTTCAAAAACAGGGATAAATTCATCCGGCCGGACAATCCCGTCTGTTTTATTCCAACGTACCAATGCTTCAGCCCCTCTCAAATGTCCCGTTTTGAAATCGCATTTCGGTTGCAGATAAACCTCAAATTCCCGGTTACTCAGTGCCCGATGCATGGTGTTTTCCATCTGCTGCTCCGCTACCACGCGGGAACGATCTTCTTCGGCAAAAAATTGATATTTATGTAACGAAAGCGTTTTCGCTTTTTCCAGCGCGAAATGCGCACGATCCAACGCAATGTAGAAGGGAACTGCCGGTGTTGGCAATTCATAAATACCCAAAGCCACATCTATCATCAAACGGGTTTCCTCCGCCGAACATTCCCGACGAAGCTGGGTAATTAATTTCATCATTCTTTGGGCAAAATCGTTCTTGTTTTCAAAAGATAAAAGCAACAAAAAATTGTCTGCTGACATGCGGCAAAATGTTTCATTTTCGGCAACGAAATGTTCTAGTACCTGGGCCACCTGTTGGAGAACTTCATTCCCTCGTTGATAACCATGCAAATCATTAATTACTTTAAATTTAACAACATTCAATACTACCAACGCCGCTTTTCCGTTCAGCGCAGTCAAATGTTCTTCAAAGCGTGTGTACATGCTGTGGAAATTATGACTACCCGTCAACGGATCCACATAAGCCGTTCGGTATAAGCGTTCCTGCCCCATGCGATAAAGCAACCACACAAAGAAAATTAATGCCCCTATCGCCAACGCACACAAAATGCCACAAGCCACCAAAGGCCACTGCACGTCAGCAGTAGCATAATTTTTAAGCAATTCCCGCAGGCTCAAACCGCAGTACACCGCCCCCGCCACTAACGCAACGAAGGCAATGCAAAAAAGAATAAAAAACGAACGATACGAAATACGTTTCATAAATCAAGACTGCGTCGATTTTTCATTCATTTGTTGCTCTCTAAAAAAGCCAATGGTTTGCTGAGAATAAGCAAACATGGGATAAAACGGATGTGCCGGATTGCGCACTTCTTGAGAAGACACATGCGTATAGAAAAGCTTTTCTTTTGACAGAGCGAACAAACAGACCTCTTGCTGCGAGGCCAGGTAAGGCAAGTCACTTCCGGAAGGCAAAGCCGTCATTTGAGAGGTTAATTTGCTGGCATAGGCCAACATGTGGGCAGCGGCATTTTGCAAATCTTTATTTCCATTTCCGCCAATTATTCCGCCGATACCACTTTTACTGTTGTTTTCAAAATAAAAACTACTGTCCCCCAAAGAATTCGTTCCCACAAACACATGCTTTAACACGCCGTTATCTTCTACTGCCATTTCCACGCCGGCAATAGAAATTTTATCCGGGCCGATTTCCAATACGCCCCGATGGTTTTCCAAATTGGTAATATCCAACCAAAACGCACGCATATTTTTATAAGCCGGTTTCATAACATGCCCCTTTTATAATATACCATTTTATATACGTTAAAATGGCAACTTTTTGCTTTTTTTACAGTATAATAAAAGAAAAGTATTTTGGGGGAAATTATGACACAAAAAAAACGTGTAGTTATTTTAATGATGGATTCTTTTGGTATCGGAGGGGCAGAAGACGCTGCTAAATTTTCCGATCAGGGCGCCAATACATTGGGTCACATCATTCAAACCCGCGGACATTTAAATATTCCCCATTTGACCGCGTTGGGACTCATCAAAGCGGCCGAAGCTTCTGCCAACATAAAATTAGATCCCAAAAACACAGATACTCCCCGTTTTCAGTTACCCAGCAAATATGGTTTTATGAAAGAAATCAGCAAGGGGAAAGATACTTCTTCCGGCCATTGGGAAATGGCGGGAGCTCCGGTAAATTTTGAATGGGGATATTTTAAACCTGACTATCCTTCTTTCCCGCAAGAACTCGTCGAAAAAATTTGCCAAGAGGCCAATTTACCCGGCATTTTGGGCAACAAAGCCGCTTCCGGCACCGCTATTATTGATGAGTTGGGTGAAGAACACATTCGCACAGGCAAACCCATTTGTTACACGTCGGCAGATAGTGTATTTCAAGTTGCGGCGCACGAAACACATTTTGGGTTGGATCGTTTATATAAGGTGTGTGAAATTGCTTTCAAACACGTGGCTCCTTACAACATTGCCCGTGTTATAGCGCGCCCATTTGTAGGCGAGAAAAAAGGAGAATTTTCCCGCACTAAAAATCGCCACGATTACTCCGTTAAACCGCCTCGCCCCACCGTACTGGATAGCATTAAAAATGGTGGCGGGCAAGTAATTTCCGTCGGTAAAATAGCCGATATTTTTGCCAAACAAGGAATCACGCAAGCGGTAAAAGCCTCCGGATTGGAAGAACTGTGGAACGTTACCTTACAGCAAGCTCTCCACGCACCGGACCGCAGCTTGGTTTTTACCAACTTCGTAGATTTTGATATGGTATGGGGCCACCGCCGCAATATAGAAGGTTACGCCGAGGGCTTAGAATATTTTGACAAACGTTTACCGGAACTGGCTTCTCAGCTGGAAGAAGGAGATTTGGTTTTCATCACTGCCGATCACGGTTGTGACCCGACCTACAAAGGGACCGATCATACCCGCGAACATGTACCGGTTTTGATGTTCGGTAAAAATGTAAAGCCACAATTTATCGGCGGGCGCAGTACCTATGCCGATATCGGGCAAACGATTGCGGATTATTTTGGTTTACAACCGTTGGAAGTAGGAACCAGCTTTTTAGATAAATAGAAAGCCCTTACAATCAAAAGCCCCGTTTTGAACGGGGCTTTTTTTATTTTAATTCGTCTATCCACGCTGCCACGCTGGCATCACTGGGCATACGCCAATCACCGCGCGGAGATAAATTTACACTTCCCACCTTGGGACCGTCGGGCATACAGGACCGTTTGAACTGCTGTGCAAAAAAACGTTTCAAGAAAACAACCAACCATTTTTTAATAACAGCAACGGTAAATTTTTTTCCGAAAGCATGATGAGCCAAAAACAGAATTTTTTGCGGTCCGAAACCACACCGTAAGAAATTGTATAAGAAGAAATCATGCAATTCATAAGGGCCGACTAAGTCTTCCGTGCGTTGAGCAATTTTCCCGTTTTTTGCCGGCAATAATTCCGGACTGATAGGAGTGGCCAGAATATCGGCCAAGACTTTTTGCGGCAAATCTTTTTCATTCGCAGCTACCCACGTTATCAGCGATCTTACCAATGTTTTCGGTACCCCGCTATTGACGCCATACATGGACATATGGTCTCCGTTGTACGTGGCCCAACCTAACGCCAGTTCCGACAAGTCCCCCGTACCAACCACCAAGCCGCCTACTTGATTGGCCACATCCATTAAAATTTGAGTACGTTCGCGCGCTTGTACATTCTCATACGTTACATCATGCACGCTGGCATTGTGTCCAATATCTTTAAAATGTTGCTCACAGGCTTTTTTTATTGAAATTTCACGCACTGTAATGCCTAATTTTTTCATCAACGTCACCGCATTTTTATATGTACGATCCGTTGTCCCGAAACCGGGCATGGTAATGCCGATAACATTTTTGCGGGACCATGCCAATTTATCAAATGTTTTTACACATACTAAAAGGGCCAATGTGGAGTCTAACCCGCCGGAAATGCCCAACACAACTTTTTGAGTATGTGCTGCCTGTAAACGCGTAGCCAAGCCGGTAGTTTGAATTTCAAAGACTTCACGGCAATTTTCATCTAATTGTTCCCCTTGCGGAACAAACGGGTAAGCTTCCACCGGACGAGTCAGCCGGGAAACAGTAGCTACCGGTTGGGTACTTTCAATCACGCTGTAAGGAGTTTGCGTTTCCAAACTGCTATCCGAACGGAATGTGGTATTTTGGGCACGTTCGTTGCGCAAGCGTTCCACATCTATTTCAGTAGTAATCAATTGTTCTTCTGGACAAAACCGTTGCGAAACTGCCAGCGGTTTCCCGTTTTCATAAATCAGAGCATCCGACGCATAAACTACATCTGTCGTAGATTCTCCCAACCCACATGAAGTGTATACGTATCCGCATAAACCGCGGGCTGATTGTTGGGCTACTAAATTTTTTACATATGCATATTTGCCGGTCAGCGCATTACTGGCCGAGAGATTAAAAATAACGTCCGCACCTTGCAATACGGCATAACTGGAAGGGGCAACGACAGCCCACAAATCTTCACAAATTTCAACGCCAAAAACAAATCCTCCCGCTTGAAATAACAAATTAGTTCCCGCCGGCACAGTTTGGTTACACAAAGTAATCACTCCCCCCTGCCAAGCGAGCGCCGGAGTAAACCAACGTTTCTCGTAATATTCTTTATAATTGGGCAGATAAGTTTTAGGTACAACTCCTAAAATTTGGCCCTTGTAGCACACGACCGCCGCATTGAGCAGATTAGTACCCGCTAATACGGGCATTCCTACAATAAAAATAATATCCAACGAATGTGTTTTGGCTAGAACATAAGTAAGCGCCTGTTGGGCAGCCTCAAGCAACTGCGGTTTTAAAAACAAATCTCCGCAAGTATAACCGGTTAAGGATAATTCCGCAAAAGATACAACCCGCACTCCTTCCTTGTAAGCCTGGCGGATTTGCGTTACAATCTGTTCTGCGTTATAGTTGGTATCGGCTACTTTCACTTTTGTAATGGCAGCCCCTACTTTTACAAAACCGAAATTTTTCATAAAATTCTCCTTCGTTGGATAACTTTATTATACCACTTAATGGATGGAAATAACTTCGTACCCGACATCCCGCACCATCTGTATAATTTCCTCATCAGGCACTTCCAAGGCGCTTTCCAACACAGCCGTTTGAGTGGATAAATCTACCTTGGCACGAACCCCATTTAATGTGTTTAAAGCGCGTTCTACATGGGCCGCGCAGTGCCCGCATCTCATTCCACGAATTTCAACCGTTTTATGCATGTTGCTCTCCTCAATTAATTGGAAAATGTTTCGGCCGGAAAAACCGTAACCGCAAAGCGTTAGTAACTACGCAGAGTGAACTTAAACTCATGGCAGCCGCAGCAAACATGGGGTTTAATTTCCATCCCAACAAAGGATACAAAACACCTGCTGCTAAAGGGATTCCCAAAATATTATAAAAGAATGCCCAAAATAAATTTTCTTTACTGTTTTTCAACACAGCACATCCTAACTCCAGGGCAACTCCTATGTCGGTCAAATTGTCTTTCATCAACAATACTTCTGCCGCGTCGGAAGCAATATCTGTACCCGTTTGCAATGCAATTCCAACGTTTGCATGCGCCAGGGCGGGGGCATCATTAACGCCATCTCCCACCATCGCCACAATCTCTTTCTGTTCTTGCAAACGTTTAATTAGGCGTTCTTTTTCTTGTGGCAATACATCGGCCCATACCGTTGGGACACCGGCTTTCGCGGCAACAGCACGCGCAGTTTGTTCATTGTCGCCTGTCAATAAAACTACTTTTTTGTGTAAATGCTTTAGATAATCAACCATGGATATAGCTTCTGATTTGAGTGTATCAGAAAAATAAACAACGCCCAACAAGCGGTTCCCTTGCGCGAAAAACAACGACGTTTTCCCCGGCACTTCAACATTTCCCATTTTTTCAATAGCAATGCCTTGCTGTTGCATACACCGGCTGTTTCCACCCAGCCATATTTTCCCCTTGTAAGAAGCCCGCACCCCGCAACCGGGAAGCAGCGTAAAATTTTCCACCTCAACAAGCGGTTGTTTTTGTTGTTGTGCATAATTCACTAATGCACGTGCAAACGGATGTTGGGAAGGGTTTTCCAACGAAGCGGCCATCTGCACCAATTCTCTTGTTGAAACACCTTCTTGCTGCACTATCTGCACTACTTCCATTTGACCGGTGGTAAGGGTACCGGTTTTGTCCAACACAACAGTTGTCACACGCGCCAAGGCTTCTAGAGCGGCGGCGTTTTTAATCAAAATTCCTCTTTTAGCCGCTTGCCCCATTCCAACCATAATGGCTGTGGGGGTAGCCAATCCTAACGCACAAGGACAAGAAATAACCAAAACGGAAATAGCACAAGAAAGCGCAAATGCAAGGGAACTTCCCAAGCAAAGCCAGACCAAAAAAGTAAGAAGAGAAATCACCAAAACGGTGGGTACAAAAATGCGGCTCACACGGTCGGCCAATCGTGCCATAGGAGCTTTACTTCCGGCAGCTTCTTCCACCAGCCGGACCATTTGCCCCAGTAAGGTTTGCGTTCCTGTTTTTTGCACCATCACTTCTAAATATCCGTTTATCAATAAAGTGCCAGCCGATACTTGTGCACCGTATTGTTTTTCCCGGGGGACACTTTCTCCTGTTAACACACTTTCATCAATACTTCCGTTTCCGGCACAAACAATCCCGTCTGCGCTTAAACGTTCCCCTGTGCGAACAATCAGCACATCTTCTACTGCCAATTGTGAAACGGGCACGAGTTCTTCCGTTTCATCTCTGCGCACGTGTGCTTGGGCAGGTATCAACCGTATCAAACCGGAAAGTGCCGACGTCATTTTAGCTCTAGCCCGCGCTTCCATCCATTTTCCCAATGTTACCAGCGTCACAATCATTGCAGCCGATTCTATGTATAACTCGGCAGAATTTCCACTCTCTAAGAAACGCACCAAATTCCATACGCTAAACACAAAAGCGGCCCCGGCCCCCACAGCTACTAGAGAATCCATCGTAGGGGTTCTGCGCCACAATTGTCTAAAACCGTTTTGAAAAAACTGACGGTTCAAAAATAAAATGGGCAATGCCACTAAAAATTGCAAACCCGCCAATACTTTAAAATGAGTGAGCAAATAAGAAGGATAAAAAGGAGAAAGCATTTTCCCCATAGAAAGATAAATTAAAATCAACAACCATCCTGCAGATTTCCAAAAGCGATGTTGCAAACGGGAAGCTTCTTGATGAGCTAACGGAACAAGAGACGGAGTCGTTTCGTTTTCCAACTGCGCACCATACCCGGCACGGGTAACAGCTTGAATAATAGAAGCGGGAGTTACTGCCTTTTCATCATACTGCACGACCAGACGATTCTGGAGCAAATTTACCTGCGCTTGATGCACCCCGGGAAGCGTAAGGACTGCCTTTTCTACATGAGATTGGCAAACACTACAGCTCATTCCCGTAACGATAAAAATTTGTTCCATATATCCTCTTATATTAGGATATTTTAATTAGAAGAAAGTGTCAAATAACTAACCTTTTTTCAATCGTGCAAACAAACTGCAAGAATGTTTCAATATACTGCCAAATTAAAGATACACGGAGGAAAAAATGAAAACAGGAATCAAAAAAGCACTCTCTGCCACCTTGCTAGCATTTCTCACCTTCGCTCCGGCAGCACACAGTTGTACCGGCCTTTCGATTTTGGCCAAAGACGGAACCCGATTACAAGCACGCACCATAGAATGGAGCGGCGGGAATCTCAACAGCAAGCTGGTTATTATGCCGCGCGGACATAACAACCAAGCTATTACCCCAGACGGGCAAAACGGCCTCACCTGGACCAACAAATACGGGGCAGTCGGTGCTAGTACCGTCGCACCGGAATTTGTAACGGAAGGCATCAATGAAAAAGGCTTAAACGCCGGTATTTTTTATTTTTCCCATTATGGAAATTTAACCCCTTATCAAAAAAAACATGCTAAAAAATCCGTCAGTGACGGGGAACTGGTGCGCTACATCTTAACCAATTTTGCCACAGTGGAAGAAGCCTTAAACGGTTTGAATAAAATTGAAATTATTCCCATTGGCAAACCCGATTCCGACGGTCACTACGCCACCGGACACTGGCGCATTGCTGATGCCGGCGGACGCAGCATAGTGTTGGAAATTACAGATGGAGGCAAACGCCATGTTTACGAGAATAATTTGGATGTTATCACGAACTCTCCAAGTTTCTCATGGCACCAGGACAATTTAAACAATTACGTGCATTTAACGTCCGGGAAAGCCCCCAATCAAACCATAGGAAAAGTAGAGCTCTTTTCTTTAGGTGGTGGCTCTAACTTAACGGGATTGCCGGGAGATTTGACTCCTCCTTCCCGTTTGGTACGTGTATTTTTTTGGCTGCACTCTTCTCCCACTCCGGCCAACACTTACGCAGCCGTCACACAAGCCTTTCATATCTTGAATAATTTTGATTTGCCTATCGGAGCAGAATATGCCCCTGGGCAAACGATTCCCGATATGCCCAGCGCCACGCAATGGACCGCCGTATCAGATCAAACTCACCCCACTTTCTATTACCGCACTATGTATAATTCCGCCATACGTAAGATTGATTTAACAAAAATTGATTTTACCAAAGTGCCTTATACGGTAACGGAAATGGATCAACTTGCACAAGAACAGTTCCACGAACTTTCTTTTTAATATCATATACCCAAGCACCCACCATTCGGTGGGTGCTTTTTATTGTTCCAACTTGCACGTATTTGCTAAACTGTATTTATGACCATCCTCTTTATTTTATTAATGCTAGCATTCAACGCTCTGTTCGCTGCCTACGAAATGGCGTTAGCTTCCGTTTCGCGCACAAAAATTTCCGTTCTGCTGCAAGAAAAACATCCCGGGTCTGAAGCCGCTCTTTTTATGAAAGATCACATGGAAGGAAGTTTAGCTACCGTACAAATTGGCATTACCCTGGTGGGAGCTATTGCCGCTGCTACCGGTGGAATTGGTGGAGATAATTTATTTGTACCGTTTTTTAAACAAATGTTCGGGCTACCTTCACATTTGGCCTATTTACTTTCTGTGACATGCGTGGTAGTTCCGCTCAGTTTTGTAACCATTGTTTTTGGGGAATTAATTCCCAAAACTTTTGCCCTAAAAAATAAAGAATGGGTGTTATTGAAACTATCTCCGGTCATGAAATTTCTTTACTCTTTCCTAGCCCCCATTGTGGGAAGCATGGAAAATATCGTGCACTTTTTTACACTTAAAACGCCGTCAAAAGAACAAGATCCTAAAATGCTCAAACGGGCTGCTTTAGAAGATTTACGTACGGCTGCAGCTATTGCTTCTTCTTCCCGCTTGTTTACCAGCGTAGAGGAAAAGATTGTGATTTCTACCGCCCAATTTTGCGTACGTAAAATACGAGAAATTCAAGTCCCCTTGGAACAAGTGTATATGTTGGATGCAAATGCGTCTATTGCAGATACTTTCTTAAAAGCCCACCTGGATATGCACACACGTTTCCCCGTATTGGAACATAGCGACAACCCGCAAAGTGTAATCGGATATTTAAATTTTAAAGATATTTTTACTGCCACCAAATCAGGGGGTAGCGCAGGCACTTCCACCCGTTCAATTATGCGGCCCATTTTGCGTTTGGAAGCGGACACAATTATATCGGCTGCGTTGCAGAAATTAATGAAAACCAAACAACATATTTGCTTGGTAACCGAGGAAGAAAAAATTACCGGTATCGTCACCTTGGAAGATATCTTTGAAGAAATGGTGGGAGAAATTGAAGATGAATATGATTTTTTCCCCTCCTATATCAAGCCTTTTGGTAACGCTTTCATTGTCAGTGCGTCCGCCAATATGTCTGAAATTTTTGAAAAATTAAATCTCTCTATCCCGGCTGATTTGCCTCCCACCCAAACCGTGGAACAATGGATTGCCGCCCAATTAGGAGGGGAAGCTCCTACTAAAAATCAAAAAATTTTACGCAACGGAATTATTTTGGAAACCCGTAAATTTCGCCGGCATAAACTCATGGAAGCTATCATTACCAAGGCGGAATAGCGCTTTCTTGTTTTTTATTTTATTTTTTGCCACAATACGTATATGCGTTGGATTTATTTACTCTGCTTATTAGTCCTGCCGCTGGGGTTATTTTCTCAAACCCCAGTTGACGAAGAGCCGGAAATTGTTATTGAGCTTACCGGGGATGATAACCCGGAAGCGGACGGCATTTGGATTTGGGACAAAAACGAAAAGCAATTAAACAAACTGTTCAAAAACAAAACAAGGGAAGAAATCCTCTACACGGTTACTACTGTTTCCTCTGCCGATTTATTACTGAAATCTTCCAACGGAACAAAATACCACTATGTGCGTTATGGCAGTGATGACGGCAGTTATCGCAAACTTTTGTTTGATCAAAAAGACCATTTCCTAGCTTGTGCAGATAATGCCGCTTCCGTCATTTCTCTTAACCGCCGGTATGGATTAAGCATAAGTACCAGCGAGAGCGATTTTTTACATTCTTTTCCTGACGCGATCGCAACCAATTTAGTCGATTTTACCCGCGACCGGGAATGGCAAATTTATCAACTTGTCTTACCGGGTAAAAAAGAAACCAGTTACTTTTTATTCTGTGATGGGCAACTGGCACAAACATTTACCGACGCTAAAGACTACGCTTCGTACATCACCCAGTTATCCGCAGATAACCAACAATGGTTGGAAGAACAGCAAGAACTGCAGAAAAAGGAATTGGAACAACTCCGTCAAGAGAAAGAGCAAGCCATTCGCGAGGAACGCAGAAAACAACGGCAATACAAAGCCCTTTTAGAAGGAGGAACGCTGTCAGATCAACTGTATATGCCGCGTGTTCTCCATCCGGAAAGATATCCGTCGCTTCCTTTAATTCCCAGCAAACAACCGGCCGGAACGCCTGTCATTTTACCTAATACATTTTAAGCGTACCAAAGATTTGTAGATTTTCTATAATAGCGCTATGGATTTAGTCTCTATATTGCCGTTTAGTTTAGCAGCCTTTCTATGTTTAGTGCTGCATTGCGTTGTTACCATTCACATTTTGCTATTTAAAGAAGATGTGAAAAGTGCTATCGGCTGGATTGGGTTGGTTTGGTTGGCCCCCATCATAGGCACATTGGTTTATATTGCCCTGGGTATTAATCGCATCCACCGCAAGGCCCTTTCACTTTCCCGCAAAGCGGGAGCTTTTAAATTCCTTCCCAAAACTGATTTGAAGGATACTTCTCCCTTTCCTCAAGCATTACTTCCCTTATTAAAATTGGGGGTTGAGGTGCATCCGCAACCTTTTTGTTTCGGCAACCGGGTACAAGCTTTTGAAAATGGAGACGCTGCCTATCCCGCTATGTGTCAGCTGATTGCACAAGCCCGCAAAGAAGTACTCCTGCAAAGTTATATTTTTAACAATGATGCAGCCGGACAAATGTTTCTCTCTGCTCTGCGTCAGGCAGCCCTCAACGGGGCCCGTATTAAAGTTTTAGTCGACGGCGTAGGAAAAAACTATTCTTCTCCCACTATTTTACAACCTTTACACTCCATTACCGGCTTGGAAACGGCCGTTTTTTTGCCTTCAAAAAAACCGTTTAATCTGCCTTTCGTTAATTTACGCAACCACCGCAAAATACTGATAGTGGACGGCTCTTCTGCCTTTTTTGGCGGGATGAATATCGCTCAGGGAAATTTGGTAGATACACATCCTAAGGGTCCCATAGCGGATGTTACTTTTCAGGTACACGGCCCGGTAGTTCGCCAAATTGCCCGCGTATTTGAAGAAGATTGGAATTTTGCTACCAAAAAGAAATTTACAGCTTATACGCCGGACTCTTTCAACGCCGACGGATCTTGCGCTGCGCGAATCATTCCCGACGGACCCGACAGCAACTACGGCAAAATTTCCTATATGTTCACCGGGGCATTGGCTTGCGCGCAAAAAAGCATCAAAATCCTCACCCCCTACTTCCTGCCGGAGGAAAATATTCTCTCTGCGCTGGAAGTAGCCTCTATGCGGGGCGTGAAGGTAGAAATCATCTTGCCGCGAAAAAGCAACATCTTTGGGATGGACCGTGCCATGCGTGCCAATTTCAAACGCTTACTCAAAAGACATATTAAAATTTATCGCACGGTTCCCCCTTTTGACCATAGTAAAATTTTATTGGTGGATGATCAGTGGGCATTTATCGGCTCTGCCAATTGGGATGTGCGTAGTTTGAAACTAAATTTTGAGTGTAATATGGAGTGTATAGATAAAGAATTGGCATCACAAATTCATACAATCATAGCACACAAAAAGAAAGGTGCACGCCGGGAACATTTATCTTTTTTGAAACACCAACCTTGGTACCAACGGTTGGTAGATAATACTTTTAAACTTCTTACACCCTATTATTAATATGGTAGAATATAAATATGAATTGTTGTGACAACAACCAAGTTTCTTTTTACCGCCGTATGGCATTACGCAAGGTGGTAGAAGCCTTTGATAAAGGGCTATTGGAAACCCACGCATACCGGATCCCGTTTGAAGTTATCCCTCCGGGGTCGCAATCTTCGGTGCGGTGCTGTATTTATAAAGAGCAGGCCATTTTCCGCACCCGCGTAATAGCTGCGTTAGGTTACGGAGTAGAAGATGACGATGGAGCTACTTCTCCAAACGAATATGCCCAAAAAGCGCTCGTCCGCAAAGAACTCCCCAACCATCCGTTGACCGTAGTGGACATCGCCTGTGAAGGCTGTCCGCCTGCACGCCATTTAGTAACGGAATCATGCCAGGGGTGTTTAACTCGTCACTGCCAACAAGCTTGTCAGTTCGGGGCTATTTCCATTGTAAATACACGTTCCGTTATTGACCCGAATAAATGTAAAAATTGCGGCATGTGCAAAGACGCGTGCCCCTACCATGCCATTATTTACATTCCCGTTCCGTGCGAACAAGCCTGCCCTGTAGATGCTATTCATAAAGATAAAAATGGATTAGCCAAAATAGATTTTGAAAAATGTATCTCTTGCGGCCATTGCTTGCCTGCCTGTCCGTTTGGTGCCATTACCGAACGCAGCCAAATTGTGGATATTTTGAGCACTATTAAGAAAGGTAAAAAAGTTTGTGCCATGGTTGCTCCCTCCATTGTAGGCCAATTTGACAAAGCCTCTTTAGGGCAAGTAATTACCGCTATCAAAAAAGCCGGCTTTAGCAAAGTAACCGAAGTAGCCAAAGGAGCCGACATTACCACCCGTAACGAAGCACGCGAATTGGTAGAGCGGCTGGAAAACGGGGCAAAATTCATGACCACTTCTTGTTGTGCGGCCTGGGTACAAGCCGTCAAAAAACATATTCCGGCTCTTAAAGAATTTGTTTCGCATACAAAGACTCCAACGGCTTACACGGCCGAATTGGAAAAAGCCAATGGCTATACAACCGTTTTTATCGGGCCCTGCGTGTCCAAACGGGCCGAAGGAATGGAAGACCCCAATATTGACTTCGTAATGACTTACGAAGAATTGGGCGTCCTGTTTGCCGCGCGGGATATTACCCCGGAGACATGTGAAGAAACTCCGTTAGAGTCCAACATTTCCGGCGAAGGCCGTTATTACGGCGTAACCGGGGGCGTAGCCCAAGCGGTAGAAAATGCCATCGCCGGGAAAAAATCATTTACCAAAATGGCTATCAACGGCATTGATAAAAAAACCATGCTGCTTTTGAACTCTTTTGCCAAAGGAACCGGCAATTTCCAATTGTTGGAAGTAATGAACTGCAAAGGAGGCTGCATTGGCGGCCCTTGTACACTTAAGCCCCAGGCCCAAACCATTAAACCCATTAAAGAATTAGTGGAAAAAAGCCCCAAAGTACCTTGTGCACTCACTGACAAAAAATAGTCTTTCCGACACATAAAATCCCCGCTAAATAGCGGGGATTTTTGCTATACTTAAAGTATCTTATAGGAGGATTTATGAAAAAGATTGCATTGCTCATCATTGCCGGTGGTTTATTGGCCGCATGCAGCACCGGACAGCAAAAAAATACCAATAACAACTGTCGGATTGAGGGAAATGATTGCTGGAAAATAGTCCAACTACTGGAAAAAACCAAGGAAGTATCCCTTAACACCACAGTAGAAAAGGGAGAAAACGTCTGGGAAAACTCCGTTAAATACGAAAATCCGGATTTGGCTTCTTTAGGATTGGAAGTTTCCCAATGCACCACATACCGTGACGGAGGTTCCACCGTTTGTATCCTCAACGATAACGTGGCCATATTTACCAACCGCCGCTTGGGCAAAAACCCCCAATACGGTTATACAACTGTTACGTTCAAAGAAAATAATTCCAAATTTGTTTTTGACCAAAAAGGAAATTTAAAATAGAAGTCGTTTGCTGTTCCATTTTCCCCGGGGGAATACCCTCGGGGATTTTTATGTAATTTTATTGCCGGGATATAATGCCACGTGGGTTTCCGTTGGCAATAGCTTTGCAGAGTTGGCTGACCGAGTCATCCCCCAAATCAGCGGTCGGAACACCGTCTTTCGGACGAAATTCTGGGCTACACCATATGGTCTTTCGGTTCCCCTCCATTTCTGCAAAGATGTAATACTTATTTGTATTTTTGTTTCTTTCAGCTGAGGCCAAAAGATAGGAAAATTTATCTTCACTCGAGCCGCCCATAGCACGCACTTCAAATGTAAAATTATTTGTACTGAAAATAGAATTAGAATGGCCGTTACTAGACACGTTGGGGAATGTAATATCCAAATCATCCACATTAAACGTATAACGTTTTGTTGTTAATTTAAACATTTTTTCTGCACGAAATAATTGATCCAGCAATTGAACCGCTTCCGTCGCACGGGATTTTTCCGTTGATTTCATATATTGAGGAACCCCGATAACCGCCAAAATACCAATAATTAACACTACTGCCAAAATCTCCATAAGAGTAAACCCTTTCACATGAGCGCCTTTATTTTTCATGTATATTCTCCATAAAATACCAAGATAAGTTTAGTATACAAAAAAACCCCTGCCGAAAGCAGGGGTTTTGCAAATCTCGATTCCAGGTCCAATTAACGTTTGGAGAATTGGAAGCGTTTGCGCGCACCGGGTTGACCCGGTTTCTTTCTTTCCACCATACGGGGATCGCGCGTTAAGTAGCCGGCTTTCTTGACTACTTTTTTCAAATCTTCGCTAATATTGGCAATAGAGCGGGCAATGGCATGGCGTAAAGCACCTGCTTGGCTGGAAACACCGCCGCCTACTACTTTGGCTTTTACGTCATATTCTTTTTCCAAGTTGGTTACCACCAACGGAGCTTTTACAGCCGCTTTGCAGCGAGCGTTGTTGCCAAAATATTCATCTAAAGATTTTGTATTAATAGTAATTACACCCTTGCCTTTTAACAATTCAACCTGGGCGACGGAGGTTTTTCTTCTTCCGGTTTTCAAATCTTTTGTATTCATATTTTATTCCCTCTTATTTACCAAAGCGTTCGGTGAATTCGTGTGCTTCACCGGCAAACAAGCGCAAGCGTTTCATTCTTGGCGCGCGGAGTTTGTTTTCATCCAACATTCTCTTTACGGCAAGTTCCAACACTCTGGTCGGGTTGTTGGCTAATACTCTTTTAACCGGGGTTTCTTTTCCACCTTTGGCATAACCGGAGTGAGAAAAGTACACTTTTTGTTCCAATTTTTTACCGGTCAATTTTACTTTAGCGGCATTGGTAACAACTACAAAATCCCCGCAGTCCATATTCGGAGTATAGGTTTTTTTGTGTTTACCCATTAAAAGAACAGCAATTTGAGTTGCCAATCTTCCAAGGGTTTGGCCGTTGGCATCAATATGGTGCCATTTGCGGCTGGTTTCAACTTCCTTTACGGAAGGCAAAAAAGTTTTTGTCATAAGTTTTGTTTCTACCTTTTGTAATTAGTCGCGCAGAGTGGTGGCCGCGCGTATAATGACTCGTGGTTTCAATATATTATATAAAAGTTTGCGGCTTTTGTGGGGATTTTTTACTATACAGGGGCAAGAAGTTCCCTTATTATAGCATTTTGGAAGAAATCAAAAACGGACCGACCGAAACAATCTTTCAATATCGGCCAGTTTATCCAAGCGCACAAAAGCACCCCGCACTTCTGCCGCATTGGGGAAGTGATTAATCCAGTAGCCGGCTGTTTTTCTGCTACGGTTAATCCCGATTTTTTCCCCATAGTAAGATATGTTTTCTTGAATCAAGGCAAGATAAATTTCCAAACGTTTTTGGGGCGTAATAGGGGCAGGTGTCTGCCCTCCTATTTCCGCAATAATATCCTGAAAAATAAACGGATTCCCTATAGCGCCACGGCCAATCATTACACCTGCGCAACCGGCCTGTAAAAACTGTTTGGCTACAGTTCCATTCACAATCCCGCCATTGCCAATGACCGGTATTTTAACTGCTGCGCAAGCTTCGGCTACGGCCGCTATATTGGGCGGACCGGAATGGACATCTGATGCCACACGCGCATGTAACGTAATGGCACTGGCCCCGGCACTTTCGGCCAGTTTTGCCAAACGGACTGCCAATAATTGCTGATGATTTAAGGCAATACGTGTTTTAAGAGTAACGGGGATTGTAACGGCTTTTACGGCTGCCTCTAACAAACGGCCCAGTTTGGCCTCGTCTTTCATTAGCACGCACCCGGCCCCTGCTTTATTGATTTTTTTTACCGGGCAACCGGCATTCAAATCTATTATATCCGCCCCTTGGTCTTGCGCATTTTTGGCAGCTTGGGCAATGGTTTGTTCATCCGAACCGAAAATCTGCATGGAAACGGGATGCTCCCGAGGATTCACATGCAACATACGTCCGCTTTTGGGATTTCCATAGTGAAGGGCATGGGCAGATACCATTTCCGCACATACAATGCCGGCCCCTCCTTTTAAGCACAAAATGCGAAAAGGCGAATCGGTAATTCCGGCCATAGGAGCCAACAGCAAATTATTTTTGGCAGTAAACGTACCGATACGTAACGGGCGAATGAGCGTCATTTGATTTCCTGAAAATGGTGGTAAGTAGGCGCGGCTATTTGTTTTTGGCGTAATAGACAAGCGCGCATAATTTGGCGCGCATCTACAAACGTATTTTTGAATTCTAAAGCATTGATAAATTCATCATGGCCAAAACCACCCGCCAAAATATGATCTGTTACCGCTATACGGTAAGTATCATTTGGACGGACAATCCTACCATTGCCCAGTATAATCCGCTGTACCAATTTGCCGGAATCCAGCCGTGTATATTTCACATCCATACCGGCTACTTGTGGAAAATTGTCCTCTGTGTTGACGGACATTTGCAAAGCCTTCAACAACACGCTACCCTTGAGCGTTAGCAATGTGATGTTATCTCCATAGGGATACATTTTATAAACGTCATACTCTATGATATCGCCTTTAGGTAAAGATTGACGGATAGAGGCCGCATTTAAAATAGCTCCGTCTAATTTGGCCCATTTATGTAAACATTGAGCCAGTAATATCCCCAGGGGAGATTCTTTATCCAAATAATTGGGAATTTCCTCCACCGTGGAAGTGACTTTTTGTTTCATTTTATTGGCCGTTTCTTTCCGTAAAGAGGAAGCACGTACCGAAAGTGCGTTGTTTTCCCCATAAGTGTCTTTGGCTAATAAAATATCGTTGAAAGAAGTGTTTAACACTTTTTTATTTTTATCAAACGAAATGCGTATATGCGCAATACTGTCTAAGTGAGAACCGGGGTAAACCAAAAAAGTTTGGTTAATTTTTTCCGTTTCAAATTGCTCCCGGTCCTGGTTGGATTGCAGAATTAGATTAATACCTTCTACTTCCTGCGCCAAAACGGTATCGTTGTTTTCCTTTTCTTGCTGTAAGCCCAACGAACTAAGCAAAATAACATAATCTACTTGTTTTTCATGTAACAAGGTAGACATTTTTTGGGCAATTTGAACAGGGTCTTCCGCCCTCATTCCCGGCAAACGGACATCTTTGCCATGTACCTGCGGCAAATTGGCTAAACCAAAAATACCAATTTTGATATTTCCTACGGTTCGAATTTGATAATCATGCAGAGGCCATGGAATAGAATTTTCCAAACGTAAATTAGCCGCCACGAACGGATACGGCAACTCCCGCACTAACCCCCGCAATGTAGGCCAACCATAACTAAAATCATTGGGGCTTAATACCGCCGCCGTATAAGGGATTTCTTTCAAAAAAGGAGTAACAAACGCACCTTTTGTCAGCGGGGCTTCTGCTGCGGCTCCGAACCAATTTCCCCCATCAAACAACAGATAAGGTCCTTCCAAACTTTGTAGAAAATTTTTCAAGATAGCATATCCGCCCACTTCGCGGTTATTTACATGCGGCTCCAAACGGGAGGCATACCCCCCCAGGGTATCCGCTGTAAAATAAATATCCACGTGCTGAAATTCTTCGTTTCCGCATGCTCCCGCCAAACAGGCACAAAATAGGATACTATAAACTTTCCACCGTTTCCACATTAGATTCTGTGAATTCTCCCCGTTTGAGGAACCTGGGTCTTACCCTCACGAACCGCTTCTTCCGCCAGTGTGCGAACGGTCTTTGTACCAACTTTACGTTTTTTCTCGTTAGGGATTTTCTTAAACAGGTATCCTTCGCTTCCGCCGTTGGCAATATAAGAGTTAGTAACAATGGTATATTGCTTGTTATTTTCAAGCGGTTTACCGTTAAATAACGTACGAATATCTTTGATACGCCCTTTTTTGTCGGTCGTGTAAGTGATGTCCAAACCGGAATAAGTAAATAAACTGCGTGGTGCAAAACCGGTTTTAATAAATTTCTTCAAAAATCTACCGTCAACTGTTACCATCGTTATTTCGTTATCAAACGGATGCAATTCCACCAAATCACGTTTGGTAATCGTACCTTTAGGTAAGCTGACACGCGCACCGCCGTTATTGTGAATAGCAATAGGAGCCCCGCTATAAACTTGCATCAAATCGGCCACCCAATCGTTAAGTGGGGAATCCAGTTGGTCTTTAGAAATGGGGTTTTTTTCAAGCACAGCTTCCGTCGTACCAACAACTTCATCAATCCCGGGTTCACGCAACTGATCTGCAAATTTTTTGATTTCCTCATTTTCTCCCGTTTGGGCAATAATTAAAGGAATCAGTTGGGATTTTGCACTTACAAATTTTCCGGTTTTATCATCTGTCTGAACCGTTATTTTGCTCACGTTGTTCAAATAACAACCGCTTTCCACAAATAAGACACCGTTAGCATAACGGTTTTGAATGATTTGGTGGGCATGTCCTCCTAATACAACGTGCACACGGCCGGAAAATTTGTCCGCAATTTCCAACACATAAGGTTTTTCTCCATGTTTATCGTCCGCAATAGAATCATGCACCAAAACCACTACAAAGCTGGGGTGTTGTTTTTCTACTTCTGCCAACGCATTTTCTAATGCGTCAAACGGCTTGGTAAAGTAATAACTGGTAACGGTGTCGGTAGGATTACGGTTCGCTAAACCGATAACAGCCACTTTCACGCCATCTACATCATAAATCTGATAGGGCTGAATGTGCGGCGGATACTTCATAGAATCTTTTTCAAAGAAATTAGCCGCTAATACAGGAAAGTTTAATTGGGCAATCAACGGGGAAAAACCCTTTTCTTTAAAATCAAACTCATGGTTGCCCACTGTGGTAGCATCATATCCCATTTTGTTCATCATTGCAGCGGCTTTTAACCCTTTGGAATAACGTGTTTCTGCCGTACCGTTTGCGAAATCCCCACTATCTAACAGCAAATAAGGATGCGTTTCCTTCTCCAACACAGCCGCCAAGGAGGCATATCCCCCTTTTCCATCCCGCGGATAAAAAAACCCATGCACATCACTGGTGTGATAAAGGGTAGTCGTTTTAGCACTGATCAACAATGGAAAAACGAGAAGCACAGCTAACAATAGACTGGTTTTTTTCATAGATTCTCCTTTATAAGGCGTTGGAATTATTTCATTGTTGAAAACGGCGAAATTTCACGTAACCGCTTAATGATAGGCGGCAACTCTTTAAGCACAAGCGCAATTTCTTCCCGGGTGGTTTGATCCGACAACGAAAAGCGGATAGAACCATGCGCAAATTGAAAAGGAACTTTCATGGCACGCAACACATGAGAGGGCTCCAAAGAACCGGAAGTGCAGGCAGAACCGGAAGATGCACAAATACCAAATTCGTTTAAGAACATCAAAATAGATTCCCCTTCAATGTACCCAAAGCTGATATTGGTAGTGTTGGGAACACGGTGTTCCGGATCTCCGTTTAGTTTGACGTCTCCAATCATGGACAAAATGCCTTGCTCTAATTCATCACGCAAGGCGGCCACTTTCTGCATAGTACCGTCTTTTAAACGTTGCTGTGCCAACACGGCAGCTTGGCCCAACCCTACAATATAGGGCACATTTTCCGTACCGGCACGACGGTGCTTTTCTTGGTGCCCGCCCATCAGATACGGCAAGAAGCGAGTTCCTCTTTTTACGTAAAGCGCCCCTACCCCTTTGGGCCCATGGAATTTGTGAGCGGAAAGAGAGAGCATGTCTACTCCGGCTGCTTGCACGTCTACCGGTATTTTTCCTACTGCTTGTACCGCATCTGTGTGAAAAATAGCCCCATGCTCATGCACAATTTTGGCAATCTCAGCAATCGGGAAAATCGTTCCTGTTTCACTATTGGCCCACATAACCGATACAATTGCCGTTTCCTCGTCAATTACTTGTTTAAGTTGTTCTAAATTAAAACGCCCTTTTTCATCTACTCCGATATGGTCTACCCGGTATCCTTGCGATTCTAAATAGTTAAAAGGTTCTAAAACAGCCGGATGCTCCACCGCAGATGTGATGATATGTTTTTTATGAGGATAAGAACGTACAGCGGAAAAAATAGCCGTATTATCACTCTCCGAAGCGCAAGAGGTAAAAATAATTTCATCATCATAGGCGCTATTGATAAGTTGGGCTACTTGATGGCGGGCGGCCTCGATTACGTGGCGATTTTCCCCCCCGAAATTGTGCATGCTGGAAGCATTACCGTATTTCTCCGAAAAATAGGGCAACATGGCCTCTACTACCGCCGGAGAACATTGGGTAGTAGCATTATTATCTAAATAAACCACCTTGGGCATATTAGGCTTGCTCCACTGTTAATTGGGCACAGACACGGTCTTGAAGTACTTTTTCAATAAAGTTTTTAAGCGTTCCTTGTGCGCCGGCACAACCGCTGCACATACCGATTAACCGTACTTTTACTGTGTGCCCGTCTAAATCTACCAATTCTACAGAACCGCCGTCTAAATTAAGTTTTGGGCGGATATCTTCTTCCAATACTTGTTCAATTTTTTTAATTTTTTCCACCAGCGTCATTTCTTCGTATTTTTTAGGAGCACTGGCCGGAATAGAACAAACATGATTGACCTTATCTAAAATTTTTTGAATTTCCCCTTTGCACCGGCCACAAGCACCGCCGGCTTTGGTGAAATGAGTGACATCTTCCACAGTGGTCAAATGATTGCTTCGAATAGCTTTAATGATGGCTTCTTCGGATACATTAAAACAATGACAAACGATTTTCTCCGCTTCCTGTTCAAACACTACCGGGGCACCCCCGTTGCGATAGCTTTGTACAGCCGCTTCCAATGCTTCCATTCCCATCACGGAACAATGCATTTTCTCTGCTGGCAAACTGCCCAGCGCATCCGCTATATCTTGGTTGGTAATTTTGGAGGCTTCTGCAATGGTTTTACCTTTTACCATTTCCGTTAAAATAGAGGAAGATGCAATGGCACTTGCACACCCAAATGTTTCAAATTTGGCATCTTCAATCACGTCGGTTTGTCTGTTTACCTTAATTGTCAAGCGCAATGCATCCCCGCAAACCAAGCTTCCTACTTGGCCGGTTCCATCGGCATTGGGGATTACCCCCACATTGCGCGGATGTCTAAAATGGTCCATTACTTTATCCGTATAATCCCACATAAAAGGCCCCCTACTTATAATTATTTATATTATACCATTATTAAAATGGGCCGACAAAACCGCCCGTGACTTTATTTTGCTACAATATCTTTATGAATTTTAAACATGCGTGTATTTTTGTCAACAAAGCTATTTATCAGTCCTTGGCACAACAAGTGACTACTTTTTTGCACACGCATAACATCAAAGTCGATATCTTGCCTTCCCTAGAGAATGTTCCCCAAACAGATTTACTAATCAGTTTGGGCGGAGACGGAACCATTTTAAAATGTGTCCGTACGGCCGCACCGAAAGGAATCCCTGTTTTTGCAATTAACTGTGGCACTTTAGGGTTTTTAGCCTCTTGTGAAAAAGAAAATGCTTTAGGAGCACTCCAGCATGTAATTGACGGAAAATTTCTGATACACTCTCGCACATTATTGGAAGCGCGAATTTTCCGCCCCGGAGAACCGGAAATGACTTCTTTGGCTTTTAACGATTGTGTTCTTCATGCAGCTACCCCCCGTGCTTTTATCTTACAGGCTCAATGGAATCAAACAGAAGTTCCCTCTTACTATGGGGACGGAGTCGTCGTAGCAACCCCCACAGGCTCTACGGCTTATTCGTTGGCAGCCGGAGGCCCTATCGTGGAACCGTCGGTAGACGTGTTGGTGGTTACTCCCATTTGTCCGCATTCTCTTCACCAACGGCCGCTCGTACTACCGGCAGGCGGGAAATTAACTTTAACCCCCTCTTTGAAATATGATGAGGACAGGGTTCTATTAAGCCTAGATGGCCAAACCAATTTATCTCTTGCATCAGGGGCACGCGTGGAGATTACCCGTAGCCGCCATACGGCACAATTGATTGGTTTTCCTCACCGGGATTTCTTTACAAACCTGCACCGAAAACTAAGCTGGGGGAGCTTGGAATGTTAACGCAATTGCACGTTCAGAATTTTGCTATTTTGTCGGATATTTCCTTAAAACTCTCGCCGGGATTTAATGTTTTTTCCGGCGAAACGGGAGCCGGCAAATCTATTGTCATAGAAGCCCTCGGTTTTGTATTGGGGGCCCGTGGAGATGGAACTCTTATCAAAGACGGAACCGAAAAAATGTGTGTTTGTGCTACGTTCACTGCAGACACTTTGTCCCCTTCCCTACGGCAGCAGTACCAATTGACTGCAGACGTTTTTACCCTCAAACGCGAGTTGGACCGCAAAGGAAAAAACAAAGCTTTTTTAGATGGCCGTGCTGTAACCGTTACCACGTTAAGCCAAATCGGCCAACATCTTGTAGATTTTCACGGCCAACATGATCACCAGAGTTTATTGCATTCTTCCGTACATTTGGCTTTGTTAGATAAATTTGCCAAACAAGAAGCATTCGTCAGCAAGGTAAGCGCTGCTTATAATCAGGTACAAACGCTTCAAGCCAAATTAGAAGCCGCGCGTTTGAGCGCACAAGAAAAAGAACAGCTGTTAGATATGAGCCGTTATCAATTGGAAGAAATTGAACGTGTCCATCCAACGGCAGATGAAGACTTGCAACTGGAACAAGCTTTACCTAAACTAAAACATGCCGGGCATCTATTGGAGAGTGCCTCTGCCGCCTATCAAGAATTATATGAGGCAGAAGATTCTGCCACAACCCGCATTCACCGCGCCGCCAAAGAAGTAGCCGCCATAGCGCAATTAGATGAAAATATGGATTCTCTCTCCGAAGATTTAAATAATCTTTTGGTAACATTGGAAGATATCGCCAGCACATTGGGGAATTACAAAGACAGTATTTCCATAGAACCTGATGCTCTAGATAAAATGCTGGAACGCCACGAAAAGATCAAACGGTTAAAAGCCAAATACGGCCCGGAAATTTCTGATGTGTTAAATACGGCTACCCAACTCAAGCAACGCATTGACAATTTACAACATTCACAAGAATACGAACAAGATTTATTAAATGAGCTAGCCAAAAGCAAGAAAGAATTGCTCCGCTTAGCCCAAACGCTTCATGAGAAACGGTTTGAAGCAGCGGCAAAATTGTCTGCGCAAATCATGGAACAAATTAAACCCCTAGGGTTTCATCAGGTACGTTTTTCCACGTCGGTTGAAATGGACGAAGAAAATATAGGTGCCACAGGGGCAGACAAAGTGGAATTTTTATTCTCCCCCAACCCGGGGCAGGCATTACGCCCCCTAAAAAACATTGCCTCCGGCGGGGAAATTTCCCGTGTAATGCTGGGTCTAAAAACGGTTTTGGCCCCTACTGTACCGGTAATGGTCTTCGACGAAGTAGATGCCGGAATCGGTGGGGAAACAGGGTGGTTGGTAGGTGAAAAGCTCCGTACTTGTGCCCAGGGCCGCCAAGTATTATGCGTCACCCATTTAGCTCAAGTAGCCGCCCAGGCAGATCAAAACTTCTTTGTAGATAAGAAAGCATCCGGCAACACCACACACGTTTCTATTACCCCTCTAAAAGGGCAAGCACTGACGGCGGAAATCTCCCGTATGTTGGGGGGTGGTAAAGATATCCATAGTGCAGCCTTTGAGCATGCCAAAGAACTATTGCAAAAAGCCGGGCGTTAATGTTCCATTCTACACTTTCTTTTGATACAATATCAAAAAGGGGAAACCCCATCTTACTAAAAGGAGAAACTCAATGAACGATTGTTGCAAACATGCCAAATGGTGGCCGCATAACTGGCTTTGCTTAAAAGGCTTGTATGTATTTTTCATCGTGATGTTTTACTTGACGCTTGTATTTACAGTGATACAAGCCTACCAAGTGTTCGCTCATCCCATGATTACCGGGAAAGAAATGTGGATGTTGGTTGTAAATAACCTCATTAACAATTTGAGCGTTGCTATCGGTTTATTAACCATTGCCAAAATTTTGAAAGCATTACGCCTCATCAAAAAAGCAGTGGCTCCGTGCTGCTGTGAACTTGGCAAAAAAGAAGATAACCAGACAAAACCGGCCAAAAAAGAAGATAAAAAAGAACCGGCTAAAAAAGAAGAAAAATCCAAATAACATATACGGTGCGCCCCGCCAGGGGTGCACCGTTTTTAGAGGTACCCATGAAACGCGGTATTTTTTTTGTTTTGTTCATTCTTTGTATTTCTGCCGCTTCGTTGCAAGCCGAAACCATTAAAATGAAAAACGGCTCGCTGATCAGCGGTTCTATCTTATCTCAAACTCAATACATCCTCAACTTGGCTACCTCTTACGGCAACATCACGTTAAACCAACGCGAAATAGAACAAATTTTGCCTGATAAGCACCGCATTATCCTTAAAGGCGGTACGCAACTTATCGGCGTAATTTTGGATTTAGATGAATTTAATTTGAAATTACAAACGGAAGAGGGAACCGTGGTCAATGTAGATATGCCGCAAATCGTATCCATTGAAACTTACGATTACGACCGCGGAGAAAATGCCCAAAAAGAATTTGTTGAAAAAGTACAAGAAACTCAAGCTAAAGAACAAGCTGCCGTACAGGCCCAAACCCAAGGCGTCGTACAGGCAGGCGGACTAACATTCGATTCGGATATCGAGCAGGTATTTGATACAAAAAATGCAACCGTGGTAAACGGATCTGTCCTTACTCCTACCGGCCGCGTGGAACAAATGGCGCCGCGTCCTTTAACCGATAAAACGCAAACAGCTCAATCTGCTCACGCTTTCGGTGAAGAAACTTCCTATTCTCAGGCAAGCAAAGAAGAACTATTAGCACAAAATTCAAAGAAAAAAAAGAAGAAAGAACTTCCCAAAGAAGCGGATTTCTCTAAATATTTTTCCTTACAAATAGGTGTACGCCCCACCGGTTTGAAATTAGACAATTCCACCCACGGCAACTATTGGACGGAGCAAGATAATGCCATAGATGTAGGCGGAACAGGGGTAGCGGTCTCCAGTAAATTTTTGTGGCGAGTAAAAGACAGTAATTTATGGGCCGGCCCCACGTTAGGTCTTTTTAGTATTTCCAACAATTCTTTTGCTGATAAGGATCAGACCGTCGTAGATGACCCTACCCGCTACCCAGATCCCACTGTTAAAACCAGCGGACGCATCCTTTCCTTGGGTGGAGCCCTCCACTATTATCTTACTCCTAAAAGCCGCTTTGCCTTCTACATCGCGGCAACTGCCGGCTATGAATCGCTTAAGCTCAATTATCGTGGCGAATTGCAAAGCCACAGCCTTTCCTCCAACGGCTTTTTTGCCGGGGCTGGCCTGGGGGTAGAAACCTGGGTAGATGATTTAATGCTAGGAATGGAAGTACGTGATGTGTATGCCAAACGCAGCGGAAAATTATCCGGCTCTGCGGACAGCAACCTCGTTTTACAATTGCAAACCAGTTGGAAATTTTAATGAGAATTTTACTCGCTCCCAATGCATTAAAAGGCTCTCTCAGCGCCGCTAAAGCTGCCGCCACTATTAAGCGCGCATTGTCCCCTCGTCATGATGTTACTACTTTCCCTATCTCCGATGGAGGCGATGGCTTTATTGATTTTTTCCGCATGCTAGATCCCCAATCACGCCTTATTTCCGTAACGGCTAAGAATGCTTTTCACAAAACGAAACGGACTTCTTTTCTTTTACTTTCTGATGGTGAAACAGCCGTTTTGGAAACAGCCCGCATCTGTGGTCTGGGAAGTGCCAAAGCCAACGAATTAGATCCTTTAGGAGCTAGCTCTTATGGCGTAGGTGAAGTGCTTTCAAAGGCCATTTCTCACGGAGCACGCACTATTTACGTCGGGTTAGGTGGCGTAGCCTGCAGTGATGGTGGGGCCGGTATGGCAGTAGCATGCGGAGCCCGTTTGTATGATAAAAAAGGCGTTCCGTTGGCATTGGGAGCCAATGCCTTGTTGCAATTGGCCCGAATAGATTTATCTTTACTGCAAAAAAACATAAAGGGCGTGAAAATCATTGGCATTGCGGACGTAACCAATCCCTTACTGGGAATCAAAGGTTCTGCCAAAATTTTCGGTCCCCAGAAAGGAGCTACCCCCAAGCAAGTTTGCCTATTAGACAAGGCTCTTTCCTGTTGGGCAAAACACCTTGTACAGGCCAAGGCGCGTAGTCCAATCACAATCCCCGGCGCCGCAGCGGCAGGTGCTATTGGGGCAGGATTGTACAGCTGTTTCAAAGCCCCTTTATTGTTGGGGGCTGATTTTTTAATTCAGAAAACGCCTTTAAATTCTTTAATCGAAGATTGCGATATGGTAATCACTTGTGAGGGAAAATTGGACGAACAAACTTTTTATGGTAAAGCTCCCATGGCCGTTTTACGCTTAGCTAAAAAGCATAAAAAACCAACCCTTTTTATTTGTGGCCAATGTACGTTGAAACGATTCCCGAAAAAATTTCCTTTTCAGTTGGCAGTTCTTACAGACTTCGCTGCCAACGTACAAGATGCAAAAAGTCGAGCCGCCCGTTATTTAACGCGTGTATGTAAAAATTTATAATTGCAAGATTGACAACAAATCTGCCGGCCGTTCTATCAAATAGTCCGGATGAAAGGAAGATAACATCTTTGCACAACGAAACCCCCACGTTACCGCACAAACGCGTACATCAGCATTACGAGCCGTTTGTATATCTACGTCGGAATCTCCCACATACAAGCAGTTCTCTTTCGTCTCTCCGGCTAAAGACAGAATTTCCCGTACTACTGCCGGATGCGGCTTCGTGGGAATATCTTCCCGTTGCCCCAATACAGCTGTAAAAGAAATTTGAGGGAAAAAATGAGTTATGATTTTTTGCGTAGCTGCGTGATATTTATTAGAAGCCACCGCCTGCTTTATACCGTGCATTTGCAACTTCTGCAACAAATCTACGATTCCCGGATAAGGAAGGGTAAAATCTGTTAAATGCTCATTGTAATAGGAGAAAAAAGAAGAACGGAGGGCATTAACTGCTTCCGGGGTTTGTTCTCCTTGTGGAAGAGCCCTCTCCAATAATTTTGTAACGCCGTTGCCCACAAAGTGCAAGCATTCTTCTTCGCTGCGTGTAGGCCAGCCGTTCGCCGAAAGCGCCACATTTACCGCAGCCGTCAAATCTTGAATTGTATTAAGTAGGGTACCGTCTAAATCAAAAACGACAAGCATAATGAAAAGTTATTCCACCGTCACACTTTTTGCCAAATGGCGCGGATGATCAATATCACAGCCCAAACGCTTGGCAATCCAATAGGCCAAAATTTGGAGGGGAACAACGTCCAACACGGGTTGTAACAATTCGTTTGTAGTTGGAACAGTAATTATTTTGTCCGCTATATTTTTAAGCTGTTTGGCCCCTGCCTTAGTGGTAATAGCCACCACAAAAGCACCACGTGCGCGACATTCCTGACAAGCAAATACCATCTTTTCAAAAAGTCGGTCTTCCGGCATAAGAATAAATACAGGAGTACCTTTTTCAATAATAGAGATAGGCCCATGCTTTATTTCTCCAGCCGCAAATCCTTCGGCGTTCTTATAAGAAACTTCCTTCACTTTTAAAGCACCTTCCAGCGCTATGGGATAATTAACATGACGCCCTAAAAAGATAAACTGTTTTTCTTTGTAAATTTTACGGGTTAAATGGCGTACGTCATACTCTAACTTTAAAACTTCATCCATGGCCTTGGGCAACGATAGTAGTTCTTTGTATGATTTTTCAAAAAATCCCCGGCTGATATTGCCATTGGACTGCCCCAAGAATAAAGCCAACGCATATAACGCCACCAATTGACTGGTAAAGGCTTTTGTACTGGCCACACTGATTTCAGGCCCGCAGTGCGTATAGAATACATGATCACAAAGCCGTGTAAGAGAGGATCCTTTTACATTGCAAATGGCCAATGTACCAAACCCCGCTTCTTTTGCTTTTTGAATAGCTCCCAACGTATCTGCCGTCTCACCTGACTGACTGATAGCAATGGCCAACGCATTAGTGGCAGGAACAAGGGCACGGTACTTATACTCACTGGCAAGCTCTACCTGAGTAGAAATCCCCGCTAATTGTTCTATGTAATACTTTCCGATTAAAGCAGCATGATAAGCTGTCCCACACGCTACAATATGGACCGTATGTAACTTACGCAAACCTGTTGTATCTAAATTTAGTATTTTGCCAAAACCTTCCCGTTCCGTGCGCAAAGTATCTTCCAATGCTTGGGGCTGATCATGAATTTCTTTTAACATAAAGTGGCGAAAGCCACCTTTTTCTATTTTTTTCTGGTCCCAATCGATTTTAACCGGTTTGCGGCTCTTCTCAACGCCTGCCTTGTCAAATAAACGGATAGAAGAAGATTTGATAATTACAATTTCGCCATCCTCTACAAAGAGAACTTTACGCGTATGCTGTAAAAAAGCGGGAACGTCTGAAGCTAAAAAATTTTCTTCCTTCCCTATTCCCACTACCAACGGATTTTGCACTTTTGTTCCGGCCAATAAATAAGGGGTGCGTGTCCACATCACATAGTAGGCGTATGCACCGGATAAAGCTTTATTTGTTTTGGCAATGGCCTTTATCAAACGGTCCTCGTCATCTGAGGCACGTACGTGCAATAAATTTTCCTCTAACAAATGGGCAATAATTTCTGTATCTGTTTCACTTCGAAATTTATGTCCGCGAGATTCCAGCTTTTCGCGCAAAGAAAGATAATTCTCAATGATACCGTTGTGCACTACTACCAAATCTCCGGTACAATCGGTATGTGGATGTGAATTTTCTTCGGAAGGTTTTCCATGGGTAGCCCAGCGGGTATGCCCCAAACCGGTCGTTCCTTTGGGATTGGTCTGCAAGACCATTTTTTCCAGCTCGGCTACTTTACCGACGGAACGAACCGTGACGATTTGCCCACCTTGCAAGATAAATACACCGGCCGAATCATATCCGCGATACTCCAGCCGTTTCAAGCCATCTAAAAGAAACGGAACGCAGTTTTTCTTCCCTGTATATCCAATAATCCCGCACATAACGGCCTCTTATAAAATATCTTTCATTTCTTCTACGGCTTGCGGCAAACCGGCAAATAATGCCCGCGTAATGATGGCAAAACCAATGTTCATCACACTAAACGCCCCAATATCCGCTACTGCCAACACGTTGAGATAATCTAATCCATGTCCTGCATGAACATCCAATCCTAGCTCTTTGGCTAATAGTGCCGAAAGTGTTAAATCCTGCAGTAGTTTTTGAGCTTTTTTGGCGGAAGTAGCCTCGCTATAATCACGCGTGCACAATTCCACAATGTCTGCCCCTAAACGCGCTGCGATACGCACGTCGTCGGCAATAGGGCTAATAAACAAGCTGACCAAAATCCCTTTCTTATGTAATTTATCTACCATAAGGCGCACTTTTTGTTGCACTTCCGGTGTAAATTTAAGTCCGCCCAGCGTAGTTACTTCACCCGGTTGTTCTGGCACGATACACACACAATGAGGCTTACACTTCAGAGCTAATTTCTCCGCCTCGGGCGTATAAGAGCATTCTAAATGAATTTTTTTAGGAAAATATTTACATAAATCGGCTATGTCTTTCGCTTGGATATGACGCTGGTCTTTGCGCCAGTGCGCCACAATATAATCGGCCCCGGCCGATAAACAAATAGCAGCCGCATCTATCGGATCGGGATAGGGCGCGCGGCGGGCTTGGCGCAACGTTGCCACGTGATCAATGTTAACCCCTAATCGTATTTTCATTTGCATACCTCCGTTTTGGTTGCATACAGATCTTCTACTTCTTTCATCACGCGGTCCACCATTGCTGTTTCTTGGCCTTCTACCAAAATACGCAGTTTCGGTTCTGTACCGCTATAACGTACTACTACCCTGCCTTTCCCGTTCATGGATTTTTCAATTTCCGCTACTGCCGGCAAAAAACCGTCCAATGTTTCCAGGGGAGGTTTAGATGTAACAGGAATAGCTTTTAATTTGCAAGGATATTTTTGCCATTGGTCATGAAACCAACTGACTGGCAAGCCGGATTTTTTAACAAATTGTAAAAATTGCAGAGCCGACAAAATACCATCTCCGGTGTTAGCAAAACGGGGGAATATAATATGTCCGGAGGTTTCTCCGCCAATGGATAAATTTCCTCTCTCCAGCGCCTCCGCCACATATTTATCACCTACGGTAGTTAACTCCACCTCTACACCGTTTTCTTTCAGGTAATTAATGCACCCCAAATTAGCCATGATGGTTAAGACGGCTTTATTATGATTAAGAGTGCCTTCTTTCTTCATGCATAACGCCGAAGATGCAATAATGTTATCTCCGTCCAACTGGCGTCCTTGTTCATCCGAAGCAATCACACGGTCTGCGTCTCCGTCAAAACTAAAACCGATAAATGCCTTTTCTTTTACGGTTAATTGCTGCATAAATTCTGTATGAAGGGCTCCTACATTTTTATTAATGTTGGTCCCGTCCGGTTTTGCGGCAGTAACCGTTACATTCATTCCTAAACCGGCAAACACGTTTGCCGCTACTTTATAGCTGGCTCCGTTGGCACAATCAAGAACCACTTTTGTTCCTTTCAATAAGGAGGCGTCTACCGTTGACATCAAAAATTGCTCATATTCTTTGACCCATTCTTCTTTTACGCTAAACGTACCTTTGGGGGCGGGAACGGTGGACAATTTATCAATAGCTTGTTCGATAGCGTTTTCTAAATCTTCGGGAAGTTTGGTACCATGATTGGTAAAAAATTTAATGCCGTTAAATTCGGCCGGATTATGGCTGGCTGAAATTACAATACCGCACAAACTGCCGGTTTTTTTGACCAAATACGCAACGGCCGGCGTCGGAGCGATACCAATACTAATCGCATCTACTCCGCTAGCACGAATCCCTTTCTCCAACGCTTCCAAAATAGAGGGGCCGGAAATACGAGAATCACATGCTAAAATAACCTGTGGTTTAAGGTGGGTTCCTTTGGCATATTCTTGTAATTTCACCAAAGAAACATATCCTAATTTATGAATAAAATCATTTACTAACGGAAACTCACCCGCTACGGCGCGAATTCCATCTGTTCCGAAGTATTTTCCCATAATCATTCCTTTTGTTTAAGAGGGGTTAGCATCTCCAAACAAATCCCCTTGTTTCACTTCAGGCGTCTGCGCAGAAGGTTCTTCTTTCTTTTCTTGTGCAATTTTCGGGTCGGCGGGCACTTTGTCTGTTTGCGGGGCTGCTGGCTCTTTGAGTCCCAAAATAACGTCTATTTCATCCGCCTCTACCACTTCCTTCTCCAACAACACAGACACTAACTTATCAAAAGCAACACGATTGTTAGTAATAATCTCTTTGGCGCGCGTATAAGAAGAACGAATGAGTTCCATAATTTCTTCATCAATTACTTTGGCCAATTCTTGAGAATAAGTAGTATGGCGGGACAAATCACGCCCTAAGAAAACTTCCCCTTCTTCATTGCTGGGCAATGAAATCGGTCCCAGTTTTTCACTCATACCCAGTTCCATAATCATCTTGCGGGCATAAGCCATAGTTTTGTTAAGATCGTCACTGGCACCGGAGGTAATTTCTCCAAACACAATTTCTTCTGCCGCACGGCCTCCTAACAAAATACATAATTTATCTTTAAATTCAGATTTGCTGGTCAAGAATTTATCTTCTTCCGGCAATTGTAACGTATATCCCAAGGCTTGCCCCCGCGGGATAATAGATACTTTGTGCACCGGGTCAGAATGGCGCGTCATACGGGCCACTACCGTATGGCCTACTTCATGCGCGGCAATAATTTGCAATTCTTTGGGAGAAATAATGCGTGATTTCTTTTGTGGGCCTGCAATCACGCGTTCGATGGCTTCTTCCATGTCCGCGTTTTCCACAGCTTCTTTATCGGCACGCGCCGCCAAAATAGCCGCTTCGTTGACTACATTGGCTAAATCAGCTCCTACAAAACCGGGCGTGCTTTTCGCGACGGTTGCTAAATTAACACCTTCGGCCAATTTTACTTTTTTGGCGTGCACTTTCAGGATATCCTCACGGCCTTTAAGGTCCGGCGCCGGAACAGACACATGCCGGTCAAAACGACCGGGACGAATCAGTGCCGGATCCAACACATCCGGGCGGTTGGTAGAAGCCATTAAAATAATACCTTGTTTGCTTTCAAAGCCATCTAATTCAATCAGTAATTGGTTAAGGGTTTGTTCGCGTTCATCATGCCCCCCTCCAATACCGGCAAAACGACGACGGCCTACAGCGTCTAACTCGTCAATAAAAATAATAGCCGGCGCGTTCTTTTTGGCTTGGTCAAATAAATCCCGCACACGAGCGGCACCCACACCTACAAACATTTCCACAAATTCCGAAGCGGAAGCGGAAAAAAATGCCACACCGGCTTCTCCCGCCACAGCCTTTGCCAGCAACGTTTTACCCGTACCGGGAGCTCCGTAGAGCAACACACCTTTGGGCAATTTGCCTCCTAACTTTTGGAATTTTTTAGGATTTTTTAAAAATTTAATAATGTCCTGCAATTCTTCTTTGGCCTCTTCACAACCCGCTACATCTTTAAAAGTAACGGTTTGTTGAGAAGGGTCCTGCATTTTAGCTTTTGAGCGGGCAAAATTCATAGCGCTTTTGCCGTCGCTTCGTTGCGGACGTAAGAAGATAAACCACCAAAGACCTACCAAAAGAACAATCCATAATACATTAAACAAGATGTTGCCAATCCAACTGTTATCTTTTTCCGCGCGAAATTTTACCTTCGCAGCTGACAGCTCTTTTACCAATTCAGGGTCGTCCATGCGCACTGTTTTGAAAGGGAGAAACTTCCCCTCTGTATTCTTATACATACCCACAATGGTTTCAGGCGCGATTGTCAAATCGGATACTTCCGCCGCTGCCACTTTTTGTTTAAATTCCGAATAATCCAACTCGGTCGTTTTGTGGCCCGGACGATTAAATAACACCACCGCCAACACAAATACTAAAATCCAACCGGCGATTTGCCCGAATGAAACAATCCGGCGTTGATTAGGACGTTTATTGTTCTTCATTATTTCTTAAATACCCCTATATACGGTAAATTACGGTATAGTTCGTTATAATCTAAGCCATATCCGATTACAAACTCATTTTCCACTTCAAAACCCACATATTTGGGATGAACCGGCGCTTTGCGGTTGCTTGGCTTATCGAGTAAACAACAAATTTCGATACTAGCAGCCCCACGGCTTTTTAAATTCCCCATTAAATAGTCCAGCGTTAACCCTGTGTCCACGATGTCTTCCACAATTACCACATGGCGGCCTTTGATACTTTCACGCAAGTCTAACATGGTGCGTACTTGCCCGGTGCTGGAAGTACCGGCATAAGAAGAAAGGCACATAAAATCCATATTACAATCGATAGTAATTTGTTTCATCAAGTCGGAATAGAATAAAATACAGCCCCGCAAAATCCCGACAAATAAAGGCTTTTTCCCTTTGTAATCGGCCGATATTTGGTGGCCCAACTCTGCCACGCGGTCTGCTAATTGTTTTTCAGAAAATAAAACACGTTCCAAAACAGGTGTATCCGGCATAGCGACCTCCTTAATAGGTATATATATAGGATATCTTTTTTTAGGTGGAAAAGGAAGAGGCCGCCTGTAGCATTTGGCAGCCTCTTTGGCAAATTGTTCCAAGTATCCGTTCTTTAACGGCCAAATAGCTTGTCTATTTTATGAATGTTTAATTGCGCTAAAACAGGGCGCCCGTGCGGGCAGTGCATCCCGTCTTTGCAATTTTTCATATTCTCAAGAAGCGTTTGCGCCTCTGAAGCAGAGAGCGCATCATGCGCTTTGACGGCACGTTTGCAAGCTAACATAGCAATCATTTTACGTTTGAGTTCATCAGTCGCTTTGGAAATATCATCCGCCATTTGGGAAAGAGACTCTATAAACGCTTTCATCTCATCTTCTTGCAACCGGATAATGTGCGGCATGGTTCTTACCAAAATGGTCCGAGCAGAAAAAGGCTCAATTTCAAACCCTGCTTTCTTTAAAAAATCAGCCCAAGAAAGCAATGTTTCGGCAGCGGAGGGCATTAAATCTACATGAATAGGGAACAATAATTTTTGCACTTGCAACGTATGATTTTCAAATGCCTCTAAATAACGTTCAAAAAGTACCCGTTCTTGTGCTGCGTGTTGATCAATCAGCACCAATCCCTGTGGATTTTCAAACAGCAAATAACTTCTTTGCAACTGGCCTAAATAATGATAAGGCCCCTGATACCATTGCGGGCCGGAAACGGGCCATTCTTCCGCCGGTTGAGGAGAATAAATTGTTTTTTGTGGTTCCGCAACAGGTTCCTTTGATGGCGGGACCCACTGTTCGCTTTCCCGCAAAGTATCATTTTCATAGGATGGAAGAACTGCAGCCTTTTCAGCCGTATATGAAAGGTTTGAATTTGTTTTTTTGTTCGATAAATAACCAAACGTTTCCGCAAAAATTTGCATGGGCGTTTTCTTGGCACTTGAGGGAGCGACTGTTGCCTTTGGCAATTGTTGGGGTGGCGCAGGGGGAAGGACCTCCGACGTCGGCAAAGATGCCTCTACTGCACGGCCGTTGGAAAAAATAGTTTCACCGGCCGCCTGCAACAAAAAATTGAAGACATTGTGTTCATCTACAAAACGAACTTCACGTTTCTGTGGATGGATATTTACATCAAAGTCAGCAGGCGATAACGTCAAGTATGCTAAAAATGCAGGGTGACGTTCTTTAGGACGTGCATTTTGATAAGCTTTGTAGATAGCTTGTTGTACGGTTTTAGAATCAATGGGCCGCCGGTTGATAAAAATAACTTGATAATCACGCACCGTTACCAATTTGTCTGCAGGAGTAATAAACAGCTTAAGCCCCCATTGATCAAATGTGCGAAACACAAAGCTTTCCGTTACTTCCGTTCCGAAAATTTCCCGGGCACGGTTTTTTACAGCCGTTGGAAAATCTTCCGTTTGAGCAGGTAAATTATATACTTCGCGCCCGTTAACGGTTACATGATAGCCAACATCTAAATTGGCCAAAGCACTTTCTTCTATTACTTTGAGTAAACAGGCTCTTTCATAAGCATCACTTTTTAAAAATTTTAAGCGGGCCGGCACATTATAAAAAAGATCACGGATTTCCACGGTTGTTCCGCGAACAGCCGGTGACGGGCTTTTGGCAACTATTTTTCCCCCGTGCAATTCCAAACGATTTCCTTCGGCTCCTTCCTGGCAGCTGGCGAGCGTCATTTTGGAAACAGCCGCTATGGAATAAAGAGCTTCCCCACGGAAACCAAATGTCTTTAAAGAAGTTAAATCGTCAAATGATTGAATTTTGCTGGTAGCATGGCGTTTAACACACAGTTCCAAATCCTGTGCGCTCATACCTTTCCCATTGTCATTAATACGAATGAGATTACGCCCGGCTCCCTCTATGGTAATATGAACACTTGTGGCACCGGCATCTACTGCATTCTCCAACAATTCTTTAAGCACACCGGCCGGCCGCTCGATTACTTCCCCGGCGGCAATTTGGCTGGCTGTTTTTTCATCTAAAACGTGAATACTATTCATCAATTCGTTTCTTCCATTCGCTGATTAATTGCAAGGCTTCCATGGGTGTTAATTTATTGGGATCTGCCATTTTTATTTCTTCCACAATGGGCGAAGAAAACAAATCTTTTACCATGTCTTGTTCTTTGACGGAAATTTTCGTGCCTTTTTTTGCTTCCAAATCTTTCAATACTTTACGTGCGCGCAATGTACAAGCTGGCGGTAACCCGGCGATTTCCGCCACATGTATCCCATACGATTGGTCGGCCGCCCCTTTTAAAATTTGATAAAGAAACGCCAGTTTACTCTCTCCGGCTGCATTTTTATATTCTTTTGCTTCCACATGATAATTTTTCACGCGGTCATATTTATTTTCTAAATCCACCAATTCAAAATAGTGTGTGGCAAACATCACTTTGCTTCCATTTTTAGGCTTATACAAATATTCCACAATGGCCCAAGCAATCGAAATGCCGTCAAACGTGGAAGTTCCGCGCCCCACTTCATCCAATAAAATTAAACTGCGCGGCGTAAGGGAAGCCAAAATATGGGCCGTTTCATTCATCTCTACCATAAAAGTAGAATTTCCCCGTCCCAAAGCGTCATGCGCACCAATGCGCGTCATGATACGGTCCACAATACCTATTTGGGCCGAAACAGCCGGCACGAAACTGCCCATCTGCGCTAAAATTACAATTAAAGCTGTTTGTTTCAAATAGACACTTTTCCCCCCCATATTGGGACCGGTAATAAGCATAATTTGCGTGTCCGCAGTACCTAAGGTTAAATCATTCGGTACAAAACTGCCCGCCGCCAAGGTGGCTTCCACCAGAGGATGACGCCCTTGCTCGTAATGCAATTCCAACCCTTCTTCCACTTGGGGGCGTGTCCAATTTCCTTTCAAGGCACATAAAGCCAAAGATTGGTACACGTCTAATTGTGACACCAACTGTGCAAACGTTTTTAAGGGTTCCAGTTGTGCCCCTACCGTTTTTCGTACTGCATCAAAAGTGGCTGATTCTAACCGCAAAATACGTTGCTGCGCATTGAGAATTTTATCTTCTAATTGCTTTAATTCTTCCGTTATAAAACGCTCCGCATTGACAAGCGTTTGCTTTCGTACATAACGATAAGGCACTTTAGACAATTGCCCTTTTGACACTTCCAGATAATATCCGTAAACCGAATTATATCCCACTTTCAAATTGGAAATTCCTGTTTTTTCTTTTTCGGTGGCACACAATTGTTCCAAAGTCTGGTGGGAATTTTCTTTAAGCGAACGTAGTTCATCTAATTCTGCATTATATCCGCGCCGAATGACATGTCCGTCTTGCAAATGAAGCGGCGGATTTTCATCAATAGCCTCATATAAAAGCCGGGACATTTCATTAAGAACCGGCAAAATTTTATTAAAAATACTGTGCAAATGAGGTGCTACGGATGGGTAATTTTCAAACCAACGGGTAAAGGGATCTACATTCAGCAAGGACTGGCGCAATCCGGACAAATCGCGGGGAGAAGCCGTGCCGGTGGCCACGCGCGTCATAATGCGTTCAATGTCAGAAATGTTTTCCAACAACACACACACATCTGCCAATGCGGACTGATTTTTTACAAAAGCCTCTACACAGTTTTGACGTGTAAAAATTTCCGCTCTATCCAATAAAGGATGTAAAAGCCATTCTTTTAGCTTACGGCTACCTACCGCTGTTTTCGTTTTGTCTAACAATGCCCACAAACTGCCGGTGCGTCCCCCTTCTTGGCTCTTCACCAGTTCCAAAGAAGCAACCGCATTTTCATCAATTTGCAAACATTCCTTTAGTTCTCGGTATGCAGGGACAAGAACTGCTTTAAAACTGGGTTCGGTTACATTGAGATACTTCATGATTTGAAGTGCACACGCTAAAGCGCGCTTGTGTGATGTCCACGCCCCTAATGCGGGCCAGGAGGCAGGAAGGGTATAATCTCCATCAAAAGCATTCTGCGGTGTAAGCGTAAGGGTAGCGGGAATAATGATCTTCTGCTGCAACACAGAGAGCGCTTCTTTTGTAGCCAGTAGTTCGGAAGGATTAATCGTAGCAAGAGCAGAAGCCAAATTAGTCAAAGCCGGGTCTTTATCATTTTGATTAACCCAAAATTCGCCGGTGGAAACTTCTACACAGGCCAGGGCCCAACCGTCTTTTGTAACATCCAAAGCTACCAAATAGTTAGGTTGGCTGGCATCCAGCAAAGTATCTTCCATGAGTGTGCCGGGAGTAATGACACGCGTAACTTTGCGTTCAAAAAGTTTGGTTTCTTTATCCATTACCGAGCTGGTCTGTTCACAAATTCCTATTTTCTTTCCGGCCGCCAGCAAACGAGTAATATAGGTATTGGCTGCATGATACGGAATACCACACATGGGGGTTCCGTTTCGGGCCGTCAACGTAAGGCCCAACAGTCCGCTGACTTCCCGGGCTTGTTCGTCAAACATTTCATAAAAATCGCCCAGGCGGAAAAAAAGGATAATGTCCGGGTATTTGGCCCGCACATCATAATATTGTTTCATCAGCGGAGTTAAATTCGATTTCGCCATAAGGGTATTTTAGCAATTTTATGCCTGCTTGTATGAATTAAGAACAATAAAAAATATTCGGTAGCGACGGAAAAAATGACAGCGCCTTTCATTTTTGTTATAATATATGTACTTAGTTGTTTAAGTAAAAATTGATTTGTACTCGGTAGGATGGCTGAGCGGTCAAAAGCAACGGTCTGTAAAACCGTCGGGCTACGCCCTACGTAGGTTCGAATCCTACTCCTACCAAGAATTTAAAGACCTTGCAAATGCAAGGTCTTTCTTCTTATAAAAAACCGGGCTTTTCGGCCCGGTTTTTCAAATGTTTATAAACCCATTAACATTTCTTCCATGGGTTTCCGGGCTTCACCGCCACCTTGCGCAAAATCTGTGCGTCCTCCGGCACGTCCGTTGAGATCCGCGGCAATTTGTTTGGCAATGGCAGAAGCATCAACCCCCGGCATATTACCGGCTGTTTTAACCACAAATGACCGTTTGTCTCCTTTATCACAAGTTACAATCACGACGCCCTGTTTTTGTTTTTGGGCTACCGTATCGGCAATGTTACGCAGTTCTTTGGGCTCGGCTTCGTCGGCACGTCGCCACACTAAACTGATTCCGTTTTTCAGTGTAAACGTCAATTCATTTACCCCGCCGGCGGCCAATGTTTTTGAACGAAAATCTTCGTAGCGTTTTTTCACTTCTTTTAATTCTTCCACAAGCGTATGAATGCGACCAAATACATCTTTCACGGGCACAACTAACCGAGCGGCCAATTCTTCTGCTTGATGATTGATTTCTTTTAAATAGTCCACCGCCGCATAACCGGCTACCCCTTCTATACGGCGCACCCCGGCAGAAACGGAACCTTCTTTGAGGATCATAACCGTTATTACGTCGGCCGTATTTTTTACGTGTGTTCCCCCGCAAAGTTCCAAACTATATTTTTGTTCGGGATGTTCAAAATCTCCACCCATTAACACAAAGCGAGCCGGGTCTGCGTATTTTTCACCCAATAGCGTCACAGCGCCTAATTTTTCTGCGTCGGCTAAAGGCCGTTCTTGGCACATTACCGGCAGCGCATCTTGAGCTGCTTTATTGGCAAGGGCCCATGCTTTATTTAATTCTTGGGCAGTAGGTGTTTTGGAAAGCGTATAATCGAAGCGGAACCTCTCCGGCGACACAAATGAACCGCTTTGATGTACGGTAGGCCCAAATACTTGACGCAATGCCGCATTAACCAAGTGAATGGCACTATGGTTGGCCATGGAACGTTTGCGCAAATTTTCATCTACGCACAATGTTACCGTATCGCCTTTTTGGAGTGTTCCTTCTATTTTATGCAAGTAGATTTTCCCCAAGGGTTTTTGAACATCTTGCACGCGGGCTACTTCTTGTTTATTACAAAGAATGTATCCCTTATCCCCTACTTGCCCACCGGATTCTGCATAAAAGGGCGTAACATCCATTATCGCATATCCACTTCCATTTAAATTATCTGTAAGGTCATACTGTTCGGTTAATAAAGCAATTACATGTGCTTGTTGAGTAAGCGTATCATACCCCACAAATCTAGTAGCGGGTAAAGTGCTCTCCAATTTTTGGACCATAATCACTTTATTTTTGCTAAATTCATCTGCATAGGAACGGCTCTTTTCTTGGGCCGCTTCTTTAGCAGCTTCATAGCCTTTTTCGTCTATGCTTATCCCTTTGGCAGCCGCAATTTCTTTGGTCAACTCTAAAGGGAAACCATACGTTTCGTGTAAATGGAAAGCTTCTTCTCCCGAAAGCGTTTTTTTACCGCTAGATAATAACTCAGACAGCTTTTCTTCCCCGGTAACCAGTGTTTTCAAAAAAGTTTTTTCTTCTTGTTTTAGCACTTCTTGAATGTGATTTAAATTTTTATCAATTTCCGGATACAACCCACCGAAGATTTGTTGCACTGTGGGTACCAATGTATAGAGATACGGTTTATCGTTACCCATTAATTTTGCATAACGGGCTGCCCGGCGGATCAACCGGCGCAAAATATAACCGCGGCCTTCGTTGGAGGGCAAAATGCCTTCTGCAATTAAAAAGCTGGAACTGCGAGCATGATCTGCAATAATGCGCAACGCAGCAATTTCCTCTTTCGTTTCCCCTTTGATGTTTAAATCTTTCTTTGCTTTTGCCGTAAGAGGGGTAAATAAATCTGTTTCAAAAACATTCTTTGCCCCTTGGATAGCCATACACAACCGTTCTAACCCCATACCGGTATCAATATTGTTATGCGGCAAAGCTTTAAAAGTTCCGTCTTCTTGACGGTTGTAGCTTTCAAAAACAATATTCCAAATTTCCACAAAACGGCCGCAATCACACGTAATATCACAATGTGGGTTTTTGCAACCTTTTTCGCCGAAATCGTAATAAATTTCCGAGCACGGTCCGCACGGTCCTGTAGGGCCCATTGTCCAGAAGTTATCGGCTTCTCCCAATTCAAAAATATGATCTGTGGGCACAAATTTCTTCCAAATTTGGCAAGCTTCCTCATCTCGCGCTGCGATCCCGCCTTTGTAAATGCTGACGTAAAGTTTTTCTTTTTCCAAACCCAGAACTTGCGTTAAATATTCCCACGCCCACGCAATAGCTTCTTCCTTAAAATAATCTCCAAAGGAAAAATTTCCCAACATTTCAAAAAACGTAAGGTGACGTTCGGTGAAGCCCACGCTGTCAATGTCGGTAGTACGTACACATTTTTGGCAGGTAGCTGCGTTTTTAAGGGAATTATCAATTCCTAAAAAATTGGCTTTGAATTGCACCATCCCGGCGGAAGTAAAAAGGAGGGTCGGGTCTGAATGGGGAATTAAAGAACTGGACGGCAACACCGGCAGCCCTTTGGATTTAAAAAAATTTAAATAACTATTGCGAATTTCTTTACTTGTTTTCATACTTTACTCAAATTGTGGGTATATATAAAGTATATCAAAATAAAAACAGACCGAGCCAATACGTTGGGAAATGTTATAATAAAAGTATGTATCATAAAATTACAGGATATTTACTTATTGCCATAGGTATTTTATTTATTTTCTTTGCAGCGGTAAGCCTTTCCAAAGTATTTATCGGGGCGGCCCCGGTCGTCCAACTGGTGCAAATGCCCGATTGGGTCATTCAAACCCAATACGGTCCTTTACAATTGCCCTTAAAAAACATCTCTCCCCTTATTAACTTGGGGCTGTTCGCCCTTTTTATGATGTGTATGATATCTGCCGGGGGCCAATTGGCAAAAATCGGCACACAATTACTCAAAGCGGAGCGCATTCACGACGCTCTTTTGAAACTGACTTTAGAACAAGCTACACAAAAACAAACTGTTAAAAAATTATGACCATTCGTTTCATTTTAAACCCTATCAGCGGCAAAAAAAATGATACCGATTTTTTTGTCCGCCGGATTAGGGCTCATTTTGAACAAGCACAAATATGCCTGACCCAAGCCCCGGGGCATGCCACACAGTTGGCACAGGAGGCAGTGGCCCAGGGCGCAGAAGCTGTCATAGCTATCGGTGGAGACGGCACCCTAAATGAAACGGCCCGCGGGCTGGTGGGCAGCCAAACTGCATTGGGGGTTGTTCCCAAAGGATCCGGCAACGGTTTCGCGCGTGAGATTGGCCCTATGCGTTCGTTGGACAGAACGCTCAAAGCACTCAAATACGCCCGCCCGCTGTTATGTGATGTGGGACGTGCCAACGGAGAACTTTTCTTGAATTTGGCCGGGGTAGGTATTGAGGCTGATATCGCGTGGAAATTTAAAGATTACGGCAAACGCGGTATGCTCCCTTATTTCAAAATAGGTGCTCAAACTGTTTTTTCGTACCAACCCAAAGAATTGCACGTTACTTTTGACAATCATCACGCGATTTTTTCTCCCCTTACGTTAGTGTTTGCCAATGGCAAACAATACGGCAACAACTTCAAAATTGCGCCTCAAGCCAGTTTGCAAGATGGTCTTTTGGATATGGTAGTGGTACAAAACGCACCCAAATGGAAATTGGCTTTGGCCACCCCTTATTTCTTTACCAACCGGCCCAAACCCTTTCACATTACAACCACGTACACGACAAAACATGCTGTTGTTTCTTACGAAGGAGAAATTTTGTATCATATTGACGGGGAACCGCGCAAAACAAAAGACCGTCTGGAAATTTCTACTCAACCCAAGGCCTTGCGCGTACTGATTGCAAATTATGAAGCGTAAACATACTAAAAAAATTTTCTCACGCCGTGCTTCCAGTAGCGCCGCCAGTTTAATAATGGCCGCCATTGTAACGTTACTCGTATCGTGTACCCAATCTTGTACCAACAGAAATAAATCGGCCGAAAAAGTTTCCCACCCTACTGCAAATAATCAAATAGAAACGCCGAAGGAATTACAAAACGTGGAAGTCGTTTCTATCTATGACGGGGATACTTTCAAAATTAATTTAAATTGCAATTTGCAAGTATTTTGTGAAAAAGTAAATGTGCGCGTACGCGGGGTAGATACCCCGGAAATCAAAGGCAAAACCGAGCGCGAAAAAGAATTGGCCAAAAAAGCAAAAGCTTTCACACAAGATTTCCTAAAGAAAAAACCAATTTCCCTAAGCAACTGCGGGCGCGATAAGTATTTCCGCTTATTGTGCAACGTAACTAACGCAACAGGGCAAGATTTAGCTCAATCGCTCATCAATGCCGATCTAGGCTACTCCTACCAGGGCGGCACTAAATCTAAACAATATCAATAAAAATCCTCCCTTTGAAAGGGAGGATAAGAAATAAAAACCTATAACATTTTTCTTATTCGGCAGGCACGTAATTGGTATCTGTAAAAATAGCTATATCAACGGGTGCCCAATCATTGTTGAAGTAATTCGCTTTAAAAGCGTCTCCCTGCAGATGAATAAACCCAAGATCAGAACACTTGCTGTTGGCATCGGCGCACCAATGCATGCCATTGTGCGTAATTCCTACCATAAAATGTTCAGGGTCTCCATAACCGACTGTTTTTTTAGAATTAGCATACCACTTGGGGTTGGCAGGAGTATCAATTCCTTTTATGTTTAATTCCACATCAGTCAACAAACCTCCCATACAGGAAATATCTTCCCCGTCTTGGTTGGTAATCGAAAAGTACGGATCCGCAGCTAAACAGGCAGCCACCCCTTTTTGCACGGTTTTAGCAGCCGGCCACAAGGTGGCGATACGGCTTTTATTAACAGCTTTGATATATTGGGGTAACGCAATGCCCGATAAAATCCCGATAATAAGCACCACTACCAGTAATTCGATAAGCGTAAAACCTTTGTTATTCATAAAATCTCCTCCTTCTAACCACTGCCCTCAACCGTGGTGCAGCTTCCACCATTGTAGCATAATAATTGTTTTAGCGTCGTGAATTTGTCCTTTTTCCACCATTTGGTAAGCTTGCTTGAGTGTTATTTTTTTAAGATTAATAAACTCATCTTCATCCGGGCAATCTTTCCCGCGGGACAGACCGGTGGCCACGAACAAATGCAATTCTTCATTTGAAAAAGCGTTGCTGGGATTAAACATCATTACTTCTTTTATTTTTTTAGCCGCAAGTCCCGTTTCTTGTCTTAGTTCCGCACGGGCACATTGCAAGTAAGTTTGTTCCTTTTCGCGCTTCCCTGCAGGGAGTTCCAGCGTTACTTTCCCTACGGGATAGCGATACTGCTGTACCAGATAAACAAATTCCCCGTCAACCGGCAAGACACCACTGGCCCCCAGGTGGTCAAAATACAAGCGAAAGGCTTTATGGCCATTCAATAATTTTACCTCGTCTAATTTAACGCCGAGGATCCCCTTATAAAGAGTTGTACTGGAAATTTTTGTTTCTTTTAATTTACTATAATGTTTCATAGATATATCTTATCATTTTACATGGACTCCTTATGGCTGAATTTGTACAATTGCATAACCACTCCGATTATTCGTTGCTAGACGGAATGCTGCGCATCTCGGAAAACCATAAACCTTCTAAATTTTTACAAAGTTTAGCCGCTCAAAAAATACCGGCCATGGGGTTAACCGATCACGGAAACATGTATGGAGCTTTGGACTTTTATGAATCGGCCCAATCCGCCGGAATTAAACCGATTGTAGGCTGTGAATTTTACATCACGGAAGGAAAATACACTGAAAAGGATAAATCTCGCACCGGCCATCTTACCCTGCTGGCACGCAACCATGAAGGCTATCTTAACCTCATGAAACTAAACTCCATGGCATGGGTAGATGGGTTTTATTACCATCCGCGTATTGACACAGATATTTTATCTCAAAATAGCAGCGGCCTTATCTGCTTATCGGGCTGCTTAAAAGGCCTTCTTTCGCAATATGTCCGTACTCCGGGGGGATTTGAAAAAGCGTGCGCTTTTGCCAAACAATACGAAGATATCTTTGGCAAAGGCAATTATTATATCGAACTCATGGACCATGGTATCCGTGAAGAGATAGAATCGCTTCCCTTACTTAAAGATGTAGCAAAACGTACAGGAATCCCTTTGGTAGCTACCAATGATTGCCACTACGAAAAAAAAGAAGACTGGGAGGCCCACGATGTACACGTTTGTATTGCTACCGGCAAAACGCTGAACGATCCACACCGGTTGCAAATGTCACATGAATTGTATTTCAAATCTCCGGAGGAAATGTGTGCCTTATTTTCCCACACTCCCCAAGCCTGCCAAAATACACTGGCAATCGCTGAAAAATGCAATTTGGAATTTCCAAAACACGGCTTCATCCTCCCCAAATTTGATATCCCGGCAGAATATCCTAATTCGGCCGAATATTTTAAGGACTTGTGCCGAAAAGGGCTTACAAAGAAAATGAACGGCAACGTTCCGGAAAACTATTGGAAGCAATTGGAATTTGAATTTAATGTCATTATTACCATGGGATTTGACTGCTACTTCCTGATTGTAAGCGATTTTATCAACTGGGCCCGGGCACATGATATTCCCATAGGTCCCGGCCGCGGTTCAGGTGCAGGATCATTGGTGGCCTATAGTTTGGATATTACCCGAGTTGACCCCATTGTCAACAAGTTACTATTTGAACGATTTTTAAATCCGGACCGCGTAAGCATGCCGGATTTGGATATCGATATGTCCGATACCGGGCGCGACCGCGTAATTGATTATGTGCGCAGCAAATACGGCAGTGACCGTGTATCTCAAATTATTACGTTCGGGACGTTAAAAGCCAAGCTGGCCCTTACCGACGTAGCCCGTGTGCTGGAAATACCTATTCCCGAAGTAAAACGCATTACCAAAATGATTCCAAATGATCCCAAAATGACGTTGGAGAAAGCATTGGATATTCAGGAATTGAAAAACGAAATTGATAAAAACCCTTCCAGCAAACGACTCTATGATATGGCCTGCAAGCTGGAAGGACTCAAACGTCATACAGGAATTCACGCTGCCGGGGTGCTAATCACGCGCGACCCTGTGTCGGAATATGTTCCGCTGGCACGTGGGGCCAAAGAGGCCATTACAACCCAATTCGAAGGGGAACCTTGTTCTAATTTAGGACTTTTGAAAATGGACTTCCTGGGGCTTCGTACGTTGACCGTTATTGATACGGCCGAGAAAATGATCCGCAAGCGCCACAATCCCGATTTTGATATCAATAAAATCCCGTTAGATGATAAGAAAACTTATGAAATGCTCTGCGCTTGTAAGACGTTGGGGATTTTTCAATTAGAAAGCGGAGGAATGCGGGATTTGATTAAAAAAATCCAACCCAGCCAATTCAGCGATTTGTCCGCCTTGGTAGCCTTGTACCGGCCGGGACCAATGGAATCCGGCATGATGGATATGTTCGTGCGGCGCAAAAACGGACAGGAAAAAATCTCCTATGAAACTCCCCTTTTGGCAGAAGTGTTAAAAGACACATACGGCTGCATGGTGTACCAGGAACAAATCATGCAAATTTCCAAACTTTTAGGCGGTTTTACCCCTGGTGAAGCAGACACTTTGCGCAAAGCTATGGGGAAAAAGAAATTAGACGTAATGGAAAAATTCGGCAAAAAATTTGTAGACGGATGCTCCAAAAACAAAATCCAAGAGAAAACCGCTGCACACATCTATGAACAGATGAAAGCTTTTGCCGGTTATGGGTTTAACAAATCTCACTCGTATGCTTACGCATTGGTATCGTACCAAACTGCTTATTTAAAAGCCAATTACCCTATTGAATTTATGTGTTCTGCCCTGACCAACGAAATTGGACACAACGCCATTGGGGCAGAAGATAAAGAAAATAAAATCGTAACATACTTGGAAGAAGCCCGCAAAATGGGTTTTGAAATGTTACCGCCTGATGTAAACAAATCCCAACCGGAATTTTCCGTTGAGACAATTGATGGCAAAGAATACATCCGCTACGCCCTGGAGGCCATTAAAAACGCCGGAACGGAAGGTTGTATTTCTATCGTAGAAGAACGGGAAAAAAATGGAGCTTACACCTCGCTGGAAGACCTGTGTGCCCGCATTGATTTATTCCAAGCTAACAAAAAAACAATTGAAAGCTTAACGAAAGCCGGTGCGTTAGATAGTCTGTATCCGGGGCAAGACCCTCACGTTACGCGCGCATACATTTTAGCTAATCTAGATCAGGCCATTGATGAAGCCCACTTGGTCGCCAAAGAAAAAGAAAATTCCGTAGGGAATTTGTTCGGAGATGATTTTTCCAGTGTGCTGAGCATTAAGAAAAAAGACCCGGTAAAAGCGCACCCCCTCACACAGCGCGAATTGTTATTTAACGAAAAAGAAGTGCTGGGGCTTTTCTTCAGCGGACACCCCATGAAGCGCTACCAAAAAAACCTAGAAAAACTTCATTGTACGCCTATCAGTACGATAACCAGTGGTACTGTATCGGGCCATGTGAATATTTTAGGAATCGTTACCTTGTTTAAAAAGCGCCAAAACAAACAAAAAAAGGAATGGGCACAAATGGTAATTGAAGACTGCACTGGGTCAATGCAAGTAAACTGCTTTTCCAAAGCCTATGAAACCGTAGCGCACAAATTAACGCCTAATGCCATCTTGAACTTTTCCGGTATGGTAAAACTAGATTCCGAAAGTGCCCGTATCGAATTAAACTTGCAAGACGCTAGCGATGTAACAGATTTAATCTCGGCTGTTGCCAAAGAATTTACCATTCACATCCCGGCAGGGTACTCTAAATTCGCTCTGGAAAAATTGAAAACATATTTAGATATGACCAAAGGAACCACAACGGTATATATTGAAACACCATCTAAAGAAGATCCTAAAAAAATACACCGTATCCGCACCAACAAACGCATTTTATTGCACAAAGCCCTGCTGGAATATATTGAAAACACCATGCCCGACGCCTGGGACTTTGAATAAACGGAAAAATTACAAAATATATTAGTACTTTGTAGGCATTTAGAACTTTTTAGATTTTTAAAAAAGATTTTAAAATGTTTTTGATTCTACAAATTATTGGCAGATGCCCACGCGCATATTTCTTTACTACAAAATCAAAATGATATTTATGAAAATCTTTCCAAACAGTTTGTCTGTTTGATGGGCAAGAAAAAGGGTAGCGTAAAGGTGGTTGCAAACTATTCTTAATATCTGTTTTTATCATGTATACGTCATTGCGAACTCTCTCTAATAAATGTAATCCATGATTGGTGTTCACTAAAACTAAACTCACGCCTTTATTATCATCAAATGATGAATTCAACTTTTCTATTCCCCAATAATCCGCAATAGTAATATCCCCTGGATGGGTAATATCTTTATAAGGGCAATGATAACAAGAGGGACGCAAAAAACAGTGTCCATAGAATAAAGATGTAAAAATTTTGCTATTTACTTTCTTCCCATTTTTGAAGAATAAAGTTTCCACATGTTCTCTCCAACCGAAATCTTCTTTATTCCTAAAATTAACTCTCTCAACCGAACTGCCATACTTTCTTTCACTCCAGTTTAAATATTCTTCCCAAAGTAAAGGGCTAGGAACTCCATGACACACAATATCTACACAAAATAATTGTCCAGGATAATCTGCTTGAAGAAAACTTTTAAGTCCTGCAATCTGACAAGAAGTTCCTGAAAATAGAACTGGTTTTAAATTTTTTAAATCTTCTTCTACATTAATGAATGTGAATCCAATTTCGCTTTGAATATATTTGGACCCGCACATAGCATTGCGTTGTTTTTTGTTAACAGCTCGTATATGATTGGCTCCCTTCAAATCATCTCTCAACACACAACCATATACACTACCTTGTTTTTTAATAATTTCATCACTAAGCGCCGTAAAAATTCCACCAGAACGAGAAAGCATCCTTACAGATAAATTTTTATGTTTGATGGCAAATGCCTGGGGAGGAAAAATTTTTCCTTTTCCATCTGTTACATAAGAAAAGGAATCTTGAGCGCTGGCGTTTTCTCGATGTTTTTTATCCAATCGAAATGCGCACGTTTTTTCACATTGTCCGCAATTGATACACTTGTTTCTGTCAATAGATGGATACAAAAAGCCTTCCTCATCCGCTTTCATGGTAATGCATTTCTTCGGGCAAATATTGGCACACGCCGCACAACCGCAACATTCTGTTTTATCATCAATCACAATCATCCATTTCTCCGCAAAATCACTCTTTGCACACTCTTATAAATTTTCTTCATATTCAGAGGATCTATGAAATAATTCGTCGCAACTGTCCAAATTATTAAAACACAAGAGGCACAAATAGCGTATATAAGCCATTGGGCAATTGTCAATATCTGTGGAGAATAGAAGAACCAAAAAACACTTACAATTCCAAAAGTAAATAGAACTAATAGAATATGGCGCAAGGATCGCTTATAACTCAATTTTGTTAAATGTTTAGGAATAAAAAATAGCAAATCTATATCCCGGTATATATTAGAAAGAATAAGTCCTCCCACAATGCCATACAGCCCCCAAAAAACCGCTCCCGCCAGCCCACCGATGGCCGCAATAAGTGCCTGCGTGGTGCTTTGCCAACGAGTTTGACGATACATTCCAGCCGAAATGACTAACATTCCCTGTGGGGTTTTTAGATGATACAATAACCCGTTTAAAATACAAATAAACCCGAACCATGGCAAAATATATTCAGCATCTGTAATGTGTATCGTGTAAAGTTTAACAAAAGGTAAAATTAGTAAAAGTGCCACACCATAAACTACTGTGATTAACATATAATAAGCCTGCTCAAACTGCTGAGTTGCTTCTTTTAAGATTTTTCTTTGCTTGCGCGCAATAATATCCCCAAAAGAGGCAGCTAACCCTGAGATAAAAATCCCCAAAATTCCTGCTATTCCATTAAGTACTAAATTATAAATACTATATACGCTGACTTCTTTAAGAGAGGTAAATACCGTGGCCAAAATAATTGGCAAGGCACTTTGCACGCTATTCAATAATTGTAAATAAAGGACATTCCAACGATCTTTAAGGGAGTCATTATTAGGCCGGACAATGTGGTTTACATATGGAAAATGCTCTTTTGTATAAGAATACAGTATTCTGGCACGTACAAAAACCGCAAATACAACCGCCACTTGTACCGTTACAATGCTAAAACCCGTTGTAACCAGCACCCAAATAATACCTAGGTTTAGCAACAAATAAACCATCTGGGCAAAAGCCAAAACATAACTTCTTTGACTGGCAACCAGTAATACTTGATATTTTGATAGTATAAAAAAATCCAAAATTCCTGGTACACTTAAAGAAAAAACAACAATTGCCACCTGACAAGCGGATAATTGGAGAGAAGAAGCGAACACAGGATATAAAATTGCTAATAAAAGAATTAATCCTAAAAAAACATATCCGGAAATTTGATAGAATTTTCTTGCCGCCGATAAAATGCCAGTAATGGCGGGAACATCTTCGTTAGCCAGCGGTTTATATAGTGCATAGACACTAGCTCCAGAAAGGCCCGCTTCCACTAGTAGGAAGTAAGAAATAAACTGCGTCACAGAAACAATAAACCCATTTATCTCTGAGCCATATACCGATAGCAATATACGTGGAATGATAAGTGCTGTAACCATGGCGACAACTTGCTGCAAAGCCATCGCCGTTGAATTATGTAAAAACAGTTCCGTTCTTCCTTTCATTGGGTAATCTCTTTTAAATACGTGAAAGCCTTTTGTCGCTCTCGGTCTAATATAGAATTGATTCTTTTCCAAGGAATTGGTTTATCTCTATTGTCAATAAAATTGGTATAAAAACGATTTGATTGATCTATTAACCCCATTAAATTTTCTAAGCGTGAGTTTGTTGCCGCCTCTTCTGGTAGTCTACCAACAAAAAATGGTTTATTAAAGTTAATAGAAAACGCTAAACCGTGAAATGAATTAGTTACTACATACTGAGCATTGAGAAATAGAGACACCCATTGGGAAATAGACGGCATAATTTTTTTCGTTCCACGTAATCCTCTAATCTTTACTTCACAAGGAATATATTTTATCTTATACCCTGTTCTTTGCGATAGATTCCGTGCAAAATTAATTAAAGAAATATCTTGATGCATAAGATATAGCAAAATGTATGGCTTTTGTGAAGGAGAAGTTTGAAAACGTTTCCAATGTTCTTTTTTTAACAAAAGCGTTGGGTCCAAATGTGATAAGGCTACCTTTTTAGCAAGTCTCTCTACAATCTCTACCCCTTGGGCTTCTCTAACTGAAATACGTTGAAAATGCCTCAAATTGTTTCGAATAAATACTTTCTCTTGATCGTTTAACTTATCAAAAGATATTCCAAAACTAGCCGCATAAGAAAAACTTTTTTTTATATCTGCAAATGGTAAAAAAAATGTATTATCAAATTGAGTAAGGCGTAAATTAAAAATTTGGTCACTCCCCGCAATAAACAAATCATATTGATCATTCAGTAGCGCCAATTTATCCGCCTTTATCAAGGGCATATTGCCTAAATATTTCTTTCTAAAGCGTTCAAATTGATATTTGTTGGCATACCGTAAAGGAAACTTTATTAATTTGTCTAATAATTCAATAGGACGAAATGATAACGGAAAAAACAATTGATAGGTTTTTTTGATTGCTTCACAATCATAATTAATAATATCTACTTGATGTTTTAAGCCCAATAATACCTGTTTCAAGGCATACGCTTGTAAGATTGCCCCATAATTATCGGCTTGTTGAAAAGTTAAAATCCCAATTTTTTTCATATAAAAAGTGAATTATGCAAGAAACAAGACGGCATGTTCATTCTAGCAAATTTAGATGAGCCCCAATGGGGGTTTTCCCTCTCCTAAATCAAATATGGTATAATAAAAGTAGATTTAAGCCCAGTTGGCGCAGCGCTTGTAACATAAAGTCCGTTCCCTAGGGAACGCGCCAAACTGGTAACAATTAGAATAGTTAGGATTCGATTTAAGCCCAGTTGGCGCAGCGGTAGCGCGTTCCCTTGACATGGGAAAGGCCACAGGTTCGATCCCTGTACTGGGCAATTATTACAAACAAAAACCCCTTGCCAATGCAAGGGGTTTTACGTTACAAACTACCGTTAAAACTTAGGTTAAAGACGTCCGTAGTATTTTCCTCCGTATAGATCCTTTTCGGATGTCCATCCCCACATGCCGCCTTTGGCAGCATAAGCATCTCTGATTTTACGGAACACCCTCTTGGGGGTAAGATTTTCTTCCGGGAAGAAGACACCTAAATTGCCATCAATACCCAACTGCATGCTAACCTTGGCAAAGGCTACCCAGTCGCGGTGACTTTCCTCCATATCTGGGGAGCTCCAACGATCGGGATTTCTATCGCAGACAGACAATATAACTATACCGCCCTGCCCTTTTTCAACCAATTTCTCCAATAGGTAAGAATTGGAATTCCCGTACGGATCAAAATCCCCAAATACCACATCATAGAGGAAATAATCTTTTTGTTCCAAAAATTGCTCCGGCGTAGCAAAACTGTCCACCGTCCAGCCGACAGCCTTCTCACTGCTGGCACCGCCTTTTATTATGTCATGAATTTTTTTCTTTTCGTGCACAACGGCGATGCGCAAATTCTTGGGAGCTTGCGAAGGGGCAAATGGATCCATTAAAAGATGATCTCCTGTCAAGTAAAAATTAGCCACCTTTATGCGGCGAAGCGGTATAATCGGTGCCGGCAATTTTTCCGGCACTTCTCCTCCGCGCAAGGTAGTCAAATAATACTGTGCCCGTTGCAAATATTGGGATTTTTGCAAAAAATCAGGTGGCAATACCCCTATAAAATTTTGCGATTCATTCTCAATTTGTTGCGCTACTTTATCAAATCTTTCTTGGAAGGAATCCACTTCCCACAGGGAAGGCCAAGCTTCGCCATTTTCAATTCTCTGAGTCTGCTGCGCTTGGAACTTTTCTAAATCTGCGGCAAATTCATTAAATTCTTTCACAATATTTACGTAATTCTCATAATCTTGCTGACGAATTTCCTTTTTTCCTCTACGGAATAACATACCAAATAATGAGAGATGAGCTCTTCTGTATTTATGATATGTTTTTTCATCAAGCAAAACATCAATGCCGCTGGGAGACAAAGGAATTTCCCCCGCTTGGAGAAGTGCCTCTTTTCTCTTTAACGGGACAAACCCCGCACTGGCTATTCTTTTTATGGCATCAACTGTTATAGGATTTGTAAAACCAATCGGCGCGCTCTTAATAATTGCTGATGTTCGGGGAACAGCGGGATTGGCAAGAGAGATCGGCACTCGCACCGCTGCCCATTGCGGTGGATTGGAAAGGAGAGTTTTCATCATCTGTGCGCTTTCAGCTTGGGTCTTTAATTGCGCCGTATTTGCTACAAGTGCACGCTCAGCCGCTTCCGTCGCACTTTCCACAACAGCTGTTGCTATTCCTTCTTCCGCTACCCTGCTTTCCAAGGAAGGAGCGACTGTTCTCCATCCTATTGTAAGCCTTTGGGCTGCCGACGGCAAAGTAAGACAAACCATCAAACCTGCCAGAATTGTTTTCTTTTTCATCTCTATACCTCTTTTTCGTTATGTACTTACAGTGTAGAAAAACCTCCTCGGCCCGAGCCAGGGCCTTAAGGCCCAGAAATCCCCGGAAAAAGGGCCTAGACATTATTAGGTCTCCGTCTTTATCAGCAAGCACAGATTTGTTATGATAAGAGAAAGGAGCTTTTATGACTACATTTTTTGTAATTTGTTTTGTAATAGCATTGGTGGCATGTGCGGGCCTGATTTGGAAAAACAAACAACTGGCTGGTCAATTACAACAAACCGTATTGGAAAAAATTCGCTTTGAGGAACGCTCCCGCGCACTGGATCAAAAGCAAGACGAGCAAAAAGAATTTTTTAACGCATTGCAAGAACAGGCGAAAGATTCTTTTAAGCAACTGGCTACCGAATCACTAAAAATACAAAAAGAAGAATTAGTGGCAAAAAATGCCGACTTATACGCCCCGCTTAAAGAAACAATGGACCGTTTCTCCAAGGAAATGGGAACTTTGCGTACCGAAAGCGCCGCCCAACATAGCTCGTTATCTACTGCACTGGAAAAATCTTTTACCGTAAGTGAAGAACTGCAACAGAAAACCGTAGAATTGACCACCGCACTTAAAACACCTAAAACTCAAGGAACCTGGGGTGAAATTATTTTAGAAGACGTTCTCCGCTCTGCCGGCTTACGGGAAGGTGAAGAGTGGGAAAAGCAGGTTTCTCTCAAAACGGAAGAAGGCGAACGGCTACAGCCGGACTTTATCATTCATTTACCGCAAAAGAGAGATATTATCATTGACTCTAAAATGTCCCTCAACAGTTACACACAATGGGCCAATGCGCCGGAAGGAGAAGAAAAACAAAAATTTTTAAAAGAGCATGTGCGCAGCGTGGAAGAACACATTAAAGAACTCTCCCAAAAAGACTATCCCAAGCTGCTCAAAAACGAACGATTAGACTTTACATTGATGTTCATTCCGGTGGAACATGCCTATTTTGCTGCTCTACAGGGAAACCCCAACTTAAACCAATTCGCACGGGAAAAACATATTGCTTTAGTAACGGCTTCTAATTTATTGGCTATCTTACAGTTAGTCAACCAACTATGGCAACAGGAACATAGTATGAAGACCGTAAACGTCATTTTTAAAGCCGGGCAAGACATGCACGAACGCGTCGCACGCTTCGTAGAACGAATGAATGACATGCATTCTAAAATTATTAATTTGGAAAAAGCATATCAAGAGGCACAAAAATCGTTAACCGGCCCGCAAAGTATTTTAACTACTGCCAAAAAAATAGAACAACACCGTATTAAATCTGCCAAAAATTTGCCGGAATTGGAAGAGGCCAGCGATACGTTGCTTGCTCAAAACACAAATAATACCCCTACCACTCCTTCTTTATTTTAGTATGACAGAGAGAAAGGAAAAAAGTAGAATATAAAAACAAACTAGCCATATACGAGGCAGATATGATTTTATTTAATTGCGATTATTCGGAAGGGGCACATCCTTCCATACTAAATAAATTGGCCCAAACCAATCTGGAACAAACCCCCGGATACGGGAATGATCCTTATTGCCGCCAGGCCGTCAAATTAATTCAGGATGCCTGCCACACCCCTCAAGCAGATGTGCATTTCCTTTGCGGCGGCACTCAAACCAATTTAACTGTCATTGCTGCTTGCCTACGCCCTTATCAGTGCGTTATTTCGGCTGATACAGGCCACATTAACGTTCATGAAACCGGTGCTATAGAGGCTACCGGCCATCGTATTTTTTCCTTGCCTTCCACAGAGGGGAAAATTACGGCAGAGCAAATTTCTCGCGTATGCAAAGAACATTGGGCCGAAGACAATCCTGAATTTTCTCCCCAACCTAAATTGGTGTATTTATCTTTCCCTACCGAATACGGCACACTCTATAGCAAAGAGGAACTCTCTGCCATTCGCCGGGTATGTGATGAAAACAATTTGTTTTTGTTTATAGACGGTGCACGTTTGGGGTATGGATTGGAAGCCTCCGGCAACAACGTTTCCTTGCCTGATATTGCTGCCGTGGCCGATATTTTTTATATTGGCGGTACTAAACTGGGCGCCTTGTTGGGAGAAGCAGTCGTCATCCCTAATGCCAAACTCAAAAAAGATTTCCGTTATTTTATGAAACAAAAAGGGGCCATCTTGGCAAAGGGACGCGTATTGGGCCTTCAATTTGTGGCATTGTTTGAAAACAATCTTTACTTTGAACTGGCCAAACATGCCAATCAACAAGCCTTACGCATTCGCCAGGCCTGCGAAGAGGCCGGCTTTCGTTTAGGATATAATTCTTCCACTAATCAACAATTTGTTATTTTCCCTAACCGTATCCTGGCAAAATTGGAAGAAAACTATATTTTTGCCCACACACAAAATATAAGCAAAAACGAAACATTGGTACGCATTTGTACCAGTTGGGCGACACGGGAAGAGGATGTCAAACAGTTAATACTGGATATCCAAAAATACGCAGGCAAATAATATGTTACATATCGGTTGCCATTTGTCCAATGCTAAAGGCTTTGAAGCCATGGGGAAAACTGCTCTTTCTATTGGAGCGGACACGTTCCAATTTTTTACACGTAATCCCCGGGGAAGCCAAGCCAAAGATATTGATCCACAAGATGCCAAACTTCTCTGCGAGCTAATGGCCACCTATCATTTTGCCCCTATTATTGCCCATGCCCCCTACACACTCAACCCGGCCTCCGCTGATAATAAAACACGTGATTTTGCCCTGCAAACCTTTGCCGACGACTTAAAACGTATGGAATATGTACCCGGCAACCTCTACAACTTTCATCCCGGGTCTCACGTAGGGCAAGGGGTGGATACCGGCATACAATTGATTACCGACACGTTAAACAAAATTTTAGAACCACACCAGCATACCACCGTTTTGTTGGAAACAATGTCCGGCAAAGGAAGCGAAATCGGCCGTACTTTTGATGAACTTAAACGCATTTTAGACGGAGTAAAACTCAACCGTTTGATGGGGGTTTGTTTAGACACTTGCCATATCAGCGACGCAGGCTACTCCATTGCCCGTTTGGATGATACGTTGACGGAATTTGATAAACAAATCGGTTTAAAAAACCTCAAAGCTATTCACTTAAACGATAGTTTGAACCCACAGGGGGCCCACAAAGACCGTCACGCCAAAATCGGGGAAGGGACCTTGGGCACCAAACTCTTGGAAAACGTCATCAATCATCCGGCCCTAAAACACTTACCTTTCTGCTTGGAAACTCCAAATGAATTAGACGGCTATGCCGCAGAAATCAAACTCCTGCGCAGTTTATACAAAGAATAACCAAATATTTCCCTTTGGCGTTATTTGCGCACTCGCTGTTCCAATAAAAAACCCCATGCTTTCGCATAGGGTTTTCAAATGGTGGACCTGACAGGACCCGCCTTGCGACCCTGGCCACTTGGCGTTGTTCACGCGCCTGCAGCTCCAATAAAAAACCCCATGCTTTCGCATAGGGTTTTCAAATGGTGGACCTGACAGGACCCGCCTTGCGACCCTGGCCACTTGGCGTTATTTGCTCGCCTGCAGCTCCAATAAAAAACCCCATGCCTTCGCATAGGGTTTTCAAATGGTG
>JAEELM010000035.1 GCA_016282685.1 Elusimicrobiaceae bacterium | reverse complement strand
CTTATTATTATTGTACAACAAATACTTACTTTTTCAAGGGGTATTTTGGACCTAGTCGCTCCATGGGTATTATTCTTCTCCTAACACTCCCCCATAACTGCGATTGAAAATCGTTTCTCCCCAGTCTACACTCGTAAAATACGATACTCCTCCCGTCTCACTCGTTGTCCCCATAACCCCCCGGATATCTTGCTTTAACCCTTCTTTAAAATCCCCTGTGAAAATCTCCGCACTCGCTATGGGATAACATGCCTCCCTCTTCTGTTCCGGAGTTTGTGTACTGTCTTGATTGGCATTAACACAAGCTTGCACTCTTGCATCACACGCCAATTTTACATTGGGCGCGTAAGAAGGCAAATAAGTTCCATTGGCACAAGTACCTTGCACGATTGTGATGCGACATGTGTTCCCCACCGAATTAAAACTATTTTGAATGGATTTGCACGTTTCTTGTATTTCTCCCAAACGGCTCGTAAACATATTTGCTTGCTCATCTATCTGTCCACAATCGTTCATTACATCCGCCAAACCGGGCATGGAGTTATCCCCGTCACGTAGAGCAAGAGCGTGCTCCATAGGTTGGATAATGTCGTTTCTATATCCATTTCCTTCTAAATAATTGGTACAATCTTCTTCTAATTTTGCCCGTTTTTTTGCATCCTTCAAATCCACATACATTTTATCTGATTCCAATGGGATACCACCGCCCGATACACCTGTCAATAACATAGGCTTACTTAAATCTGTTCCCATAAATCCGGCAGCCTCTAATGTTTTTTTAAGCATCAAATTATTTGTACGCCGACCAGCCCGTGAAGTTAACCACGCATATACCACATCCATGCGCGGTTTTACATCTACAGCCGAAATGATATTTTGGCCAGGCGTCATAGAAGAGATACTATTGTTTAATAATTTGTTATCAAAGATAATTCCCCCTTGATGGGCCCAAAAAGAATCAGCAGCATCTAGCGTCCAATCGGACTTGTGGCTATCAATGGCACCCGGCTTCTTCACGGCAGCCAATCGTTTTGTAGAATCAAAACCATCTTTTTGATTACGGGCAATAAGATCGGCTTCCGTTCCAAAATAGACTTCTCCCGGTAAACCACGCGGTTGTTCCTCCTGAGTACTAACCGTAGATTCCTTTCCACTCATTACAACTGTTTGAGATTCCTTAGAAGCATTGGCCATAGCAGCACGGGAAAGAGTATCTGCCTGGGCTTCACGCTGAGAAGGAGTTGCGCGTCTTTGGCTAGCTGCCCGAAAATTAATAAGCTGGGCACGATTTAATTGGGCTTCTTCCGTAGAAGCCGCCATAGAAGCTGCCGTTGACCGACGGATTAATTCATCTTGTGTGACTTGCGCTTTTCGACGTTTAGCATGCCCTGGCCAGGTAAAAAAAGCTTTTAAAAAAGAGGTGTTTTCCATTTCTTCATCTGTGTATCCCATAGCCTCTGTTATAACATTCAAAACGGGAATATGTGCTACCGGAACAGCCGCGGAAAAATAGAGTAGAAGCAACACGAAGACCAGCAAAAACCAAGCCTTTTTAGAAAGGACCACATCTCGCCATTCCACTTCTTGTTTAAGTGGTTTTTTTGGCGACAAAACAGCATCCTTTTGCTTTGCATCTTTGGAAGTAGAAGGTACAAACAACTCTTCAAAAAAGTGATCTGTTTGATTCCCTTTTTCTTCTAAAGCAGGTTCCCTTTCTTTTTCATCCATACCCATACCGCTTTATGTAAATGTAAAGCCGGGGCAAAAGCCCCGGTCTTAAGAAAATAATTATTTAGGGTCTTTGGCCGTTGCCTCAGTAACAACTTCTTCCATACCACTCATAACCTTGGCAGAACCAGCTCCTTTTACAGCGCTGGTAAAGGCATTGGAAGGAGCGCTAACTCCAAAATTAGAGTGAAGCCAAAGATAGAGACAAGCCGCTATAGATCCCCCAGCCACAATCATCCCTGTAACCGGTAAGGCTCCAGCATCACCTCTCCAGGTTTTCATAAATTGAGAACACCAACTGATGGCAAACCCAGCATAGGTAGACACCCCAGCTAATATAATAGCACCCAAAACCTTCCCTATCCAAGCAGGGTGGATCTTGCTAGTAAAATAAATAAGTGTTGCTCCTGCAACGGCAGCAATCAAGAATTGCAGTAATTTTTTGGCCAAATTTTTGCGGGCTTTGGCTAGGCGTTTAGCATAGGCTTGTTTATCATCAGACCAATTCTTGATGCTCTTCTGGGCTTTATCAATTTTAGCGGAAGCAAAATCATCAGATCCACCTTCTCCTAAGTTTTGACCGAAGGAAACCCCGCCTACAGCCGCATTGTTACTGTCCAAAAAGGCACCTGCCTGTGCGTTTGCTGAAGCTTTGTTTCCATGTGCCGCCACTTTGGCAGAATACTTGGCAATTCCAGCTAGTCCTTTTCCATTTTCGTTAACAGATTTGTTACCCAACTGGATATTTGCGCCATTGTTTCCAAATGAAGACTGGCTCATCCGCGCACTGGCCAACGCATTATCCACCGTATTGGCTTGTCCTAACGAGGACATATCTCCGGACAGACGATATTTCCCGTCAGTTTCTTTGCCATTGCGGTTACTAGCAGCACCGGGTGTATAAACATTGGAGCTACCGGAAGATCCTCCGGAAACGGTAGTAATTGAAGCACTACCTAATCGTTGTGTTTCACGACCACTACCTGTTCCATTCTCAGCATTTGAATATCCATCATGATTACGAACGGATGCGCGAACTGAATTTCCATCCATTCCGTATGGTGAGGAAGAAGATTGTTGAAGTTTACCGGTATCATCTACGCCATTGCGGGCTAAACCATCACCCTTTCCTGTAGAAAAGGCAGAACCACCTATCCGGCCATCCAAATGTTCCACATCATTCAAATACTTGGCTCCGTTCCCTTCCGGCGCGCCAGCGGAAAGCACTACCCCGCGATCATCACTAAAATCTATAGCACTCCCGCCATAAGAGCCATCATCATCCACAATCCCGTTAAACGTATAACGTTCCAAGGGAACTGATGTATCATGTTGATAGCTGCCACCCAACATACCGGCCGCAGCAATACCACCCGTTGCCATCAAAGCAAGAAAACGTCCTTTTTTGACGGCTCCTCGTGTGCTAATAAGCAATCTCAAAATATTCATTTGTTACCTCCCGGTAAGGTATCCATTAAATTACGCGAACCAGTTTGTTGCTTACGTTGTTCTTGTAAGGCACCTTGATAAGCCGCCCGGCTGCGCTGCATCGCCTGGCGATTAAATTCTTCTTCCTGTTGGGCTTGAATACGGGCCTCAATAGCACGTCCTTCCGAATAAATAACAAGCCCCCAAACAACCCATGCACCTACCATTAGAATAGCTACAAGGCGCCAAATGGTATTTTTACGATTCCATGGTTCAATAATAATATTCCCAATTCGCATAATTTATCCTATAATTTTGTTCCCATGTCGGACTTAATAGCTTCGCTGGCCGCACCGTAAACAGCTCCACCTGCCAACCCAACGGAAAGACCCGTTGCGGACGAAATCCCTAATTTACCTAAGAACTTACTTTGGATGTCATACCAAGCAGAGCTCTTAAAGAACGACAAAGCCAATCCTGCTGCCATTACCGTTCCAACGGCCGTTGCCGTAATGGCCATACCGGTAAAACCCCAGGCTTTACTAAATTTGACAATTTTCGTCGTCAAGAGAGCCAACGCCGTTAACCCTGCCAATCCAGCAATAATGGCCAACCCCCAACCCAACCATGGAGGTTGAATCCTTTTTAACCAGGGAATGGCAATAGCCGCTGCCAAAACAATGGCAAATGTTTTCCACAATGTATTTTTCAAAGAATGCCCGTCTGCCTCACGGTCTCTTGCTTGTTCCTGGACTGCATCCAAAGCAGCCCCTACATTGTTCATAGCTACCGCAAATTTGTTACCAAAATCTGCCGATTCTTGTCCCTCGCCGGTGGTTATTCCCGTTCCTTCAATGGTAATACCACCTGATATCTTATCTCCATCTAAAAATCCTTTTCCCAAGCTATTGGCTTCACGATGTTTGTTACGGGCAGTTTCTGCCGCTTTTTTTTGCGCATATACCAAACGGTTTTGGCCTTCTTGCCCCATACCTGCGAATTTTCCGGAGCTATCCAAAGGATTACCAAAAGTAGCTTTATTTGGAGTAAAACCTCTTCCACTTAAGCGGGCTCCTTCCAAATTTGATAATGTACTCTGCGCTTTTTCCAAAGCATTGCCTACTTGGGCGGCTGCGCTTTCACCGGCTCCCGGCGTCCATTGAGAACCACCCGAACCACTATGTCCCCCCACGTGGGGATTTAATGATCCCTGCGTAGCAGAACTATTGCTCCAGTTGCCAACCGTTGCACGGGCTAGTTGTCCATCGGTTTTTTGGCCTTCGGTGCCTGCTTGGCCGGCTGCAGCTTGTTTAGCCACATCGCCCATCGCATTTTGCATACCGGACACCATCTCTTTCAAATTGTCAGGCGCTCCCATTCCAAACATACCGCCTAGTCCTTCGGTTTCATCTACAGCTCCGTTGGCAAGTCCCTCCGCATCTTGAGACATACTGTAAGCACGTTGCATTTCTTGATTTTGCATTTCAAATTGACGGTTTTGCTCGGCAGCATAATCGGCTTGGTCAACATAGTTGATGTTGCGCGCGGAAATGAGGGATTTTTCCCCGCTAGCATCTTTGGAATAGTTATACCCTACGTTACTGCCAGCCGTATAAACTACATTATTTTGGCGTTCGTAATTTAAATCTGTAAAAGAAGTATTGTCATCTTGTCCGCCAGACATTAACAAAGCAGCAGCGCCCAATCCACCTACTACTGCCACGCCTCCAGCGCCCAGCAAAGCAGCAGTGGACACTCTGCCTGCCTTTCCTAACCATTTGAATATATTCATAATTCCCTCCATCAATTACAAATCCTCTACTTATGCAGCAACAGTTACACATTTTCCGTCTTTGAGTTCAGTTCCTTCACCACATTCCACGGAAGATTTGTCTCCGCTATCATCTTTTTGCCAATTAAAATCTGTTTTTTCGGCGCCAATACCCTTATCGGCCTTATAGTTATCACGAAATGTATTTTGATAAGGGGTCTGATTAAGCTTGGTTGCCGGCGTTCCCTTCTTATCCCGGGGATAGGCATGTCCTATAGTAGATTTATCCCCAGTCCAATACTTTTGTCCTTTCTCAGAACTTGGTAGTGGTAAATCCTGTCCACTCATGGCGTTCCAACGTCCTACACTTTCATCGGTGGGCGCAGAGTTCAAAAGAGCATTACCTTCTTTACCAGCAAGACTGTTACCGCGGGCAGTTTCACGCGCAGAATTAAAGGCATTTTCTATTAAGTTGGTGGCTAAATTTTTCGCTACGCTGATGGCAAAATCACGCAGGGCTGCCATCCAGGGATTTTCTTTTGGTTCCCGATCATTTTTTGCTTGGTTGGCTGCTCTACTGGTAGCATCTTTAAGAGAATTAAAATCGGCCGATCCCCCTTGCGGAGCATTTGTATCCAACATACCGGGGGACAGTTGACTTAAATCGACAGTCCCGTCTTCCTTAAAAGCATTTGCACCATTAATATTTCCCCCCATGATGGCACGCTTCATGTTGAGTTCTCGGTTATCTTTCAAGCCGGCTGCCGCACGGCTACCTTGTGCAAATTGAGATAAAGAACGGCGGGCATCTTCTTTCTTAGCAGTTTCCGTCTTAATTTTGTCTTTTTCCATTTCGCGGCGTCTGAATGGATATGTATCTACACGCGGAGATCCCCACGTGCTGTTAATTCCACTCCCGCTTCCACGTCCCATAGAAGCCCCTCCCAACCGGTTAATTTCCGTCCGACGACCGGATCCGCCACCACGGTATCCGCCACTAGAGTAGCTGCTACGTCCGGAGGAACTCCGTCTATAACTACCGCTATCGTCATCATCGTCATCACCATATCTATTAGAAGAGCTGCTATCATCGTCTTCATCAACATCATCAACATCGTCATCGTCATCAAGATATTCATCATCTTCTTCTTGACGGGCTTCTTTTTCCGCAGGACTATAAAGTGTACTAGCATTGTTATCCTGCATATCCGGGTACTTAGAAGCCAATAAAAATTCTTCGGCCTCGTCTGTTACAAACGGACTGGTAGCCAAATCATACCCACGCGAGTTAAAACCTTCAAAAGATTGATCTTCTGCATTTCCTAGGAAAGAAGCCAATAAGATAAGTGCTACGATTACCGCAACAACAATGCCTCCATACGTATAGGCTTGTTTGCGGTTCATATTATTTAATTTTTGAATAACATTTCCCTTTGGTAATTTAAACATAGACACTCCGGCACATAAAATAAATATTACTCTTGTTGACCCGTCCCCCACAAAACCCGGACGCTCAAACACAGAGTGGTACTTTCTATCATTTTAAGTATATGCTTTCAATGGTATTTTGTCAAGGCCCAAAAAAGAAGAAACACCTTAATTTGCTGACAAAAATCTTAAACTAGGTGCCGGCAGGACGTTCATATGGTAAAACACGTTCATTGTGTCCAGCGTGCTTAACAACTTTGATTTCCCCGCCCGTTTCGCAAATAACGGTATAACCGTGCAAACAACGGTTATCATCTTGACATACTTTATTTTTATCGTAGTTGCACAAAAAACGAATACGAAGTGGAGACATATAGGCTGTTACTGTTACTTTTGTCCAGGTGGTAGTAGGGTCTATTTTTACTTTTATATCCCGTAGGCTCAAAAATTTCCGCATACCATTATTATTAAATCCAATGTAATCTTTTACCTTATCCTCAATACGGGGCATTAAATAACGTTTATCCCATCCGTTGGAATAATAAGTAGTAACGTGTGATTGTAATTGAAACCGGCGAGCTGCATATACT
>JAEELM010000034.1 GCA_016282685.1 Elusimicrobiaceae bacterium | reverse complement strand
TGACCCGTCATAATTCCTTCTACCTGGCGGCGCACGGCCTCCCGGAAAGGGTGAAGATGAATTTTGTAGAGTTGTTCTTTGTCTGCCCGGACTACCGGTACTGTGTAGTGGGAATCAACAGATGTATCTCCATGCCCGGGGAAATGTTTAACCATGGGCACAATGCCCGAAGCTTTAAACCCGTCTATTAGGGCCAATCCCATTTTGGTTACATTTTCCGGGTCTGAACCGAAGGAACGTACCCCAATAATGGGGTTATTGGGGTTGTTATTGACATCTAACACCGGTGAAAAATTGATATGCACGCCTACCCGTTTTAATTCTTGTCCTGCCAGATAGGCCAAAGAAGCCACGCCTTGTTCATCTTTTGAAGCGGCCAACATCATGTTGGTGGGCAAATAATCAAACCCCAGTGTAATGGGCGTATAAACAGTGCCGCCTTCGTAGTCAACGGCTACCAATAGTGGAACTTTATGAGGGCTTTTTTGCGCCCAGCCTTGCAGTTTGTCAATTAAGCGTTTGGTTTCTTCCAGGGAGTAGTTTCCCCATTGTAACAAGACCCCGCCGATTTGGCCCGATTCAATTACCGGGCGGACCATTTCGGCACTGTCTACATCTACAAATACCACTAAAGTTTGGGCCAGTTTTTCTTCGGGAGTTAATTGCTCAAACGAAACGGCAGCTCCCCAAACGGCGCTGCAAAACAAAAACCCTAATAGAAAAATTTTACGCATTAGTTAACCTCTATAATCGGTATTTCTGCCGGAGACAGAAACCGTAAGGGAATGCCCCAGTAGAACAAACCCGAGGTAATATAAAATTTCAAATTCTTTATTTCAAACAAGCCATATACATAGGGAAATTGCAACCGTACCAAATAATGGAAAGGCCAAATTTGCCCGTTATGTGTATGTCCGCTGAACATTAAATCGGCCCCGTGTTCGGCGGCAACGTCAGCATATTTAGGGGTGTGGGAAAGTAGCACAATAGGTTTTTGCGCATCTAATGTTTTCAAAAGATGGGCCGTTTCTTGTTCCGTTACGTGGGCCGTATGAATATCTTTTAATCCGGCCACTTGCAAACCGTTAGGCAAAACAACAGAGTTGTTTTCTAAAAGAGTAATTCCGGCCTGTCGGAAAAAATCTTTGCTGTTTTCGTAGCCTACATAATACTCGTGATTTCCAAACACGCCGTAAATGCCCAGCGGAGGTTGAATTTGTTGAATGCGGGCGGCATATTGTTCGCGGTGAGGGCCGTATTCAAAAACGTCTCCCAATACAAAAAGCACGTCGGGGTGTTCTTCTTCCAAGCGGCGGACAGCTTTATCAAATCGTTTTAATGACACCCCCATTCCCAGGTGGGAATCGGAAAGTAACGCAATTTTCATTTTAGGTGCGTTCGGTATTTGTAGAGCAATGCGTTTAATTTTAGGAGTGGAAAAACCGCCCCAAAGGGCCAACGTCCAGATTATACCAAGAGTAATAAGTGTAAAAATTCCCATCCACCCCAGTGGAACATGGCATTTTCCCAATATGCGGTAGAGTATATCCAACCCGATACAGAGACAACCACCCAAAAATACAAATCCGAACCAAGTATAAGCTAAATAATAAGCAGTTTGGCCTGCCCACCCGTAATGTGTGCGGCTATAAATAATAGCACCCACCGTCAATAAAGCTAAAATAAGAGGACCGAGGCATATCCAATATTTCCCGTTTAGTTGTGGCCAAAACAGAACGAACCAAGCTCCCATAATAGCTTGCAATCCCCACAAAACCAAACCTAATAATATGTAGAAAACGAACATAGTGAATACCTTTCTACATTGTAAGATATTTGGAAGAAGTGATGCAAAAGAAGTTCGGTAAAATAGGAGGTATTACCGCATTAAAGGATGGAGGCGCAAGAGTCCCCAGGGCCGGGTTCTGTGCATTCAAAATATTCGGGACATTTATTACCGGTGCAAGAAGCTGTAATCTCAGCGCCGTCCCACTTTATTGTCACCGAAGGATCGAACGGGGGGATATTATGATTGATGAAAACAGTAAATTTCCCACCGGATGGTTTCATGACAACAAAATCGCTACTGTTTTCTGCGTTTGGTGTGGAATAGTGGAAATGTTTCAAAGTAGGAATCTTTACTTCCAACGCATCAGCCGTAATTCCGTTGGGGTCTGGTACTCCTCCTCCGTTAGCCATAGAAAAAGACTCCAGCCCTTTTTTAAGTGCTTGAATGGCATTTATAACTTCGGTTGCTTGTACTTTATGAACGGCTCTTTCATATTGGGGAATTGCAATGGCGGTCAATATGCCTATAATTATGACAACGACCAGCAATTCAATTAATGTAAAGCCTGTTGGAGCAAAAGAAAAATTTTTCACGGAAAGTTACCCTCTCTCTACCTTTTTTATGATATAAAAGAGAAGAAGAATTCGTCAACTATTTTTCCAACAAAAAGGTATAATATAGATATCTTAATTTAGAGGTTTTATTTATGACAGTTAGAGTTCGTTTTGCTCCTTCTCCCACCGGTTTTTTGCATATTGGTGGGGTGCGTACCGCGCTTTTCAATTACCTTTTCGCTAAAAAAAATAAAGGCACTTTTTTACTTCGCATTGAAGATACCGACGAGGAAAGATCCACTCAAGCTTCCACAGATGCTATTTTTGAAGGGATGCAATGGATGAATTTGAATTGGGACGAAGGCCCTATGCCCGACGGCACCAACAAAGGCCCGGATGCCCCTTATTACCAAGCAATTCGTGCCGATCAAGGTATTTATAAAAAATATATCGACCAATTATTAGCCCAGGGAATGGCGTACAAGTGTTACTGTACGGAAGAAGAATTAGAAGCCAACCGTCAAAAATGTTTGGCGGAACACCGCCCGCCAAAATACTCCGGCAAATGCGCTCATTTAACAAAAGAACAACAGGCGGAATTGGAAGCACAAGGACGCAAATACGTCATTCGTTTCCGCATGCCGCAAGAGGGAGATGTGGAATGGGACGATTTGATTCGGGGCCATGTAAAATTTGCCAGCAAAGATTTGTATGATTTGGTAATCCAAAAAACCAGTGGTTATCCGACGTATAATTTTGCTGTGGTGGTAGATGACCACCTGATGCGTATGACGCATGTTATCCGCGGGGATGACCATATTTCCAATACGCCGGCCCAAATTCAAATCTACCGTGCGCTGGGGTGGAAAGAACCTATGTTTGCACACCTTTCCATGATCCACGGGCCGGATGGTAAGAAATTATCAAAACGCCATGGTGCCACCAATGTGGTGGAATTCCGCAATATGGGATATTTGCCCGAAGCCCTCAAAAATTATTTGGCTTTGTTGGGGTGGGCCACGTCGGACTCACAACAAATTTTTGCCCCGGGAGAACTGGAAGAAAAATTTGATATTTCCGGTTGCCAACCCAGCCCGGCTGTAATGGACCCGGAAAAATTGAACTGGATGAACGGAGAATATATCCGTCAAACGCCGGTATCACGCTTAACCGATTTGGCCTTGCCGTTTATTGAAAAAGCCGGCATTGATGTAAGTAAAGTGAGCCGGGCACAATTGGAAAGTATCGTCGGTTTGGAACAAGAAAAATATAAATTGTTGACTGAAATCCCCGACTTAATCCGTTTCTTTTTTGAAGAACCTGTCTTCGAACAAGAAGCTTTGGAAAAAGTTTTTGCTAAGCCGGAAGCCAAACAAGTGTTGCAAGGGATTCATGATGTGTATGCAGCCTTGCCGGAATTTACAGATGTTGCTTTGGAACAGGCAGCACGCAATTTTGCCAAAGAGAACGGTATGAAGGCCGGACAAATTTTTCACCCGGTACGTGTAGCCGTTTCCGGACGGACCCATGGGCCGACGTTATTTAAGATGTTGGAAGCTATGGGCCGTGAAACTGTATTGGCACGCTTGAAAAAAGCAGAAAATTATTGTAAATAAAAAGTATATACCCATGACCAAGTATTGGCTTTTTGATGGAGAAGACATAATCGGTCCGCTCACGCCGCAAGATATTATGGCGCGAGACGGGTTCTCTGAGTCTGTCTTGGTCTGCCCGGAAGATGCAAGCGAAGAAGAAAATGCGTGGCAAACTGCCGCGCACTTTTCAGATTTTTCTACTCAATCTTTGCATACCGACGAAAAAAATACGCTGCAAGCACCTGATTTAAGCAATTGGCAAGTACAAAAAAAGAAAGGGGTGGTTTCTTTCCAACCGCGGACTATTTCTCTTACCAAAATACCCTTGGCGGTTACCTCTGTGCCGATTTCCCGGTTAGAGAAAGGAGAAATGATTTTACCTTTTGGGCAGTCTGTGCCGGAAGTGGAATCAAAAACTGTTGCTGCTTTACCGCAGGCAGCTGTTAAACTTTCCGTGGCAGATGAGAAACCGGTATCGGTTTCCGAACCTGTGGTGTCCGTTGTCAAAGCAGCTGCTCCGGCGGCTGATAAAAAAATAGTTTCAACTCCGGCTAAGGTGAAGCCAGCAATTTCCCAACCTTCGGCTGTTGCGGCAACTCCGGTGAAAATACAAAAGAAGGTTGTAACGGAGAAACTAAAAACGATTGCGGCCCCCACAGAGAAAAAACCTGCGCCCGTGGCTGCTTCTGCCAAGGAAATTGTGAAAGCACCTGTGGTGTCTGCTTCTTCTGCTAAAAAAGTAGATAGTGTTTCTACCAATAAAAAACAAGAGAAGCCTATTGAAAAAACAACAGCCGTAGCTCCTTCTTTAACAAGCAATTTGAAAACAGGATTCCGGCCGGAATTTTCTTTACATTCGTTACCCGTTTTGGGCATAGCCGATTCCTCCGCCTCTCCTATTTCAAAGGGATATGTTCCTTTCTGGAATGAGGTATCCTCTCCGGCGCCGCTAACCACTCCGGCACAATCCGTTGCCACTGAAGTGTTGGGAACCCATGCTTTATCTTCAGAAGAAACCATTTATGAAGAGACCGTCGCCGTGCAGACAAGTTCGGAAAATATTTCCGTACCACAGGAATCTTCAGAAAATATAATCTCTTCCCAAAGTGCTTTACCGGATACGGCTCAAGCCCGGTGGGGAACTCCTTTACTTTTGTTAGTTGGATTTTTGACAGTTACATTTTTCTTACTGGCAGGAACTGGTTGTTGGTTTTCACATGCCAATCAAGAGGCTACTTCACAGAAAACGGTGGCCGTTGCTCCTGCCGCCGCAGCACCCGCTTTAAAAAATACGGCAGTTGCCAAACGGCCCGATATTCCTGTTCCTCCTCCACCCAAGGTGGCAGCCGTTTCTCCTTTGCAGGAAAAAGCTCTTTCCATTGTTAAAAATCACACATTGTCGGGAAACAGAGGGACAGTGGAACAATACTTGAAGCAACGCTATGCTTCTCAATTGGAACAGGGTTATCAAGCCAGTTGGTCGGCCGAACCTTTGCACAAGAGTACGTATATCGTGAAGTACAGATTAAACAAAACACGCTTGGAACCGATTGTTTATGTGTTCCAAGCCGACACGTCTTCAGGTAAATTAACGGGGGCGTTGAATAATATCACATTAGATTTAGTAGGGAAAATTTAGGACAAGAGGGTTATTTATGATCATAATGGACGATTTGTTTTCATTGATGAAGGCAAAAAACGCTTCGGATATTCACTTGACGGTAGGGGTACCTCCTGTGTTGCGTATTCAGGGTAGATTATATGCTACGCAATTTGAAACACTTACCAAAGAAAGCGCACAAACGTTGATTTATTCCATCATGACAGACGAACAACGCCAACAGTTTGAAGAAAAATTAGAGTTAGACTTTTCTTTCGGTTTGAAGTCCTTAGGCCGTTTGCGTGTAAACATTTATAAACAAAAAGGTTGTATTGCCGCTGCCTTGCGTGCCATTCCCAATGAATTCAAAACCTTTGAAGAACTTAACTTGCCGGCTGTTGTTTACAATATTGTAAAGCTCAACAAAGGGTTGGTGTTGGTAACCGGGGCAACGGGGTCCGGTAAATCTACCTCTTTGGCCAGTATGATTAACTACCTCAATATGAACGAAAGTAACCATATTATGACGGTAGAAGACCCAATCGAGTTCGTTCACCCGCACAAACGCAGTATTGTTAACCAGCGTGAAGTAGGTATGGATACCCACTCTTTTGCGGACGCGTTGAAACACTTTTTACGTCAGGACCCAGATATTATTCTGGTAGGGGAGTTGCGCGATAAAGAAACCATGGAAGCTTGCTTAACGTTAGCCGAAACCGGGCACTTGGTGTTTGCTACATTGCACACCAACGACGCTGTTCAGTCCATCAACCGTATTATTGACGTGTTCCCACCCAGCCAGCAACCGCAGATCCGCACGCAGTTGTCATTCGTGATTGAAGCGATTATGTCCCAGCAGTTGATCCCTGCGTTAGACGGTTCACGCGCCATGGCGTGCGAAGTGTTGCTTGCCAACTCAGCCGTGCGCAGCTTGATCCGTGACGGAAAAGCCGAGCAGATTTTATCTACCATGCAAACCAATGCCCAAATGGGTATGATTACCATGAACCAAGCCTTGGCAGATTTGTATTTACAAAAACGCATTTCTTTCCAAGAGGCTTATTCTCACTCGGGTGATCCATCCGGTTTTAAGTCATATTTGCAGCAGAAAACCGGCCGTACTAATTTCAATTAAAAGTACTACCTCATCAAAACCCCCCGCAAAACGCGGGGGATTTTTTATGAACAGATCCTATTCGTTTTTGTCCGGCAGGCCAAATATCAAGAAGAAAAAATATTTTTGTCACGTAATTTGCGGTGATAGGTAATCGCAAAACGATGAACTTCATCTCGTATTTCCATTAAAAGATTAAGTGCCGGGTCTCCCACAGGGAGCCGAATACTTTCGGCCTGGCCGGGTAAATAAATACCCTCATGTGTTTCGGCCAGGGCGATAAACGGGATATAGAGCCCTGCTTTGTCAAAGGCGTTTAAAGCCGCATGGATTTGGCTTTTCCCTCCGTCAAGTAAAATTAAATCAGGCATTTGGGAGGGGTCGCGCTTGAGTTGGCGTAAACGACGAT
>JAEELM010000033.1 GCA_016282685.1 Elusimicrobiaceae bacterium | reverse complement strand
TGAGCAATTAACTCCCGAAGAAAAACTGGCCCAAACTTTAGTGGTATTTGTAGATGTAGACAGTGCCGAAATGGTCCGCCCGGTAATTGAATCGGGCCAAATCGGCGGGGTATTGTTACAATGGGGAAACTACTCATTGGAAGAAACCAAACGCTTGATTGACAAATTACAAAGCTGGGCACAAAAAAGCCCTCATAAAGTTCCACTATTGGTAGCCGTTGACTACGAAGGTGGCACTGTTTATACGCCCATTACATTGGGGTTTGATTATTTGCCCACCAACATGATGCTGGCCGCTTCAAAAGATGAACAAGGCGTGGCTTCTTTGGCCTATCTGGCAGGGCAAGAATTAAAACGGGTAGGCGTGCATATCAATTTCTCGCCGGTGTTAGATGTCAATAATAACCCTAACAATCCCATTATTGGGGTACGTTCATTTGGTTCAGACCCGGAAAATGTAACCAAAATGGGATTGGCTCTAATAGATGGGTTCAAAGCTTCGGGCATTGTGCCCATGGTCAAACATTTCCCCGGACATGGAGATACGTCCGTTGATTCCCACTACACCGTACCGGTAGTCCGGGCAGACAAAGAACAACTCTACAAAATTCATCTTCACCCTTTCCGGGAGGCCGTGCGCCGCCAGGTAGAAGGAATTATGACGGGTCACGTACTTTATCCTGCTTTAGATCCAGAAAATATTGCTACTTTTTCCAAACCGATTTTGCAAGATTTATTACGTGGAAAAATGGGCTTTAACGGATTGATTGTAACAGACAGTTTGGATATGAAAGGGGCCACCTCTTATTGCACAATCTCCGGCTGTGCAGTACGTTCTTTGGCCAGCGGGGCAGACCTGATTTTATTAGGCCGTTATATCAAACCGCTGAAAGTATTTACAGAAATTTATCAAGACGTGCAAGAAAAGCAACTCACCGCACGGGTGGAAGAATCGGCCCGGCGGATTTTCTCTTTCAAACAACGTTTGGGGTTGTTTGATAACAAAAAAGAGACCGTTCCCCCGACAGGGAAAGCCTACCAGGAACAATTAAGCAAAATCAGCAACCAGGCCGTTACTTTGGTACGTAACTCCGCACAGTTAATTCCCTTTCAATCCTTACCAACCAACAAAAAAAAGCCGACGGTTTGCTCTATCTTTTTTGCACCTTCCCGCTTTGCAGACCAACTGCTGGGATTTAGCCAACCTTTTTTAGAAAAAGGGTGGAAAGTGCGTTCATACAATGCCGCTTTTACACCGCAAAATACAGATAGTCGACGCGCAGAACAATGTGCAAAAGGGGCAGATTTAGTGGTGATAGGAAGTTTGCAATGGGCCGACAAAACCAACAGCAATCAAAAAAATGTCATTTCGCAGTTATTAAAAGAACATAAAAATACGGTGCTCCTTTCTACCATGAGCCCGTATGATATCGTTCATTATCCGCAAGCCTCTACCGTGTTGGCCACCTACGGCATCAATAAATATGTATTACAAGCGGCGGCCCAAGTAATTCTGGGCCAGTTGCAACCTAAGGGAACATTGCCCGTACAACTTTCCGGAATTAAGACTGCGGCTTCCGGCGATTCGCCCACACCTCATACAACGCAGGCAGTACAGACAGCACAATAATCGCTACAATAACGTAATGAAAATGTTGTTGTATAAACGGCAAATCTGCAAAATAATATCCCCCTAACGTAAACACTAACACCCACAATCCGGCTCCTATTATGTTGTAGGATGCAAAATGCAAATATGTCATTTTACCGATCCCGGCCACAAACGGTGCAAACGTGCGGATGATTGGAATGAAGCGAGCTAAAATAATTGTTTTTCCGCCGTACTTTTCATAAAAGCGGTGCGCCTTATTGAGATGATCTTTATTTAGAAGCCAACTGTTTTCCCGTGTAAATACTTTGGGGCCCATCCATTTACCGATTTCATAATTGCAAAAATCGCCCAGCACAGCAGCTGCAAACACCAACGGAATAAGCAACCAAAGAGAGATAGGACTCCCCGGCACACTGGCCAAAGCACCGCAGGCAAAAAGGAGCGAATCCCCCGGCAGAAAAGGAGTTACCACTAATCCCGTTTCACAAAAAACAATTACAAACAACATTAAATACAACCATCCCCCCATTACACCGGCCCAGGCGTTGAGGTGAATGTCCAAATGAAAAAAAATGTCCAACAATTGACTTAACAATTCCATAATTATCTAAACAACGTCAGTAAAATTCCTTTCAGGGTGACTTTGGGGTCGGAAACGGAAGAAGATTTGAAAAGACCGTCCGCTTCAATAATACGGTTAAGTGCCTGTTCAAAATTTTTGGCAGACGGGAATTTGCGCGCCGCACTTACCAGGCGGCTTTCCCACGGGAAAAGACCGGCCGCATGCAAAATTTCGGAAGCAGAGACGCCTGCATCGCTGAGTCGTTTAATACGGGCCATTTTCAAAATGGGATACGTCATTTTACTTAAAATGCCGATCGGCTCCTCGCCGTCATCCACCAATTTGTCCAATAAATTAAGTGCGCCCGTTTTATTGCAAGCCGTAATCAAATTGGCCAATTCATAAGGGTTTTGCTCTTTACTAAACCCGATACAATCCAACACGTCTTTTTGTGTAATTGTTTTATCGGTACGGTCCAAAGTATACAAATAAAGTTTTTCAATTTCGTTTTCCAAGGCAGTCAGTTCACTGCCTACACTTTGGCAAAGCAAATCCACACAATCAAAATCCGGCCGCAGCCCGCGCTGTATCATTTTCTCGCGGACCCAAGCGCCCAGTGCTTCCCCTTTTAATTCTTCGAAATTAACCACACATCCGTTATCTGCACAGACTTGCGCTAAAATTTTTTCCGTCTTCATTTTTTTAGAATCGTTGTGTGTTAAAATCAACGTGGTAGTAGGTAACGGATTGTCTATGTAACGGATGAGCGCTTCTTTAGGTTCTTTGCGTAATTTTTCAATACCCGTTAAAATAATCACACGCGCATTGGAAAATACAGGGGTGGTATTGGCTTGGGCCAAAGCCTCGGCCATGTCGGCAGCGTCAGCCTCGCTTTTATAAAAATTAAAGTCGTCCGGGTTCAAGGCTGTACGGATCTGTTCAATGATCAAATTTTTACGATAGACATCTTCTCCCGTTAATAAATAAACGGGAGAAAACGTTCCTTTCGTTAATTGTGCTTGCAATTTTTCTGCCGTGATTTTGGGCATATTAATCGGTAATGGTGGTATATTGCGGGTTATTCTGCACTTTCTTTTTGTTTTCACTCATTACAGAACCGAACCCGTCTACCGTGCGTTTGACAATATCTTTGGACAATTTCTCAAATACCACGTCCCGGGCCTGCACTTCCGTCATACCTCCCGGCAAAGTAGCGGCCGCATAAATTTGCGTACCCAAAAAGGCCGGTTCGCGCCAGACGGGGGTGTCGTTTGTTTTATCCATTAAAATTACATCCAACCAAATATCCATGCGGTAAACGGTGGGAATCAATTGGCTGTCGTATTGTATCGGCACGTTTAGATAACGGGAAATAGTGGTAATTACCACCCCTTCCGCACCGTTATTTTCCGATACTATTTGATACGTACCGTTGCGCAAAAATTCGTCATACAACTCGTTGTAAAATTTATCTTCCAAGGCAAAAACTTCCGTACGGTTTAGAATAGGACGTACGGCCACTTTTTTGATATGTTGCGGCATAATTTGAGCTTGCGGAGTATAGACAGCCCCTTCTGAAGCACAAGCGGCCAAAGCCCCACAAGCACATACGGTCCACCAGAATTTTTTCATAGTTTGCTCCTATTTTTGCGGTACGGCCACCAGGCTGACCATACGGCCCGGCACCACGATTGTCTTTTTAATTTCCATTCCCTTCAAATGGGATTGCACTTTCTCGCTGGCAAGGGCTGCTTTTTCCAATTCTTCCTTTGAAGCTGTACGTAAAACGCTTATGCGGTCACGTACTTTGCCGTTGATTTGCACACCGATATCCAACGTGTCATCTTGCAACAGGTTTTTATCGGCTTGCGGCCATGCAGTTTGCACCACAAAACCTTCGTAGCCTTTGGCTTGCCAAATTTCTTCGGTCAAATGCGGCGCAAAAGGGTGTAACAACTGCAAGAAAATCTTAAACGCCGCTTGGTTAACGGAAGGCAATTTGCTCAATTCGTTAAACAACACCATCAATGCGGAGATGGCCGTATTGAAACGGAAATTCTCAATATCATCTCCTACTTTGGCAATCGTTTGATTGAGTAAAATGGCCGATTTCCGGGGAGTATCCTGATCGGTAAATGCCACCGTTTCACTCCAACCGTACACCCGTTTCAAAAAGCGGTTAATACCTTCAATGCCTTTCATATCCCACGGTTTTTGAGCGTCAAACGGCCCCATAAACATCTCATACATACGGAAGGCATCTGCTCCATATTCATTCAAAATATCGTCGGGGTTGATAACATTCTTTTTCGATTTGCTCATCTTTTCCACCATAGAAGTTAATTCTTCTCCGGTAGATTTTAAATAAGCTTTACCGTCTTTAAAATCAATTTCGTCATATCCGTGATAGTTTCCCATTTTATCCCGATACGAGAAAGCTAAAATCATACCCTGGTGGCGTAATTTTTTGAAGGGTTCTTTGTGAGAAACAATCCCCAAATCAAACAAAACCCGATGCCAAAAACGTGCATAAAGCAAGTGTAACACCGCATGTTCCGCACCGCCGATATAACAATCTACCGGTCCATAGGCTTTTTCAATTTCTTTATCTACCAAAGCGGTAGTATTGTGCGGGTCCATATAGCGCAAATAGTACCAACAGGAACCGGCCCATTGAGGCATGGTGTTAGTTTCCCGTTTGGCCGGGCCGCCACAATGCGGACAAGTAGTATTGACCCAATTTTCCACTGTAGCCAACGGACTTTCGCCCGTTCCGGAGGGTTCAAATTTTTCCACTTCCGGCAAACGCAACGGCAATTCGCTTTCCGGCAAGGGAACTACCCCGCATTTTTCACAATGCACAACCGGGATGGGTTCCCCCCAATAACGCTGACGGGCAAATACCCAGTCACGCAATTTATAGGTAGTTTTGGCATTGCCGACGTGGTGTTGCTCCAACCAAGCAATCATAGCTGCTTTGCTTTCTTTTACACGCATTCCGTTTAAGAAACCGGAATTAACCAATTCACCGTCGCCGGTAAAAGCTTCTTGTGCCACGCCTTGTTCGCTTTTGATTACTTCAATGATAGGCAAGTTGAATTTTTTGGCAAACGCATAGTCGCGTTCGTCATGTGCGGGAACGGCCATAATGGCCCCTGTGCCGTACCCCATCAACACATAGTCGCTGGTCCATATCGGAATTTTTGTATTATTGACGGGATTAATAGCATACGCTCCGGTAAATACCCCGGTTTTTTCTTTGTTAATTTCGCCGCGTTCCAAGTCGCTTTTTTTGGCGGCTTCTTTTTGATAATCGGCCACGGCCTGTTTTTGTTCGGGCGTGACGATTTTATTTAAAATAGGATGTTCCGGCGAAACGACCATATACGTAGCACCGAAAAGCGTATCGGGACGGGTGGTAAAAACAGTTAACGTTTCCTCGTGCCCTTCTACTTTGAACAACACATTGGCCCCGTTGGACTTGCCAATCCAGTTTTTCTGCATGGTCAACGTGCTTTCGGGCCAATCCAACTCTTCCAGTCCTTCCAAGAGTTGTTCGGCATAGTTGGTAATTTTCAAAATCCATTGGCGCAAGGCTTTGCGTTCAATTTCGTGGCCGCAACGTTCACATTTCCCGTTGAAAACTTCTTCGTTGGCAAGCCCTGTTTTACAAGAAGGGCACCAATTTATCGGCACGGTGGACTCATAAGCCAGGCCCTTTTTGAACAATTGCAAGAAGATCCATTGTGTCCATTTGTAGTAGTTAGGGTCGGTAGTGTCGATTTCACGGTCCCAATCGTAGCACAAACCGATTGATTTGATTTGGTGTCTAAAATTATCAATATTTTTTTGTGTGGTAATTTTAGGATGTACTCCGGTGGCGATGGCATAGTTTTCCGCAGGCAACCCGAAGGCATCCCAACCCATAGGGTGCAGCACATCATATCCGTTCATACGTTTATAGCGTGTTAAAATATCCGAAGCGGTATATCCTTCCGGATGCCCTACATGCAGCCCGGCTCCTGACGGATACGGGAACATGTCCAGACAATAAAATTTTTTAGCACTCGGCATTTTGGGGCTGGCAAAGAGGTGTTCTTTTTCCCAGCGGGATTGTTGTTCTTTATCTATTTGCGGAAAAGTTTTCATATACCCTACATTTTACCATATTATACCCGGGCGTTTTACATTTCCGCACTTACGGTACGGGAAAACTACTCTCCCGGAAAATAAGTTATAATATAGTCGATGAAAAAACACGTACAAAATATCATTCTCGGGGTCAGCGTGGGAATATCGGGCATACTGGCGCTGCTGATGATTATCTCCCGCTTTTACGGTTTACAAGAAACGTATATCTACGACGAAGTTTACTCCTGGGTAACGGCCCATCCTTCCCTTTCTTTTTCCACCGTTTGGAATGATATTCTGCGGCAGGATGTCAATTTGCCGCTATTTAATTTGGTGCTGCGTACGTGGGCCCATATCGTGCCTTTTACAACCACCTGGATGCGCGGGCTGCCGTTGTTATTTTCTCTTATTACGTTTCCGGTGGCCTGGTGGTTGGCGCCTAAACGCTGGGGAAAATTACAAAAATTTGCACTTTGTTGTATGCTGATTTGTTCCTCCGGCCTTACCAATTACAGTTGCATTTTACGCGCTTATTCCATGGGTGTTTTGTTTACTACCGTATTTACCCTGTTGGCCGTACGGATTTTAGATGCTTTCAATGATGGCCAACCCGTTTCTCCCAAAATATGGGCCGCCTTTTTTATCACGGGGTTTATAGGGGCTTATACGCATTTTTTTGTATCCGGTCTATTCTTTATTACAGCGTTGTTTTTGTTTATCTGTGCCTGTTTTTACAAACGCGACGCACGCCTGATTTTTTGGAGTACGGCCCTGGCTTTCTTTTTGTGGGTACCGTGGATATGGAACACGTATCTTTCCATGAATCATTTTGAAACCGGTTGGTGGTACGAAACCAACAAGATGCTTTCTTCCTGGCAAATTTTGGAATTTAACTTTGGGCAGGAAAGAATATTATTGGGTTTGTTACTGCTGCTGGTAATAGGGGGCGTATCAGTGGCATTTAACGAAAAACCCCTCCTTAAAAAACTGCCCGAAATTCCGCTAACGGTTTTCCAAATCGTCGTATTGATACTGGTACTGGTAGCCGTTTCCAAACGCTACAACCTGTTTATGGATCGGTATTTTTTGGTTATGTTACCCTGTTGTTTTATTTTGTTTACTTCGTTATGGGCGCACCTGTATCGCCGTTGGAAAATTACAATTGTATTGTTGCCGTTACTCCTTTTCTCTTTTTCCACTTACTATTACCGGAATTTTCTGCCGCGCTTGCATGAATACTCCGGGCTTATCGATGCATTTAACTATGTCCAGCATGGCTTAAAGGCAGATAAAGTACTTTTCTTTTTAGAGCCCTTTTCTTATCCACAAGCCTCTGTAGAGCCATTGATGCGCTTTTTTGTACCGCCGGACAATTCCTTGGAAATTATTCCTTTAACCCAGCAAACGGCCCCTTTGATGAAACAAGAAGTGCCATTGATTATCCCTTTGTGCGGGTTTGTGCGTTTGGTAAATACTTCCGTGCAGTATGATTTCCATATTCCCGAGAAAGTAGCCACTTTCACACATTCCTGTGTAGTGGTGGACCCGCGTTATAAAAAATGAAAGCATTACTGGAAGACTTTAAAAATCATCTTTCCTTTGAACGGCAACTTTCCCCCAATACGGTAGCTGCCTACGGGGCGGATGTGGAAAGTTTTTTGGAATATTGCGAGGCCAATAATAAAGACCCCCTCTTGGCAGACCCTGCTTTTTTGGACCAATACAATTATCAATTACGCGTGGTGGAGCATTTACAAACTTCCAGCGTGTTCCGCAAAACCGAAGCGGTAAAATGTTTTTATAAATTCCTACTAATTGAACAAAAAATTAATCAAGACCCTACCCGTTTTTTGAAATCTCCCAAACTGCCGCAAACCATTCCCCACCAGCTGACCCGGGAAGAAATGAACCGTTTGCTTTCGTACCCGGCGGAAACGTTTGAAGAAATCCGCACCGTTACAATAGTAGATTTGTTATATGCGGCAGGGCTACGCGTGAGCGAACTGATTAACCTGCGTTTGGAAAATGTAAATATAAAGGAAGGCTGGGTATTGGCTTTTGGCAAAGGCGGCAAACAACGTTTTGTGCCCATCCACCGCGAGGCTTGCCAACGTATTGAAAATTATTTGCGCGCGCGGGAAGTAAAATTTGCCGCCAAATCTACCGTCGGTTCGGAGCTGTTTTTGAATAAAAACGGCCGCAAGTTAAGCCGTGTAAGCGTTTGGAAAGACTTGGCCGATTTAGGCCGCAAAGCCAACATCTCCCAGCCGTTACACCCGCATTTATTCCGTCACACGTTTGCCAGCCACCTTTTGCAAGGCGGGGCCGATTTAAGAAGTCTGCAGGAAATGTTGGGCCATGCCAACCTGACCACCACCCAAATCTACACTCATCTGGATGTTTCGGATTTAAAAAACAAACATAAGAAGTTTCACCCACATGGTTAAAAATAGAAAAAACCTATTGGCAAAATGACTTCTTTGTTGTAAAATGGGAAATAGGAAGTATTGTAAAAAATCAACTTTCACTTCTCAAAGACAAGGCTTAAACCTTGTAGAGTAAAAAAAAGGGGTTGACTTTTTGCAAAATAACCTTATACTAACTACATAGGACGAAGTATGACAGCACTGTCCTTGTATTGAGGAGGAAAGTATGAAAACTCTACTGAAAGTTTTCAGTGCATCTATCCTTGCACTGTGTATTGTGACCCCTGCATTGGCTAAAGAAAGTGAAAGAACCAATGCATTCGACGCTGTTAAAGGCGCAATCGAGGCCGACCAAAAACGCTGCGAAGAGGTAATCAAAGCAGCGAAAAAAGGTGACAGAGCCAAATTAGTCGTCTTGTTCAAGCAAGGCTACAACATGGAGTGCTCCACAGAGCATGACCAGAAAACGCCTTTAATGGAAGCCGCCTTGCACGGCAAGGCCGATGCCGTAGGCTTTTTAGTTAGCGAAGCGGGTGTTGATGTCAACCGGCCGGATGAGCGCGGCAAGACAGCCCTTATGTACGCAGCGGAACATGACAATCCTAAAGTCATCAAAAAACTGCGGGCTAGAAAAGACCTTAACGTAAACGCAATGGCCACCTTTTCGGTTAAAAAAGACAATAAGCTCGCCAAAGACAACGAACAGATGACCGCGTTGATGATTGCCGCTAAAAAGAACAAAAAGAAAGCCGTTGACGCTTTGTTAGAGCCGACAACTGATCATATCTTGGCCCCGGCAGCTAATGCCAACATTAAAGATAAATACGATCAAACGGCATTGATGCTGGCGTTGAAAGCCGGCCATCAAGATGTGGTAATCAAGTTAATACCGGCCACGGCAGATTTAAATGCCTATGATAAGTTCGGTCAATTCCCCTTGTTTGTAGCGTCCGCTGAAGGCCGCGATAGAGTTGTTAAAGAATTATTGAGAGCGGGAGTGAACATAGACCGCAGAGACGGCACTATAAAACAACAGACCTCACTAATGGCCGCCAGCAAATTCGGCAAAAAAGATGCGATTGTACCTTTAGTGAACGCAGGTGCCCAGGTGAACGCAATTAGCGGCGACGGACGTACCGCCTTGCTGTTCGCAGCGGAAGAAAATAAAGAAGATGCCATGTTGGCATTGTTGGCTGCCCCTGGCATTGATGTAAACGTCCAAATTGAAAACCCAATAATGGACAAGCTCAAATACAGCGGTGACGATAAAAAGAAAGAAATGGCCAAAAAAGGCAAAACAGCCTTGATGTTTGCCGCCGAGCGTGGTAAGAAAGCTGCGGTATCAAGCTTACTGGGCAAGAATGCCGATCTTAGCCTGCAGGACGATCGGGGCCGCACTGCATTGATACATGCTGCCGCACATGGCAAATTAGATATTATGAAAGACTTATTGTCTTACAGGAGTCTACATGATCCTGAAAACAGTAGGGACTTATTAAACATCAATGCTCAAGATAAAGACGGCAAAACAGCCTTGATTTTAGCTGTTGAAAAGATACACGGCAAAAACAAGACCGCAATTGTAGAAGAATTGTTAGCTGTTCGCGGTATCAAAACAGATCTTCGTGACAAAAAAGGTAAAGCCGCCGTTGACCATACCAAGAAGAAAGAAACGGTAGCACTTTTGGACCCGGACAGAGCCGCCAAAATGCCGGACACTCCTGATGTGGAAGAAGAAGAAATTCAAGTACCCTCTTACCGCTTCTCCGGAGTTGCCAGCGCCGATAACGAATAAGTAGTAGGATTTCAAAAAACCCCCGGTTTCTACCGGGGGTTTTTTTAGTGATACAATTTTTATTTTGCTTTTACTTTCGCTTTAGCGGCCGGAGCGTTTTCTTGCGTTTCGGCCGGTTTACCGTTATAGTGGTGGCCCAGGTATTTGACGTACAACTTATCTTCAATTTCAGCAGCCAATTCACTATTGTCTTTTAAGTACTGGCGGGCATTGTCAGCCCCTTGGCCCAGTTTTTCATCACCGTAAAGGAACCAGCTGCCGCTTTTTTCAATAAGTCCGGCCTCTACCCCTTTATCGATAATGCAAGCCTCGCGGGAAATGCCTTGCCCTAAAATCATGGTAAATTCGGCTTGGCGGTAGGGCGGGGCTACTTTGTTTTTGGTTACTTTCGCACGCACACGGGTGCCTACTACTTCGTCGCCTTTCTTTAAGTTTTCAATGCGGCGTACGTCAATGCGTACGGAAGCATAAAATTTAAGGGCCAGTCCACCGGGGGTCGTTTCCGGGTTGCCAAACATAATACCGATTTTTTGACGCAGCTGGTTAATGAAAATAATGCTGGTTTTGGTTTTGTTCAAAATGCTGGTCAATTTGCGCAAGGCTTGGCTCATCAAGCGGGCCTGCAACCCTACGTGGGAATCCCCCATTTCTCCTTCAATTTCCGCTTGCGGAACAAGGGCCGCTACAGAGTCTATAATAATCAAATCAATCGCACCGGAGCGGACCAATTTTTCGGCAATCTCCAATGCCTGTTCACCGGAATCGGGTTGAGAAACTAACAAATCATCTACGTTCACACCGATATGCGCCGCATAGACAGGGTCCAATGCGTGTTCGGCATCAATAAAAGCGACCGTGCCGCCCAATTTTTGGGTTTGAGCTGCCACATGGAGGGACAACGTCGTTTTTCCGCCGGCTTCCGGCCCGTAAATTTCAATCACGCGTCCGCGCGGCAAACCGCCCACACCCAACGCTAAATCTAATGAAAGAGCCCCGGTGGGAATGGCTTCCACGTTTTTCACGCTGCCTGCCCCTAAACGGCAAATGGCTTCTTTCCCAAATGCTTTTTCAATCTGGCCCAGGGCCAAATCTAACGCTTTTTGTTTGTTTGCGTCCATGCTTACATTCCTCCTGCTGTTAAATAGTTACGGTTGTTGTTTTTTTCCCTGCCGTCTTGCCGGAGAACGTAAGTTTCCCGGAGTCTTTGTCAAAATCTACCTTAATTTTGGTACGGGCCGGGTAACGGCTGACCAAAATATTTTCTGCCAGCGGGTCTTCCAGTTCCCGTTGGATGGTACGCAACAGCGGACGTGCCCCAAATTTGGCATCAAAGCCTTTCTCTACCAAGAAATCTTTGGCTGCTTGGGTAAGCGTGAGAGATAATTCCCGGTCTTTGAGTTTTTCATCCACATGTTTAAGAGACAAGTCCAAAATTTGGCCGATATTTTCCCGGCTCAATGCGTGGAACACTACAATTTCATCAATACGGTTGATAAATTCCGGATTGAACGTCTTTTTCACTTCGTCCATTACGTTTTGGCGCATATCTTTGTAGGTTTCTTCTTCCGACTGATTGGCCGTAAACCCGAGGGAATTACCTTTGTTGGTAATTTCCCGCGCACCGACGTTGGAAGTCATAATCACCACGCAGTTTTTAAAGCTGACTTTATGGCCTAAATTGTCCGACAGGGCCCCTTCGTCTAACACTTGTAATAAAATATTGTAAATGTCCGGGTGGGCTTTTTCCAATTCGTCTAAAACCACCACGCTATAGGGGCGGCGGCGTACTGCTTCGGTCAATTGGCCGCCTTCTTCGTATCCCACATAACCGGGCGGCGCCCCAATCAAGCGGGAAACGGCAAATTTTTCCATATATTCAGACATGTCCAACCGGATCATGGCGTCTTCATCACCAAACAGGAAACAAGCCAAGCTTTTGGCCAGCTCGGTTTTCCCCACGCCGGTGGGCCCCAAAAATAGGAACCCGCCAATCGGCCGGTGCGGGTTACCTAACCCGGTACGGTTGCGGCGAATTGCTTGCGACACTACCTTTACGGCGTCGTCTTGCCCAATGATACGTTGGTGGAGGTGTTCCTCCATGTGTAAAATCTTATCGGTTTCGCTTTGCGTCAAGCGGGTAACGGGAATGCCTGTCCATTTAGAAGCCACCAGCGCAATGTCGTCTTCCGTTACCTGCGGTACATTCTTATTGTTTTCTTCTGTCCATTTTTGTTTTAAATGGTCAATGTATTCTTTCAACCGTGTTTCGGTCGCTTTGGCTTCGGCGGCTTTTTCAAATTGTTTTTCGGCTAAGAATTTTTCTTTTTCTTCTATCGCTTCTTGATATTCTGCTTGTTTTTGTTTGATTTCAGGCGGCAGAACAGCATGTGCCAAACGTGTACGGGCACCGGCTTCATCAAAAAGGTCCAGGGCTTTGTCGGGCATGGCACGGTCGTTGATATAACGGTCGGCAATCATAGCCGCAGCGCGAATAGCACCGTCGGTATATTTTACCTTGTGGTGATTTTCATATTTGCTTCGCACCCCTTTCAAAATGGTAATGGTTTCTTCTACATCGGGTGGATCTGCCACCACAGGTTGGAAGCGCCGCTCCAAAGCAGTATCGGTTTCAATGTATTTGCGATATTCGTCAAAAGTAGTAGCCCCGATACATTGCACTTCGCCGCGGGCCAACGCCGGTTTTAACATATTGGAAGCATCAATGGATCCTTCCGCCGCACCGGCCCCGATAATTGTATGCAATTCATCAATAAACACAATGGCATTTTTAGCGGCAGCCAATTCATCAATGATGTTTTTAAGACGTTGTTCAAATTCACCGCGGTATTTGGTACCGGCCACCACAGAGGCCATATCCAACGCCAACAAGCGCTTACCGCTTAAAACGTCTGAAATTTCCCCGGAAGCCATCTTTTGGGCCAAGCCTTCCACAATAGCCGTCTTACCGACGCCCGGTTCGCCAATTAACACCGGGTTGTTTTTTGTACGGCGAGCCAAAATTTGAACAATGCGTTCAATTTCATTTTCACGCCCGATAACAGGGTCCAACTCGTGCTTAGCGGCCAGGGCCGTTAAGTCGCGCGAGTATTCGTCTAACGTCGGCGTTTTGGTTTGTTTGTCTGCCTGCGGGCGTGGATTGCGGCTGGCTTCTTCAGGTAAGTTAATTTCGGCCGCGCCGGTGGGAAAATCGGTTTTTGCTTCGGGTTCTTCGGTATTGACCAACCCCATGGCCGCTTCACGAATGAGTAACAAATTGGTTCCCAAATTATTTAAAATACGCCCGGCCATCCCTTCTTCTTCACGGATAAGACCCAACAAAATGTGTTCCGTGCCGATATGATCCGAATTTAATAATTGCGATTCTTCTACAGAAAATTCCAATACTTTTTTGGCACGCGGAGTAAAAGGAATTTCCCCTAATAGCATAATCGTATCGCCGATACCAACCATTTTTTCAATTTCTAAACGTACCTTGCGAAACGTTACCCCTACACTGGCTAGAATTTTGTTAGACAGGGTCCCTTCAATCGCACACAACCCCAATAAGATATGTTCTGTTCCGACGTAATCGTGATTTAGCCGTTTGGCTTCTTCTTGCGCAATGAGAATAATTTTTTGCGCGTTTTCCGTAAAGCGTTTTGCCATAGTAAAAACCTCATGAAATTTGTAATTGTTACTATTATATAAAATTCGTGTGAAAAGCGGGAGTTTTTATCTGCAGGATATTTTGAATTGTTTTACATGCAAACAGAAATAAAAAGTTATGCATTGTAATTTAGTATAATACCTATAATATGGAAAATAAGATTCAACGGGCCAAACCCATCAAAGTGCTTTTAACGGATGTAGACGGTATTTTAACCGACGGAAAAGTAAATTTTTTTATAGCATCCGACGGCCGCATAGAAGAATTCAAATCTTTTCACACGCAAGACGGCGTGGCTGTTTTGTTGTGCCGTAGCGCCGGGTTAATTGTGGGAATTATTACAGGACGACGCCATGAAACAACCGTGGCCCGCGCACGTAATTTGGGATTTAAATATATGTATCAAGGGTTTTTAACCAAATTAGGGCCTTTGGAAGATGTGCTCAAAAGAGAACACATCCGCCCCGAAGAAGTAGCCTATATCGGCGACGATATTACCGATTTACCCTTGCTAAAAAAAGTGGGCTTTGCCGCTACCGTACCGGGGGCGTTAGACGTGGTAAAACAACATTGCCACTACGTTACCCGCCGGGCCGGAGGAGACGGCGCTTTCCGGGAAGTGGTCGATTTTATTTTAGCCGCCCAAGGAAAATTAGATTCACTGGTGGATAACCCCGCCGCGTGGACCCAAACCCCCAAACCATCATTTGAAATTATTACCTCCCAAGAAGGACTGAACTAATGAAGGGAAAGTTTATCGTTTTAGAAGGGCCGGACCGTTGCGGCAAATCTACCCAAGCAAAGTTACTGGCAAAATTTCTACAAGAACAAGGCAAAGACGTGTTGCTCACGCGTGAACCAGGCGGAACTCCCACCGCGGAAGAAATCCGCAGTGTGGTGCTCAACCCTGATTTGAAAGTGCGCCCCATGGCCGAATTACTACTCTATGAAGCTTCCCGCGCGCAACATACACAAGAAAGAATTTTACCGGCGTTGGAAGAGGGAAAAATCGTTATTTGTGAGCGTTATACTATGTCCACTTGCGCCTATCAGGGCTATGGACGCGGTATTGATTTGAATCAAATTCAAACGTTAAATCATATCGCCACGCTGGGTTTGGTTCCTGACGTAACGCTCGTGTTTTTAATGTCGGATAAATACTTCGTGGAACGTGGGGAATATCTCTTCTCGGACCGTTTGGAAAAAGAAGATGTTTCTTTCCGTCAAAAAATGCGCCAGGGGTATTTGGAATTGCTCAAAATGACCCCCAACGCCCATTTAATTAATGCAGACCAGAGCGTAGAAGAAGTACAAGCCGGTGTACAACAATGGTTGCACCATCATAAAATTTTTTAATATGACAGCAATCCTCGGACAAGAAAAAGCCCTTTCTTATTTGGCCGGTTTGGTGCGAACCCAACGGGTGCCCGGGGCTTTTTTGTTTTACGGACCCGACGGTGTAGGGAAAAAAATGGCCGCTGTGGATTTTGCCCAAGCACTTAATTGCCTCCACCCGCAAGAGGGACGTGCTTGCCATAATTGTGCCAATTGCCAAGCCATTGAAAAGGGCACTTACCCTGATGTAACCGTAGTAGATTTTGCTTACCAGGCCCGCTTGGAAATCAAAAAAGATGTTTCCAGCAAAAGCTACGAAGAAGAACTGGAAAAAGAAATTGCCAAGCAACAACATTTAAGTGTAACCACCATACGGGAAGTGGCTACCAAATCGTTACAAAAACCGATCGGTACCGGCGGATGGAAAGTACTAATTGTGGACCAGGCCCAAACCATGCAAGGAGCCGCTGCCAACGCTTTATTAAAATTTATTGAAGAACCACCGGCCAAAACTGTATGGATTTTAATAACCTATAAACGTTCGGCCATGCTAAAAACCATTTTATCGCGCTGCCAGCCGTTATCATTTGCGCCGCTATCACAGGAAGTGATAACCCAATTAACCCAAGACCAGGTGGAAAATGCCGCTCTGGCCGCCCGTTACAGCGGAGGATCGGTAACAGGAGCTTTGGCCGCAGCCCAAGCCATTGGATTACTGAGTAACGGCGCCTTAAATACACCCACCGGCCCGATAGAAGTGGCAGCCGGCCTGTCGCACACGCTGGTTACTTCCCGACGGGAAGCAAAATGCATTTTAGATGTACTCAGTAAAGCCATTCATCAAAAATGGCTGCAAACCCAGGACCCGGCTCTGGCACTGCGCTGCCGGAGGGCACTCCAACGTTTTGAAAATTATAAACGAAGCATCACACGCAACGTTTCGCCTGCGTTGGTGGTGGAAACCGCTTTGATGGGTTTAGACGGGATGGATTTAACTATTTAACAAGAGGAACTTATGACTAAAAAATTCTATATCACTACACCTATTTATTATGTCAATTCCGTACCGCATTTGGGCCACGCATACACTACAATTGCCGACGATATTTTGGCCCGCTACAAACGTCAAAAAGGCTTTGACGTGCGTTTCTTAACCGGTACGGACGAGCACGGGGCCAACATTGAAAAATCCGCCGCGGCCAAAGGAGTCAGCCCTAAAGAATGGACCGATATTGTATCGGCACAATATAAGGAATTGTGGAAAGTTTTAAACATTTCTTATGATGACTTTATCCGTACTACCGATACCAACCACGAACACGTAGTACAAGCTGTATTCGAAAAATTGCTCAAAAGCGGCGATATTTATTTAGGTTCTTATTCGGGCAAGTATTGCACTTCCTGTGAACAGTACCTCAATGAAAGCGAAATTTTGGAAGGGAACCTTTGTCCGGTTCACAAAAAACCACTAACGGAAGTAAATGAAGAAACCTATTTCTTTAAACTCTCCCGCTATGAAAAACCTCTTTTAAAATACTATGAAGAACACCCGGAGTTTTTAAGCCCCAAATACCGAGCCAATGAAATTATTAATTTCGTCAAAAGCGGCTTGCAGGATTTGTCCGTTACCCGTACAAAAGTAAAATGGGGAATCCCCGTAAAAAGTAATCCGGCTCACACCATTTACGTATGGTTTGATGCGCTGATTAACTATATCACCGCCGCCGGAGTGGGCACTTTGTTGTGCGAAGAAAAAGCTGAACACGAAGAACAATTAAAAGATATCCGTATTGAAAAATTTGAAGACCTTTGGCCGGCCGATATTCACATGGTAGGCAAAGAAATCTTCCGTTTCCACTCGGTTATTTGGCCGGCAGTATTAATGGCTTTGCAGTTACCTTTACCCCAAAAAGTATTTGCTCACGGTTGGTGGACTGTAGAAGGAGAAAAAATGTCTAAGACCTTGGGAAATGTCATCAACCCTGCGGAATTGGCTGCAAAATACGGTGTAGATCCCGTGCGCGTATTCCTATTCCGTGAAGTTCCCTTTGGCCAAGACGGAGACTTTTCCATGGCCAGTTTCATTAACCGGTATAATTCCGATTTGGCCAATAATATCGGCAACCTCTTGTCCCGCACGCTTAATATGGCAGCTAAAAACGTGGGCGATTTGCCGGAAAAAATTGAAGGCAATTATCCCCTCCTGGCCCAAGCACAAACGGTTGAAAAAGCCATTGATGATGCTTACGAACAATTATCGTTTGATAAAGTTTTGGAACAAATCTACGGTTATTCCAGTGAGCTCAATAAATTGGTAAACGATAAAAAACCGTGGGAGTTGGCGAAAACCGACCCCGAAGGAGCTAAACAGGTATTGTTGGAATTGATTGCTTGCCAACGCAAAGTGGCCTTATGGTTAGAACCGTTCATGCCCACCGTTGCCAAAGAAATGCAGAAACGGTTATCTCCCGGCAAAATTGAAAAGTATGCGCCGCTTTTCCCGCGCATAGATAAATAGTATTCAGGTAATTACCAATAACAAGCCCCTTCCTAGGAAGGGGCTTGTTATTGAATGATTACAGAATAATTAGTTTTGCGGTACGTGTTTGTATTTGAACAATATTGCAAACAACACGGCCGTTACTAATCCAAACCCGGCGAAAATGAACCAGGAATTACTCCACCCGCTCATAATCTGCTGAGAAATGGCCGGCGGATAAACACCGTCTACCATCAATGCCGGATCTAAATGAGTGTATACCAACATGTTGATTACTTTCCCGGCCGCCAGCGACCCGATTGCCGCACCGAAACCGTTGGTCATCAACATAAATACCCCTTGTGCACTGGAGCGAATGGCTGGGTCCGTTTCTTGGTCTACGTATAAGGAACCGGAAACGTTAAAGAAATCAAAGGCCACCCCGTAAACAATCATAGAGGTTATCAAAAGCGTAATTCCTACACCGGTAGAAGGATTGCCCAGACCTAAAAAGCCAAAGCGCAAAACCCAGGCAAACATACTGATTAACATTACTTTCTTAATCCCAAACCGTTTTAAGGCAAACGGGATGAGCAAAATACAAAGCGTTTCAGACATTTGCGACAGTGAAATCAATGCATTGGCATTGTTGGCCCCCCACGAACCGGTATAACCGGCCAGTTCATTAAACCCGGTAATAAACGGGTTGGCAAAACCGTTGGTAATTTGCAGCATCATCCCCAGCATCATGGAGAAAATGAAGAAAATGGCCATCTTTTTTTCTTTGAACAGGGCAAAAGCTTTCAAACCCATTGCCTCAGCAAGAGATTTGGCCTCTGCTTTGTTGGTGGGGCAGTTGGGCAAAGTAAAACAGTAAATTCCCAAAATGGTTCCCAATACGGCGGAAAAATACCATTGGGTATAGCTGGTTTGAAACCCTGCGAAGTTGGTGGTCAACATAGCACAAATAAAACCCACCGTTCCAAACACGCGAATGGGCGGAAAAGCTTTAATTGTGTCAAAATTATTTTGACGCAACACCGTATAAGCCACCGAATTGGAAAGCGCAATCGTAGGCATGTAGAACGCCACACTGATAGTGTAGAACGTAAACATCCACGCAAAGTTAATGTGCGTTTGGGCCCCCATATACGCCGCACCGGCCATTGATGCCGCCGCTATTAAATGGCAAAGTCCCAATAATTTTTGGGCAGGTACCCAACGGTCTGCCACAATGCCGATAATTGCCGGCATAAAAAGAGACACAAAACCTTGTGTCGCATAAAACCAACCGATTTGGCTTCCAAACCCAGCTCCGGCCAAGAACGCGCCCATTGACGTTAAATAGGCACCCCATAAACCGTACTGGAGGAAGTTCATTACTGTTAAACGAATTTTAATTTTCATAAGTGATTCCCGGTTGCCCGGGCGACTCCATGCAAGCCGACCTCCCTAAAATTAGCAGTAAACCAATCCCTGCCGTTAAAACCATTGTACAAAAAAAGTATAATATAGGAAAATAAACGCGAAAGGAGGCCTCTATGGCAGATTACAGTTTTGACGTGGTGTCCAAAGTAGATTTAAATGTAATTAGCGAAGCCGTCAGTGCCGCAAATAAAGAAATTACCAATCGTTACGATTTTAAAGGGACCAACTCCTCTATTGAACTGAACCAAAAAGACAACGAGCTGAAATTGGCTTCCAGTGACGAATATAAGGTAAATACCTTGCGCGATATTATTTTTACCCGTATGGCAAAAAGGGGAATCGCCCTTAAAAATTTAATGCCGCAAAAGATAGAAGCTGCCTTAGGTGGAAATGCCAAACAAACCGTTAAAATCCAACAAGGCATTCCTGCCGATAAAGCCAAAGACATTACCAAAACTATCAAAGAGGCCAAATTAAAAGTTTCCGCCTCTATTCAGGGAGACCAACTGCGCGTTTCCTCTAAATCCAAAGATGAATTGCAGGCCGTCATTGCTCTGCTTAAAGGGCAAGATTTTGGCGTAGAATTGCAATTTACCAATTACCGCTAATGATGAAAAAAATTTTTTTATGGGTCGCTTTTTTCTGTTTTGCGGGGGTGTGTTCCGCCGCCGAAAGCCGCGCCGCCCTTTTGTTTTATAAACAACAGGCCGACGCTTTTGCAGGGGCTTCGCGCAGCGAAGAACGCGCATACGCCCGTTCATTAGCGGACAATTTAGGCACATGGGCACTACAAAACCCAACAGACGCCAACGCACCCCAAGTATTGTTTACGCAGGCGCGTTTGTATTTGTTGGCACAAGACCGTCCCCAAGCCTTAATCAGTCTGTTAAAAGCCTACAAAATGTATCCGCAAGCACAGTTTCCCTCCTTCCAAGCCCAGTGGGAAGAAGCACTCCAAGCCGTGGCTTCTGCGCAACGCACCACTTATGCAGCGCAACTTCTTTCCACGCGCCCGACAGATCAGACCACATTGCCGGAACGCGAGGCAGACGTGCTGTATATACTTTCAAATTTAGAGGGGAAAAATCTCTATACCCCGGCAGCAGCCGCTTTTGAAAGCTTTTTCCAACGCTATCCTTCTTATGGGAAAAATGACCAGGTAGAATTATGGTACGGAGATTTGCACCGCACCCATGGCAATTATTTAGCGGCTATTTCTCAATATAAAAAAGCGGCAATGCTCTATCCCAATACTCCCTATCGCGCCGCTAGCTTACGCCTGACAGGGGATATCTACGCCGATCATCTCAACGATACAACCAAGGCGCTGGAAATATACAACCAAGTATTGAAAGAATATCCCTCTTCTAACGAAATAGGCATTGTTTATAAACATATGGCAATTTTGGAAGAAAACAATAAGGATTATCCCGCCGCACTTACCCATTATGATAAAGCGATTGAACATTTGGGAGATACTCCTTCTGCCTATGAAGCTTATAGGGGCAAAGCAGATGTTTATAAAAAAATGAAAGATTATGAGCAGGCATACACTGCCTTGCAAAAGACGGCAAATGCATTTATTGCCGATGAAAATAAATTTGTAGACCCCTTGTTGGAAGCCTCTCAAATTGCCAAAAAGAAATTGCGTGATGACGTAAGATACACACAGGCATTGGAAAAAGCACTTATGGTATTCCCCAAAGCCGCCCAAGCACCGGAGATCATGTACGACTTGGCACAAGCTTATGAAGAGCAAGGAAAAACAGCACAAGCTATAGCCATGTACAAAAAACTGATTCTAACGGCCCCTTCGGGGAAATATGCTTCCAAAGCCCAAGGCCGCATCTTAAAATTAGGAAAATAACCGCTCTACATACAAAAACCCCCGGGAATCCCCGGGGGTTTTTTATAAAAAAATAGTTACCCAAACGGTTCCAATTCCACTCCCACCGTTGAACAATCGGTAGTTTGAGCCGGATATTTTCTCTCTTTAAGCCATTCACACAATACTTTTTGAGGTTCTCGAATAGCAGAAATGTACCATGTACCACTTCCCTCGTCCAAAGTAAGCTCCAGCCCCGCATTTTCCTTCAACCAAGTCCCTTTCATAAATATAACAATTTGACAACGAGCCGAACCCTCACCAGGTGAAGGCTTGATATCTGATTTAATACAACCTGCCCCCCAGGACATATGCGCTCCCTCACATAATAAACTTCCCGCTTGGTTGCAATCTCCGGGCATTTCAACATCCCCCACCCGGTCGTGTCCCGTAAAATAAACATTGCCGTTGGGCATTCCGTTGGCAAGTAGAAATGCAGCGATGTTTTGCTTGGCAGCTTGAATCCCCACATCCATTTGCGCAAAGCGTGCTTTTTGCACCGCTTTCCGATATTGTGGCAAAGCAATGGAAGCTAAAATGCCAATAATCAAAACCACTACTAAAAGTTCTATTAGCGTAAAGCCACGCTTTTCGTTTTTAATCATACCTTTTACCTTTTTTATTAAGAGCCCTTTCTTTAATTGTAATAAAAATACGAAAAAATTCCACCTTGTTAAGAAATCTGCCAACACGCCAAGATAAAAAACCGCCCTGCTACTAATTCGCAGGGCGGTCAGTTTACTTCAAGAACCATTATTTCCCGATACCACAACATTTCTTATACTTCTTACCGCTACCACAAGGGCAAGGGTCATTGCGGCCGATACGCGGCCCCTCATGTACCACGGTTTCCACTTTAGGTTGGGCTTCCGGGTTTTCCTCACGCAGTTCTTTTTCGTGGTCTTTCATCCATTTTTTCATTTGACGAATACTTTTGAAATTCACGCCATCCGCTTCCATGCGTTTGGCAATATCCATCAAACGTTTTTTAATGGTCGGGTCCTGTAATTTGCTTTTGAATACAGCCGGTAACGATTCCATCTCCCGTTCCAAGCGTTCTTCTAATGTTTCTTTCTTGGAAGATTTAGAAGACTGCTCCGGCTTGGAAGCGGACGTATCCGCTTTCTTTTTAAATGGATTCCATATCATACTTACTCCTACTTTTCGTTCAGCAATTTCTCTACGAAGTTTTTAATGATTTCCGCTTTTTCAAAATAATGTTTTTCACGCGGCACTACCAGGCGGTTGGGGTGTTTTTCCCAGATTTTTAAAATTTTGTCATCAATCTCAAATGCCTGCTGTAAATTCTCTGTGCGCACGTTGGTGGCTTGGTAATAATCTTTTTCCGGTGGCGGAGAAAGGTGAATAACGGCATCATAGCGGGCCAATTCCGCTTCCAAAGAAGAATGCATGGCTTTGAAAAAGTCTTCCGGTCCGTACGGCCAGTAAACAGCCCCGTCAATGGACCCGCGGTCACAAACCATCAAAGAAGCGTCAGAAGTTTTCTCTGCCAATTCTTCTAATTGGTGAACGGTATAAAAAATAATATTTTGCGCATGGACAATATGAATAGGGCTGTTGTCCGTACGAGGAAAACCGCCGCTGTAGATCAGCGTGGCCGCTTCTTGTACTAAGGCAATTTTCTTGCCGAAGGTTTCTTTCAAAATAGAAAGAGCCGTTGTTTTGCCCCCGCTGGGGCCGCCAGTTAAAACGATTTTTTTCATACATTATCCTTTAATAATTTTTTCTACAAAATTCTTAATAATTTCTGCCTTCTCTATAAAATGTTCCTTCCCCGGAACAATCAAACGATTGGGGTGTTTTTCCCAAATTTTTAAAATTTTGTCATCAATCTCAAAAGCCTGGTGTAAACTTTCCGTACGCACGTGGGTAGATTGATAAAAAGCCGGGTTGGTAGGCGGAGACAAATGCAATACCGCATCATAGCGAGCCATCTCTGCTTCCAGTGAAGTCCCCATTGTGGCAAAAAAATCTTCCACCCCGCCGGGCCAATAAACAGCCGCATCTACTGTACCGCGATCACACACAATCAGCGACGCCTGGGAAGATTCTTCCGCCAAAGCTTCCATTTCGCGGGTGGCTACAAAAATAATTTTCTGGGCTGCTTCTATATGATACCGGCTATTATCTTGCCGGGGAAAACCACCACTAAAAATCATTGTAGCGGCTTCACGTACCATTTCCACCTGTGGGCCGAATGTTTCTTTCAGTACGGAAAGCGCCGTCGTCTTTCCGCTGTTAGGTCCGCCGGTTAAGGCAACTTTTTTACGCTTCATGTGCTTCCTCCGTAGCAGCGGTCGGAGTACTTCCGAGCGCTTGTTGGGCTGCGTTTAACTCTTTTAAGTATAGCACTTTTAATTCCTCAAATTCTTTGCGTTGTTCGCCTGTAATATCCCGCACGGCGGAATTGCGGTTACGCATGCGCAGGAAATCTAAGAATTTGTTTCCTTCCCGGATGCGAAAATCCAAATGAGGCCCCGTAGCCAGCCCGGTACTGCCTACATAACCTACGGTTTGGCCTTGCTTCACATGCGTCCCTGCTTTGATGCCTTTGCCGTATTTACTCAGATGACCGTACATAGTAGTAAAGTTATTGGCATGCTTTATTTCCACAAAATTGCCAAAACCGCCTTTGCGCCCGGCAAAGGTAACCCGTCCGTCTGCCACGGCTTGCACCGGTGTGCCGGTAGGGGCAGCATAGTCAATGCCCAAATGCGGGCGGCGTATCTTCAAAATAGGATGTAGCCGTCCATAAGAGAAATGTGAAGAAATACGATAGTTGCGGAAACTGATGGGAGATTTTAAGAACATTTTTTTACTGATTTTCCCTTTCTCATCATAAAATTCCCCATCAAAATAAAGTGCATAGGTGGTACTGCCGGTAAATTTACTGGTATAAGAAGCCGCCAATAAATCTTGGCTGGTTATTTCACCCGATTCGACATAATTTTCTTCCCACAAGGCCGTGTATTCGTCGCCGTTACGGGTATCGGTATTAAAATCAATTGTCCAGGAAAACGCATCTGTAAAATCCAAAATTAGAGCGGTTTGTAATCCTTCTTTCAACATGCTGTTAAAAAGTGAATTTTGCACTGTTCCATGGGCTGTTTTAATACGGGTTTTGATTTCCACCTCGCTCACACCGGAAACAAGAAAATCTTCCACATTGGCCACATAATATCGTTTAAACCCTTGCATCAAAACCAATAAAATAAATTGATTGTCCGCCACGGACAAAGAATAAGTATCCCGCGGCTGCAGTTTGCGCGTATCCACTACGGAAGATAATTTATTTACTACTTGCACTACCTCTTGTGCCGATAAGCCGGCCTCTTGCAAAGCCACATAAATGGGCTTTTCTTTCACAGAATATTCTACTACCGGTATGTCCCGGGAAACCAAAAAGGAATGTTCTTTCTCTTTGTTTTCCCGCGTAACACGCACCGCCAACCATGTACATACAATAATGATAACAAGCATCACAACGTAAAAAAATACGTCGTGAAATCGGCGGTAATGATTTTGAATAAAAGCAAAAAATGTTTCTTTCATAACAAAAAACAGGGGGGCGGGTCGACCGCCCCCGGCTGATTATTTTTGATCTTTTAAGAAAGAACACAACGCAATGGCGTTGAGTTTAACTTTCGGATCGTCGGCACGGGAAGGCAAGATGACCGGGATTTTCGGCCCCACAAGCACTGCGGCTGCTTCCATATCGGCCCCGAAGAAAGCCAACGCTTTATAGAGCGGGTTGGCCGCATCCAAATCCGGCAGCATTAAAATATCTGCATCTCCGGCTACTACTTTGCCGGTAATCCCTTTTTCTTTGGCGCGTTCTTGGCTCATGGAAATATAGAAATCATACGGCCCTTCCACCACACAACCGGTAATTTTCCCTTCTTTGTTCATTTGCTCTAAAGCAGCGGCTTCCACCGTGCTGGGAATTTTTTCATTTACTTTTTCTACCGGGCAAACACAGGCTACTTTGGGATTATCAAGCCCCAATTTATGCATGGTGTCAACGGCGTTATTAATAATTTTTACTTTTTGTTCCAGAGTCGGCGCAATCACAACGGCAGAATCCGTAACGGCAAACGGTTTTCTGTATTTGGGCGTGCTGAAAAGCACAAAGTGAGAGAGCAACGCCCCTTCCGGTACCAGGTGAGCTTCTTTATTCAAAATGGCTTTCATGTAGTATTTGGTATCTACCAACCCTTTGATTAAAAAATCCCCTTTGCCCGCTAAAATTTGGTCAACTGCCAATTTGCACATAGTGGGAACATCTTCGCAATCAATAAATTCAAATTTGCTTTCATTGAGCCCCACTTGTGCTACCATTTCTTTCACAGCCGCTAAAGGACCGATCAAAATACCGTGGGAAATAAGCCCGTTTTCATCCGCCATTTTAATGGCAGTAAGGGCTTCTTTATTATTGGCCCCCGGTACGACTACACGGTTTGATTTGCCTTTTACTTGGTTAATCAAATCCGCAAAACTGTTGAATTTCATATACAATTCTCCTTCAAGTAAGTTAAAATCAGTTATATTGTTTTACAATTTTCGGGTTTTCCAATGCACGACGGGCAGCTTCGCGCAGGGCATCTTTTTCTTCACTACCCGGGAACACATATAGCGGAGCAATCCAGCCTACATATTCACTGATACGTTGCGGAATATATTGGCTATGCATTAACCCTCCGGTCAACGCAATAAAATCTACTTTCCCCTCCAACACAACGGCCATTTCACCTATCGCTTTGGAAAGTTGGTAAATCAATGCTTCCAACGCCAGTTTAGCTTCCGCACGGGAACAAGTAATTAAACTGCCGGGACGTTTCTTTCCTTTGGAGATATATTCTTCCAATTCTTTTACGTCTGACGTACCCGTGTATGCCACAAGCCCCCCCTTGCCGCGCATTTTAAAACGAATTTCTTCTTCCGTATATTTGCCGGAAAAACACATCTGCACCAGTTTAGACCCAGGAGTAGAACCGCTACGTTGAGGGGTCATGGGGCCGTCTCCTTCAAAACCGTTCGTTACATCTATCACGCGTCCCTTGCGGTGTGCTCCAACAGAAACGCCCCCGCCGCCATGGCAAACTACGCAATTGACTTCTTCGTAAGTTTTACCGCGTTTACCGGCAATCAAACGCGCTACACGTTTTTGACTAAGTGCGTGAAAAATGGAAATTCGCGGATTCTCCGGCATGCCGGAATAGCGTGCCACCGGTTCTAATTCATCTACAATAACAGGGTTAGCAATAAAACTGGGGCAACCGGCATATTTGGCAATATCGTGCGCCAAAATACCGCCTAAATTACTGGCATGGCTGCCGTATTTTCCTACCGTTAAATCTTTCATCATGGGTTCGTTGACGGCATAAACACCGCCTTCCAAAGCGTGCAATAATCCGCCTCTTCCAATAACAGCATTGATTTCTTTAAGCGGAACGTTATGGTCTAACAGGTAATCTAAAATTAATTTGCGGCGCAAGGGAATTTGATCCGTTACGTTTTTCCCTTCGTAAGGCTCTAAATCTGTCATGGAGTAGCGGACAGTTACTTCAAACACGGCTTTATTGCCGCGATAGTAACCGATATCGTCAGAAGTGGACCCCGGATTAATGACAAGAATATTGTATGCCATACCTACTTTATTTTAGCAAAATATAAGCCGGGGCGGCTAGGGAGAAGAAACTACCTTTAGCCGCTATAACCGTTGGTTTAAGCGGTCCACCAGCGTTTTCAAAAAGAATAATTGCACCGTAGAGAGCGGATGACGTGCACACATTTGGCGTAAAAAAGATTTGCGTTGCGTCAAAGATAAATCGTTACGCAAATCTGTTTTTTCGCAAAGTTTTTCTACTGCGTTTAAAAACATCTCCCGTTGCCGGTCCGTAGGCTGATCTTCCGTTTCGTTTACACTGCGAAGCGGCGTAAAATCATCCCGGCGAGAAAGTTCATAGCATGTTAAAATAACGGCCTGTGCCAAATTAATAGAGGGTTGCTTGGCCACGGTGGGAATGTTCAAAATGGCATCACAACGTTCGATATCTTCGTTGCTAAGCCCTGTTTTTTCGTTTCCAAAAACCAAAGCTACTTTTTGTGTTGGCAATTCTTTGAGACGCTCGTTTAAATGGGGAAGTGTAATCACTTCTTGCACAATACCGCGGTTGCGCAAGGCTGTAGCTGCCAAAGAAAACGTAGTATCGTGCAAGGCTTCATCCAAACTGTCCAGTTGTTTGGCGTTTTGCATAATGTCCCCGGCCCCCACGGCACTGGTGGCCTCGCGCCAGACAGGAGCGAACGGCTCCACCACGCGCAAATCACTGAGTCCAAAATTGCTCATGGCGCGGGCACAGGCCCCAATGTTATTAGGATCGCGCGGACGAACTAAAATTACACAAAAATTCATGCGCGCAGAGCCTCGCCTATACTTTCAGCCAATGTGGGATGGGCGAAAATAACATTTTTCAATTGGGGAACGGTCATTCCGGCCGATAGCGCTACATTAAAAACATGAATCCATTCGGTAACTTGTGCTCCTACCAATACGGCCCCCAATAAACGTTCCGTTTGGGCGTGACTGAAAATTTCAACAAAGCCGGTGGTTTGCCCTTGTGCTACCGCACGGCCGTTTGCCAACAAAAAAGATTTATGGCTTTTGAAATTAATCTGCTGCTCTTGCAATTGTGTACGGCTTAACCCCACGCTGGCAATTTCGGGTGACGTATAAATGGCCCGCGGCACTTGCGCATTGTCATACACGGCAGGGACTCCGCACAAATTACTGGCAGCCACTTCCCCCTGGCGTGTAGCGGCGTGAGCCAACAAGCACAATCCGTTCATATCCCCCACTGCATAAATATTGTCTTTTAATTGTAAGGTTTGCGCCTGGACCGTTACTCCCTTGCGTGTGGCAGTTACGCCAATGGTTTCAAGCCCTAAATTTTCCGCATGTACTGCACGCCCTACTGCAGCTAATACAGCTTCCACCTGTAAAGATTTTCCGTCGGAAAGGGTGAGCGTGAATTTCCCGTTTGCACGTTCCATTTCCGTCACGCGAACTCCCAAATGTAAGGCAACAGAACGTTTGGTAAAAGATTGCGTTAAAACGCGTGAAGCACTTTCATCTTCCAACGGCAACAGGCGCGGTTGCATTTCAATCAAATGGACTTCTACTCCCAAAGATTGCATGCAGTCGGCCATTTCGCAACCGATTACACCTCCCCCTACAATGGCCAGTGTTTTGGGCAAAGCGGGTAAAGTGAAAAAATTGGAATTATCATAAATTTGGTCTTTGAAACGGTCTAACGGAGGCGGTAAAAAAGATTCGGACCCAACCGCTAAAATGATACCGTCGGCTTGTAAAATCTTTTCTTCTCCCGAAGGCAAGCGTACGCTTACGGTATGTTCATCTTTCAAAGAGCCTTCCCCTTGTACTACCGTCACACCGGCTTTTTTAAGTAAAAAAGAAATTCCCTGTACTAACTTTTGTGTGGCAGTCTGCTGCGTACGTTTGATTTTTTCAAAATCGGGAACGCCCGTAAAGCCTTCTTCACGTGCAATTTGATAACGGTGGGCTTGTTGCAAAAAAGATTTAGAGGGAATGCATCCGCAATTAAGGCACACGCCGCCCAAGTGTTTTTTCTCAATAAGCGTTACTTGCGCCCCCAATGCAGCTGCTTTTAATGCGGCCGGATATCCCCCCGGGCCTCCACCGATTACTACAATTTTTTTCATAACCAACCTCTTGCCGAAATATATACCTATTGTACCATTAAAAACAGTATAATAAAAAAGGACTCATTATGCCTAACAAGACAACTGCACCACATCAAGGTCACCGACAACGTCTGCGTGAAAAATTTATTTCTACGGGCTTGGATCCCTTTTTAGATCACGAAGTATTGGAACTATTATTAACTTATGTTATTGCCCGGAAAGATACCAAGCCGTTGGCATGGGCGTTGCTCAAAAAATTCGGCACATTGGCCGATATTTTAGACGCAACCCCGCAACAGTTGGTCCAAGTGCCCGGTATCGGCCCCAATGCGGCCCATTTCTTAAAACTAATCCGCGCTGTTTTCAAACGTTACTCTTTGGGAGAAGTAAAAGGAAATGTGGAAATCTCTTCTCCCCAACAATTATTAAACTATTGTAAAGCTTCTTTGGCCGGTAAAAAGGAAGAATGTCTGGAAGTTATCTTTTTATCCGTACGCAACACGCTGATAGGAACGCAAGTGCTATCCTCCGGGTTAATTGACCGGGTAGCCGTCACCCCGCGTAAAATTATAGAAACGGCATTAACCGCAAAAGCCGCCTCTATTATTTTAGTGCATAACCACCCGTCTGGGAATGCCTATCCTTCCAAACAAGATATTGCTTGGACAAAAGATACTATTGCCGCCGCCCGATTATTTTCCATTGCGGTACGTGACCACATTATTATCGGGAAAAATAATTACTACAGTATGCGCACGCAGGGAGATATTTAATTTTCCCGTGCAAAGGTATAGGCCAACACACGTTTGGCTCCCGCTTGGCGTAATGCCCGGGCACACCCCTCTAGGGTAGCTCCTGTAGTGGCCACATCATCTATCAATAAAACAATTTTTTTGTTGATTGTTTGCGGTGTTACACAAACAAAAGCACCGTTCATATTTTCCAACCGTTCCCGGCGGCCCAATTGAGTTTGGCTGCAAGTGTCACGCGTGCGAATTAAACATTGGGTATCTAAAACAAGTCCCGTTTGGGCGGCAAAGGCACGAGCCAGCAATTCACTTTGATTATATCCCCGTTTGCGTCGGCGTTTGGGGTACAACGGCACCGGCACTACCACTTGGGCAGATGACAACTCCGGCAAGCGAGCATAACAACGGGCCATTTCTTGTCCCATAAATGAAGCCACGTAATCAGCCCCTTGGTATTTAAGGGCATGTACCAACGCACGCGAAGAATTGTTAAACACAAAAGCGGAGCGAATACATTTGCACTTAAATTGTTCACCTTTGCTTCCTCGGCAAGAAAAACAATGTGCACCGCCCGATTTTAATTCCACGCCACACCGTTGGCAAATCAACGGCCCCGGCAGCGTGAGCTGTTGCCTACAGGCGGCACAAAGCGGTTGCGATTCATCATATGGCAAATCTGTTTGACAAGCAAAGCAAACCCGCGGAAACCAAACGTGTAAAAAACATTTCCCGGCTTTGCGCAAAAAAGACAATAAATTAGAATTGAACCGTAACATTGGCGGCCACATTGTAAGCGGTATAATCTTCGGACTCTACATAGGCATGGTCCATCAGCGTAAATCCGCCCGATAACGTAAAGCGTAAATTTTGCGAAAACTCATAATCCAAAGAAGACACAAAATCAAATAATTGATAGTTGTCTTTTACTTCAATCGGTGATTTTTTATTTGTATAAGAAAAAGTTGTATTCCAAATCACGCGGTTAGTTGTGTTATACACTTTATGGATAAAGGGCAGCTTAAATCCGCGCGGGATATTAAAATCCCACCGCAAGTTGAGACTGGGTGTCCAAAAAGTGCTGTCTTCGCTGGCGCGGCCCAACGCCACGCTCTTTTCAGTGGCACCGTACAAAAGTTTGGGAGTAACACGCAGCGACTTAATATAAAAGGAAGTTTGGGCAGAAAGATCGTCTTTCTTTAACCGTTCCAAACTGGCTCCGGCGCGCAAATCATTTCGATCTACCGTTTGATGCGTATAATTGAAAACTGTATCAAAGTAATTAAATAACATGAAGCGCACATCTGCCCCATATTGAGTAGAAGAACGGTCGTCTGTTCCGATATTGGTTTGCTCCACTTGGCTATAACGTAATTTCAAATTAGAAGCACTCAGCCAACGGCCGGCATAAAACATTTTTTCCAAATCGGAAATAGAAACCGTTAGGTCAGGCAACGTACGGCTGGTGGAATCGTAAACCGTACCGGTTTGTTCGTTGTTTTGTACCGTTTTGGAAAAGTTATTAATAATGGACAATGTTTTTAACGGCGCAACCGCTCCCTTTAGATCGTACTGTGAAAGCGGATTCCACCGTTGGGTACTGGAAATAGTATCGCGCAACGTCAAATTTCGACGATAGCCGAAGGTGCCCACATTCCCCAACGAATCACGCAGCCACAAGGCTTTGCGCGAATCAAATCCGCTATCCACATCCAACCAGGAATCCGCATCTTGAATACGGTAACTGGCCGACATCACCAGTGTATTGAATAATTTACTCTTGGGTAAAATTTCATTTCCGTTCAAAGTAAGCGACACGCCCCCATCTGCATTACGGTTGACCGTTTTTACTTCCCCTACCGCAAACAAATGGGAACCGTCCACACTTTGTTTTTCGGTTAAATTGTTGTTTTCCACCGTGCTGATATTGTAACTAACCGAAGGAGCCAACCATTTATAGATCTTCCAAGTTGAGTTAAACCCGGTAGATTGCGTCATGGCTTTGGGATAGTGCAAATCGTCACGGGAACCTATCGTAAAATGCGTACGCTCCTCTTTACTCTTGGTCAAATTATAACTGGGCGTAAACTGAAAGGAACTGCTGGGTTGGAAAGTGGCCTTCATGTTCAGTTTCTGCGTATTTTCCTGTGTATCGTAGTAAGTGTCGCTCTCATAGTGGCGGGCCGTATCATATTGCACATCCGAATCAATGTAATGATAGCCGGCCACAATGTTTTTAAAACTTCCTGCCGTATGATTGAGTGTTACCCCATAGGCCCGTGAATCATCCTGGCGTTTGAGTAACTGATAATCGGTTTTGTTTTGCGTATATTCCAAACCAATAGTAGGATATTTTTCTTTTACAAATTCTCCACGCACCACGGCCCGTTCCCGTTTTACTTCTCCTTTATCCAAAAGGCTCACCGTGTTATAATCGGTAGTATCCGTCACCAGCGGGGTAATAACCGTTGAACGGTTGAAGTTCGCTGTCATGGGGAATTCTTTGATACGGTTAATCTTCAAATAATAATCTTCTTCCGTAGTTTCCTGTTGTTTGGAAACCGAAAGAGGTGTTTCAAAATTGCTGTCTTTATGAATATAACGTACGCCGGCACTTCCCCACTCATCCAATTTCAAATCTACTTGTCCTTTGTAAGCTTCACCTGTGAGTTGGATAGCTTGAGCCAAGTGAATGACATTGAGCCACACTTCCCCGGCACTACCGGAAGTACCTTCTTGTTGTTGTACCCCGGCCAAAACCAAACTAATTTCTCTAAAATTCAACAACCCGTTTACAGCACGAACAGATTCCACCCGTACATCATAAGATGCGTCCGATACGTTCTGTAATGTATCGGCGATACCGTCTCCATTGGTATCCACCATTTGTAATTCAATTAAACGCCAACCGGTAAAATTCGTTGGAACAATTACTTTGTCGTAATTGGTTTGAGTACCAATTTTTAAGAAAAATTCCGTTCCGTCTTGATTAAGCGGAGTGTTACTCCCCAACTGCACGGCACCGTGTAACAAGAAACGCAACTGGCGATGTTGGCTGAAATCCATGGAATTAAAATTTCGGTTGGCATAACATTCTCCGTCCGTACAAACCGAAGCAAATGAGGCGGAAGAAGTATCAAATTTTAAGCTAAGAGATTGATCCAGTGCGTTGGTAGAACCGGTAATGTCTTTAAAATTTTGCACCGATCCGTACAGGTAATTAAATACGCGTTGACCATCACCGGTGGTATCGCTGAAAATCGGTTCATAATCACGGTTATCTACGTTGTTAATGCCGGAGATGGAAAAAACAGCCGGATCTTCTACCGTAGAATTCCACGAAGTGCCCGACAAGGCCACATTGGCAATTTTGATGCGCCCTTTTAATTTACTGCCTTGTTTTAACGTAATACGCAAGTGGCGCACAGCTGTCCATTCCTGCTTGTCTGTAAACGTAACCGGCATAGAATAAGTTTGCCAGGTGGTATTGGTGGCCCGGTTATCACTCATCCCTTCAATAGCCGTTCCGCCAAAACCGAAATTCCCATCCGTGGGTATTTTTTCTTCATCAAATTTTCCGTTTCCGTTTAGATCCTGTGTATCAATACGACCGTTGGGTTGAGATTCATAGTTAAACGTATTGTGAGCAAACGGATTGTAACGTTCCTGTGTTCCGTCCGGGTTGGTGTAAAGCCAGCCGATATCTTCGCTGGGGGCCAAAGAGTTGCGGCAATTTACGTCTTCCGTTTTGGGCACACCGCTACCGCAAGCGGTTTCCATTCCGCCGGAATTGTCCGAATCTTCATTGATGTTACCAAAAGTGAAATTAACCTGCGGGCCGCCTTCTTCTCCCAGTAAGGTTAATTCAAAGGAGGTTTTTTCCGATAGATCTACCCCGCTCTGGCTAATGGGATAAACGATAGAAACTTCATCCGTATAAGCTTGCCCCTGCGTAAAATCATAATCCAGCACCAACACTTGTTGCTTTTCATTATAACTGACAATTGAATGGGGATTGATTTCCAATGCAGGTAATTCTTCCGTATCCCAATGCACGGCATCTAAAAAGTTGGGTTTCCCGTTGGGGTTAGCGGCAATGCGCCAATCTCTAAAAACACGGGAGCCGGCTACTTGTTCGTTGGTGTCATTCATACTGTCCACCATAGCATAGCCGAACAAATTTTGCTTCCTCTCACTGTGGGCAGCTTCCGCAGAAAAATCCATAGAAAGGGGCGCAGCTAATTTAATATCTTTTCCATTGATATCTGCACCGTATACTAAAATATCTTTGGAATAGGCCCCTACCTGTGGGACAGTAGTAGGTTTCTCTCCCCCCTCCTTAATCAAAGTAGTTCCCAATAATACTTTTTCAAACAACCGATAATCTAAACGCCCCCCAATCACGGAATTATTGGTATCCGCTCCCACCGTTGTATCGTACGTAATATCAATAACGGTGTTTTCTGTAATTTGTTCCCCTTTGTAGAAGGTAATAAAACCGGAAGTATAATCAATGTAGTAATCATTATTGCGGGCCAACGTCACGCCGTTTAACTTCACGATTTCAGATTGCACCACAATTCCCGCTTCAATAAAATACGTTTTAACGGTACTTTCATATTGAATTTTGAACGTCTGGTTTTGAGAAGATGTAGGTGTAGCGGCATAAACCCCCGGATCATCTAACCGATAAGCCAAATCAAAAACGCCGCTGTCAAAATCAACATTCACATACGTGGGATAAACAAAGTAGGGATTGGCAACGGCTTGCCCGTTGGCATCCAGTAGTTGCAAGATAAAATTACCTTTGCCGTTGTCCTGCGTGATTTTTTGCGCACCAATGGAATAAAATGTTTTTAATTCTAATTTGTTAGCCGTTTCCGTAATTTCGGAAGTAACGGGCTTATCGTTGGCAGTTTTAATAAATTTAATCGTATTGGGGGTGCCCAAATCACTTAAACGGGTGCCGTTGGTGCCCACATAATCTATGGCAAGCACGCTGGCCGCCGTAATAGAACGTTTAAATGTAATGTATCCCTTGTCATAGTCAATAGTGTAATCTACCCCACGGGTCAATAGCTGCCACTTGGCCTCATAATCGCCCCCGCCCAAATAATCGGTAGCTGTCTTATATACCGGCACATAATCGGAAGAAGTTGTATTGCTATCCAAATAAATTTCTTCCGTACCGGGAGAAATAGCTCCAATAGCACTACTCCAATGAGCATTCGCCGTCGTATCAATAGAGGGGACAATCGTTCCGTCGCTTTTAATAGCGGGGTGAACATTACCGCCGAATGTTAAATCATAATATACACGACGCTTGTAGGCAATGTCCTCCACCGTTACAATTTCCGACACGCTCGATCCCACGAAACGTTTTTGTTTGCTGGAACCTTTCGTTTGCGAACCAATAACGTACAAATTGGCATTTTTATGTTGCAGATGCATCTTAGCACCGAATAGCTGCTTGTCATAGGTAATAAATTCGGTACCCGGCAAAGACAAATTAATATCGCCGAATTGTGCCAGCTGTACCAATTCCCCGGGTTTGCCGCGGTAGGCCACAGAAATCGTCTTTTCTTCTTCCCGTTTGTCATCATAATCGATATCGACGAACACACGGTCCAAAATTTTACCTTGCATTTTCAATTGCAATTGTTGATCCATTTGCACGCTGTGGGCATTGCGGTTGGTAACGTTGCTGTTGGGATCTGTTTTGAAACGCTTGCCGGCCAATTTGGCCCCCAACACATACCGGCCCGTTAAGGCGATACTGGTACCATATAGCGGTAAGGAAAGCGTAGGATTTAAAAGGGTCAAATCCGGGATAGGCTCGGGGGCTTTGTCTAATTCGTATGAACCGTCGACAGAAGTTACCGCCTGACGCCAAAACTCATTGGAATAACGCAACAACTGCGCATCATCTTGCGGTTCCGGCAGAGCTAATTCTTCCTCTCGTTTGGCAGCTTGCTCTTCTTCAAAAATACTGTATTGGTCTTTATCTACCAAGCTGTAAGGCAACGTCTGCGCGGCCACAGGAGCGTAGATAAATTCTATCAGCAATACACAAGCAAGCAACAAGCGGCTTATTTTCATAAGAAGAAAAAATCCCTCATTCTTTCATTCTATAAAATTTACTGGTATTTGAAAGAGAAAAATAACTTTTTTCCCCGTCGTGAGTGATATTTGCTAAAATGATGATATATGCGCATTGGAATATTTAATAAATATATCGCCAAAAACTGGGCCATTTTCTTTTTGGGAATTTTAGGAATTTTAACGCTGGTAATTTTTATGAATAATTTTATCCGCGTAGTAAGTATGGCCTTGCGCTATGGCACCAGTTGGGGTTGGATCGGCATGACGTTGCTTAATATGTTGCCTGATGTTATTGGGCTCAGCGCCCCGATGGCCTTCCAAATTTCTATTTTATTTACCCTTTCTACCATGAGCGAGCAAGGCGAATTGATTGCTTTGCGGGCTGCCGGTTTTTCTTTCAAAGCAATTGTAAAACCATTGTTGGTTTGTGCAATCCTGCTATCTGTAGCACTGTTTGCGTGCAACAATTGGTTAACCCCCCATTGTTTCAAGCGCGTACTCAACTTACGTCAAGAAGCCCGCAGCAAAATTACCCGGGTAAACCTGGAACCCAAAACTTTTTTGGACTTGGGAGAGTGGCAATTATACGTAGAAGACCTCAACGGTTCCGATCACCAAGCCAAACAAATTCACTTGATTAAAAAAGATGATTCCGGCGCATTGAGCACAAAAGTAAACGCCGCCTACGGAAAAGTAATTTTATCCAAAACAGCTATCGGACTCAACTTGAAAGAAGGGCAAATGCAACGGCTGGACGCCAAAGATCCCTCCTCTTTTATTGCGGCCAACTTTGACGAATATACCATGAATATCCCTTTAACACGTGAAAACCAGCGCGAAAAACGTGCCAGCGAAATGGGAACCCCGCGCTTGATTCGCTATATTTATAAAACACCGTTGCCCCAGCGTACGCAAAATGAATTTAAAACAGAAGTCAGCTTGCGCAATGTTTTGGCTATCGCCCCCATTGTATTGTTACTGATTAGCTGCCCGATTGGGTTTTCGTTAGGGAAACGCACCAACAAGGGTTGGGGAATGTTATTTAGTGTTATCATTATTTTAACGTTCTACACTATAGGGGCTTGCGGACTTACATTGGGCAAACGTTATGCCGTTTTAGCTTATTGGGCCCCTTGGTTACCCATTATAATCGGCCTAGTCGTTGCTAAGTATTTGTGGAAAAAGAGGTTAAATATTTAATGCGTTTGTACTGTTACATTGCCCGTAAATTTTGGGGGCCGTTCTTTTTTGCACTGGGAATTTTTACAACACTGGTGCTGTTGGGAGACGTTTTTGAAAAAATGAAAAAAATGAGCAACGGTGTAACCACTTTATGGGATGTGTTGTCTTACAGTGCGTTGACCGTACCCAATTGGCTGGCTACCATTATCCCGGTGGCTTGCTTGTTAGGAGCTATATTTGTTATTTCGGAAATGATTTCCAACGGAGAATGGACAGCTTGTGTGGCAGGCGGTTTTTCTCCGAAACAACTTTTCAATCCGATTTTAGCCTGCGTATTGATTGTAGTTTTAGCTACATTCCTTGCCCAAGAATTTATTATTCCGTCTATCAATTTAAAAGCAGACGAGCTTTATTACACCCGTGTCAAACGCTCGGTGGAGACGTTCAATCCCAATACAGAAAACGACGTATTAATTAAACTCTCCCCCACTCAAATGTTGTTTGCCAAAGAAGTGGATTTATCTAAGGGAGTTATGAGTAAAGTGGCGCTGGACACATACAATGATGCTTGGAATATTTCCCATCAAATTGTAGCCGAAAAAATGATATGGGACAAACCCTCCCAATCGTGGCTATTTTCCAACGGTATTGAACGTTTTTACATTGATCCGTTGGATACGACCGAAAAACACTTTGATCAAGCTCCCTCCCCTGTAAAATTAAAACCGGAACAAATGTCCGTCAGCAAAACGGAAGATGATTTGCTTAGCATACGCGAATTGACCAAACGTATTCGTTTTTACAAACGTAGCGGTCTTGTCTCTTATCCTACGGAAACTGTCCGCCAATCTAAATTGGCTGCCCCATTTGTTACGATACTTATGTGTTTATTGGGAATGCCTTTTGCCATCAGCACACGGCGAAAAAGCAAATTACTCAACATTTTAATGGCCATTGTAATCGCTTTTGTGTTTTGGTGGTTGATATCGGTATGTACTTCTATTGGTGGAAATGGAATGTTACATCCTCTTCTGGCCGGATGGGGGCCGGTACTGCTTTGCAGTGCGCTGGTAGTGGCAGAATTTAAATGGCTACAAATGTAGTGTAAAAAAATTGAAAAAACCCCGGGGTTTCTACCCCGGGGTTTTTAAATTATTGCAGACGCCGTACAGCCGACAATAAATCATCTGTATCAAACGGCTTATATAACACTCCGTTAGCCCCGCGTTTTTGTGCCTCTGCCAATATGTTATCTTTACGCAAACCGGTTACCAAAAGCACCTTTAGATGCGGGTAACGGGCTTTCAAATCAGATAAGATATCCAGGCCATTTTCCGTCGGGAAAAACACGTCTAGCAATACAACCTGCACTTCCTGACGGCCAAGTTGTTCAAACAACTCTTTGGAACCGTCGGCCTCTATCGGTACTTCGTAGCCGGAGGATTCCAGCACATTTTTAATGGCGGAACGCAGAATAACGGAATCATCTACCAAAGCAAATTTAAGCATACATTACTTGGAAGAAGGAGAAGCTAATTTTTCCCCTAAATCTAATAAGGCTAGCGTACCTTTTTTAGTAGCGGTTTCTGCATAGATACGCAACAACGGCTCCGTGCCGGAAGGACGGATTAACATCCATTCATCATTTTCTAAAATCACTTTTAATCCGTCGAAAGTCAGCATTTCTGCCACTTTATAGCCATTGATTTTTTTAGGCATTTTTTTACGCAATTTATCCACAAACGAAGCTTTATCCAACGGCTTGGAAAGTGCAATATCCCGTCGTATATAGACAGAAGATCCGTATTCATTTACAATATCAGCGTACAATTCACTGGCCTTCTTATGGGTAACCGTCATAATTTCAATAAAAGCCAAGGCCAACGCCAGACCGTCGCGGTCCGGCAAACTGCCTTTCCACGCAAATCCGCCGGATTCTTCCACACCAAAGGCGACATCATCCAAATTCATTCGTTCGGCTACGTTCTTAAAGCCCACATTTACTTCTTCAAAATGCATCTCAAATTGACGGGCAATCCGTTTAAGCAAATACCCCATGGATACCGTTTGCACAATGTGCCCGCTGAGTTTTTTGTGTTTAATGAGATAGTCACACACAACGGCTGCAATTTGGCACGGCGTCAAATAAACGCCTTTTTCATCCACCAAAGCGACACGGTCCCCACCACCGTCGAAGCCAATCCCCAATGCGGCTTTTTTGGCCACTACGGTTTTTTTCAACTCTGCCAAATTTTTCTCTACCGGTTCCGGTTGTATCCCGCCAAAAGTGGGATCATGTTTATCGTGCAAGGCAATCACTTGTTTAGCCGGCAAGAAATGTTCCAAATATCCGGCGGCCGCCCCATGCATATAATCAATAACCACTTTGCCTTTAAAATTTTTTATTTTCTTGGTTAAACTGTGTGCCGCCACATATTTCAAATAAACGTCGGTCAAATCTTTCTGTTCGGGTTTGTATCCGTAAAGCATTAAAACGGAATTTTGATCCAGCAAAGCTTCCACATCTTTCGTTACGCGCGCTGGAGCAGCCCCCCCGTTAATTTTGATTTTAATGCCGTTAAACTCTGCCGGGTTATGGCTGGCCGTGACTATAATACTCATCCAAAATTTATGCAAACTCAAACAAGAAGCTACCGGAGAAGTTATCGGCACGGAAGACAAGGTAGCATCTAATTTATTGGAACGGAAAATATGAGCAATATGGGCGGCAAATTGGTCAGACATAAAGCGACAATCGTACCCTACAAAAATTTTCGGCATTTTGCCTTTTTCGTCGCTGGGGGCATTTTCGTTAATGTAATCGGCCAGGGCCTGCGCCATACGGTGCACATTGCGAAAAGTAAAATCCCAGGCCATAATGCCTCTCCAACCGTCAGTACCAAATCTCAGTTCTGTTGCCATATCTTCTCCTTAATATAGAAGGTGAATGAAAATTTCCGTGTCTTTTGGTTTGCCCGGGCACTCCCCCTTGGGGTTATTTCATGCGTACAAAATGTTAGCAAAGTGGAGGTGGGGGGATTCGCACCCCCGTCCGAACATCTTCTCCTCTCGGGCACTACAAGTTTAGTTTCGCTCGGTTACCGCAAACTAAGCGCGAAACAGCACGTTTGCGGGTGGTTCGTAAGTCTTAAGCAAAAGCGGACGAACCGCGCCCCTTTTGCCGCATTCTATGTAGTAACTGCGACCCTTTTGCGCATAGAAAACACAAAAGGCGCAGTGGACTAAGCGTTAGCCCAGGCAACTTGATTGTTGTTGCTTATTTTTGTGGCCCTATTTTAGCCGGCCTGGCCAACCGGCACTTGCTCCCCAGCGGCAACAGATACCCGTCGAATCTATTACACCCCCGGATACGGAAATTGTCAGAGAACCCACCTAAAACAGGTATTATATTGTATCATTTTCTTATAGCAAATTTATGCAAAAAAAGGCAAACCATGTATATTAGTACCAAACCCACTATCTATCTAATAGACGGCCTCAATATCGTACGCAGTTTTTTGTACGAATTTTCCCGCACGGAAGAAGAAGTAACCGAAGATTTCCTGGAATTTTTGGCGGATATGTCTTGCGACGAGCTATACGCCATGAATGAATATGAAGTGATTTTTGACGGTTCTTTCCGTCCGATTGGGCCCTTGTACCGCGGCGGCGTGCATATTTCGTTTTCTGAGGGGGATTCTGCCGATCAAATCATACGTGAACGGGCCGGCTACTTATCACAATCCGGCCGGCGTGTAATTGCCGTAACAGATGACCGTTCCCTCCAAAATGATTTGAAAGAAATGGGTGTAAAGACTCTTTTTTGCCGCAAGTTCTACAACAGTTTTAAACACTCCGGCAAATAAGCGTGCAAAGATAAAAAATTTTTGTTACAATAATAATAAGAGGGCTGGTGGCGGAATGGCAGACGCGACAGACTTAAAATCTGTTGGCCGCAAGGCCGTGGGGGTTCAAGTCCCCCCCTGCCCACTTACAAACTGCCATTAATTTATCCCACCGGTAAAAAAGTATGATTGCAGATATTATACGTACACTCACAAAAAGTGTAAGTTGGATAAATACAGTTTTGGCGATAGGGTTAAAATATTGCGCCGGTGCGATGTTAATCGCAGTGGTGTTTTTTGTTTTTAACTGCAATAAAACAGGTGTTGCCTTCGTAATTTTGGGCATTTTTTGCGCTTATTTCTTCCGCGATCCCAACCGCTATACTGAATTTGCAGATGATGAAATTGCCTGCCCGGCAGACGGAACCGTTCTCTCGATTAAAACCGAAGAAGACCCCAATTCTGTTGTGATCCGCATTTTCCTTTCTATTTTTGACATTCACGTACAGCGCACAACTGTAAAAGGAAAAACCGGAGATATTTTCTACAACAAAGGCACCTTCCTATTTGCCGATAATCCGGACTCTGTACGCAATGAACGCAATTTAATTCAAATTTTCAAAGACGGAGATCCTACCCGTTTCGCCCATGTGGAACAAATCACCGGCGCAATTGCGCGGCGCATTGAATGTTGGGTAAAACCGCAACAAGAAGTTGTTATGGGCCGCCGGTTAGGCTTGGTACGCTTTGGCTCTCAAGTAGCTGTTTATCTTCCCAAAGACAAAGTGCGTATTATTGTAAAAGAAGGTCAAAAAGTACAAGGAAATATCACTGTTTTGGCCTTGTGGAAATAAGTATGCAAACGGAACAAAATTCCAATGTTGTAGACAAGCTTAAACACACCGGTGCTGTTACAGCGCCTTCGCTTTTTACCTTGGGTAATTTAGCATGTGGTTTTTTCTCCATCTTGGCTTCTGCCAAAGGTAATTATGCTCACGCCGGCTGGTTGATTTTAATTGCCGCCGTATTTGATATGTTCGACGGACGTGTAGCCCGATTACTGGATACGGAATCACAATTCGGTATTGAAATGGACTCATTGGCAGACACTGTTTCTTTCTGTGCGGCCCCGGCATTTCTCATGTACTTTTTTGTCCTGCAATCCCAACCGCTTTGGGGTGGAATGGTGGCTTGTATTTTCACTTGTTTCGGCGTGCTGCGTTTAGCCAAATTCAATACCATGGCCAAAGAAGGCAAGGGATCTAAAAAATATTTCAACGGGCTTCCGGTTCCTACGCCGGCAGCCATTTTGGCTTCTTTTGCCATCTCCTACACTATTATGCAAGGGAAAGGGCATAACTTGCCCTATTTGGATCACTACTTACCGCACCTGTATAATTGCGTATGGTTCGCAATGTTGCTCTTTTCCTTATTGATGGTTTCCAACGTTCCCTATGCTGCTTTTAAAGCCAAGCGCGAAAAGAGATTTTCTATTTGGTTTCTGCTTTTGCTGGTGTGCTTGGTGGTGTTGATGATCAAATTCCCCCAAGACGTAGTGCTTATTGTATTCTCTCTCTACGTATTGTTTGGGTTGTTGGCCGTGTTGTACCGTGCCTTCTTAGGTATTAAAGTGGAAAAATAATTTAATAAATATATGAAAAAAATAATTGGGCTTTTCCTGATTTTAGGAGTTGTGGCAGCAGCCTGGGTGATGAAAGATCGCTTCTTCCAAAATCATGCCGCTTCTCAAACGTTATCTTTGTCCCCCCAAGCAGCTATTGAAAACTCCCCTGCTGATAAGGCAATCGACCTGCCGGATGCGGCCACCCCCGTTGACGAAAAAATGACCAAGAAAAATAATGATTGCGACATCAACGGTGCTCCTTGTTGGGACGTAATACGAATTGTTTTTGATAAAACCCAAGCTATTGATCCCAGTGATGAAGTCAAACGAACGGTGGAAAAATGGTGGGAACAAATAGAATATAAGAATGAACCGTTAGAAGAGCTCGGCCTGTTCATCACCAACCGGTTCCAATATAAAGACGGCGGTTCGCAAACTTATATCCTTTCTAACGATATACATTTACATCAAAACTGGGCGTTGGGGTCTCCTAACATTGGAGAAGTTACGTTGACGTGGCCGGATAAAAGCACAATCGTTTTTGATAAACGGGGTAAAATAATTGCTACCACCCCCTCCCCAAAAGAGACTCCCTCTGCAGAATAACTCCTTTCCATTAAAAACCCCCGGTATACAAACCGGGGGTTTTTTAATCAAATAAATTTTACTTCCTACCAGTTTTTCTTGCGCCAATAAATCATTACGCCCCATACCAACACCAAACAAACCCCCATCAACATCCAGAAAGCATAGGGGTGTTCAGCCATCGGCAAGGCCACGTTCATACCATAAGCACTTACCACCAAGGTAGGCACCATCATCCAAATGGTAATAACGTTCAGTTTTTTCATCAACTGGTTTAAGTTATTATTGACAATGGAAGAACGTGCATCTAACAGCTGGGCCAAAATGTTGGAATAAATATCCGCCTGGGCCTTGCACTGCATATTTTCCACAATAATATCGTCCAACATTTCCATATTTTGTTCATCAAAACCAATGCGGTTGGCCAGGGTGCGTGTTTTCTCAAACACGAAACCATTGGAGGTAATCGCCTCGGCATAATAAACCAAACTTTTTACCAAACTAAATAAATTGAGCAGGTAAGTATTGTCCATTGATTCCGTAATTTTATCTTCGATTTCTTCGGATATCATATGAATAATACGTAAGTGTTCTACATAATGAGAAATAGAATTATATACCAGTTTTAAGAAAATTTCTTTAATAGAATTGACGGCTTGGAAACGTTTGCCTACAAACAAAGGGATATCTTCGGCCAATACCAAAATCAGCTTGTCCTTAAATAAAAACATTCCTACAGACGCCACTTTAAATTCCAGCTGGTCTTTCCCGGAATAATTTTTGGGGCGTTTGTAAATCATCACGGTATGCTCCGGCTCAAACTCAAGCCGCGGCAATTCATCAGGGTCCAACGCGCTGGCCAAAGTATGTTCGTCGATTTGGCATTGTTCCACCAAAAAACGCTGTTCCTTTGCCGTCGGGTTAGTATAAACATATACCTGTGCGTTTTTTTCATCTACTTCTTGTAATTTTTTATCAATAATTTGATATGTTTTCAACATAGCGCACGCCCTAAAAACAAAATATACTTATATGATAACACCTAATTTAGGAAGTTGTAAAGTGTTTTTTAACATCTTCGTAAATGCTATAGTATAGACATGACATTGTTATTTCCCAAAAAAGAAAAATCACGCTACAAAGAAATTTCCACTCCGGCCAATTATGTCACCCATATTGCCGGCGGTTTAAAATTGCCTCCCAAGGCAATTATCTGCCCGATTTCATCTCTTACCAAATATGTTACTTCGCACCACAAATACAAACAGTACCGTTGCGAAGCCGACATTTATGTGTTGGAAGGAAAAAACATTTGTTACGTTACCAATTTCGGCTACGGCTCTCCCACCATGGCAATGACGCTGGAAGTGCTTATCGCCCTGGGCGTGAAAGAAGCTGTATTTATCGGTTTGGCAGGCAGTTTACAGGAAGAAGTACAACCTTCCGATATTGTGCTGTGCAACGAGGCCCTATGCGAAGACGGCACCTCCCCCTGCTATACCGCAAAAGAGACGGTAAAACCTTCGGCCCTGTTTTTAAAAAATTTACAGAAATCCTTACAAGCACGCCGGCAGAATTTTCATATCGGGCGCAACTGGTCCACAGATGCTATTTTCCGAGAGACGCAACCTGCTATTAAGCATTATCAAAAACACACAGTGCTGACCGTAGAAATGGAAACTGCTGCTTTTTACGCTGTTTCTCAACGACGCAAAATAAAAGCCGTGGCCGCTTACAGCATTAGCGATAAGTTGTGCAAATATCGATGGGAAACACACTTCGGAGAAAAGCCCATTTATCGCACTTTGGAAGTGATTTTTGAAAGCGCCAAAGAAATATTAAAGTAAAGACTTTTTTGGCACGTTAAAAATTAAAAAGGAGTGTTTTTAGCACTCCTTTTTAATTTAGTAATGTGTTTTGGAAGGATCATCTTCGTGTATAGGTTCAATGGCCTCCAGTTGATTCCAAAACTCTGTAACCGATTGGGTACGCTCGTTCGGATCCTCTTTAAGAGCATTCTCAATCAACGCATCTACCGCCGGCGGGATAAATGGAGCCAACTTAGAAGGCGGCACAATTTTTTTGTTTGCAATATCAAATCCTTTTACCGTCCAAGGTACCTGCCCCACCAACGCCTCGTAAAAACAAAGGGCCAAGGAATAAACGTCGGATTGTTTGCGCATATATCCCTTTTGTTGTTCGGGGGCCATGTAGGCGGGCGTTCCGGCTACGGTACGGGCACCGGTTTGCGTATCAACTGCTTTGCGGGCAACACCGAAATCCATTACCTTGGCTCTGTTGTTCTCTAAAATCATAATGTTACCCGGTTTCAAATCGCAGTGAATAATGTCTTGAGAGTGAGCATACGCCAATCCCTGACACACGTATTTGAAAATTTCTTTAGCCTGTGAAAACAAGATCCGGCCGTCAATATCCAAGCGTGTTTCCAAGGTTTGTCCGTCAACATACTCAAACACTAAATAAAGGGAATTTTCAGATTCTATAACAGTATAGACTTCCACGATATCCGGGTGGCGCAACAACGCCAGCGTGCGGGCTTCGGAAAGAAATTGTTCACGAATATAAGAACTGCGCACCAATTCAGGGCGTACTCGTTTGATAGCCACTTTGCGTTTAAGAACTTTGTCATAGGCTTCATATACTTGCCCCATGCCGCCTTCCCCGATTTGGCGAATAAAATCGTACTGTTCTTTAATCTCCACTTCCTTACGCGAATAAGCATTTTGAGGTTGACGGAAAAGGTCTTCGTAACGGCAATAAATAAACAATAAAACCGCTAAAAATATCGCTACAAAATAAATATACATCCAACGCGGACGCTGACTATTTGTCTTGGCCGGGTCTTTCTTATCAGACGCTAACGGCCGGGCTGCCGCAGGATTTTTTTCATTTAATTCTTTTTGCAAGGATTGGCCCATAAAGGAAGATGGATTTAACTTCAAGGCTGTATCCAAGTCAAGCTGGGCCCGTTCATAATTGCCCTGTTTGATGTATGCTCCTGCCCGCAACAAATAGGGGCGGGCATCTTGTGGAGATACCGCAATGGCTTGCCCCGACGAGTAAATAACATCTTCTGTTTGTTCTAAGCCGTCATACGCAATGGCTAAAAGCAGATAGAAACGGTCATCCAAGAAATTATTGGAGTACAATGTGTTGATGCGGTTAATTACTTCTTGGTATTTACCCTCTTGCAGTTGGGCACGCAACTGGGCAACTTCAGCATCACGCGCTGCTTGGTCAAAAGCACGTGTTTGAGAAGATGTATTGGTGTAAGTGGAAAAATTCCCACCTACAATTAAGGCAGAGGCATCTTGTGCCCAGGCACCTGTCCCCGCCAATAAAAAAACACTCAAAAATACCAATATCCCTTTACGTAACATAAGATTATTTTAGCACAAAGAAAGCCTTTTGTCCTTTTTCTCTGTCAAATTATCTATAATAAAGGTATGAAAACGCGTCCGATTGGAATTTTTGACTCCGGCTTGGGAGGGTTAACCGTTCTCAAAGCCTTGCGCAAAAAATTACCGCATGAACATTTTATTTATTTCGGTGACAGTGCCAATGTTCCCTATGGGGCAAAATCCCGTCAAACGGTTACCAAATTATCCGTTGCCATTGCACAGTTTTTGGAACAACAAGATGCCAAATTAATTATTGTGGCTTGTAATACGGCTTCCGCACAAGCTCTGCCCACTTTACAGAAAAAATGCCATGTCCCCGTCTTAGGTGTAATTGAACCCGGGGCCCAAAAAGCCATTCGCCTGACCCGTAGCGGACGCATTGCCCTTTTAGGAACAGAAGGGACTGTCCGTAGCGGTGCCTATGAAAAAGCTTTAAAGAAAAAAAGAAAAGATATCCGTTTCTTTGCCAAAGCTTGTCCGCTTTTTGTCCCGTTAGTAGAAGAAAACTGGACACATAAACCGGCCGCCCGATTAATTGCACAGGAATACCTGGCCCCTTTACAAAAAAAGCGGGTGGACACAATTATTTTAGGTTGCACCCACTACCCCATTTTGAAACCGTTACTGCGGCAAATTGCAGGAGAGAATATCACGTTGGTGGATCCGTCGGATACGTTGGCTGAAGAGGTACACCGTTTGTTAACCAAGCTGGGGCAATCTCAAACCACCGGCCGCGGTTCGGCCCGTTTTTATGCCAGCGATGATCCCGCACGCTTTAAGCGTTTGGCTAAATTAGTACTCAGTGCCCCTATTCAAACCGTTCACTTAAAAAAATTAAACGTATGAAAATTTTTACACCACCGGCTTTGTTACAGGCCGGGCTCATTGGCGGTACGTGTTCCCGCCATGCAGGTTCCCTTAAAGAAGCGGCCGACCAGGCCCGCGTATTAACCCCGTTGGGCATTCCCCCCCAAAGAATGCTTCACTTGCACCAAATTCATAGTGATGTGCTGCTCTCATTTTCCTCGGCTGACCAATGTTCTTCTTTTTCAAATCAACCGTGTACAGATGCAGACGGCTGGGTTTTTGCACCCGCTCCAACCGGCTGGGGAGCTACGATTATCACCGCCGATTGTGTTCCCTTTTTCGTTTGGGCACAAGATGGCAGTGCATGGGCACTATCTCATTGCGGTTGGCGGGGTGTAGTTCAGCAATTACCCTTAAAAACGATACAAGCCCTGCAAGCCTGTACCCGGCAACCCCTGTATTGCTGGGCCGGCCCTCACATTCAAACTTGCTGTTTTGAAGTACAGCAAGATACTGCTTGCCAATTCCCGCCGCAAACAATTATCCAGCGGAAGGAAAAATTGTTTGTAGATTTAAACGCTGCCATCCGCTTGCAATTAGAGCAGGCTGCTATGGAGCCGGAGCGTTGTTTTTTCTCGTACGATTGCACCTGTTGCGATAAAGAAAATTTCTTTTCTTGGCGGAGGGATCACCAGCGTAATATGCTGTTATCCTTTATTTACAAACCTTAAGGCTTGCACCAAAGGCCAAGATTTCATTTAATAGTAGTTATGGAACAGAG
>JAEELM010000032.1 GCA_016282685.1 Elusimicrobiaceae bacterium | reverse complement strand
TGTACTACGACACAGGCAGATTGTGGAGCAAACGAAACATTGGATCCTGTCGCATGTGTCTGTAAGCCTAACGAAGGGTGTACTGAAAGTACAGAAACTTGCCAAGCGCAAGGGAAAACTTTTGATGAAGAAAATTGTAAATGTGTTGATCCAGAAACACCAACCTGTAATATAACATGTACAGCACCTAAATCACGTTTGGATCAAGAAGCGTGCGTCTGTACATGTCCGGATCCGATTGGGTCACCGCAACTCTGTGCAGAAGAAGGGGGAACGTGGGATAGTGAAACTTGTACATGTTCAACTACTTGTTCCGCAGGTCAAAAAGCTGCTTGTATTAGCAGTGGAGGAGTTTGGAGGGATTATCCTCACTGTGATTGCGGAGTAGAAAGATGTGACTATTCTCTTACGAAAGACTGGTTTGTTTCGACCGGTCAATATCGTGAAGCTTGTGAAGCAGACTCTCATGGATTCGAGGTAATGCATGGGAATCCGGTTCCTTGTACTCATGCGAACGTAGGCAACTGGTATGACGGATTTGACTTGTACTGGTATGATGCTGGCGGATGTCTACAGGGCTGGGGAGAATTCACGTGCGGTTGTAGTATTTTCTTTTGATTAACAAACCCCCGGGGATTTCCCGGGGGTTTTTTTATGGGCTCTTCTTGTTCATCATTAAAGAATATCTTCATCATATACAAAAAACTTTACGTCAGTTACCCAACCACTACCCAACCACTACCCAACCGCCATCTGCTGCTTGTATATTTTGCATTTTACGACGTGCACGGAACGAAGATAAACTGTTTGCCTTGCGTGAGATTTTCCCTTTTGCTCTTTGTGTTGGTTAAAGCATAAATAAAATTATAACGTTAACTCTTACCAAAACTTTCTACACGAAGCACTAAACAAAGTACTAATCACATTATAACCGCTGCCGTGACGTTGAGCATACGACAACAATGCACATGCACATAACACCCATAAAGCAATTATTCCCCTATAAGATAATTCTTCCGGTAACGAGGTTATAGAACGTGCCAAACAAAGAGAAGACTCCTTTTATCGGACAAGAAGATCCGGGCGGGGGGAAGAAAGACAAATAAAAACCCCAAGCAATCGCTTGGGGTTTAAAAGGGAAGGAAAATTATTTTTTCCGTTCTTTGTACAGCCGTTTGATTTCTTTGTCCAAGTCTTCCGGTTCTACGTTACCGGCTTTCATGAACAATTCAATCAAATCTGCATGTGTAAATTTATAATTTATTTTGTGTACGTATTTGTTATAGACGCGTGCAATGGTTTCTTCCCCTACCAAAGTGCTAATTCCTTCGCCGGGGTTCTCCACTACTTGGCGGATGATATCTTCAGCTTTGTCTTGGGGAAAACCTTGTTGATTTACCAAGAAGTTCCAAGCGGAAGAATAATCATAGGAGCCTGATTGTAAATACACGTCAAGCACCGCTTTGATGGCATCTAAATATTTATCCCACGCAAACGCTAATAATTCTTCCGGCGTGGTAAAGAAACCGTTGTCCGCCCCTAATTGGCGTGAAAATGCGCTCCAGCCGTTGCGTAACGTGGGGGAAGCATACAAGCGCCGTTCGTTGGGTAGGTTGGCCATTTGAGCATATTGATAATAGCGGCCGGGCAAGATTTCTTTCGCAATCATTACGCGGCGCATAGGATCGTTTAACTCGTTTTGTAAGAGTTCTTTTTTAGCCAAGCTATTGCCCGACGGGATACGCAAGAAGAAGGTGCTAAGGCCGTCAGCCGGCACAAACACATGCGGATACATATACGCATAATACGTCGGCAACGGTTTAATGGGCACAGCGTTTTTAAGCGGTTTAAGTATAGTCCCTTGGAATAAATAATCTCCCAAGGCGGCAACTTCAGCCGAGACTAACTCCACTATATCGTCATCTTCGTTCGGGGCCGGGAAATTGGCGGCCAGATAGTAAAAATCTGAGGCAGACGGAGGTTCATAGAAAGCCCCTTGCTTTCTGGGTTGTTCTACGGGCACTTCCACCAAATCGCCATTTTCATCTTCTATAACCATCATTTGCGTTTCTTTCGGCAATTGGTTTTCAAACGGCAATAAGGCGTTGTAAAGTTCGTGTTGTGCAGCGTCTAAATTTTGATCTGCCTGATGAATTAAAGAAGAAATGGGGGATTTAATGTGGTATTTCTTCTCTAATACGTCTTTAAATGTTTTCTCGCCCATGCGGAAATCCGTCGTGGTTTCCAACAATGCAAAGGATTTGAACAAATCGAACATATCCGATATAGCACGTTTGGATAGGGTAAGTTGTTGTTTAAGATCGTTAGCCGTAAATTCATCCACGGCAGAGGCTAACATGCGGTCAGTTATTTCATCAAAGGCAAGTTGCGCATAGTAAGCTTTTTCCATGGCCAGTTGTGCCAGGAAAGGAGCCACATCTACCAAGTTTTCCTTGGCTTGGTTGGCTAACGTGGGCAATGCTTTTGCACGCAACAAAGTGTTGGCGTGAAATTGACGCAAGTTATCGTCGGAGCGGAGAGACAAATCAAAAAGGCTGTCCAACGCTTGTGCATAGTAAAGAGGATCCGTTTCCAAGCGGCGTTGTTTGATTCGCCATTTTTGCCAATCTAACATACTGTCTAACAAATGATAATCTACTTTGCTTTCATCCGACAGTGCTTTTTTATCAATACTGTCCAAACCGTCATGCACCGTTTGCAAAGCCAGTAAAGCTTGTTTTTCATTTTGTTTGGTGCGTGCCGACAATTTGCTGTTTCCCGATGTAAACCCTAACCGAGTGGTTTGGTCCGGGAAGAAAAATAACATAACCGAGTTATAACGGTTGGCAGCATCTCGCAAGGCGTTGGCGTTTAAAATAGCGTCAATGTCTCCAAAGTCCGAGCCCACTGCCAACAAAGGCATAAACCCTAAACTAACCAGTAGTGTGAGAATTGTTTTTTTCATATTCATCCTATCCTTGAAGTAACTGCTTTGCGCACTTGCACGCAAGCAGATATATTTATTTTACTTTTGACGTGAGAGATTGTCAATAAAAACTTACAACTTTAAGGTAGGGTTTGTAAACACTCCGTATTGCCTGCAAGAGAAAAAGAATTTCCTTGAGAAGAACTTTCACATCTTCTTCTGCAAATATGATATAATAAAACCACAAGGGCCATTAGCTCAGTTGGTAGAGCAGACGCCTCTTAAGCGTAAGGTCGTGAGTTCGAGCCTCACATGGCCCATATTTTTGCAACGCCGGACGGATGGCGGAACTGGTAGACGCGTACGCCTTAGGAGCGTATGGTTCACACCGTGAGGGTTCAAGTCCCTCTCCGTCCATATTTTTCGGCCCGTCCGAACATACTAAGGAGTCCATGATGTCTATTTTCAAAACAGCCCAATCGGGGGAAGTAAAAGCGAAACAACTTAAAAAAGAAGGCTGCCGCGTAACATTAGCGGTAGAAGTATCCCCGGAATTGGTTACCAAAACTTTTCAAAATGCAGCCGTACAAGTGCAATCCCGTGCCCAAATGCAAGGGTTTCGCTCCGGAAAAGTACCGCTGGATTTAGTCAAACAAAATTTCGCCGGACATATTAAGGAACGTGCATTGGATTTAACCATCAAATCTGCCATCAATGCAGCTATTTCCGAAACCAAATTAAATGCAGTTGCCGTACCTACATTAACGAAAGCAGATTTCAATCAGTTACAAGAAGGGAAACCATTCCATTTTGAAATGGAAGTAGATGTCGCTCCGGAATTTGAAGTAAGAGATTATAAAGGTATTGAAATTACCAAAAAACCGGAAACCGCTACCGAAAAAGAAGTGGCTGAAAATTTAAATCGTGTGTTGGACGCCAACGCCCGTTTGGAAAGTGCCGGCGAAGGAGCCACCATTGACGAAAAATGTTACGCCGTTGTCCATTATAAAGGTAAACGTAACGGAACGGATGATTATAAATTGAGTGCGGACAGTGAATTAATTGATATGTCTGCCCCGCAAACAATGCCCGGCTTGGCCGAAGCGATCAAAGGTCTTAAGAAAGGGGAAGAAAAAGATGTTGAAACCAAAGAAGGAAATGACACGCTTTCTTTCCATGTAACGGTAGATGAAATTAAATACAAAATCGTGCCGGCTTTAGATGATAATTTTGCCAAGGATATGGGTTTTGACACGTTAGATGCTTTGAAAGCCAAAGTAAAAGAATCGTTGGATGCGGAAGCCAAACAACTTTCCGCCCGTGATGAAATCAATCAAATTGAAAATCATTTGGTTAAGATGAATAATTTTGAATTGCCCAAATCGTTGGTAGATGAATATACGGAATCTTCTCTCCACAACTTTGTGCATCAAATGACGCAAATGGATCCGCATAAATTAACTGCCGAACAACGTAAAATGTTCGAAGATCGTATCCGCCCCAATGTGGAAAAGGACTTGCGTTTAGGTTATATTGTGCATGCCATTGCCAAAAAAGAAAATTTAGAAGCTGGTCAGGAAGATTGGAAAGCGGAATTGGATAAAAGTTTAGCCTCTGCTGACAAAAAAGCCGATTCCACAAAAATTAAAACTTTCTTTGATGAACGCAAAGATCAAATCTTGGCCACAATTACGGAACGTAAAGTGTTTGAGTTTCTTAAAAAAGAAGCCAAATATAAATAAAGTTTCCAAGTGTTAGTATACGGGCGCTGTTGTAATCCTAATATATAAGGAAGGCAACAGCGCCTCTTTAATTGTGCAGTTGAATCCTTCCTTATATAGAATTGTTGAAATAATTAAAAGGACCTAGATAAAAAATAGGTCTAAAGACCCTTGTTGTTACACTAAAGATAGTTTATCCTAAAAGAAGAGAGACACAAAAGGGAGATTTATTTTATGAAAAAATACGTTGCGTTCATGTTGGTAATTTGGTTGGGAGCCGTTTCTTCGTTTGCTCAATTAAATGCCCCTTTGAAGGATGTTTCTGCTCCTGATAAATCTACGTGGAGTGAGGTTGCCGACACTTTTACCAATACATGGAAACAAGCCAAAGAGTGGGGGAAAAAACAACTCGATAAACTCGCCACTCCGGCGCAGGCTCCTTATCCGGGAGTACACCAACCACAGCAACGTTCTACAACAGTAACGCCGGCTAAACAAAACACTTCTAATTCTAATGTCCGGACGCAAGAGCATGCTGCAAAAGTTCTGAAGGCCATTCCACAGAGAGAAAATTCTTTGGGAAATGATGCTGAAAATATGTACAGACCCACCACAAAACAGGAAATGGATGGTACGTTGGTGGAATCCTTTACTCTGCAAAATAAAATCAGACGTGCTATTGTAACGCAGCAATTGGGAATGTATTAAAATAAATTTATTTCATAATCCCCTGGCATTATGCCGGGGGATTTTTTTTGTATTTTTTGAATTTTAACTAATAAGAAAAAAATAAAAATTATGCTTTCTTTTTTTCTTTTAAATTCCTACAATAATAGAAGGTTTTACTTCTTATAAATCGTATATGCTAAATTTAGTAGCTGTTGGTAAAGAAACTGTTTATATTAGGGTAATCCGTGTGTTGCTGACCATGGTTTTCCTCGTTGTCCCCCTCGTTTTTTTTACCGATTTAACTTCTAATCCTTTTTTCATACAAAATGTTCTGCTTTACACGTTACTAGCTCTTTTGTACGCCGTAGCGGCTATTAAATTTTTACGCACGCGGACGATTGATTTTACCCAAACTTTTTTTGATTTGGCTTTTTTTATTTATGTGCTTTCTTGTGCAATGGGATGGCTTTCGGCTGTTTCTTCGGCCCCGCAAGCGTTGCGCCAAACCTTATTTTATGGGTTGCTTAATAATGGTACCTTGCTTTTGATTGTGGCATTAGGAGCTTTTATCTTAAGCAAAAATGTAGTGTTTTCCGGAATGATTGAGCGCAAAACGAATTATATTTTACTCTTCTTTTTATGGGGGGGATTGTGGTATTTATTCCCCTATCTAAAAACAGTTTCTTCGTCACAAAATCTATTAGCACAAGTATTTGATTGGTATGCTTTATTGTTGTGGGGAGTGGGAGTTTTTTTGGGAATGAGGGTTCTTAAAAAGATAACCCACGAAAATATACTGGTGTTGATGTTTGTGTCCGTATTTTTGGCTTGCGGATATGGAGTGTTACAAGCATTGGGTTGGGAATTTTTATGGCCATTTGAGTTAGACCAATTTGCTACCAAAGCATTTTCCACTTTCGGGAATCCCAATTTCTTATCGTCGGCTGTTGTGATGCTGTTACCGGCACTGTTGGTTTATTTTATGCATACCGACAGCAAAAAAGATTTTGCGGTTTACGGGTTGTTGGTATTGGTATATATTTTGTATTTGTCCTTTGGTTTGGCGCGTTCGTGTTGGTTGGGCGCAACCGCCGGGCTGTTTATGATGTGGATGTTTGGCACGTTACGCGCATTGATTTGGAAACGCAAAGGACGTGTATTTTTGTTAGCGGTTTTGGCACTGGGAGTTGGTTGGTGGTCCGTCTATGTAAAAGGATCCAATGCCGTCAGTCCGGTGGCTATGCGCGCGCAAGAACTTTCCCAGGTAACTCCGTCAAATTTTACATTGCAGGTAGATAAAGATGAAATTTTTCAATCGTTGCATCAGCGTTTGTTGATGTGGGATGTGTCTAAGGAAATTTTTTTAGACCGCCCTGTGCTTGGAAGCGGTGTGGGAAATTTCCAAATGGCTTTTGCTCACAATCAACCTAAAACATTACTGAAATATCCCGATTTGCGTGAATTGAAAACCACAACCAATGCGCCCCATAATGAATTATTTTTTCAGGCTGCACAGGGCGGCATTGTGGGATTGGGATTGTTCTTATTTATGTTTATGGTGTTGTTTTTAGAAGTAAAAGATTTTGCGGCCCACAAAAAAGAAGGAGATAAAAAACAAATTTTACAAGCTTTGTTTTGCGGAATTTTAGGCATGTTAGTTGATAATATGCTGAATATTTCTTTGCATGCGGTGGTGCCGGCGTTTCTGTTTTGGTGGATGGTGGGAGCTGAAGTAAGTGGAGTAGGAAAAGAAGAACGTAGTATCGTAATTCGTGCCAATCCAGCGACGAAAACAGTGGCATTATTTGTTTTGGCAACCAGTGTGGCCATTGTGTTGTGGCAAGGAATATGGTTTGCCAGTGAGTATTATTTTTTTGTTGGACAAAAACAATGGGCAAACGGTAACATTGCTGCGGCAGAAAAACAATTAAAAAAAGCATTAAACTTATATCCGGCCAACACAGAAGCAGGGTTTCGTTTAGGGTTATTGTATCTGGGAAATCGAGACTATGCAAAGTCTTTGCATGCGTTTGAAAAAAGTGCTTCCGCAGCTTCTTATTATGAGGAAGTTTATTATCACGCTGCGTTAGCGGCATTGGGAACCCATGATACCAAAAAAGCTATTCATTATTTACAAGATAATTTAAAATTGCATCCCTATCATTTGCAAGCGTATTATTTGCTCTCACAACTATTAAAAGAAAATCCCATTTATGCCGACACTTCCGCATTGAGTATGGTGGAAAGAGGGTTGCAATTATTCCCTTACGAAACATCTCTTTGGCGTCAAGCCGGTGAAATTTATACCAAGCTGGGCGAAACAGAACAAGCTAAAAATACTTACCTGCGCGGTTTGGAAGTAGATACGTTAGATAAAGAATTGTTACGTCGATTAGAAGGATTATTTCCCAAAAAAGAAGAGAAGCCCGCTCTGCTCGCGCAAGCGCGCGAACTACAAAGTTATAGCGCAAAAGCAGATAAATTTAATAAAATGTCTGGAAAGTATCAGTCTAAATTGCGGGCGGATGTTGAAAAATATATTTTGAAATATCCCGAAGATACTAACGGCCCTATTTTATTAGCACGGGTATTGTCTTTAGGGGGAAATGATATTAAAGCAAAAGAAGAATTGGAAAAAGTGTTAGAAAAATTTCCGGATGATTTGTGGGCAAATTTGGCTTTGTCCACGTTGTATTACAAAGCAGAAGACTTACAAAAATCCAAAGAAGCATTGAATAATGCATTGTTTTATTATCCTGGTAATTCGGTGGCCAGTGCTCGTTTAGAAGTGTTGAATGGGAAAAAGAAAAAATAAATTTTTAAAAATTATCTTTACAAAACGTGTTAAATTGCTATAATGTTCGTATCTGTATGTAAGTGAACGATTTTATATGTTGCAAGGAAAATACATGAAAACAATAAAGATTCGCAGGTTCGTGTTTGCCATTGTATCCGTCAGTTTTGCGTTGTGTGCACCTATGGCATTTGCCGCTGACAGTGCAGAACAATTAGCTAAAGGAATTGAGCTCTACAATAAAAATAAAAGTTTGGATGCCATCGATTATTTTATTGATGTTATGTTGAAAGGCACCCGGGAAGAAATTGAGGTTGCCAACAAATATGTGGACATGATTCACAACGAACTTGGCGGAATCAAAAATCCGGTGGATGTAACTGTTAATTACGGTGAAAATGCTGTGAAATACGGTGAAAATGCTGTAAAAACCTGGAACAGCAGTTTACAAAAACAAACTGCAGCACAACAGTCTTGGGTGGAAAATCAGATAGATGATATCATGGCCCAAAACGCTGCAGAGAATGATCCTTCTTATGCACAAGGCGTGGTGGCCACCACCGTTGTAGGAGAGGATTCTTCTGATACATCTTCTTTGCCTTCATCTTCCACTACTTCGGCGTTTGTAGATTTAACTACTCCCGATGCTATCGAAGCGCGTAACTTATATACAGAACAAAAAATAGCCAGCATGTTGCAAGCGGCTATTGATAAGCTTTCCAACGAAAAAGGTGTCCATTTGTACTTGCGTGATGGCTATCCTGATGCTATTGATATTGATGATGGCGTTGTTTTCGAAAAAGGAAATTTCCGTCCGGAATCGTTACCTCTTTTGAACAATATTTATGAACTTTTAGCACTTACGCAAGGGGCTGAATATGTGATTTTGCCTCCCGGTTCTTATACGGATGATGTTACTTTGTCCGGTATCCGCGAAGCCATGGCCTTGAATTCTTACCTCGTTAAACGCGGTATTTCTCAAGGGAAGCTTTACTACAACATGGGGTTGGTGGATAAAGAAGCTCCGGCTCAGTTTGCTAACTTAAAAGGCTTGTCTATTGTTTTTGATTATGATTCTAAATTCCCAGCTCGTTTAACGAAAAATGCCGAGAACGAAACAAATCCATTGTTAAGTATTGCCATTGTACCGCAATGTCATGCGATTGATCGATCCCTGGGAGAAGCGTATGCAATTGATTTTTCAGTACTGGAAACGGTAAACGGGTTGGACAACTGGGTTTTGCAGGTGGTACAGCACGGCCGTGACGGAAACTATTATATTGTTCGTCAGTTGGAAGGCTTTGCTCCTGTTTATCATCAAATTTTATGGAATGGCCGCAAGGGGATTATCGGTCCGGAGTTGCCGTGTGGTAAATACACCATTGTGTTAACGGCTACAGACTTGCAAGGCAACAAACAAACGTTACGTCGTCGTGTAGTAGTAAAATGTAATTCTAGCCAGTCGGACAATATTACAGCTTTCTGTGGTACGAAGAGTGCCTTGGAAGAAACGACGGGTACGAAGGTAAAAGAACTAAACTACAAGGCATCTCGTTTGTGGAAAAAACCCAGCCGCAAGATGGGTGGTTATTCCAAAGCCAGCGTAGATGCTGCAGAGACTGCTACGTCAACTGCTGCAACTGACATGGCGGCTGCCTCTTCTGCTTCATCGGAAGATAGCAGTACTTATACGGTTACCAAAACGGTTACTAACATTGTAACAGAAGATACTTCCGCTCCGATTACTACTGGTACGAACACGAGCTCGTCTTATTCCAGTTCCAGTTCTAGCTCTAGTTATGGTTCTGGTTCTACTTCTACTTCTGGTTATAGCTCTGGTTCGGATACCTCGTATGAACAGACAACGGATTTGTCTACTGCTAATCCGTATGATATGCCGTATGACGAAGACCTTTAGGTGGAAATAAATATGAGTAGCCTTTCGGAAACATTAATTGGTCGTAACATGAATGATCATCCGAATTGTTTGGGGATATATATCAATTTGGATGAAATGTATGTAGCACAGACAACCCGTAAAGATGGGGGGACTGTGTTGGAATCTCTGGTGCGTGTTCCCATTAATATGGAGGACCGTTCTTTACTTAAACCTTTGGAATTAAATGAAGCTTTCTTTGAGGATAACGCTTGGAAAGAAGCTTTGGGGAAAATTACTTCTAAAAAGAAATGGAAAACCCGCAATGTGGTTGTCAGTTTGGCTCCTTCTTTTTGTTTGTTGCGCCACTTCATTATTAATACTACATTAGAAAGAAAGCAATGGAAGAATGCAATTCCGTTGGAAGCTCGCAAATATATTCATTTCCCGTTTGAAAAGGCGGAATATGTTTATCATGCTTATCAATTTGAAACCGCTACCACAAAACAAAAACGTCTAGGTGTTGTGTTCGCTTTGACGACTAAACATATAATTGATTCTTTAAGAAAAGGCTTCCGCTCGGTGGGACTTAATTTGGTTTCCGTGGAGATATCCGCCTTGTCTTTAGGGCGTGCCTTTGGAGATGCAGATAAAGAAGCGGTCGGAAACAGAGGAAGAATTTATTCTTTCTTTGGCAATTCCACTGCCAGCTTTGTGTTTGTAAATGAGAATGCTCCTGTATTATTAAGGGAAGTAGAAATTTCAGGGGCAGCTCCAGCAGAACATCGCCACTTTGAATTGACTAACAGTACAGAGTTTATTGCCAAGCAGTTAGAAAGAGATCCTTTTGAGGAGGCGGTTATTACGGGCCGTAATTTAGAACAATGGATCCCTGCCTTAGAGGCTGATTCAAAAAAACCCGTTCGTCAGTGGGATTTGAAAGAGGTATATGGCGTTGAAACCCGTGCTGTCGGTGAAATTGCCTCCATCGGGGCCAGTATCAAATTCTTTGATCACGTTACCCCAGACATTGATTTTACCAAAGGAACCCGTTTGAGTACCTACGAATATCACGCTAGTTTAACTTTTTGGAAAGTTACGGTATTGGTTGTGTTGGCGTGTTTGGCATTTATTGCTATGAATTATCTTAAAGTAATAAAAAGTAATGGGGAACTCTCTGCTAAACGTAACTCAATGGGAAAAGTTATTGACGATTTTAAAGGAATGACTTCCAGTCAGATCTCAAGTAATTTGAATTCTATGAAATCGCAGAATTCCAACTTGAGTTCTGTGCTTCAGTCCAATAATTTGATTACACCGATATTTGCGGAGATCATTGATAGCATCCCAGATAATGTTTGGGTAAATTCCATCAAATATTTGGATGTTTTTCCACCCAAGGGGGGAAAGGATGAGCGTTCCTTAATACTGGAAGGACACATTAAGACGGATAAAGGCGGCCCTGCAGATTTTGCTTTGGGTGAACAGTTTAAAGATGCTTTTGTTGCTATGCCCACTATCCAAAAGATTTGTGGTAATGAGGTCCAAATTGATTATACGGCTGTAGCTGGTTCGGGATCTAATAAAGATACTGCATTTGTGTTGAAATGTAATCACCAGCAGAAGGGAGGGCGTTAGTATGGCGGATTTGTCTAAAAATCAGGCAATATTAAATTTAAAACGTGGCTTCCAGAATATTAAAACGGCTTTGGAAGAAGGTAATTTCCGTTTGTTTGTAAAACAAGCGGTAACGATTTTGATTGCGTTGTTTTTAGTTCGTTGGTGTATTGGTAAATTTAACCAAAAGATTGCCAAGAATCACGAACAAATTGCTTCTATCGAAATGCAACAACGCAGTGAAAAAGAATATGTGGCCAATAAGAATTTATTGCTCGCTTTAGAACCTCTTTTCCCGGACGTATCGGAAAAAAACAGCTGGTTGACCTCGCAAGTATTGAATTTGTTTAAAGAGGCTAGTTTGCCACCTCAATTAAGTGGAAAACCAACCGAAGATAATTCGAATCCAACATTTGTTGTGAATTCCGTAGTTGTTTCCACCAATGCCACTTATATGACATTGGGAAAACTGTTGGAGCGAGTAGAAAATAAGTCGGATTTTTTGCGCGTTTCCGAAGTGCAATTAACCAAAGATACCAATACACAAAACATTGGGAATAATAAGATATCGTTGCGTTTTAATACAATTTTTCCGAAACAAAAAATTGGGCGTAACTTATTTCAAAATTATGATGAGTTGGTAAAACAACAAAAAACTGAACAGGGGGGCAAATAACCATGACACAGAAAAATTGGTTATGGGTATTGAGTTTGTTATTGGGGACTTCGTTGGTGCAAGCGCAAACGGCTGCGCAGACACCGGCTGGTTCTTCTAATGCCCCGGCTACAATTAAAAACGGGGCCGTTTCCACGGCCAGTGCAGAAAAATCAGAAGGTTTTGTGGCTCCGCGTGAAACAGTGGACAATGTACAAACAAAAGCTGATGGAAAGACAGAATCCGCTTTAAAAGTGGTATTTAATCCTCAAAAGCAAAAAGATCCCACATTGTCACCGGATGATATCCTTTTATTAAAATACAGAGAAAAGCAACGGTTGGCGGCTTTGGAAGCCGAACGCCAACGTAGATTAGCAGAAGAGCGCCGCCGGCAAGAAGAAGAAGAGCGCCGCCGGCAAGAAGAACTGGCTCGTATTAAAGATCCCGCTCGCGAAGTACGTAATAAAATTCGGGTAAGCGGAGTTATCGGGCAGGAAGTGTTTATCGGCGATAAGATTTATACGATTGGGAATACTTATCTTGGTGCACGTATTGTGGAAGTAGACCAAGATTATGTAATATTTTCGTATAAGGGACATCGTTTTAGAAAGAATGTTCAGTTGTAATAAATTACTAGGATTAACTAAGATAGGAGGCTGAATGAAAAATCGTTTAGCAGTAGCATTGGCAAGTGTTGTGTTGCTCAGCGGAACTGTAGTAGCCCAGGACGGGACACAGGTTTTGCCCAGCGATAACACAGTTGCTTTAACGGAAGAAACTACCGAACTCTTTAAAGATACGGAAACTTCCTCTCCCTTGGATCGTAAAGTATCCATCCGGGTGTCAAATGTAGCGATACCTGTGTTCTTGAATAGTATTACGACCCAAGCCAAAGTCAACTTTATTATGAGCGATGAGTTCGCTAATAAAAAAGTAACAGCGTCCCTCACGCGTGTGACTGTGCGTGAGGCATTAGATACGCTACTGCGGGTGCATGGCTTAGCTTACCAACGTATTGGAAGAAGCGACAGCTATGTTGTAACCAAACGTTCTGAAGACGCCCCGAACACGATTACAAAAATCTACACCCTTAGTTATATTTCTTTACAGGGGTTAAACTCTAGCGGTGGAGGATCTGGTTTCTCCGGTTCTTCCTCTTACTCAGGCTCCGGTTCTCGGTATGGCGGTTCCTCTAGTTCCAATGGAGACAGTTACTCTGCTAATTCGGAAATTACCACAATTATTCAAAGTATGTTGTCCCCCGTTGGAAAGATCGCGGTGGACCCTCGTACCAACAAATTGATTATTACAGACGTTCCTGAAATTTTCCCACAAGTGGAAAATATCTTGGCAGAATTGGACGTACGCCCGCCTCAAATTTTAATTGAAGCCCAAATTGTGGAAGTTAACAAAAGGAGTGGTTTGACATTAGGTTTTGAATATGGTGTAGAAGGTGCATTGTTCTCCATGACGGCTCCTCAACGTGAGATGACCTCAGAAGTAATGCACGGGAACCGCCCTGATGGTAGCGGAAAATTGCATGGTTGGGATTGGGTTTTCCCATCGTATAAGGAAGCTCACTCTGGTGAAAGCAGTGGCAGTGACGATAGTAGCGAAGCGTTGTCTAAACCTGGAATTTTGACTATATCTGGGTTCAATATGGTTTTGAAAGGCCTGTTGAGCCGTGGAGAAGCTAAATATTTAGGTAAACCCAAAATTGTTACTTTGAACAACAAAGAGGCCATCATTACCACTTCTCAAGATGCAACCGTAGGGCAGGTAATTTCCCAGACAGGCAATGCAACCGAAGGGTTGACCACACAATCTGCGGAACGTAAAGAAGTAGGACTTACGTTAAAAGTAACACCGCAGGTAAACCGCGAAGGGTACGTAACGCTCTTTGTAGAACCGTCTTACTCTGATGTGGTAAGTTCCGGATTCAACTTCTCCAAAGATACCGTTACTCGTTCCGCTTCTACGTTGGTACGTGTGAAGAACGGACAAACCGTTGTGATTGGTGGGTTGTTGTCTTCCCGTGAAACAGAATCTGTTCAAAAAGTACCGTTGTTGGGAGAAATCCCGGTATTAGGTTGGCTGTTCACTAGCAAAGGCAAAGACAAAACCACTACAGACTTAGTCATCTTTATTACCCCGACTATCTTAGCCGAATAATCCATTAGTAACTCCCGCCCCTTTAACAGGGGCGGGGGAAATAAACAGAGGAGTAGGAAATGGCAAAACAGTTAAGTGAAATTTTACTTGAGCAAGGCCACCTGGATGAAGTTAAATTAAAACAAGCGCAAATTTACGCCAAACAGAACGAAGTACAATTGGCAGAAGCTGTTTCGCGTTTGGGTTATTTAACAGAAGAACAAATAACCATGGCACTTGCCAAATATTTTTCCATTCCCTACGCTTCAAAAGAAAATGGTATTTTAGTACCAGAAAGGGAGCAAAATTTAGCGGACATTATCCCGGAAAAATTTGCCCGGGAAAATATGATTGTTCCGTTGTTTATTGAAGATGAATCCCTTGCCGTAGCCCTTCTGGACCCGACCAACGTTTTCTTGCTTGAAAACTTAAAAATGATGTCGGGTAAATCGATTCGTCCGTTTATTGCCAGTAAGTCTCAATTATTGGCGGTAATGGATTCTTTTTATTCCAACAAGAACTTCCTAGAAGAAGTCATGATTGAAGAAGCCGAAAAACAAGATATCTCAACGGCAGCTTCAGAAGAAGACGTGGAAATTGATACTACTGGTGTATTGGATTTGGATAAATCTATCGGTAGTTCTCCGTATGTAAAACAGGTAAACGCTATTTTGCGTCAAGCTATTTCAGAGCGCGCCAGTGATATTCACTTGGAAATGTTTGATGAACGCGTCAGTTTGCGTTTCCGTATTGACGGCTCTTTGTATGAGCGTACTACGCCGGCAAAAGAAGCCGTAAATGCTATTATTTCCCGTATTAAAATTTTGTCTAAACTCGATATCGCGGAAAAACGTCTTCCGCAGGACGGTAGTTTTACCATTCACTTCCAGAACCGTTCCATCGAAGTCCGTGTGTCTGTTTGTCCGGCGGTATTCGGCGAAAAACTGGTGCTTCGTATTTTGGATAAAGGTACTGGGGAAATGAATATTGATAAATTGGGTTTTGAACCTGTG
>JAEELM010000031.1 GCA_016282685.1 Elusimicrobiaceae bacterium | reverse complement strand
CCTCCGCCAAACGAATGACCGGAAGAAGAGGAGCGGCTGCCCCCCATTGAGCTGCCGGAAGAGCGTGGCGTAGAAGAAGAGTGACTGCTTCCCGAAAAGCTACCGCTGGAACGAGTCGTTACGGTTGGCCTGCTTCCGCTATTGGTATTGCCGGAAGGACGGCTTGTGTGTGATCCAACAGAGGGTCTTGTTCCGGAGTTGGAAGGCGTTACCGTAGTAGGGCGGCTAGTGTTTGATGGAACAGTCGGTCTAGATCCAGATTTCGACGGTGTTACCGTGGTAGGACGGCTGGAGTTTGGAGTAACCGAAGGTCTTGTGCCGGTGTTTCCACTGGGGCGAATGTTGCCTGGTTTTACACCGTTGTTAGACGGACGGGTACCGTTAGAGACGGAACCTTTACCTGGGAAAGGCTTTATGCCGTTTCCTGTGTCAAAATTGCTGGGGCGACTGTTATCGCCGGGATTGACGTGACTGCCACCCGGGCGTCCACCGTTTCCACCGGGGTTATGACCGGGATTGTCGCCATTGCCGCCGGGGTGTCCACCATTTCCACCGGGATTATGGCCTGGATTGTCGCCATGGCCACCATGACCACCAGGGTTATGGCCACCATGACCGCCATGTCCACCTGGACGAGGCGGGCGAGGACCGCCAGGATGATGAGTAGGATGGTCTCCAGGTAACCACGGGTCTCTCCAGTGTGGACGAGAAGGATACGGATGATACCACCATGGATAAGGATAAGGAGCTAAAATTAGCCGGCGGTGAAAACGACGATAGTCAATGTGCCAGCCATAAAAACCCCAATATACATCATAATAAGGATTTCCGCCATAGACATAGACCAAACGAGTTTGAATTTCTTTCGTCAAATTGTTGGTATATCTATAGTTATTGGCATAATTTAAAAAACGTGCACAATCTTGCGTAGGATTGTCTTCTAAACAAACAGCCGACAAGATATTTTGAACTTGGCTTTGTTCTTCTAACGTTACCGGGTCAACAGCCAACTGTGGCCACAAATCCATTTCTTTAGAGGCCAATTCATAGACTGCATATTCCGGATCATGCGAGAAAATTTCCGCCAACATACCTCTTTTGAGCAGGGCAATATCCTGCTTGGCAGCGGAGGAATCGTCGCGTTTGAGCCATTTTTTCCAGAAATTTTTGAGTACCTTTTGTTTGGTTGGGTGTCCGTAATAAGCTCCCATGTAGGTGCCCATAAAACGAATGGTATCTTCTCTGTCAATGGCGGCCATAAGATCGTAAGTTTCAGCGGCTTGTTCCGGTTTTTCCCAATAAGCATCTACGTTATCGGGTATGGGAACAATGCTGCTGTAGGGGCGCTTGTACCAAATAGCCATTGTGGGCAAGAGTAATTCCCCGCCAAAATCGTTTTTGCGTTTGGCATAGTAATCGCGGAAATAACCGATGGACGCTTGTTGCGGATGAAATCCATAAGTGTTGATAAAGTCCATTGTGAACGCGTGAAATAATGCGCTGTAATTGGTAGTGAAGGCTTCTTCAGCTACATCCATTACATAAGCACTCCAAAGCAACGGAGTGTCAAACTGCGCCCGAAGGCTTGCATCATTATTTTGCGCCCAGTAAGAAATCATATTTTTTTGATAATCATTGCTTATGATTTCTTCTGTTTGTGCAAATACGCCTACCGGAAATAGTACCGCTAGAGTACTTGCAAGAATTGTTTTCTTAAACAATTTCATTGGCTCCTCCTTATTTGAGATAACGTCTTGTTCGTGTAATGAAATCGGTTACAAGTACGTTACTCTTATTTTTTACAATAAAAGTACTACAAAAGTCAAACACTTGTTTGAATTTTTTTATTGCACTTTTATTTTTTATGGTAGAGTGTTCGAAGAGAATTGAGTACGGCCAGCAGGGAAACGCCTACATCTGCAAATACGGCACCCCACATGTTTGCAAAGCCGAATATTCCTAATAATAATACAGCCGCTTTAACGCCTAGCGCCAATAGAATATTCTGCTTTGTGATACGAAGGGTTTTTTTTGAAATTTCAATAGCTGTAACGATTTTTCCGATATCATCAGTCATAAGTACCACATCTGCCGCTTCAATGGCGGCATCAGAACCAAGTGCACCCATAGCAATACCTACATCTGCGCGCGTAAGTACAGGAGCGTCATTAATACCATCCCCTACAAAAGCCGTAATGGTTCCTTTGGGCATTTTATGAATTAATTTTTCTAATGTTTCTACCTTTTCTGCTGGTAAAAGATCCGCATATACTAGAGGAATGGATAATTCTTGTGCAATTTGTTGAGTCTGTGAATGGCAGTCTCCACTTAATAAAGCTATTTTATGCACGAGGGGTTGCAGTTGTTTGATGGAAGTCTGCGTGTTCGGTTTTAAACGATCTCCCAATTCTATCATTCCCAAATAAATAGAATTTTTTACCAAGTGGACATGGGTATTGGGACTGTTAAATAAAGGTTTTATTCCCATGCGTTGTAACAAGCGTGTATTTCCAGCCAAACAATTATCAAGTTGTAAGCCTTCTCCCGGGATTTCTGTGGGAGTGGGCGAAGTGGGTGGAATTTTTTCATAGTGTTTCAAAATGGCGGAAGCAATGGGGTGATTGGAAAATTGTTCCAAAGAGGCGGCAAAAGATAATACATCTTCTTTAGAATAGCCTTCCGCTGCATGAATAGATAACACTTCAAATGTTCCTTGGGTAAGAGTGCCGGTTTTATCAAAAACAAGCATGTAAATATGGGCCAATTGTTCCAAATAGGTGCTTCCTTTAATTAAAATTCCCCTCCGTGCAGCGCCTCCGATTCCTCCAAAGAAACCGAGAGGAACAGATAATACCAATGCACAGGGACAAGAAATAACTAAAAAAATTAAAGCTCGGTAAACCCATTCTTTGAGAGAAGTGGCCGGGAACAATAATGGAGGAAGAAGGACTATTAGAATAGCCATTGATACTACAGTGGGTGTATAGATACGAGCAAAGCGAGTGATGAAAGATTCCGCTTTTGATTTTTTTTGTGCGGTATGTTCTGTCAATTCAATAATTTTGCTGAGGGTTGAATTTTGATAATCTTTTTGCGCCCGAATATCCAACGAATTATTCAGACAAATACTGCCAGCCATTACCGTTTGGCCTTGATGAATAGATACGGGTTTAGATTCCCCCGTAAGAGAGGACATATCCAAAAAACCGCTTCCATTTATTACTTCTCCATCTAAACCAATACGTTCCCCCGGTCGGACACGGAAAGATTGACCTATCTTTATTGTTTGCGGGGAAACGATTTCTTCACCGGAAGATGTAAGGATCCGTATTGTATCGGGGCGTAAATCCATTAAAGCGCGAATACGATTGCGTGATTTATCGGTAGCACTTTCCTGCAGGTGTTCCCCTATTTGGTAAAAAATCATTACGGCAGCTCCCTCCGGATATTCTCCAATCATAAATGCGCCAATCGAAGCAATGCTCATTAATAAGTTTTCATCAAAGATTTTTCCGTGAAAAAAATTAAGTACGGAAGTCCTTAGCACTTTTCCTCCGGCTATAAGGTAAGAGAATAGAAAAAGTGTATTTTTTATCCAGCTCGGGAAAGGGAGGAATCCTGCCGTATAGATAACAAGCGCAATAAGCAAAAGCCCCCATTCTTTTTTCCACGAAAAGGAGGATTCTTTTTTGCATTGTGGGGTGGAACAATGATGTGTCATTTCCCCTCCTGCACATGGTTCAATCCCTGGTTGAAAATAGATTGCACGTGTTCATCTGCCAGAGAATAGATGATGGTTTGCCCAATGCGTTGTGTTTTAACAAGTTTTCCTTGTTTTAGTAAACGCAACTGATGTGAAATCGCTGAAGGTGTCATGTGTAAAGCGGCTGCAATATTTTTAACACATTGTTCTTTCGGAAAAAGACAACATAAGATGCGCAGACGGGTGTTATCTGAAAATAATTTGAATAAATCAGCCAAATCACAAAAAGTTGTTTGAGTAATTGGGGAGGCCAGAGAGAATTTTGTATTTTTGGAAGGGATCATGATAACTCCTAAACAGATATATGAATACATGTTCATATATTAACATAATTTTTAGAAAAATTCAAAAAGCTTGAGAAAAGCTTTAAAATTGCTATACTATTGGTAGAAATTTAAAAAGGAGAATGCTATGAATAAAGGTTTTACCTTAGTTGAATTACTGGTAGTGGTATTAATTATTGGTGTTTTATCTGCCATTGCTTTACCGCAGTATTTGGAATCCGTAGAACGGGCCCGTTCGTCAGAAGCAATGGTAAATGCAAAAGCGGTTATGGATGCTATCCAACGTTATAAACAAATGTACCCTAGTGGAACAGTTGGAAGATTCTCCCAAATTGCGGATATGCAAATGACGGGAGGAAGTGTTAGCGCTTCCAATGGCTATGTGACTGATAATTTTAGATATACGCTTGGAGGAGATGCATTGACTATTGAGCGCATCAATCGCAAAGGAACTACAACAACTATTTTGTACACGGTTGTATATACTTATGATCCTGATCGCGGATTTAAGATTGAGTGCAATCCCACTAGTGATGATGATGATGATATTAAGCGTATTTGTCAGTCCTATATAAATTTGAGACCTACTGTTGAATAGTAAAGAACCCGCTGCTAAAACAGCGGGTTTTTTATTGCCATTTTTACATTACAGATTAAGCAGTAATTGTACAATTGTCGAAGTAGCTGTCAGGGGATTAGGCACGGGAACTTTCGCATAATTATCTTGCATCCGCTGCAAACGTTGCGGTGTCATTTGCGAGAGATGTTGTTGTAGTTGATCGGTCAGTTGATCCCCTTCTCTAATTACTTGCGCAGCCCCAGCATTTACCAAAACCAAGGCGTTGTGGTATTGGTGATCGGCCGCTGCGTGAGGAAATGGTACACAAATTGCCGGTAATCGGCAGGCAATGAGCTCTGCTATAGTGCCAGCACCACTACGGCAGATGGTCAAATCGGCACTTTTCATCAATTTATAAATCTCATGACTATAAGGCAATACACAAACGTTAGAAACATTTGCATACTGTTCTTTTAGAGTTTCAAACCAACGAGTGCCGGTAAGATGGATAAATTGAAAATTAGGAGTATTTTTCACCAAATATACCAGGCTATTATTCAAGCCTCGGGCTCCTTGACTTCCGCCCATTACCAAGACGGTAGCGCGTTCGGGTTTTAGTCCCAATTGTGAGAGGACTTCCGTTCGATTTACAGGTTGGGCAAATTCTGGTCGTAACGGAGTACTGACTAAACGGGTATTCTTGAAAGGCGTGTTAATAGGAAGCCCCAATAAAAACAAATTGACAATATGTCCGCAAATGCGATTGACCAATCCTAATCGCGAATTAGAATCATGTAAAGCGGTAGGAATGTGCATGCACCAAGCGCAACAAATCAAAGGGAAAGTTAAATATCCTCCGGTTCCGAAGACGGCATCCGGCATAAAGGCCTTCATTAATTTGCGCGTATGGAAAAGAGATTTAAATAATTTGATTATAAAGTTAATATGTCTAATCGGGTTGATAGAACGTGGAAACCCAATGAGATCAATCTCTTGGTAAGAGAGCTGATAAGAAGTTAAGACATCAATGGCGGGATCTTTTCTGCGCACCAGAAACAATACTTCAACGCCCTGTTCTTTTAGTGCACGTCCGACAGCTAACCCCGGATAAAAATGTCCCCCCGTTCCACCGGAGGCTATCATAATACGTTTTTGAGTCATTATTTATTCCTGTTTTTGTAATTTGTAATATCTTCACGCAAATTGTTTTGAGTGTTGTCTATTGCTGCCATATTCAAGATGATACCAATCATAGCTAAAGTCATGATAACGGAAGATCCTCCGTATGAAAAAAACGGCAAAGCAATCCCTTTAGTGGGCAATAGTCCAATTGCCATGGCCATATTGAAAAAAGCTTGGCAACAAATAGTAAGTGTTAGCCCAAAAATTACGAGACCGCGAAAATGTGTTTTGGCCACTTTGGCAAAACCTACCCCTCGGATAAGTAACCAACAAAATCCACCGATAATAAAAACAACAAACATTCCCACTTCTTCGCACATGATGGAAAAAATGAAATCAGTGTGCGCCGCAGGTAAATATTGCATTTTTAATTCACTATTTCCTAATCCTTTTCCAAACCAACCCCCGGATCCTACCGCCAAGAAAGATTGTACCAATTGGTAGCCGGAAGAACCTTCCGTGGCAAAAGGATTTAAAAAAGAAAAAATACGTTCCCTTCTGTATCCTACGAAGAAGAACTGATGGATAACTAACGGAGACATACAAATAGCGGGTAAAGCAAAGTGTTTAAGGCGCGCCCCCGCAACCAACATCATAAATAACCACACTCCCCCCATCAGGGTGGGAGTCCCGATATCTTTTTCTGCCAGAATCAAAGCTAACGTAGTTCCCGCCACTAAACCGGGTTTAATAAGTAATTTCCAATTTTTTGCCAAACGGCCTGAAAATTCATCCAAATAATGGGCCGTGTAGATAACCAATGTTACCTTCGCAATTTCCGAAGGTTGCAATTTGAATACTCCCAGGTCAATCCAACGGTGCACATTGGCTTGTTCACGCGAAAATAAAACGATTACCAGTAACCCCCAAGTGATATACATGAGGTAAATCGGTTTGAAAAGTTTAATTTTGAGTAAACGGTCGAAAGTCTGCGAAAGGAAAATAGCTACTCCTAATCCAACCATATCAAAAAGCAACTGACGCTGAAAATAAGAGGTAGATTCAAACGCACTGGAAGAATAAGTAAAAATTAACCCCAGCAGTACAAAAGCCAATGCAATAAAAGCAATAGGTCCGTCTAATCTAAGAGGTTTCCATTCCCCCATAGAAGATTTTGTCGTTTTTGTACGCCGTAGCGGCGCAGTGCGCCGTACCAGTGTGTTAGTTGTTCTTTTTGATATTTTGGGTAAAGGATATGCCATAATTATCTGATTTTTAATGAGGCTAATGCCAGGAGCATAAGTGCTCCTCCAATAATCCAAAACCGTACAATTACTTTCGGTTCCGGAATACCTAATAATTCAAAATGGTGGTGAATAGGAGCCATTTTGAACAGGCGTTTGCCGTGCGTTAATTTAAAATATCCCATCTGCAACACGACTGAGACAGTTTCTATTACAAATAATCCCCCTGCAATGGGTAAAAGTAACTCTTGCTTGATACATAAGGCAGCTGTGCCAATTACTCCCCCTAAAAAGAGGGAACTGGTATCACCCATGAACACTTGTGCCGGGTAAGCATTAAACCATAGAAATCCCACGCAGGATCCTACTAAAGCCCCCATGAATACGGTGATTTCCCCTGCCCCGGGAACATAAATAATTTTTAAATAATCTGCGAAATTGATATTACCTGCCACGTACGCTAAAATAGCATAAGTGATGGTGGTAAAGACCATACAACCACTAGCCAGACCATCTAGGCCGTCCGTCAAATTAGTAGCATTTGAAGATCCTATGATAATAAGCATTGCGAAAGCAAAGTAGAACACGGACAAATCAATAAACATTTTACTTACATAAGGAATAATTAAGGAAGTAGAAAATTCTCCATTGGGTGGATTCATTCCCAAATATCCCACCACTACTAGTGCAGTAATAACTTGAATGGTTAATTTAATGGAAGATTTCATCCCCTCCGGGTTCTTTTTGATAAGTTTTGTATAGTCATCCATAACGCCGGCAAATCCCAAAGAAACAGTCGTAAACAGGAGAAGCCAAATATAATTGGTATCCAATTTTGCCCATAATAAAACGCTGACTATGAGACTGATGAAAATCAAAATCCCCCCCATGGTGGGAGTGCCACTTTTAGAGAGGTGAGAAGCTGGGCCGTATTCCCGTTCAATTTGTTGAATTTTGTAGGACCGTAGTTTTTTGACAATGGCAGGGCCAATGAGCAATGTCAGCAAAAAAGAAGTAAAAATAGCTGCTCCTGTACGGAAAGTAATGTAACTAAAAATATTCAAGAAAGAAAGATCATCTTTGAATAGCGAGAGGTAGTAAAACATAGTTATATCTCCTTGAAAATAGTTTCAAAATTCATAGAACGGGAAGCCTTGATAAGGCAAGTGCCTCCTTTTTTTACCAACGCAGAAAGATCTTTGGTCCACCCGTTCGGCTCCAGCGAATAATATACTTTAACGACAGAAGCCGATTTTAGTTTTTCATATGCATATTTCATTTCAGGGCCGGCCAGAAAGACATAATCAATTCGATTGTCTAATACTTGACGGGCAACAAGCCGATGATATTCTTTGGAAGTCTCTCCCAATTCTTTCATATCTCCCAATACGGCAATGCGTGGGGAATTGTGTTCTTTGCCTAAAATTGACAAGGCGTTGTTCATGCTGGCCGGATTGGCGTTATAGCAGTCTAAAATAAAGTTAGCCTTTCCTTTGTGAATACGTTCCATGCGCATAGGCATAGGAGTAAAAGAGACTAAGCCTTGTTTAATGTTGTCCATATATAATCCCATGGCAATGGCGGCTGCTACCGCAGCGGCTGCATTTAATTTATCGTGGCGTTCTAGGTTCAAATCCAACATATACGCCTCGCCCTTGTAAATAAAAGAAAAATTCTTTGTTTCCAAAATTTGCAGATCTGCTCCCGGCTTAAAACCAAAAGATAATGATTTTCCTTTGAATTCTAATTGCACGCGTGAAAGATATTTATCATCATGGTTATAAATCAATGTTCCTCCGGGATTTAGATGATGAGAAATTTCCATTTTTGTTTTATAGACGGTTTCTTCATCATGAAAGAAGGCTAAGTGGGCAGCGGAAATATTAGTGATGATGGCTACATCCGGAACGGCCAAGGCAGCGGTTTCATCAATATCTCCCGGATGAGAGGCGCCCAATTCAAATACACCAAATTTATGTTTGGGTTGGATTTCCAATAAAGAAAACGGAACGCCAAACTGGTTGTTGAAATTCCCCATATTGGCAATGGTTTCTCCGGCGGTAGCGCAAATAGACCGTAACATTTGTTTGGTGGTGCTTTTTCCGTTAGAACCGGTAATTGCCGCTACTTTAAGAGTGCTTTTTAAGCGGTGATATTTGGCAAGGGCCTGTAAAGCTTTTAATGTGTCTTGAACAACGATAAAAGAAGCAGTTGTTTTTGCCGGGATTTTGAATCCTTCTTGAACTATAATCACATCCGCTCCTTTTTTTAAAACATCCGGAATGAACTGATGGGCATCAAATCTAGAGCCTTTAAGAGCTATAAAAGCATCTCCTTTGGTAATAATGCGAGAATCGGTTACGAAGGATGAAACGATTTTATCCGCACTCCCTTTTGCCAAAGTTCCCTTTGTAATATCCACAATTTTTGCTACGGTTAAATGCAACTTCATACACTTCTCCTTGTTTTACTAATTAAAATCAAAATCTACTTGATCTGGAGCAATCCCTTTGAGGGTCAATAAAGGCTCCGCAATGTCTTTAAATACAGGGGCTGCAGCTGTTCCCCCGAAAGTATATTTAGCCGGATTATCTAAAATAATTAAAATAGTAAACTGAGGATTGGAAACGGGAACCATTCCGCAAAAAGAAACAACGTGATTGCGTTTGGCATATCCCCCTTCTTTGGTTAATTTTTCAGCCGTTCCCGTTTTACCGGCTACATTGTATCCTTTAATTTGAGCACGTTTTCCAGAGCCGTGTTCTACTACACTTTGCAACACTTTTTTCATGGCTTGTGCCGTTTCTTTTTTAATTACTTGGCGTATTTTTATCGGTTTGGAAAGCTTTTCTATTTTCCCGTTAGCATGTTCAATACGGTCTATCAAATGGGGTTGCATTAATACTCCGTCATTGGCAATGGCAGAATAGGCCGTAATTAACTGAATAGGAGTGATGGCAATTCCATATCCGTAACCATGAGCGGCTGTATCTACTTTTGTCCAAGTATTGTAAGGCGGAACATTTCCTTTAGACTCTCCGTTAAAATTAATATCCGTTTTTGTCCCAAAGCCAAAAGCCTTTATATAAGAAAATAATTTTTTTGCTCCGGTTTCTACCGCAATTTTGCCCGCACCGATATTGGAAGAAAGTTGCATGATTTCTGGGATGGAAAGATACTCTTTATTGTGTTGTTTATCTCGGACAATTACTCCTTTTGCCACTTCCCAGTTGCGGCCAGACATATCGATACTATCTGTAATGCGAACGGATCCCGAGTCCAGAGCAGAGGCGATGGCAATGGTTTTGAATGTTGATCCGGGTTCATATGTAAATTGAAAAGCTTGCGATTGCCCATCCTTAACGGGATAAGAAGCCGCTGCTAAAATTTTTCCGCTAGCCGGTTCTTGGACAACGGCGATAGCACGTTCGGGGGCTACATTCTCCACAGCCTTTTGTAATGCTTTTTCTACATAATACTGTGCTATTTCATCAATCGTCAAGTAAATGTTGGAAACAGACACTTTTTCTTTTAGGCTACGGTCATAAATTACATCTCCCCCTCTGGCTCGTTTAGCGCGTTTTTTGCTAATGTCTTGGCTTAGTTCTTTATTGAACATTTGTTCAATGCCGGAAAGGCCCAAATTCTTTGAATTGGAAGCTCCAATAATGTCCAAAGCACTTTGACCGTAGGGATGAATTCGTTCATATTCCGGAGAAAGTTCCATTCCTTGGCCTAATGGACTGCGCATGACAGAGGCCAATTGAATGTATTTGTCCGGTTTGATTTTCTTAGCCAAGAAAAAGAAATTCCGTGATTTGTCCCATTTGGATAAGATTTCGGCCGGTGGCATTTTTAATACGTCTGATAAAAAATCAACCGTTTTTGTTTTGTCTTTTATGTAGCGTTTATTAATACCTAAAGAATGTGTGCGTACAGATTCCGCCAGCGATCTTCCGTTTACATCAAAAATTTTTCCACGCAGACGATCTTCGTTAATGGCATTATAGATGGCTTTTTCAGTTTTAGAAGTAAATTCTTGGTGTAAAAAAGTTTGCATATAAAACAAACGGCCAATGATGGTAAGTGGGGCTAGCATCACAAACAGTAACGCAATTTTCATGCGCCGTTTGATGTTAAATACATTGGGAGAAGAAAAAGTCGTGCCTCGTCTTATCATTTCGGTTTATCCAAAAGTATCACTTCATAAGGTTTAGCGGGGATCATTCCCAGTTTCTGTGTGGCAAATTGAGTAACGGTATCCGGACTGGAAAGCCGGGCAATTTCCAGCCGAAGGTATTGGTTGCGTGCTTCTTTAACGGACACTTCTTGTTGTAAACGTGTGATGGCACGGCCGGAACGGCTAATGGCAATGTGCAATGCCGTTACCATAAAGGCCCATAAACACAATACAAAAAGCAAAATCAATCGTTTGGTCATTTTCGTTCAATTACTCTTAATTTAGCGCTACGTGCTCGACGGTTTTGGCGAATTTCATCATACTGAGGACTTTGGGCATGTTTGGTAAGCAAGACCCAATCCCCATTTTGTGCTAATTTTTTAAAACAATTCTTTACTAAACGATCTTCCAGCGAATGGAACGTTAGAACGGCTACCCGCCCACCAGATTTTATAATTTGATCCAACATGCCAAGCATTTGCGCTACTGCTTCTAATTCTTGGTTACAGGCAATACGCAAAGCCTGAAAAGTTTGAGTGGCTGGATGTGTCTTTCCTCTCCTGCCATGGTATACTTTCTCTACTAGATTTTTTAGTTGGGCCGTTGTACGGATTGGTTCTTCCCGGCGTTGCTTCATAATTGCCAAGGCAATTGCAGTAGCTTGACGTTCTTCCCCATATTCTAGCAAAATACGCTCCAATTCGTTTAAGGGCCACGTATTGACGATTGTTTCGGCGGTAAGTGGCGCAGATAAGTCAAAACGCATATCTAAAGGGCCATCTTGCAAAATGCTAAAACCGCGGGTAGGATTGTCCAATTGGTACGAACTAAGTCCTAAATCAAATAAGGCTCCATCCACTCCATGTAGGTGTAGTTGTTCTAGTACATCGGGGATTTTGTTATAGCTGGCATGGTATACACTTAGGCGTGAATCATTGACGCGTTCTTGTGCAATTTGAAGGGCTTCTTGGTCTTTATCAAATCCTAAAATACGCGCTTGTGGGCCTAGCAAGTTAAGAAAATAACGGGAATGCCCCCCTAGACCCAGGGTACCGTCTACATAAAGGCCGTTTGGGTTTTTAAGTAAAAAATCTGCAATTTCTTTAGCCATAATCGGAATATGTGTCCACTGCATTAGAAGCCTCCCGAAAAATTAGGTTCTACACGTTGCAATTTATTGATTTTAGTACGTTGTTGCGCCGGTCGATGAAGAATAGGCCGTGGTTGTTGTAATCCTTCCGCTTGTGTGGGCATGTGCGTGTTTGGTGCAGGAGCAGAGGAAGGGCGCGTAGGCTGCGGTTGAGTTGTGCCCAAAACAATTTGTTGAGCTTGAGCAATAGCTTGGGCAGAAGCTAAATTATCTACAGGGGATCCTATTGGTTCTGGCGTTTCCAGTTCGGAGATTTTTCCCTCCTGATAAGCTTTCTTTAAGTCATGCAACCACACATTTTGAAGTGAACTGAGCTTATTAAAAGGCATACCATATGCACGATAAAGAGCTTGATAAACAGGAACAGTCTCTTTTAATTCGTTACAGAAACGGTAGAATTCATCTCTGGAACGATGGTTGAGCAGGTAATCAACTACGCTATAGGCTTGTGTATACCACAAAGCGGCTGCATCTTTTGAATAATTCTCAATTGTCTCGACACTCATCATTTCCTCAAAAGGGATTAGTTGTCCATCAAGGATGATTTGTCGCAAACTTTCGGCAAGCCAAGAAGGTTTGTTTTTGCTGGCCAAGACTTGCATGTAAACGGCCATTCCTTCTGATAGCCAAAGTGGAGAAATGGTAGGTAAAAAATACCCATCAAAATATAGATGTGTCAATTCATGAACCGTTAGTGGATAGAAACCCGGTTCTTCAATGACGTAAAGACTGTCTGATTGTAAGTCGGAAGAAGCTCCGCTCCAGGCCGGGCGTTTGGTGTAATTCATGTAGGAAGTTCGTTGATTAAAAAGCATGATTAAAATTTTATTGGGTTTTAATACCAGTGTAAACGGAGTCAAATCCAACATTAAATTCCCATGGATATTATCCAGTACCGTTTTAAGCGTAGGTGTTACCGGTTGTCCTTGACGATAAATTAAATACGCGTAGGTATCTGCCGTCATAAACCCGGGAGGAGGCGGTAACCATTTTAATTTTTGAATAAAATTCTTTGGCCGCGAAATTTGAACAGGGATGATGTCTGTATTTGCCTGAACGGGAGTATTCTTGTCTCCAAAGGAGGCAATTTGTTCCAAACCGGAAATCAAATCTTCGAATTTTTGTTTATTCATCGAAGTATTTTGAGAATCATTTGGTTGTTTGGTAGGAGAGGGAGGTACGGAAATATCGGGACGTAATTCTTGTGCACGACCTCGTTCAAAAGATTCATCGGGAGAGGTTATAACAGTATTGGTTTCCTTGGTTTTGGAAAAACGTTTTGGATCGGAAAATAAAATTTTGACAAAATCGCTTCCGCTCATTGCGTAGACGGTAAACGCAACAGTTAAAATACCCCATGCCACAATTATTCTTTTGATTAATTTCATGCTTTTCTCTCAAAAAAAACCAAGTGACGTTTTTTGTTGTCTGGACAAGGGAGTTCATACGATTTTACGTCCCATAAAACTACATCCGGAGCAGTGCTTAAGTCAGTGAGCTGAGGAATCTGCCCCTGGTAGGCTAAAAATATTCCGCCAGGTTTAACGGCACTCATACATAATGGCAATATATCGGGTAAAGTCCCCATAGCCCGTTCGGTAACAACTTCAAAATTTCCCAACGGCTGCTGCCCTAAACGGGCTTTTTGAATTTTCAAATTGGGCAGACCCGTTTTGAACAAAGCCCAATTCATAAAAGCACAACGTTTTTCTAAACTTTCTACACAAGTAACGTGTGCTTGCGGCAAAGCTACTGCCAATGTAAAACCGATATACCCTGCCCCGGAGCCCATATCGGCTAGTGTAAAATTTTCCCATTTTTTGAGGTGGCTCAATTGTTTTATTTGGGCGGCAGCTACCAAACCGTCTGCTAAGTGACGGTTATAAATTTCCGCCAAATTATCTACACTGGTTAAATTAAGTGAATCTTTTTTCTCCCACACGCAGGAAGCGTATATATCCAATTGCGCATATTGAGCATCACTTAATGACAGCGAAAGATTATCGGCAAAAGAACGCAAAGGATTAACGGACATTTTTCAGCCTCCGAAAGCGTTCAATGTGTACTGCCAATAACTGAATATCTGCAGGAGTTACCCCCGGGATACGGCTGGCCTGCCCTAATGTAACGGGTCGGATTTCTTTGAGTTTTTGGGCACTTTCAAAAAGCAAACCACGTACGGAAGCGGGGTCAAACCCCTCCGGAATTTTAACTGCATCCATGGCAGCCAATTTTTCTGCATCTTTTAAGTTGCGTTCATAATATCCTTCGTATTTTTTATGGATTTCCGCATGGTTTTTAGCTTTTTCTATGCTCCAGGGCCCTAATTCGCCTACGTTAGAGATATTTGCTTGCAAATTTTGTTTTAATGTTTCACATAAAGCGTAATAATTTTTAAAAGGTTGTTCGTAACATTTATTTACTAATCCTAAGCGTAGTCCCAATGGAGTTAACCTTAAGTCGGCATTGTCGTTGCGTAAAAGAATACGGTACTCTGCCCGAGACGTAAACATTCGGTATGGCTCATTTACCCCCTTATTGACCAGATCATCAATCAAGACGCCAATATAGGCTTCATCTCTTCTTAAAACAAAAGGTTCTTTTCCCTGTACTTTAAGTGCGGCGTTGATGCCTGCCATTAGCCCCTGGCCTCCGGCTTCTTCATACCCGGTAGTTCCGTTTACTTGCCCTGCCAGAAACAGACGCGTAACGCGTTTACTCTCTAGGGTAGGAAGCAGGTCTTTTGGGTCTGAAAAATCATATTCTACGGCATATCCAGGACGTGTGATAGTGGCATGTTCCATGCCGGGTACAGAGGCAATTAAAGCACGTTGTACGTCTTCGGGCATAGAAGTGGAAAAACCTTGAATATAAAATTCTTCCGTATGAAAGCCCTCCGGCTCTAAGAAAAGAGGGTGAGAAGTTACTTCCGGAAATTTCTTAATTTTATCTTCTACTGACGGACAGTAGCGAGGCCCCTGACTATGAATATTTCCGCCGTAAAGGGCGGAACGTTGGAAATTCTCCCGCAGGATTTTGTCGGTATCCAAGGTAGTGTGTGTTACATAACAACAACCATAGGAACGTTTGGAAAGTTTATCTAAATCGGAAAAATGAGAAATGGCCCACGGGGGATTGTCCGAAGGTTGTAAGCGGAATTTAGAAAAATCCAATCCTCGTGCATTAATACGCATGGGAGTACCTGTTTTAAAACGCAAGATATTTAATTTGAGTTCGTCGCGTAAATTTTTAGATAACGCATTAGAAGGCATGTCATTGTAACGTCCTCCCGGCGTCATAACGGTACCAATGTGAATAGTTCCTGCCAAGAACGTTCCTGCCGTTAATACTATCGTTTTGGTATTATAGAACGTGTTACGTAAGGTAAGTACCCCGTTTATACCATTATCATCCGTTGAAATTTTAACGGCTTCATCTTGCATGATTTGTAAATTATCTTGCAGTTCCAGCAAATGTTTAAAGCGGAACTGATAGATTTTTTTATCGCACTGAACGCGTGGGGAATGAACAGCCGGTCCTTTGCCGGTATTGAGCATGTGATAGTGGAGAGCGGCATAATCGGTTACTTGTCCCATAGCCCCGCCAAGCGCATCAATTTCTCTTACGATTTGACCTTTGGCAATCCCGCCGATAGAAGGATTGCAGGACATTTGGGCAATGGTATCTAAGTTTTGAGAAAGGAGTAGTGTTTTGGCCCCCAATTTGGAAGCTGCCAAAGCGGCTTCACAACCGGCATGACCGCCTCCTATAACGATTACATCAAAATTTTCTTTGCAAACAAACATTTATTTCCCCATACAAAATTTTGAAAATATAATACCCAACACGTCATCAGGTGTTACTTCACCTATTAAGTCTTGCAGATAGGTCAAGGCAGCGCGAATATGTTCTGCGTAAATTTCCCCCCCTGCATTTTTTTCAAGCTGTAGCAGGGATGCTTCCAATTCCGTTTGAGCACGTAAAAGCGCTTCATAATGACGAAGGTTAGAAATTAATAAATCTTGAGAATTTTGAATTTGGCTGATTGGTTGTGTCAGCAAATTTTTAAGAGTGTCTATTCCTTCCCCTGTTTTGCAGGATACTGTAACTTGTGGATAGTCAATGCTATTTTCTAACGTACAAACGCCGGTTGCTTTGTCGGCTTTGTTGTGCACGATAAGAACACGCTTTCCTTGATATTTTTGAATATCTTTCCAAAGTGATTTTTCTTCACAGGATATTTCTCGTGTGCCATCTAATACCAGTAAAATAACGTCGGCAATTTCCATGGCGCGTTTGCTGCGGCGCATTCCTTCTTGTTCGGCGGGGTCAAGCGCATGGTCGCGAATGCCGGCGGTATCGGTAAGTATGATTTTTTGTCCGTTGATTTCCAAAAATTCTTCGACGGTATCTCGGGTAGTGCCACTTTGGTCCGATACAATAGCTCTATCAAATCCGACTAACGTATTAAGTAAACTGGATTTGCCACTGTTGGGAGCCCCCACAATAGCGATTTTTAATCCTTCTTTAATTAAGCGGCCGACAGAAAAAGTGGCAACTAACGCTTGAATATGTTTGAGTACGATGGTTAATTTTTCGGCCATAGCAGATGGAGCTAATGGAGTCATTTCTTCGTCCACGTCGTCCAAACGCACTTCAATTTGAGCCAGTAATTCGGACAAAGAT
>JAEELM010000030.1 GCA_016282685.1 Elusimicrobiaceae bacterium | reverse complement strand
GCAATAACAAGAGCCGGTCCGTCATAAGCATCAGCTTCTGCCAAGGCTTGGATGGCTTGATTCATATTGGCTCCGAGCGCCACTTGTGCCACATAGATATTACCATAGGTCATGGCAATCATACCCAAGTCTTTTTTGGGCATTTGTTTTCCACCTGCTGCAAACAATGCTTTTGCACCAAGCGGGGTAGCCTTAGACATTTGTCCTCCGGTGTTGGAGTATACTTCTGTATCCAAAACCAAAATTTTGATATTTTTGCCAGAAGCTAATACGTGATCCAATCCACCGTAGCCAATATCATAGGCCCAGCCGTCTCCACCGAGTATCCACACAGATTTGCGAATTAAATAATCAGCTAAACTCAACAACCGTTTGCATTTGTCGCAACCTTTTTCGGCACCTTTGTTCAAGATTTCCTTGAGCTGAGCAATGCGAGAGCGTTGTTCTTCTACACCAGCGTCGGTAGTTTGATCGGCATTCAAAATGGCATCAATCAAATCGGCGTTAGCTTTGAAGTTTTCATCGGCTTTAGCTTCGGTCAAAGCGGCTTTAGCATCATGGTTTAATTGGTCAAAGGCCAAGCGAATTCCTAAACCGAATTCTGCGTTGTCTTCAAATAGAGAGTTGGCCCAAGCAGGTCCTTTTCCATCTTCACGTTTGCAATACGGAGTGGTAGGTAAGTTACCACCGTAGATGGAAGAACAACCGGTTGCGTTGGCAATGGCCAAGCGGTCTCCAAAGAGTTGCGTTAAGAGTTTGACATAGGGAGTTTCACCACAGCCGGCGCAAGCGCCCGAAAACTCAAATAACGGTTGTTTAAGCTGAGAACCCTTAACGGTTTCTTTCTTCGTTTTTACTTCGGCTTGTTTAATACCAAGGAAGAAAGCAAAGTTGTCAATTTCATTTTCGCGTACAGAGAGTTGATGTACCATGTTGATGGCTTTTTTCTCCGGATTTTCTTTGTTCTTTCCAGGGCAGTTAAATACACAAGCTCCGCAGCCCGTACAATCTTCTACTGCTATTTGCACGGTGAATTTTTTGCCTGCCAAATCAGCTTTTCCATCGGCAGATTTAAAAGTTTTAGGAGCATTTTTCAATTCGCTTTCATCATACGCTTTGACACGAATAGCCGCATGCGGACAAACGATAGAGCAGAAAGCGCATTGAATACACGCATTGGGATCCCATTGGGGTACCATGAGAGCTATATTGCGTTTTTCATACTGCGTGGTAGCAGTGGGGAATATGCCGCCTTCCGGCATCTTGCTGGTTGGCAATTCATCCCCACGACCGGCAATCATTTCACCCAACACGTCTTTGACAAAAGCAGGGGCATCAGCCGGTACAGGAGCCTTGGTGTGAAGCGTAGAAGTCACTTTTTTATCATATTTCACTTCTTGGAGTCCTGCCAAAGCCGCATCTACAGCTTTGTAATTCTTTTGTACGACTTCTTCCCCTTTTTTAGAATAAGTTTTTTCAATGGCGTGTTTGATATCAGCAATTGCTTTTTCCGTCGGGATTACACCGGCAATACCGAAGAATGCTGTTTGCATAATGGTATTGGTGCGGGAACCCATGCCTGTTTTAAGTGCAATTTCAGAAGCATCAATCGTGTAAACTTTTAATTCGCGGTCAATGATGATTTTTTGTACTTCTGCCGTTAAATGATTCCAAATTTCGGTTGCATTGTACGGGGCGTTAATCAGTACAGTAGCACCTTTTTTGGCTTTTCCCAGCACATCATATTTTTCCAAGAAATCAAACATGTGTACACCAATGAAGTCTGCTTCTTGAATGAGGTATGGAGCACGGATGTACTCTTTGCCAAATCGAATGTGGGAGGTGGTCATAGACCCTGATTTCTTTGAGTCATATACAAAGTACCCTTGAGCAAAGAAGCCGTTAGCACTGATAATTTTCATTGTGTTTTTGTTTGCGCCGACGGTACCATCAGAACCTAAACCGTAGAATAAGGCGGCAAAAACATTATTTCCTTTTTTATTTTCCAGTTTGGCTTTAGGCAAGGACAAGTGCGTTAAATCATCCACGATGCCAACAGTAAAGTGGGCCTTGGGAGATTTTTCGGCTAAGTTATCAAAGATGGATTTTACATCAGAAGGAGTAAAATCTTTGGAGCCGATTCCATAACGGCCACCGGTAATAAGTGGCGTGGTAGGGAATTTGGCCTTGGCTTCCTGGGAAAGGAAAGCAGAGCAAACATCTTGGAATAAAGGTTCGCCTAAAGAACCTGGTTCTTTGGTGCGGTCCATAACGGCGATCTTTTTGACGGTGTTCGGAATAACTTTAATAAAGTCTTCAATAGAGAAAGGGCGGAATAATTTAATTTTTAGCACACCTACTTTTTCGCCCTTCATAGCTTCTACGGCATTTTGGGCTACATCCGCACCGGACCCCATAATGACAATTAGGCGTTCGGCATCTTTGTCTCCGAAATATTGGAATAAATCGTAATGGCGGCCGGCAATCTTTTCAAATTTTGCCATTTCTTCTTTTACGATTTGAGGAACAGCATTGTAAAATTTATTGACGGCTTCGCGAGATTGGAAATAGACGTCCGGATTGGCAGCTGTACCGCGCACGGTCGGGTGCTCCGGATTTAATCCACGAGCTTTGTGTTGGGCTACCAATTTGTCATCAATCATTTCTTTCATTTGTTCTTTGGTTAAGGGTTCTACCATATTTAATTCATGGCTGGTGCGGAACCCATCAAAGAAATGCATAAACGGTACACGGGCACGAAGCGTGGCTGCTTGAGAAATAAGAGCCATATCCATTGCTTCTTGTGGATTGTCCGAGCAGAGCATGGCCCAACCGGTATGGCGTACGGACATGACGTCGGAATGGTCTCCAAAAATGGATAAAGCAGTAGTGGCTAAAGCACGAGCGGACACGTGGAAAACAGTCGGTGTGAGTTCCCCTGCGATTTTATACATATTGGGAATCATGAGTAACAACCCTTGGGAAGCGGTAAAAGTAGTGGTGAGCGCACCGGCTGTTAATGAGCCGTGTACGGCACCGGAGGCACCGCCTTCGGATTGCAATTCGTTCACAGAGGGGATGTTGCCCCAAATGTTCGTTTCGCCTTTGGCGCTTTTGGCGTCACAGATTTCGCCCATCGTGGAAGAAGGCGTAATCGGGTAAATAGCGATTACTTCGTTGGTAGCATGGGCGACGTGCGATACCGCGCTGTTGCCGTCCATAGCAACTAATTTAGCCATAATAGGAAGTCTCCTTAGTTTAAATTAAAAAGGTTGTACTGCACAAGGCAGCGGTAGAACGAAAATTCTACTTATTTATATTATAGAATTTTAAGACGTACTTGGCAATTAAAAAACCTGCCCGAAAGGCAGGTTTTTTAAGAAGAATAAGAGAGATAGAACTATAGCGTAAACAAAGCCTCTAACCATTGAGAAAAATGGGTAGATATTTGATATTGAAAAGCTTCATATCGTGTCATGTTAGAGGCATCATGTGTATTGTCGGAGGAGGTGTCTTCCCTCTGGAAGTTTGTAGTCAAGGAAAAAATGTATAGACGTATGCCTCTGGGGGTTTCTTTTCCGCGAGCAAGAGTAAACAAAGCGTCTCCTGTTTTGGTTTTATCATCTAGCAAATAATACGTTTTAGACAAATAGGCTTCTTGATGGCCCGGTTCTTGAGAAATGAAGGTTAAATCATTTGCTTCAAGTTCAGAGCCAAAAAGGAGATTCCAATCCGTTTCGTCTGTATCCATAATTTCAAGGGAAATCCCTTGATAAGGGAACTCGGGGGTTCCTTCATAAACAACGCTATCTCTATAAATTTTGCTTAATTCAAGGGAAAAATTGTCAAACGTAATTGTTTGAGCGGGTTCTTTTTGTGAAGTGGGGGCTTGGGCAAATGCGGAAAAGGTAAATAAAAATAGTGAAAGTAGACAGATAAGTTTTTTCATGTTTTTCTCCTTTATTTTTCTATATTCTAAAATTTGTGAAACAAAAGGAACAAGGGCCTTTAGACCTAGTTTTAAAGGACCTTTATACCTAATTTGTGACTAGGTCTTTAGTGCCCCAAATTGGGTTCCTTCTTATTCATAAAAGAGAAAATGTCGAGCAATGATTAGAATTTATTATAGCTAACAATTTCCTTCAATTCTGCACGTGGCCGGGGAGAAGGATTCTCAGCGGGATAACCCAACGCAAATAAGTGCTCTATTTTTTTATTTTTGGGTAGATGAAAAAATTGAGCCGCTTTATCTGAATTTAACCAGCCAATCCAGCAAGTTCCAAGACCTAAATCGTGCGCTCTTAATACTAAATGTTCTCCGGAGATACCTTGATCTACTAAGAAAAATTCCGTATGGCGAAAAAAATTGCCCAACCGACTGACGAAATTGCCACGGTCCGATACCACAGCAATAAGAACGGGAGCTTTTGCGGCCCATTGACTTATTTTATAAACGCCGGTAAAAGCTTCTTGGCAAAAAGATTCTTTCACTTTTGGGTCATCCAATACAATGTAATGCCAGGGTTGAGAATTGCAGGCTGACGGGGCCAAACGGGCGGCTTCCAGACAGGCGTTGATTTTTTCTCGTTCTACGGGTTTGTCTAAAAATTTGCGGATACTTCTTCGTTCTGTAATTACTTTTTCCAATTCCATAAATCCCCCTTGTCAAAAATATCTTACCAAATTGCTATCGCGTTTTTATAAAATAAACTGTATGGAATTTACAAAATATACCGGTTTGGGAAATGATTTTATTTTCTTAGATGGAAGCACTGCTCAAAATGTACAAGATGCAAGTGCTCTGGCTAAATATGTATGTGACCGTCGGAAGGGAATAGGAGCAGATGGGTTGATTCTCTTGTTACCTAGCAAAAGTGCGGATATCCGCATGCGTATTATTAATTCTGATGGTAGTGAAGCAGAAATGTGTGGCAATGCATCACGCTGTGTCCCCTTGCATTTGTTGACCAAAGGAGAAACTGATAAAGAACAAATTACATTGGAAACATTAGCGGGCTATATTCAAACTGAGGTAGTGGACCGGGCCAAAGGATTGGTGCGTGTAAATATGGGAATGCCACGTTTAACACGGGCTGAAATACCCATGGAAGGGCCTGCACAACAAAGAGCAATTGGTGTTCCGTTGGAGATAAACGGACAGAAATGGGAAGGGACGGCTGTATCTATGGGGAATCCACATTTTGTTATTTTTGTTGACGATATTTGTTCCATAGAACTGGAAAAATGGGGGCCTAAGATTGAAACCCATCCGCTTTTTCCACGTAAAACGAATGTAGAATTTGTGCAAATTTTAGATGATAAAAACGTACGCATGCGCGTGTGGGAACGCGGGGCCGGTGTTACACAAGCATGCGGTACAGGGGCGTGTGCCACCGCTGTTGCTTGTGTTCTCAATCACAAAGCAAACAATGAGATGGTTGTTCATTTGGACGGTGGAGATTTGAAGATTGAATGGCCAGAACAAAAAGCTATATGGATGACGGGACCAGCAAAAAAAGTTTTTACGGGGAATATTGACTTATGACGCAGATGAATACCAATTATTTAAAATTACAGGGCAGTTATTTATTTTCTACGATAGGGAAAAAAGTTGCTGCTTATAAAGAACACCACCCAGAGAAAAAACTTATCAGTTTGGGAATTGGAGATGTAAGCCAGCCACTTGTGCCTGCAGTAATAGAAGCATTGCATAAGGCCGTAGATGAAATGGGACAACAAAGCACTTTTCGTGGATATGGGCCGGAACAAGGATATGCTTTTTTACGGGAAGCGGTTGCCAAACATGACTATCAAGATCACCAAATCGGTATTAATCCTGATGAAATTTTTATTAGTGACGGGGCAAAAAGTGATGTGGCCAATTTTCAGGAATTATTTTCAGCAGATACAAAGGTTGCCTTACAAGATCCAGTTTATCCTGTTTATTTGGATACCAATGTAATGGCTGGAAGAACCGAAACATTTTCCAACGGACGATTTGGGGGTATTGTATACTTGCCTTGTTTAGAAGAAAATCATTTTGTTCCGCAAATTCCCAAAGAACATGTTGATATTATTTATTTGTGTTCTCCCAATAATCCAACTGGAACCGCTATGACGCGTGAGCAGTTGGCAGTCTGGGTGGAATACGCGTTAGAGCATAAGAGTATTTTATTGTACGATTCCGCCTATGAGGCTTATATCACGCAAGCAGATGTTGTTCATTCTATTTATGAAATTCCGGGAGCTGAAAAGGTGGCTGTGGAGTTTAGGTCTTTCTCTAAAACAGCCGGATTTACGGGAACACGTTGTGCTTATACGGTAGTACCCAAAAGTGTGCGTGTGGTAGATCCGGAGGGGGGAAAACATAATTTGCATTCCTTGTGGCTTCGTCGACAAACTACGAAGTTTAACGGAGTCCCTTATATTGTCCAGCGCGCGGCGGAGGCCGTTTATTCGCCTTTGGGACAGACACAAATCCGACAAGTAATTGCCGGTTATCTGCAGAACGCGCATACGATTTTATTGGCCCTTGAGAAGGCAGGGTTGACGGCTTATGGCGGAGAAAATGCTCCTTATATCTGGTTAAAAACGCCGCATGGTTTGGCTTCTTGGGATTTGTTTGATCGTTTACTTGAAGAAGTACAAGTGGTGGGAACACCCGGTGTGGGATTTGGTACGCACGGAGAAGGTTTCTTCCGCTTGACTGCTTTTAATACACCGGAACAAACTAAAGAGGCTGCCCAGCGGATAGCAATGCTGAAATTCTAATTTGTTTTTGCTACAATGAATGCGGAGGAACTTATGAAGAAAAGAAAAGGTTTTACATTAATTGAGTTATTGATGACAGTATTGATTGTGAGTATTTTATCTGCTATTGCATTGCCTCAATATACAAAAGTGGTGGAGCGTGCCCGCGCTACTGAGGCGATGAGTATGGTAAAAAGTATTAATGAGGCGGTATATGCCTATGCTGCTGCTCGTCCCGGTGAAAATTGTTCAGGCAGTAATTTTGGTTTTCACAAATTAGTTATTACTCTCCCGGTTTCAGAATCGGATGCTACAACAAGCATTTCTTTAAAAAATTTTAGATATGATTTAAACCAGGCGAGCACAATCCCGGGGACCAATTGTAAAGGCGTTACGGCTACTCGTATTAATGGGGGAGATTATAATTATGTTATTTGGCACCCCTACGCACGGCGTCAAAACTATCAGGATAAGGCTTCTTTGAGATGCTATACTACATCGGATGAACCAAAAATAAGACAAAAAAATATCGCATTATGCCAGGGACTTGGCCTTTATAAAGCGGAGGCTACGCCAACCAACGGAAAATAACGGAATATAAGCAATTATATGAATGAAAAAGGGGCTGCTTTCAAAGCAGCCCCTTTTCCAATTAAACTATTATTTGGCTTGGATAGAAGGTGAGCCGCCGGTTAAATCTTTAATTGCGGCTACGGCACCTAATACATTGGAAGCTTCATAGGGCATATAGATAATTTTATTATCTTTTCCTTCCGTCATAGCTGTCAGTGCTTCAATGTATTTGAGCGAAATCATATAGCTGGCCGGATTAGAGGATTGTGCCACCGATTCGGCCACGATTTTAACCGATTGGGCTTCAGCTTGGGCTACTTTGATTTTTGCTTCGGCTTGTCCTTCCGCTTCCAAAATAGCAGCTTGCTTTTCCCCTTCAGCTTGTTTGATAGCGGCTTCGCGTACGGCTTCAGCTTTTAAAATTTGAGCTGTTTTAGTCCCTTCGGCTTCTGTTACCATGGCGCGGCGGTCGCGTTCGGCTTTCATTTGTTTTTCCATTGCTTCGCGGATAGCGGCGGGGGGGATGATGTCTTGCAATTCTACACGGTTGACTTTCACACCCCATTTGTTGGAAGCGTCATCCAAAATTACCTGTAATTTTCCATTGATAATTTCGCGGGAAGTAAGCGTTTGGTCCAAATCCATTTCACCGATGATGTTTCTCAATGTGGTTTGGGTTAATTTTTCAATAGCAGTAGGTAAGGACTCTACCTGATAGACGGCTTTTTCCGGATCGGTGATTTGGAAATATAACAAGGCGTTAATTTCTATGCCTACGTTATCGCGCGTAATTACGTTTTGGCGCGGGAAATCATAAACGGTTTCACGCATATCAATTACGTCGCGCATTTCAATGTAAGGCACGGAGCGTGTTCGGCCGGCCCCATCCATATATTCCCGGCTTTGACGCCATTCCATTAAGTGCGGTTTGTCCATTACAGGAATAATCCAGTTAATACCTGGTCGAAGTGTTTCTTGATATTTACCGAAACGTTCAATGATAACCACTTGTGCTTCCTTTACAATCACAATACCTTTCGCGATAATTACCACGATAAAGATAAAGAAAGCAATAATAAATGTAATTCCCAATCCTTCCATGATTACTCTCCTTTTTATTTATTAGATTTCTTTACAAACAATGTAACACCATCCAACTTCTCTACTACACAAAGGGTTCCTTTTTCTAAAGGTTCACTTGCGGTGGCTTTCCAACTTTCTCCTTCCACTTTTACGCGCCCAGTTCCTTTTGTTGGTTGAATATCTGTTTCCACAAGGGCCTGTTTACCAATCACGTTTTGGGCGGGAGTTTTGATGTGTTTGGTATTGCGATAAAAATAACGTAAGGCAACCGGGCGAATGGCTAGCCAAGCGATTATGGATGAAACAGTAAAGGCACCCAATTGCCACCAAATGCCGTACCCCAAAAAAGAGAGCAGAGCAGAGAGTAACAATCCAATGCCCAAGCAGGCAAGGGAAAACTCCATTGTGAACATTTCCCCTACGAAACAAAAACAAGCAATGATTAAATACCAGTAATAATTCATATTTTATCCTCTGTGTTAATTTTTAATAATTTCTAGATATTCTCTTAAAACAGTTAAACGCCGTACATCTTGCACTTTGTTAAGGAGGTAAATCATATTGGCTAAAAAGCGACGTATTATCAAACGAGAAGATAATATTGAAAAGTTTGTTTCTTCCCAAGGTAAATTACGAGATTTTAGATAGGAACGGCAATCTTCCAAAGAGAGAATTTTTCCGTTGTCTAATGGGTCTATGACAAAGCAATCGTTGTGGGGTTTATCGTGAATTTGTACTAAAATCCGTCCAGCCAAGTCCACAATCTCTGTCTCCATACCGTACCGTTGGCCTATACACATATATAAACAGGCAATGCACAGGTTAGAACCTTGTTTCTTTTGTAAGAAGGAGGGGAACGTTAAATCACGGATATGTTTGGCATTGGGCAAAGTAGTAAATTTTTGTATTTCAAAAATATAATGTCCAATAGCCTGGGCGGCTTCTCGTAATGTTTTGGTGTTAAGCAGCACAGGGCGCAACTCCAAAGCCATTTTGTCTAATTCCGGTGTAATCTTTCCGCGGGCGGTAGTAGGTGAAGTAAATTTTGCAACCAAGGAAAGACCCTCTTCCAAATCAGGATTAATTTTAGCTGCAAAATGGGACAAAGCAATGGCTAAATCTTCCCAGCAAATTTCTTCTAATGTATGGATGATAGTCCCTGGAGCAGACTGAGAAAAATCTTGCTCTAATACTTGTTGAACGAGAACAGGAT
>JAEELM010000029.1 GCA_016282685.1 Elusimicrobiaceae bacterium | reverse complement strand
ATACTATTTCCTTATGCATCTCTGGAAACTTGCGTTTATGGAAGTGTGAAAATCACAGAGAAAACAATTTTAAGAGAGAAGCTCTTCTAAATCAGCCGGAACTTCCTTTAATGATTTATAAATTTTAAACGCATGTTGTTCAATAAATGTATCCGGTTGTTTTAGATCGGGGACCATACAGGTTCTCATTCCCGCACAAATCCCGGCTGTTGCTCCGGCTACGGAATCTTCAAACACTAAACATTTATTTACATCCGACTCTAATTTAGCAGCCGTTTTAAGATACACCTCAGGGTCAGGCTTTAACCGAGTTACTTCATCAGAAGATGTAATAGCCGAAAAATAAGAAGACAATCCTTTTTTCTTCAAATAAAAATCTACCCACCGACGCATGTTGGAAGATGCCAAACCTATTTTTAATCCACGATTATAAAACAATTCCACCGCTGCTTTCGCTCCGGGCTGAAAAGGAATTTCTCCGCCATCCAGCAAAAATTTGTCCACAATTTGAAAAGTACGGTTATTGAGTTGTTTTAAATCGATTTTGGGCCCGAAATGTTGTCGCATGAACAAAGCGGCCTCTTCACGACTAATACCAATACAAGTTACAAACAGCTCAAATGGAAAATCAACTCCCTGTTCTCGGGCAGCTTGTTGGTAACACTTAAAATAAATGGACTCTGTATCAAACAACAAACCGTCCATATCAAAAATAACGGTATCAATCATATCTCTATTTTATAAAATTATTTTCTTGCAAAACAGGAGGAGAACATATTAGTTGCGTGCCGGCTCAAGTGCTAAACTTTCTACTGAAGATGTTTCCAATATTTCACGTTCCTCTAATCCCATAGGTTTTAGTGTTTGCAACGGGTAGGTTAAGTAATGATCCAAGAAACGTTTACATACACTGTTGCACTTAGAAAGCGAAAGCAAATCTTCAGGATCGGAAAATCGTAAAGAAGAAAACTCATCTTCGTGCATTTTTTTCCAAAAATCGGAGGGGATTTTCAAAACGGGGTGATCCAATCCAAAACCTGCCAAAGTCATCAGCCTTAAAGTAAAAGCAGCTGCAAAAGCTGAATGCGCACCTCCCGTCTCCAATGCACTTAAAGCATTGTATAGAAGGTCAAATTTTTCCTCGCTCGGCTGATGAAGCGGAGTTAACCGCATTACTAATTCACAACAATGTAAGGCTAACTGAATACACTTTAAATCTGTACGAATATGCGGAAAGATTTTTTGCAGCTTTCCGCCCGTCACTGTTCCGATGACGCCACCCCGTCGTACATATATACGGTAATCTCCGCAAGCGAAGGGTTCACAGAGAGCTTTTAATTTCCCCAGTGGACGAGACACTCCCGGTAAACGGGCATTGATACGACCGTGCGTGCGTGTATAGATTGATATTATTCTATCTGCTTCCCGAAAATCTTGGCGTAATAAAACAATACCGTTATCTGTAAAAATCATATAATAGATAATAGCAAATTTTATCCTTTCCTTTTCTCTCCCGCCATTGCTGGAGGGGGAAAAGCGTTTGCATTCCGCATTAAGAAAAGATATAATATTGTTACGTTTCAGTAGAAACCAATTTTATTTTAATTAAGGAGAGACGTTTTTTCCAGTTCGCTTTTTTAGCGGGCCAGAAATAACGCAGTAGAATTATGTTACCGACTTACAGACCTAACAAAAGAAGACGTGCCAAACACATCGGATTTCGTGCTCGTATGGCTACCGCCGGTGGACGCAAGGTATTAAGTGCCCGCCGTCAAAAAGGCCGCCACGAATTAATCCGCGCCTAAGTATGTTGCAAAACGGTCTGCCGCGAGTTTGCCGCCTTCACACTCAAAAAGATTTTGAACGTGTGCTTAAAGGCGGCTTTAAACTGCAGGGCTCGGGACTGGTAATGTGGACGGCTAAAAACCCCAATCCAGTAGAGTATGCCCGTTTCGCGGTGGTGATTTATAAAAAATTGGGACCGGCGGTTTTAAGAAACCGTACCAAAAGATTGTTAAGAGAAGCTTTTAGACGTAGTAGAACGCAATTACCCGCGGGTGTAGATATAATCGTTCGCCCGCATAGTAGCGAAAAATTTATCAATGTGCAAGCAGCGCAGGAAGCGCTCACGACACTATACCGCAAAGCCGGTTTTTTACCTCCTTCCGTTGCGGAAAATTCACCGGAAGGAAACACAAAATGAAAAAAATTTCGCTTCTTACAAGACAGTTCTTGTTGTGGTTGTTTCGCATAGGGTTGATTGTTGTTCGCCCTCTAATGGGGCCGCGCGGGGTGTGCCGTTTTACACCCACTTGCAGTCAATATACCCAGCAAGCGATTTTACAACATGGCATTTTTAAAGGGGTGTTTTTATCCGTGGTGCGCTTAAGTAAGTGTCATCCTTTGCATCCCGGCGGGTACGACCCGGTGCCAGGTTCTACTACTAAAAGTTCCTCTTAGCCTGCTCCACAGGAGCGAAGTAAGAGGAGTATTATGAATAACAGACAATTCCTGATCACCACTATGTTTTTTCTATTGGTGATTACGGGGTATAATCAGTTCGTCACTTTGCCCAAAGCACGTGAAGCCCAACGGATTGCCGAAGAACAACTTCGTAAAGAAGTTGCTTTAAGAGCCTCCCAAAACGTTGCGACTGGCATTCAAAAAGAAATAACTCCCTCCGTTAAACCGGAAGAGTTGTTCACGTTAAACCTTCCACAAGCAGACGTTACTTTTTCCAGCAAAGGTGCCGGCATTAAAACCTACGAATTTAAAGATGTCTTGGGACCGGTAGATTTAACACCTTACCCAGGGGATGGTTTTTTTGCTACTTTACCTCAGGTAGATTTTACAGAGGTATCCCGCACTCACCAGTCTATTGCGTTTGAAGCCACATTAGCGGCAGGTTTGACAATGTCCAAAACATATGAATTTGCCGATAACCATCTCAATCACCTGCGCATTACCTTAAAAAATTCTTCTTCCCAAAATATTCAACTTCCTATTTGGAATTTCAATTTCGGGCCTGGAATTTCAACCGTAAAAAGCGAAATTAAAGATAATGAACGAGAATCAAAAGCTGTTTATTTGGTGCAAGAAGAAGGAAAAAAGAATCCTTCTCTTAAGGTAATGAATAAAAATGAAAAACAACCGGAATTAACTTGGATGTGGGCCGGACTGGAAAACCGCTACTTCCTAAGTGTTCTCATTCCGCAAGGTTGGAAACCGGGCAAACTAAATGTAGAAAAACCCGTCATTACCACACAAAAAAGATTGTGGGGGCTGTTGGGAGATGCCGAAGTGAAAGGCCCGCAGCTGCAAATTGAAGTACCCGCCACAACATTGGAAGCCGGGCAGAAAATTGTCTATGATTCCGATTTCTATTTCGGGCCAAAAGATTATAATGAATTTCTGCAGTTGCCGTATCATTTGGACCGTAGTATTGCGTTTGGTTTCTTTGGGGCGTTGGGTAAGATCGCCAGAAACGTGTTAGAAACATTCTACGGTTGGACCGGCAACTACGGTGTAGCCATTATTATGCTAACGATTTGTTTGCAAATCCTTTTGTTTAAATTTACCGTTATGCAATTTAAATCGGCTGCCCAAATGAAGAAAATCCAGCCGGAGATGAAACGCATCCAAGAAAAATACAAAGGAAATCAGCAAGAGCTGAATCGCGCTACGCTGGCTTTATATCAAAAGCACAAAGTCAATCCGCTAGCCGGCTGTTTGCCGCTTCTGATACAATTGCCTATTTTCTTGGCTTTGTTCAATGCATTGCGAACTTCGTGGTCCTTGCATGGCGCAAAATTCGTCTTGTGGATTACGGACTTGTCTTCTAAAGACCCCTATTATATCCTGCCTATTTTAATGGGGGGGGTTATGTTCTTGCAACAGCGTGGAAATATCCCCGCCGGAACAGACCCAGCACAAGCCGCTATGTTCAAATATATGCCGCTTATTTTCACGTTGTTATTCATGAATTTTCCATCAGGGTTAGTACTCTACTGGTTAACCAACAGTTTATTAACATTTGGTATTCAAACCCTGATTAACAAAAAAATGGCAAAAGCCAATTAAGGAGTTTCAGTATGCCGCATAAAATTAAAGTACAAGCAAAAGAAATTACAGAAGCAATTAATAAAGGTCTTAGAAAATTAGGTCTCCGCCGGGATCAAGTAGAAGTAAATGTTTTAGAAACCCCCCGTAAAGGTTTTTTGGGGATCGGTGCCCGCTTAGCCACCGTGGAATTACGCCAGAAACGTTGGAGTGGGAACGATTTGGATTCCCAAATTTACATGGATGTTCCTAAACGCAGAGGCCGTGGGGGCCGCCGCATGAATAGAGGGGGGCGCAATTCTGCTCACTCTCGCCGCAATTCCCGTTCATTAGATCGTGTTCCGCGCGAACATACCCCCAAAGCCAATGAACCGCAATTATTGCCCAACGAAACCATCCAGAATGCCATTATTCCGGATAATTTGAAACAACCCATGCAGGAAGCAAAAGACTACTTGAACCAAGTTCTTACACATATGGGGATTAAAGTAGAAAACCTGAACGCTTGGTGGGATGAAAAACAACAACGCATTCTTCTTACTTTTGACTGTGACAAACCGGCCATCGTCATTGGGAAAGAAGGCAAAACATTGGAAGCCATTCAATATTTATCCACTTTGGCATTAAGCCGTCATTTTGACACACCTATCTCTGTCATTACGGATACCCAAAATTATTGGCGCAAAGCCGAAGATAAAATTGATGCAGAAATCAACCGCGGAATTGAAATGATTAAAAATGGTAATTCCGTATTCCGTTTCCGCCCCATGAGCGCACAATTGCGCCGCTATATTCACCGTGCCGTGGAGGGGAATGAATACGTTGTTACCACCTCTGAAGGGGAAGGAAGATGGCGCAAGGTCACATTCCGTCCGACTGAAAAAGCGTTATCTCAACTTTCTGCCAATAAAGCACCGGCCGATTTTGTGCCTGGTGTAATTGGGGAAGATAACACAACGGAAACTGCTGAAAATGCAACTCAGGCAGCTCCGGAAAATACCGTAGAATCTTCCCAAAATCCCGTTTCCAAGGAAGAACAAACCTCTGTGCAAGCTCCTGTACAAGTAACCCAAACCGTTGCACAAACGTTTGTAGAAACGCCCGATTACACTATGAAAGAAGATTCCGTAACCATTACGTTGACCACTCCGGAATCTTCAAAGGAAGATACACCTACTTCGCAGGAAAATCAATAAACGTTTTCCTTTCTATAACGCCCTATCTACAGATGGGGCGTTATTTTTTGCAGAGGGCCCATATTTTTCTAGGCCTTTTTTCACTAAAAAAATAGGTCTAAAGGCTCTT
>JAEELM010000028.1 GCA_016282685.1 Elusimicrobiaceae bacterium | reverse complement strand
GCTAATTCTTTCTATGCACTTGTGAAATCCGAACTTGCCAAAGCACAAAATGGCATGGTGAGGTACGAAAACAGAGTATAAGAACTATGGTACACTATAATGGACACGCTCTCGTCGAAGGTTCTGTGCTTGTTGGGCGCAAGAATTGACGAGAGCCCGTTCTCAGAAGAGAGCGGGTTTTTTCTTATACTTCGTCGTCGTGGTATCAACGACACGTTGGACTTGACTCTTTCAGCTGAATGCCTTCAAGGTTAAGTAATTTAATTTTTGTTTTTATCCCCCCTGCATATCCTGTTAAATTGCCGCCGGTACCTATAACACGGTGACAGGGAATAATGAGCGAAATAGAGTTATGCCCCACCGCTCCGCCAACGGCTTGCGCGGACATCTCCTTAATTCCTCTTTTTTGGGCAATCTTATCTGCAATTTCTCCGTAGGTCAACGTGCGTCCATAGGGGATTTGAAGCATAATTTCCCATACTTGTTTACGAAATGGAGTGGTGCGCATGGCGAGGGGTGGTGTAAAACCCGGATCTTTACCGCTAAAATAAGTATCCAGCCAGCGACAAGTATCCTTAAAAACAGGCAAAGATTTTTCCTGTATAGGCCCCCGCAAAGAGTCAGCAAAGTATTTTTGCCCATCAAACCACAGGCCAATTAAATGGGTCCCATCGCTTGCCATGGTAATACCGCCCAAAAACGATTGATAGTGATATATGTAATCCATCGTCTACATTGTATAAATTTGTTCACTAAATCTACCGGGATTTTGGGGATTTGGTGGAAAAATAAGAAAGCCCCGCGTTTGCGGGGCCTTTTTCTTAATTATCTTGTTTGTCTTTAAATTCTTGAAGTAATTTTTTACCAATGGGCGTATTCACAGGTATCATAGTCCCTTCGGCTTTACAAGAAGGACACACTATTTTTCTAGGAAGAAGCAATCTATCAAGACCATAGAAAAAGGCAAACAAAGGTAACGCAAGGATAAATGGAAGAATAACGAACAAAAAAAGTCCTAATAATCCAATTGCTATCCAATGGCTCACAGTGGTACAAGCCATTTTCTGTTCATGCCCAATGCTGCCGCAATTCTTACAAATCTTTTCCTTTTCAAACATAGTATTCTCCCTCCTGTTATTGTAGCACATATGCGGTACCTGTGCGCTTTTTGGTCACAGTAAATAAGCAAGATTAAGCAAATAAGCTGTACGGAGAATGGACAGAGTTTGGACACTAAAAAGCCCTCTGATTGGTGTAATCATCAGAGGGCCTATCCTGGATTAGAAAATTAACACAGCTCCGCATCACCCATTCCAAATTGAACTAAAGAACCTTCTTTGGCTTGGACACAAATGTACTGCATATCGGTTTTAGCTTCCATTGTGCGAACAACTGCCGGCAATACACGCACACACGAGCCTTCCTTAACTATTACCGCTTCTCCGTCTAGGGTCATTACCCCATTTCCTTTTAAGAAAATATATACTTCTTCATTTTGTTTGTGTTTGTGATTAAACGGAAGTTTTACCCCGGCAGGCATGGAGCTGACAGAGATTTCACAACCGGTTAAGCCCAATACATCGTGCAAAAAAGCTTTTCCATTTTCATATTTTGTTGCTACTTCCGATAAATTCCCTATTTCCGTCTTTTTATAATTCGCCATAAATAGCTCCTCTAAATTAAGATACTTTTATTAAAACACAAAGTAGTTCTTTTTGTAAAGTAGGCACTATTTTGTAATATAGGTACTTATTAGAAACTATTGGACACAAAAAGATATAATAAAACTATGATAACGCGAAAGAATATGTCCCCTTGTCCTGTGGGGCTTTTATTACAGGTCATTGGTAATAAGTGGAAAGTGCTCATCATACGGGATTTACTGACAGGTACAAAACGTTTTGGTATGCTTAAAAAGAGTGTAGGATGCTCTCAAAAAGTGCTTACGGATAATCTGAGGATGTTGGAAGAAGACCGCCTGATTACACGCAAAGTATATGCCGAAGTGCCGCCAAAAGTGGAATATGCTTTAAGCAAAACCGGGCACTCCCTTAAACCTGTACTGGATGCTATGGCCACTTGGGGCGAAAAGTATAGGAAAACCCTTACAAAATAAAAACCCCTAGCAAGATTACTAGGGACATTTCCTTCCATATCGCCTGGATTTTGGGGATTTGATAGGGAAATAGAAAGCCCCGTGTGTGCGGGGTTTTGTATCGCAAAATGTTAAGATTTATAAAATCATCTTTTAGACGATAAATAAGCATAAACGTTAAGATTATCACTAAAAAAATGTTAAGATAAAAATTCCCGAACGGGAAGATTTTTCCAAATTTCTGCCATTTCTCTTAAAATATTCCCGAGCGGGAAAAAATTAACAAAATTATCTGCACTACATACTCTCACTGTTTTATAAAAATCATTAAAATTTAAGCATTTTCAGTAGTTTTTGTATAAGAAATATGGGATCGAATAAGGACTGGCTCGTCGTGGTATCGAGCAGAATTTGGGCGCATCCCTCTAGGGTAATTGTATGGTCTTTCTCAAACTTTCTGACACCATGAAAAGCCTTTCTGGGTTGGGAACTATCTCTTTTGCAAGGTAAAACAATGGAAAAGAATAATACGGCTACTAATAGAATCATTTCCCTTTTATGCATATGATATGCCTCTTTGGGTAGTGTAGTAGATCCATTTTACCTCACACAAGAGAAAAGGACCAGGATTAGATTAGACCTTTGTACCTATGTACCCTTACCAAAATCTTCTTATATTTTTTAGAGACAACTTATATGCGCAATCGCACTAAAAAGGCGTATTTTGAATACAAAGGATATGTTTTTTGGTTAAAAACATAAATTACCTTCCTTACAGCTTACTAAAAAGTTAAATGAAACTAAAATTTTATATAACAAAATATTTTTAAACCACATATACAAATATATATTTAAAATAATATTTGTTAGTTTTAACTAACTTTTGTATAATATATTTACTTCATTAAATTAAGTAAGGAGATCGTATGAGAAGAAAATTCATTGCTGTAGCGCTTTTAGGTGGCGCTATATTCTTAGCAGCCCAATCGGCTATAGCGCAATCCTGGCAAGATATTGACCAACAAATTTTAAAACAAAACAATAATCTTACCGGAACGCTGGCAAATGTGGGGCGAAAAGTTGTTCAACAAAAACGCATAGAACAATCAACCGTATCACTAACATTTACGTGGATAAAACCTACAACTATCCGCCAAACGGATATATATCCTTCCCGCGGGTGGATTCACAAAAGCAAAGAAGTGCCCTCCACAAAAACAAAAACGACCCAATGCAAAGGAATTTTGTTGGAAAACGGAACTGTCGCCACGCCGGCCGTTTGCGCACGCAAAAAAGGATGGCAGTTGGAGAAAATAACGCTTACATTCTTTGATGGAACCAACGTAGAAAAAGAGGAAAATGCATGGAAGATAATACAAGATATTTGTTATATTGATCTGGCAGATTTCAAGAAGGAAGGCGTCTTAGGGCTTCCTTTTTCTCCCGTTCCCAACGGAAAGAATTTGTGGGACTATTTCGGAGCGGATAATATCGAACCCGCTTTGGAAGATTTTTTATCAAGTAAAGGTGTAAAAAAGGCCCACTATTTTGGTGGGAAACGTTACAAACAATCTATTAAAAGGCATCTGTCTCACCTTGAATTGGGAGATGCCTTCATTTATAAAGGCCGTGTGGTTGCCTTGGTCCAAAAGAAAATAAATTATTATTACGTAACGCCGGAGAAAAAGAAACATATATTTGCTTTGTTTCGTTAATAATTAAGAGTTATAAAAAGCCCCGCATTTGCGGGGCTTTTAATGAGGTATTACCTATCGACGTTTGATATGATCACCGTAAATAGTTTTCCAATCATCACGCATGGATACACAAATCCAGCCGTATTTTTCACAAGCGGCATGCATTTTCTCAGCTTTTTCCATATTGCCGTACTCACGCTCCAGATCGTCACATTGCAACATAAAACTCAAAGCCTTATACTTATTGTTATAAATGGTGTAATTTAGCATACTGGCATCTCCGGAGCTATTCCCAAAAGCAAGAACCGGTTTTTTGCCAATCTCCTGTGCGATCACATCCACCTTTTTCATTTGCAAATTCTTTACTATACTCTTGCCTCCCATCACCAACTCATCTCCTTTTTGGAAAGTGTAGGAAGAATCGTCAGCATCGGCTTGATTGCGTGCAACAAGGGTGCTATCCGAACCGATAATTTGATGTGGCGCAATATAGGGCAGATTCTTTTCCATAAGAGGGCGAACAATCAGTCGATCCGTACCGCTGCAAATATAAACCATAAATTTATTTTTGACCAAATATTCTACAACTTCCAACATAGGTTTATAGAATGCTTCTCCGCGTTTCATACCTACAAAACCGGGCTGGTCTTCTTGCATAAAATTGCGGACGTAAGCATAAAATTCTTCTATCGTAAATCCTTTATAAACTTCGGCCATCATATTTTCAAACTCGGCACTTAATTCCGGAAGAATATTTTTTTCACGTACAGTTCGCGCAATTTCCAGTTGCTTTTGGGACGGCTTATAATTGGGATCATCTAAAACACGATGCTCAAATAAAAGCCAATCAAAATAGATGGGGTCTGTTTCCAACAATAACGTACCGTCCATATCAAACACGGCAATTCGATCCTCAACCGGAATAAAATTAGGCGATTTGGAATCCGTAATTTCATTTATATAATTTACCAATGCCTCTTTGGCGGGGGCTTGATTATTCCAAAGGGACAAATGATCCTTTTTGATTTGTCCACAACCAACGGTAAAAACGCTCACTAGTGCGATATAAGCTAACATCAAAAAAATAGGTTTTTTAGACGGTTTTATCATGTTGTTTTTCTCCATAAAATACGAACATATTGTAGCATTTTTATGGATTTACCCTCCATTTTAATTATAATAATGAATGCCGTAACTAGGCGGTTGTGCAACCGGGCAAGCCAAGCTAACCGCCGCCTATCATCTACCTTGTAAATACATTATTCATACGGTAGGGGTTCGTGAACTCTTTTCTACATTAACAGCCAGCAAAATAGACGAAAGTTGAATTTTTACCTGGGGTAACTATTGGCGATAACTGCGTCATTGGTGAGGAAAGTGTGGTCGTCAAAGACATTCCGGGCATTAGTGTGGCTGTGGGCAATCCAACCCGCATAGTCAAATCCGTTACAGACGGGAAACCGTTTTCATAATCGTTTCACGCCTTCTGGCAGGCGGGATTTCATTTCTTTGCGGCGATCAAAAAACTCGCCGTCGGCAAAGAAAGTGCCGTCGCCATTGGCGTGGAGCACGCGGCGCTCTTTTTTACGCAGGTTTTCCCAAAGTTGCACGCAAGCCAAAACAAGTATACCGTACTTTTCTACATAATCCACTACTTTGCATTCTAACGCGGCTAAACAATCGGCAAGCAGTGGGGCTTTTACCTTGGCAGGTTGTTGCTTTTTAAGGTGGAAGTGTTCAAATTTATCACACTCAGAAGCGTGCACCGTGCCGATACCGACCACTTTATCCAGCATATCTACCGTAGGCACGCATAAAGTGCATTGTTTGGTGCGGATAATCGCGTTAAAAGAGTCATTCCAACTTCCGGTGCAAATGGCGATGTGAGGAGTAAAATCCAGTACCATTTGCCACGAGATGGTCATCACGTTATCTTTTTTTCGGTTGCTTGAGGTTACCAACAGTACGGAGCCAGGTTCCAAATACGTAAATGCTTTTTCTAATTTTCCTTTTCTCATATCGTTATATTTTTAGTAAAAATATTCTTTTGACTAGGCATACTATAACTGTGTAGTAATGGCTCCGGCGGGGCATACAAAGCGACACAAGCCGCACCCCACGCAACGTTCTTTGTTTACTATAATGTAGCCGTCATCTAGGCGTAGGGCCTGGTGCTCCGACTCGCTACAAATCGTAACGCATTTGCCGCAACGGCCACAAAGGTCGTGATTTACTTGAGGATAGGCAAGCAATGTTTTGGGTAAGTTTTCATGCGAGCAAATTTGTTCAATAGCTTTATTTTTTAGAGCATGAATATCAGCAAAGCCCTTTTCTTCCAAGTATGTTTGTAATCCTTTTAACATAGGTCCGATAATCTTATAGCCGCTTAGCATGACCTCGGTACATACTTGTACAGCATCCGAACCAACAGCAATATACTGTGCGGCGTCTTCCCATGTAGAAATACCGCCCATACCCAAAATAGGCAAGGTGCTTGCTTGACGAATTTGTGCCACACAACGCAACCCAATCGGTTTAACCATCGCGCCCGAACAACCACCGTAAGCTGTCTTTCCATTTACATTGAGCAGGGGTTGAAGTGTATGTAGGTCCAGTCCCATAAACCCTTGTACCGTGTTAATGGCTGCCAACCCGTCGGCATGTGCCCCTTCGACTGCGCGCGTGATATGTACAATATTGGTAACATTGGGAGAGAGTTTTACAAATACAGGCTTTTGCGCCACTTCTTTGACCCACGTGGTAATTTTGGAAGAAATTTCGGCATCAGTTCCAATGGCCATACCGATTCCCTTTTCCGGCATCCCATGCGGACAGGAAAAATTCAGTTCAAATCCGTCAGCCGGTGTGTTATTTAAGGTTTTAACGAGGCCTTGCCATGCGTTTTTCTCAACGGGTGCCATAATGCTGGCAATAATTACTTTGGTAGGGTGTTTTTGTTTGAGTTGTTTTATGCCGTCGCACCAGTATTGGACGGTTTGGTGACTTAAAAGTTCGATATTTTGGAAACCTATAATGCGCTTTTTGTTTTGCAGTATAGCATAGCGGAGACTAGCTTCGTTCATCTCTAAATTATCGGGCGTAATTGTTTTAAGCACGGCCCCGCCCCAGCCCATTTCAAATGCTTTATCAATACTTTCGATCAGAGCAGTCGGCGGAGCGGAAGCAAGCAAAAATGGATTTTCGAAATCAATTCCTAAGATGTTAGTATGCAGGGTGGCAGTCATGTTTTATTCCTCACTAGGTAATAAAGCGGATATTTTTTCGTGCAAGGCTGGCATGTCTCTTTTAAGTGAAATAATTTTCCCGTTCTTGATAAAACAATGCTGAGAAGATGCGGTGGAGCAGAGTTGTCGGGTTGTTTTATTAAAGAAATCGTAAGACAACTCTAACTTTACCGCCGTGTATTCTTTTACGGATACCTTAATTTCCACTTCGTCAGCAAAGTGCACTGGGGATTTGTACTGTACAACCACGCTAATCACGGGGGAAAATATTTTTTCATTTTCAACTTTCTGGTAACCCAGCCCCAATTCTTCCAAATACGCAAGGCGAGCCTCTTCCATCCATTTCACGTAATTGGCGTGGTGGATAATTCCCATTTGATCTGTCTCGTGATATTGTGCTTTTTTAACGTAGGTAAACATATTTTCCTCGAGCGATTAAGTCTTTCTTTTCACATTATATAAAAATCCCTACCAATTGCTAGCAATTGCTACAATATTCTTATATAGACTTAAGGAGAATGACCATGGCAACCGCAACCGGTGTATTAGACACGATTAACACGATACAAGACGTAAAAAAACTAACCCCGCAAGAGCTCAACCTATTGGCCGAAGAAATAAGAGAAACCCTTATTAAACGGGTGGACATAACAGGCGGACACTTTGGCTCTAATTTAGGGATTATTGAGACGACAATTGCCTTGCACTATGTGTTTAATTCTCCTTTGGACAAAATTGTGTTTGACGTCTCCCACCAATGCTACGCGCACAAAATTTTAACAGGCCGTAAAGCGGGTTTTACGGATCCTAATTCCTACTCCAAATATACCGGCTATACGGCCCCCGAAGAAAGCGATCACGATCTATTTAAGGTTGGGCATACCTCTACCTCTGTCAGCTTGGCTGTGGGGCTTGCCAAAGGCCGCGATCTGCTCGGCAAAAAAGGCAATGTAATTGCACTCATTGGTGATGGATCACTTACTGGGGGCGAGGCTTTGGAAGGGCTTAATAACGCCGCTGTTTTGGGCAGTAACCTTATCATTGTGCTAAACGATAACGATATGTCTATCGCCGAAAATCAGGGCGGTATCTGCAACATGCTCACGCAAATGCGCCAACAAAGAGGCAATGTCAAAAACAATTTCTTTGAAGCATTGGGGCTAGAGTATTTTTATTTGGATGAAGGAAACGACCTCCAAAAACTGATTGCTTTATTCAAACAAGTAAAAGATACGAATCATCCTGTTGTTTTACATATCCACACTCAAAAGGGCAAGGGGTTTACACCTGCCGAAATAAACAAAGAGTCGTTCCACTGGATTATGCCCGGAACAATCTCGCACTTAAACGATGCGCCAAAACCAATGGACGAGGATTATAACTCCATTACCAGAAATTATTTATTGCAAAAAGTAAGCGAAGGTATGCCTATTGTGGCTATTAACGCCGCTACGCCCGGCGTATTTGGTTTTAACAAAGCGTTTCGCAACGAAATGGGTACACATTACGTTGATGTGGGCATTGCCGAAGAACACGCCGTGGCGATGACTTCCGGCCTTGCCAAAAGCGGCGCAAAGCCCGTGTTCTGCGTATCCAGTTCATTTGTACAACGCACCTATGACCAACTCTCACAGGATTTGGCTTTGAACAGCAACCCGGCTACGATACTTGTATATTGGGGCGGTATTTCGGGTGCAGATGCCACACACCTCACTACATTTGATATTCCGCTCATTTCCAACATTCCCAACATGGTGTATTTGGCACCAACGTGTAAAGAAGAATATATACGCATGCTCGACTGGTCCGTACAGCAGAATAAATATCCGGTGGCAATTCGCGTACCGACGAATTTTGTATCTTGTAGGATAAAGGACGAAACGGATTATTCCATATTAAACAAATTCAAGATGGTAGAAAAGGGAAATAAAGTAGCGCTTATCGGTGTGGGAACATTCTTTTGGAAAGCGCGCGAAGTAAAATCATTTTTGAAGACGAAACTCGATCTGAATGCTACGCTTATTAACCCGCGCTTTATAACTGGGCTAGACGTTGATATGTTAAACAGTTTGAAAGCGAACCACCAAGTTGTGGTAACATTAGAAGACGGCGAACTGGACGGCGGTTTTGGCGAAAAAATTGCACGTTTCTACGGGAGCAGCGATGTAAAGGTGCTTAACTACGGCTCTTTTAAGGAATTTACGGACAAGGTTTCCCGTGACGCCCTTTATACCAAGTATCGCTTAACACCACAGTTGATAGCGCAAGATATAAAATCGGTTATATAATAAAAGGTCCCGCGTGTGTGGCGCTTCTCTCTGGCAAAATAACCTAATTCTGCAAATATTAAAAACCCTTAAATAAGTATTTAGTCATTTTTTGTATAAGGAGTACTGGATTAAATGAGACCGACTTGTCTAAAACGCATACCACACATATCAAGACTTGTTCGACGTGAATAAATTTAATTTTGTGGATATAGAAAAAATAATATGTATCAATTGAATAATACAACTAATATTACACAGCACTCGGTACAATTCACGAGCTAGCAAAGCACACACACATCTAAAAAACCCGTTCTGAAAAGAGCGGGTTTTCGTTTTCTTTACTCAAAATTTTATTTACCGGTACGTCCGCGCTTGGTAAACGGTTTTCCCTCACGGCACAGCGGGCAATCTTGCGCAGTGTGGGTCTCCACCGTTAAATGTACCAATGCTTCGGTGCGTACCCCAAAATCGGCACGGCCACCGCTGCGGTCCACCAGCAAACCAACTCCAGCCACAATTCCCCCGTGTTCCCGCACCGTTTCCATTACTTCGCGCACGCTGCCGCCGGTAGTTACCACGTCTTCCACCACCAGCACGCGGGCACCATTTGGGATTTCAAAGCCGCGTTTTAAAACCATTTTCCCGTTTTCACGTTCGGTAAAAATTGCGCGCGTTCCCAACGCTTTTCCCACTTCATGGCTTAGCAGCAGTCCTCCTGTTACCGGCCCGACAACCAATTCAATCCCGTCGTTTTCAAACCGGCGAGCAATTTCTTTACACAACCGTTCCGTATATGCAGGATGCTGCAGAACATTAAATTTCTCTACATAGACCGGGCTGTGCAACCCGCTGGTAAGCAGAAAATGTCCGTGCAGTACAGCTTTTGTTTCTTCTAAAAGTTGTAATACTTCTTTTTCGGTTAATGTTTTCGTCATAATGATCCCTCACAAATTTGCGCTTGAATTTCCCGTGCGGCACGTTGTGCATCAGCCGCTTGCGTAATCGGTCGCCCGACCACCAAATAATTCGCTCCGTTTTGAATGGCCTGCGCCGGCGTTGTAACACGGCTTTGATCTTGCGTGTCGGCCCCTGCGGGGCGCACGCCCGGTGTAACAATTAAAAAATCTTTTCCGCACGCTGCGCGTATTTGGGCGGCCTCTTTGGCAGAAGCTACTACCCCATCCAATCCTGCTTCTTGGGCCAGTTTAGCTAGCGCAATTACTTGTGAGGCTATCGGCACTTTATAGTTAAGGGCAGCAAAAGATTCTTCGTCCATACTTGTCAGCACGGTAACGGCCAAGAGTTTAGGCGCCTCAATGCCCAGCGCAGCTGCCTCTTGGCGGGCGCTCTCTTGCGCCGCTTGCATCATTTTAAGTCCGCCTACTGCGTGCACGTTAATCATATCCACTTTGAGTCGCGTCAACACGCGCATGGCACGGCCCACAGTGTTGGGAATATCCTGTAATTTCAAATCCAAAAAAATCTTTTTGTGGTGTTTCTTCAGAAAAGAAAGAATCTCGTGTCCGGCACTGTAATAAAGTTCCATCCCCACTTTGTAATAGCACACTTCGTCACCGCATGCTTCCACACATGCTTGTGCTTCTTTGAGTGTAGGAAAATCAAGTGCCACAATTAATTTTTCTTTTGTCATATTATCCCCGCGACGCTACATACATCATACTTTCTTTGCCCTGTGGCAATGCCCGCCCGACAATATCTTGCAAGCGGGGAAGGTGATGACTGACGCAATAGGTACGTAAACCTTTGACAAGAGTGGCCAACGTATCGGGCTGATACAAATTCGCAGTACCGACGGCCACTGCACTGGCACCGGCCAGCATAAATTCAAGGGCATCATCTACATTGGTAATGCCGCCCATTCCGATAATGGGAATATGCACCTGTTGTGATGTTTGATATACCATGCGCACCGCCACCGGACGCACTGCCGGGCCACTGAGCCCCCCCTGGATGTTGCCCAGTACCGGGCGTTGCGTTTCTACATCTATTTTCATACCCAGTAGCGTGTTAATAAGTGAAAGTGCATCACTTCCTGCGTTCTCTACAGATTTGGCCAAACAAACAATATCGGTTACGTTTGGAGAGAGTTTTGTGATGACCGGTTTATGAGTATTTTTTTTCACTGCACGCACCACTTCCGCGGCACAAGACGGATCTGTACCGAAAGCCAATCCCCCCTGTTTTACGTTGGGACAAGAAATATTGATTTCCACTGCACAAATGCCCTCTACATCTAAAACGCGGGCGACGTCTGCATATTCCTGCACGCTGTGGCCGTAAATGTTGGCAATAACCGGCACTTTTTGTTCACGCAGTTTGGGTAAGATATGTTCCAAAAAATATTCGCTGCCGGGGTTTTCAAGCCCAATGGCATTTAACAAACCTGACGGTGTTTCCACCGTTCGCCGACCCAAATTACCGCTGCTGGGCCGCAAGGAAAGCCCCTTTACGCACACGGCTCCTACTTGGTCCAGTTTCACAAAATCAGCAAACTCAAGACCAAACCCAAACGTGCCCGACGCCGCAATCACCGGGTTTTGAAGGTGAATCCCGGCAATATCTACCGATAAATCTACCATTCGCTTACCTCCTTTGCCCAAAAGACAGGTCCGTCAGTGCAAACCTTAAGACGTTTTTCGCGGCCTTGACACGTGCAAGATAAACACGCACCCAGTCCACAGGCCATATAACGCTCCAAAGAGACTTGGCACGGCACGTTGTGCGCCTGGCAACACGCAGCCACCGCCTGCATCATGGCCGACGGACCGCAAGTGTACACGCAATCATAGGTATATTCCTCTAATAGAGCGGGCAATTTTGCCATGACGGTTCCGTGCATACCCACAGACCCGTCATCACTGGTTACAAAAATTCGGCGTGCGTGCGGCGCGTAGATATTTTGCCAAAATAAATCTCCTTGTGTCCGTCCACCCATAAGTACGTCTGTTTTTTGCACACCAAGTTCGGCGGCCAAAAAAAGTAATGGTGCCAAGCCCGTTCCGCCTCCCACCAAAAGTGCGTTACACGCAAACAAATCAAACCCGTGTCCGAGTGGGCCGAGCACATCTACTTTATTGCCGGGTTGCAATACCGTCAAGTGATAAGTAAACTCCCCTACGGTCCGGTAGATGATATCAATCGTACCTTCTGTTCGGTCCACTCCGGCCACGCCGAAAGGGTGACGCAATAAATGT
>JAEELM010000004.1 GCA_016282685.1 Elusimicrobiaceae bacterium | reverse complement strand
TTGGCTACTGTATGGGTGGTGGTACCATAGTGGCCGGCCATGCGTTGACCGGAAATTACCTTACCCAAAGAGCGGCGGGAACCTAAAGACCCCGGAGCGCGGCTGCGGTCGGATTGACCGTGCGAATCCGGTTGGCCGGCAAAGCCATGGCGTTTCATACCGCCGGCAAAGCCGTGGCCTTTAATTTTGCCCTGCACGTCTACATAGTCGCCGGGTTTAAAGATTTTTTCAAGTGAAATGACTTGGCCAATTTCAAAACCAGTTACATCGGCAACACGGCATTCCTTCATGTGTTTGACCGGAGCAACATTGGCTTTTTTGAAGTAGCCCATTTCGGGTTTATTGAGTTTGCTTTCTTTCACTTCGCCAAAACCCACACAAACGGCGTTGTAGCCGTCTTTTTCTTGGGTTCTGACACGCACAACTTTGCAATCGCCCGCTTTTACAACGGATACACCATGCAAGTTGCCTTTTTCATCAAAGAGTTGGGTCATCCCTACTTTTTCCCCGATTACAAAACGGAACGTAGCCGGAGCCTCTTTGACAGTTTCTGCTTTGGCAGCTTCAGCAACAGGCGTTGCCTCTTGCGCACCAGCAGCATTTTTCATTTCTTCTGTCATACTATGTCAGTTTCCTTATTAGTTGCTTTTAATGGCCACATCTACACCGGCGGGCAAATCCAATTTCATGAGTTCGTCCACAGTTTTAGAGGTGGGGCTTTTTAAGTCTATAAGTCTTTTATGAATACGCATTTCGAACTGTTCTCTGCTTTTCTTATCCGTATGGGGAGAGCGAAGTAACGTATACTTTTTAATCCGAACCGGAAGCAAAACAGGGCCAGCCACGATTGCACCCGTTTTTTGCGCGGTTTCTACAATGCGCGTAACGGAGGCATCTAACATGCGATGGTCATAAGAACGCAATTTAATGCGGATTCTTTCTTGGCCAATTACATTGGCTTTTTTTGCTGTTTTTTCTGCCATTTTTAATTTTTCCTTACTTTGTTTTGAAAAAAGAATTATCGGCACAAAACCCCACGCTAGTTCCTTCTCCGTCGGAACCAGTTGGAATTTCTGCCGTCACTGCAATTTAATACTCTTATATTGTACCAAATTGCTAAGCATTTGTGCGAATTATTTTTTAGCGATTTTCACCCTTGCGCATTAAAATAAAACGCACCTAAATTCTCTTAAAAATATTATATAATAAAAAAGTATTTTTGTAAATAGGAGTTAATTTAAACAACCATTTTAAAAGTCATTATGTCCACTATTGACCACTCCATTCTTAAAATCATCAAAGATTATCCCAAACCTGGGATTAATTTTATCGATATTAACCCGCTGCTATCAGATCCTGTTGTTTTCCAAAAGGTAATTACCCTGTTTATTGAACAAATCTCAGCTACTTTAAACGAAATCGTCTGTACTCAAGTGGCAGTAATTACCCCGGAAGCACGCGGTTTTATTTTTGCAGCACCGGTAGCCTATAAACTAGGATTGCCATTGCTTTTAATCCGAAAAAAAGGAAAAATTCCCAACAATCCATATTCATTTCGCATTACAAACGAATATGACAGCTATGATATGGAAATAGATAGCGATTTGCTCTCCCGCTACCAACATTTCATTTATATAGATGATATCTTGGCTACTGGTCAAACAACCTCTTCCGTACGCAAAGCATTACAAGCAAAAGGAAAAGACATTGTTCTTTCTTTACATTTAACAGAGGTAGCAACCTTAAAAAACGTACGCGCTACCCAGTCTCTTTTAAAAGATTTGAAAATGGAAGTAATTCTGTAAATTCATTATAAGGAGCAAGGATATGCTACATAAAACAAAAGGTATTTCTCTCATTGGTATGCTTTTAGGCTTGTTGATTATTGGTATCCTGTTAACTATTATGCTACCTAAGTACACCCAAAGTGCCAAACAGAGCCAAACCCAGTCCCAAAATGCAATACAAAATGCCCGCAATGCAGTCCAGCAGCTTGAAAAAGTGCAGGCACAACGTGCCAACTTTGACCCAAGCAAGCCTGCGAAACAATAAGTATTTTGCATTAAAAACCCCCGCTCGATAGCGGGGGTTCTACATTTTTAAATCAAATTAGAAACGAACAACTGTGTCACCTTGTATTTTGGCAGAATCAGCATACAAATTTCTGTTCCAAGACCAACCGTATTGTACATACCCTACTCCTGCAAACAATTGCACATTATTGTTGTAATATTTTGCAGTTAAATCTGCCTCTAATGAAGAGGAATGGCGGTCCAATCGGGCCTGCATAGAAAACCCATCTAAAGAAACTTCCCATTTATCGGTGGGGCGGAAATCCAGTCCAACGTTAAACAGACGAACTCCGTCAAGAAAGCTTGTGCAGGTATAACAAATAATAGGGTGGCTACCAAACTAAAGAATTTCTTCCTGAATGTTTTCTTAAAACTACGCCTCCGTTTTAAGCGGAGGCGTAGTAAATATTTTTTTAAGCAGCTGTCTTTGCAGCGGTACGCTTTTCAACAATTGCTTTCGCAACGTTGGAAGGTACTTCTGCATAGTGGCTCGGTTCCATTGTGAACGAGGCACGCCCTTGAGAGAGCGAACGCACGTTAGTGGCATAACCGAACATTTCGGCCAGCGGTACTTCGGCACGAACGTAGCGGACGTTACCGCGTACACCCATTTCACCGATTTGACCGCGACGGGAGCTCAAATCGCCAATAATGTCACCCAAGTTGGCTTCCGGAGCAACTACTTCTACTTTCATAATCGGCTCCAAGATAACCGGGTTGGCTTTTTTGGCCCCATCTTTGAGTGCCATAGAGGCGGCAATTTTAAAGGCCATTTCGGAGGAGTCAACTTCGTGGAAAGAACCGTCAAACACGGCTACTTTTAAATCCACCAAAGGATATCCGGCTAAAGCACCGGAATCAAGCGCCTCACGGCAGCCTTTTTCAATGGCAGGGATATATTCTTTCGGAATACGACCCTGCGTAATTTCGTTAACAAATTCGAAACCTTTTCCTTTCTCTTGCGGTTCCAAGCGAAGGAACACGTGCCCGTATTGACCGCGACCACCAGACTGGCGGACAAACTTGGTTTCTTGTTCCACCGTTTTGGTAATGGTTTCGCGATAAGCAACTTGCGGAGCACCTACGTTGGCTTGCACGTTGAATTCACGTTTCATACGGTCAACGATAATATCCAAGTGAAGTTCACCCATACCGCTGATGACGGTTTGGCCGGTTTCTTCATCTGTGCGAACGCGGAAAGTTTGGTCTTCTTCGGCTAAGCGCGCTAAAGCGTTGGACATTTTTTCTTCGTCCGCTTTAGACTTCGGCTCTACGGCAATAGAAATTACCGGTTCCGGGAAGGTGATGCTTTCCAACACAATCGGATGTTCGGGCGAGCAGATGGTTTGACCGACGCGAGAGTTTTTAATAGCTACCGTGGCGGCAATCTCACCGGCAGAAAGTTCTTTTACTTCTTCACGTTTATCAGCCATCATACGCATCATACGACCAAAGCGTTCGGTGGCGTTTTTGCCTGGGAAGTAAACCGCGTCCCCGGCTTTAATCGTACCGGAATAAATACGGAAGAAGCTTAATTTACCGACGAAAGGATCGGTTTGTACTTTAAAGATAAGGCCGCAGAACGGTTCGCTATTAGAAGGTTTGCGGAAAGTTTCTTCACCCGTGTTGGGGTTGGTTCCTTTGACGGCGGGGACATCTACAGGAGAGGGTAGATAGTCGTTTACGCAGTCGAGCAAAGGTTGAACACCTTTGTTTTTGTAAGAAGAACCACAAATTACCGGGAAGAATTTACCTGTTAAGGTTCCACGGCGAATGGCTTTCTTGATTTCTTCAACGGAGAAGTTGGTTTCGCCATTTAAGTAGCGTTCCATAATTCCTTCGTCGAAATCAGCTAATTTTTCCAACATTTCGCCGCGGTATTTGTTTGCCAATTCTACTTGATCCGCCGGAATATCTACTTCATTAAAAGTAGCTCCGTTATGATCGCCATCCCAGATAATGCCTTTCATTTTTACGAGGTCAATGACACCGACGAATTTATCTTCAGCGCCGATAGGCAATTGAATTGGGCAGGCGTTGCCTCCTAATTTTTCTTTAATGGAATTAGCGGAGCGAATAAAATCGGCACCGATACGGTCCATTTTGTTAATGTAGGCAATGCGCGGAACGTGGTATTTATCAGCTTGACGCCATACGGTTTCAGATTGAGGTTCTACCCCCTGCACACCGTCAAAGCAGCAGACTGCGCCGTCCAGAACGCGCAAAGAACGTTCTACTTCGGCGGTAAAGTCCACGTGGCCGGGAGTGTCAATAATGTTTAATTGACAGTCTTTCCACACACAGTAAATAGCGGCGGAGGTAATCGTAATACCTCTTTCACGTTCCTGTTCCATCCAGTCAGTTACGGAAGCGCCATCATGCGTTTCCCCGATTTTGTGCACCTTTCCGGTGTAATACAAAATACGTTCGGACGTGGTAGTCTTACCGGCATCAATGTGCGCGATAATACCAATGTTACGGATTTTCTCTAATGGATAGGTTTTAAATTCAGCCATATCTCAGTTCCTAATTACCATTTAAAGTGAGCAAACGCACGGTTGGCTTCAGCCATACGGTGTACGTCTTCACGTTTTTTGAAGGCGGTGCCTTCTTTCTTGGATCCTAAGATAATTTCTTCGGCCAATTTTTCAGCCATCGGGCGACCTTTGCGGCTTTGTGCGGCATCAATCAGCCAGCGCATAGCCAACGAAGTGCTGCGAAGGGGTTTTACTTCTGTAGGAACTTGATAGTTAGCTCCACCTACACGGCGGGCTTTTACTTCCACCAACGGACGTACGTTTTCAATACATTTATTGAAAACATCCATTGCGTTCTCTTTTGTTTTTTGGGCAATAATATCTAACGCATCATCTAAAATACGTTCAGCGGTAGATGTTTTCCCTTGGAAATTTAATTTGTTAATGAACCGGGCCACTAACACGGAATTATATTTATAATCCGGTGAAGGGAGCGGTCTTCTATCTCTGGGTCTTAAACCTTTTCTTGGCATATATAGTCAACTCCTAATAAATTATTTACCGGCTTTCGGTCTCTTTACACCGTAAAGAGAACGGCCTTGTTTTCTGTTTTCTACGCCCGAGGCATCTAACGCGCCACGGATGATGTGATAACGCACACCTGGCAAGTCTTTCACACGACCACCGCGCACAAGCACGATAGAGTGTTCTTGCAAGTTGTGTCCCACGCCCGGAATATAAGCGGTAACTTCCATTTTGGAAGTGAGTTTTACACGGGCTACTTTGCGTAAAGCAGAGTTCGGTTTTTTAGGGGTTGTGGTGTAAACACGGGTGCAAACGCCACGTCTTTGCGGACAAGCTTGCAACGCAGGCGATTTGGTACGATTTTGTTCTTTCGCCCGACCGTATTTTACTAATTGGTTTACTGTTGGCATTACTTCTCTCCTATTTATTTTTCTTTGCGTTTTTGTTCAAAGTCTTTGGCAATTTGACGAGCAGAAATACCTGTTCCCGCCGGTATCAAATGGCCTACGATTACATTTTCTTTCAGGCCTTGCAATTCGTCCTTCTGGCCCATAATAGCGGCATCCGTTAGAACCTTTGTGGTTTCTTGGAACGAAGCCGCGGAAATAAACGATTCAGATGCTAAAGAGGCCTTGCTGATACCTAAAAGGATCGTTTCCGCATCCGCCAAACGTTTGCCGGCGGCTTTCATCTTTGCGTTTTCACGCAGCCAGCGTGAACGGCTGACTGTTTCACCTTTCAAGAACACGGTATCTCCCGCATCCAGAATTTTTACGTTCCCTAACATTTGACGGACAATAACCTCGATATGTCTGTCATTAATGGTAACGCCCTGCAAGCGGTACACTTCTTGAATAGCGTTTAACAGGAACTCTTGTGCTTCTTTTTCACCCTTCACGCGCAGCACGTCGTGCGGGTCAATGGCGCCGTCGGTTAAAGCTTCCCCTACACCGACATGATCGCCTTCGTATACTACGAGGTGTTTCCCTTGCGGGATGCTGTACTGTTTTACCTGATTGGTTTCTTCATTACGTACAACCACCTCAATCAAACCTCTGGGTGACGTTTCCAGGCTGACAATTCCTTCAAACTCGGAAATAATCGCCGGGTTATGCGGACGTCTGGCTTCAAATAATTCCGCAATACGAGGCAAACCACCGGTAATATCTTTGGTACCACCGGCTTCACGGCCGATTTTAGCCAAGACATCTCCGGGTTCTACATCCTCGCCATCTTCTACCATCAAAATGGTGTCAATAGGCAAGGGTAGGTTGATGCCCTTTCCTTTACCGCTAATGCTGATACGCGGGTTGTTTTTCCCGCCGCGGCTTGCGGTAATTTTGCGTTCAATAACGCCTGTCACCTTGTTGCGCTCTTCCTGTAAGGTAATACCTTCGATAACATCCGTCAGTTTTACCGTTCCGGTCGTTTCGGCCAAAACAGGAATAGAGTGCGGGTCCCACTCTGCAAGGAGGGAACCTTTCTTTACGGAGTCTTTATCTGCTACATAAACAGAGGCCCCGTATTGGACTTTGTATTCTTTAATTGTACCATTTCCGGCTGTTACAAAGATAGAGCCGTTTCTGGAAATACAAATTTTATTATCATAACGGTTGGTAATCAGTTTAATGTCTTTAAACGTTACTTTACCGTCAATATCGGCTACTGCTTGGCTGCGGGAAAGAACACGGCTGGCCGTACCACCGATATGGAACGTACGCAAGGTTAACTGCGTACCCGGTTCCCCAATGGATTGGGCTGCAATAATACCCACCGAGTCTCCCGGATTGCTCTTGGAAGCTGTTGCCAAGGACAAGCCGTAACATTTAGAACAAACCCCATAAGGAGCTTCGCACGTAAGTACGGAGCGAATGCGGACAGATTCCACACCATATTTCTTTACTTCTTTGGCTTGTTCTAAGGTAATTAAATCGCCTTCTTTAATGATGGTCTTTTCTTCTTCTTTTCCGTTGGCTTTTTGTACTTTCACAACGATATTTTCCAAACTGGTACGGCCTAAAATACGTTCATCAATAGACTCTACCAATTCTTCTCCGCTCATCAAAGATTTAACTACAATACCGTTATGAGTACCGCAGTCTTCTTCTGTGATTACCACGTTGTGAGCCACATCTACCAAACGGCGGGTTAAGTAACCGGCGTCGGCCGTTTTCAAAGCGGTATCTGACAAACCTTTACGTCCCCCGTGTGTAGAAATGAAGTATTCCAACACAGACAATCCTTCACGGAAGTTAGCTGTAATTGGAGATTCGATAATTTCACCTTGACCACCTGTCAATTTTTTCTGCGGTTTAGCCATAAGTCCGCGCATACCGGCTAACTGCCGTACCTGTTGGCGAGAACCGCGAGCACCGGAATCTGCCATCAAGTAAACGGAGTTAAAGCGTTGACCGCTGTGTTCTTTGTTAGAGGGATCATATTTGGATTGGGCAAACTTTTTCATTTCGCTGAAAAGTTCGTTGGCTACATCATCTGTAACACGTGTCCAAATATCGATTACTTTGTTATAACGTTCCCCTTCGGTAATGATACCGGCTTCAGCTTGGGCTTGAATTTTCTTTACTTCCGCTTTGGCCTTATCAATCATTGTTTGTTTTTTGGAAGGGATGGTCATGTCTGCAATAGAAATAGACAAACCGGACAAAGTAGCGTAGTGGTATCCCATCTTCATGATCTTATCCAAGAGCTGTACGGCTTCGTAACGACCGTATTTTTTGCTCTTGTAACATTCATCCACCAACGCGCCCAGTTCTTTCTTACCGACGGTTTTATTAATATATTCCCATCCTTTGGGCAAAGCTTGGTTGAAAATAATGCGTCCTACGGAAGTATAATCTTTCCATTTGGAAGCATCTTTTTCTTCCTTGCTGCTTAAACCGGCTTCAGGAATAGCATTCAAACCACGCACTTTGATTTTAGCGTGATAGGAAAGCTTACCGTACTCTAAGGCTACCAAGGCTTCTTCCTTGCTACCAAAGATAGACCCTTCGCCAATATCACCATCTTTAATAGTGGTAATCCAGTTGACACCCAATACCATATCATGAGACGGGGCGGCAATCGGTTTACCAGAGGCAGGAGATAAAATGTTGTTAGAGGCTAACATCAGGGTGCGCGCTTCCATTTGAGATTCCAAAGAAAGCGGTACGTGTACGGCCATCTGGTCACCGTCGAAGTCAGCGTTAAACGCTGCACAAGTTAACGGGTGAAGCTGAATGGCTTTTCCTTCAATCAAAACAGGTTCAAAAGCCTGAATACCCAAGCGGTGCAAAGTTGGAGCACGGTTGAGCATGACCGGGTGAGCTTGGGTTACTTTTTCTAAAATATCCCAAATTTCCGGGCGGACTTTTTCTAACATTTTCTTGGCTGATTTTAACGTTGTTCCTTCTTTTTTCATCAGTTCGCCGATGATAAAAGGTTTGAACAATTCCAAAGCCATCAATTTGGGAAGTCCGCATTGGTGGATTTTCAAGTTCGGCCCTACTACAATTACGGAACGGCCGGAATAGTCCACACGTTTACCGAGCAAGTTTTGGCGGAAACGACCATGTTTACCTTTAATGCTATCGGACAAAGATTTCAAAGGTCTTCCACCGGGGCCGATAAATACTTTACCGCGGGCTCCGTTTTCGATCAAAGCATCCACGGCTTCTTGCAACAAACGCTTTTCGTTATAAATCATCACTTCCGGAGCGCGGAGAGATTCAATATGTTTCAAGCGGTTGTTGCGGTTAATGATACGACGATATAAATCGTTTAAGTCAGACGCTGCGAAACGGCCACCATCGAGGGGTACTAAGGGGCGCAAATCCGGCGGAATAACCGGTAATACGCTTAACACCATCCATTCAGGACGATTTCCACTTTCCTTAAACTCTTCCATCGTCTTAATACGACGAACGAGTTTGGTACGTTCCACTTCGCTTTGCGTTTCTTTTAATTGTTTGTGTAAAGCAGGAATTTCTTTATCAAAATCAATTCCTTCCAGCAACGTTTTGATAGCCGGAGCACCGATATCTACTTTAAGACGAGCTCCGTGTTTCTTGCGGGCTTCACGCACTTGGGCATCTGTCAACAAAGTACCTTTTTTGAAGTCCACACGGCCGGTAACACTATCTACACAATCTTCCAACACCACATAAGCGGCATAGTAAACAATGCGTTCCAAATCGCTGGTACGTTTGTCTAATAAAATACCAATGCGGGACGGATTTTTGCGCAAGAACCATACGTGGGCAACCGGCACAGCCAATTCAATGTGCCCCATGCGTTCACGACGCACTTTTGCTTCGGTAACTTCCACACCGCAGCGATCGCATTTAATGCCTTTATATTTGGGCCAACGGTATTTTCCGCAAGCGCATTCATAGTCTTTGGTCGGCCCAAAGATGCGTTCGCAGAATAAACCGTCTCGTTCCGGTTTCAACGTGCGATAGTTAATAGTTTCCGGTTTTTTTACTTCCCCGAAAGACCAAGCCATGATTTGTTCCGGGCTGGCAATGCCTAAACGGATGGCATCAAAGTCAAAAAAGTTAAGTTCGTTTGTTTTTTTCACTTTTTTCGTTTGCATGTTATCGTCCCCGACTATTTAGCGGCCTCTTTAGTAGCCTCTTCTTTCTTTTCGTCAGCAGAAACTACAACGGATTCACCGTTATCACGTTTCTGCAGTAAATCTACGCTAAGCCCCAACGCCTGTAATTCTTTAATGAGTACCTTAAATGATTCCGGCACTCCGGGAGACGTAGGTGCTTTGCCTTTGACGATAGATTCATACATTTTTGTACGGCCGTCAAAGTCGTCGGATTTAACCGTCAAGAATTCTTGCAAGGTATAAGTTGCGCCATAACCTTCCATGGCCCACACTTCCATTTCCCCGAAACGCTGACCACCAAATTGCGCTTTACCACCCAACGGTTGGCGCGTAATTAAGCTGTAAGGCCCCGTGGAACGAGAGTGTACCTTGTCTTCTACCAAGTGGATTAATTTCATCATGTACATATAACCCACCGTTACTTTTTCTTCAAAAGGTTCACCGGTACGTCCATCATAGAGCGTAATACGACAATAATCGTCCGGCAAGTACTTAGCGGCATATTCTTCACGCGCTTTTCCTTTTAAACCTTTGTCATCTAATATCTTTTCTTTTGCTTTGCGTACTTGCGCCACTACTTCTGCCTCGCTCGGCCCGTCAAATACGGGGGTAGCGGCATTGTAGTGCAGGTAGTGCGCCGCCCAACCCAACATGGTTTCCAATAACTGGCCCACGTTCATACGGGAAGGAATACCCAACGGAGAAAGTACAATATCTAACGGTGTTCCGTCGGGCAAGAACGGCATATCTTCTTCCGGCAAAATGCGGGCTACGACCCCTTTGTTTCCGTGGCGACCGGACATCTTGTCACCTACGTGCAATTTGCGTTTGGAAGCGATATACACTTTAACAGATTTGTTGACCGTTACAGCGAGTTCATCTCCTTGTTTGGAGAATTCGCTTTCCCGGTCATAATGTTCTTGGGCTTTTTTCTCTAATAATTTATAGAGGGAATTTAACCGATCTTCTTCTTTTTTCAAGGAAGAAGCATTTTTAATGGTTGCACGAGCGTTGGCAATAGCACGTTTCTTTTGTTCTTTTAAAAGTGCCATGGTGCTGTCGCGCTCTTCTACCAAAGCGGCGGCACGTTTGCGTTCTTCGTCTTTCGTCAATTTTTCTTTGCGAACGAAAACGCGCGTTCCTAAAATTTTACCGCTGGTTCCGGGAGGAACACGCAAGGAAGCATCTACTACGTCATCTGCTTTTTTACCGAAGATAACTTTTAACAAGCGTTCTTCCGGCGTTAATTGCTGTTCCCCTTTGGGGGTTACTTTCCCTACCAAAATATCACCGGGTTCTACCACGGTAGCGGGGAAAATAATACCATCATTATCCAAGTGAGAAAGAGCTTCCGCACCAATGTTGGGAATATCGCGGGTAATTTCTTCCGCACCCAATTTAGTGTTGCGGGCATCTACCGTAAATTCATGCAAGTGGATGGATGTGAAGACATCATCTTTTACCAAACGGCTGGATACTAAAATAGCGTCTTCGTAGTTATATCCTTCCCAACACATAAAGCCTACCAACATGTTGCGACCCAAAGCTAAATAACCATTGTCCATAGCAGGGCCGTCAGCAATCACTTGGCGAGCTTTTACGTCATCTCCCGCCTTTACTACCGGGTGTTGGTTGATACATGTATCGGCGTTGGAACGTTTGTATTTTAACAATTCATACACGTCGCAAGAACCGTCTTTGGTTTCCACTACAATTTTGGAAGCATCTGCAAATTGTACGCGGCCGGCACGTTTAGCAACTACAGAAGTACCGGAGTCACGGGCAACTTCGTGTTCGATACCGGTTCCCACATAAGGAGCTTCCGGCATCAACAACGGCACACCCTGACGTTGCATGTTACAACCCATCAAAGCACGGTTGGCATCATCATGTTCCAAGAACGGAATCAAAGCCGCGGAAACACTGATAACTTGCAACGGGGACACATCCATATAATCTACATTTTTCGGAGAAACCAACGGATAATCGGCACGTACACGGCAAGCTACCAAATCGGTATCGATTTTACCGTTTTTATCGGTAGGTGTGTTGGCCTGGGCTACAAATTTATCATCTTCGGCATCTGCAGTTAAAGCTTCCACCTTGTCGGTCACCTTTCCGTTTTCTACCTTGCGGTAAGGAGTTTCAATAAGTCCATACTTATTTACTTTGGAATAACAAGCCAAAGAGGTAATCAAACCAATGTTCGGACCTTCCGGCGTTTCAATCGGACAAACACGACCGTAGTGGGTATAGTGTACGTCGCGCACTTCGAAGCCGGCACGTTTGCGGTTTAAACCACCGGGCCCTAAGGCAGAAAGACGACGTTTGTGTGTAAGTTCGCCCAAGGGGTTAATCTGGTCCATAAACTGGGACAATTGCGAAGTCCCGAAGAATTTGCGGATGATGGCTTGCACCGGTTGTGCATTGACTAAAGCACGCGGGGTGGGAGTCGTCAAATCGCGATTCATACGGTCGCGGGCGGTTTTAGCCATTTGGCTCAACCCTACACGAATTTGGTTTTCCAACAATTCGCCAATTCCGCGTACACGGCGGTTGCCCAAGTGGTCAATATCGTCCACTTTGAAAGAAAAATCTTTGCCGTACATTTTTTCAGCGTCTTCGCCTGCGTTCAAAGCCAACAGATACTTCACTGTTACAATCACATCTTCCGCAGTCAATGTGCGGCGGTTGTCTTTGGGCATGGCGAATTTTTTGAATTTATATTTGCTGATTAAATCAAACATCTTGGCAAATTTTTTGTTGATTTTATAACGTCCTACGAAACTTAAATCATAGCGGCGGATGTTATTGAAAATCAAATTATCCAAGAAAGATTCGGCTTGTGCTTGAACGATAAAATCTTGTCCGCGCATTTTCTTATAAATATCCGCTTGTGCTTCTTTTGCGGTGCGGATAGAATCTTTGCGGTGTTCCAGTGTAGCTAAAATACCCGGATCTTCCTGACGCGGCTTACCGGAGATAACTTTGATGGTTTTTACTTTCTTTTCAATCAATGTTTTGCAAAGTTTATCGTCAATCGGCAAGGCAGCTTTTTCATCCAAGTTCCATAACACTTCACCGGTAACCGGATCATAAATATCGTCTGCTGCATAACGGCCTACCACACTATCTACATTGGTAGGTTTAACATCAATATCTTCACATTTATAAAAAGTTTGGATGATTTGTGCGTTGGTTTCCAAACCACAAGCGCGAAGGAATGTAGAGGCAGGTACTTTTTTCTTGCGGTCAATACGTACCCAAAGAACGTTGTTTACATCAAAAGAAAATTCTACCCAAGCACCGCGGTAAGGAATGATGCGTGCTACATATAAGCGTTTACCAAAAGTAGACTGTTTCTTTTCTTCGTCTTCTTCAAAAATGATACCCGGAGAACGGTGCATCTGGCTGACTACTACACGTTCTGCGCCGTTAAATACAAAACAACCGGCATCCGTCATCAAAGGTAAATTACAAAGAGTAACTTCCTGCTCGGAAGCGTTTTTCATATTTCCGTTTTTTTGTTTTACATATAAAAGTAAAGTGGCTTTCAAAGGAGCGTCATAAGTGCTATCGCGCACGGCAGCTTCGGCCGGGGTAGCATAACGGGGAGTACCTAAATCATATTTAATAAATTCCAAACGCATGCTGCCATCCGGTGCTTCTATGGGAAACACATCTTCAAACGCAGCTTGCAATCCTTTGAGTTCCCGTTTAGACGGGGCTACATTTAATTGCAAAAAATCCACGAAGGATTGTTTTTGCATGTCCAGCAAATCGGGTAACGGAAGTTTAGTGGAAATCTTGCCGAAATTTGTTTGTTTTTCAATCATTTCTTTTTCTTCCTACGGTTAGGACGAGGTTTTAGCAACGCACAGCTAATTCTCCGTCAGGCACCCTATCGGGTACGTAATCCCACCCCCATAAAGGGGATGGGATTAATAGTTTGTCGTACAAACTTATTTGAGTTCTACGGTACCGCCGGCTTCGGTAATTTTCTTTTTGAGTTCTTCAGCTTCGGCTTTGGCAACGTTTTCTTTCACGGCTTTCGGGGCACCTTCTACCAAATCTTTGGCTTCTTTGAGGCCCAAACCGGTTGCTTCACGTACAGCTTTGATTACGCCAATTTTTTTGGCAGCATCAAAACCAGTGAGTACGACGTTGAATTCATCTTTTTCTTCAGCGGCAGCGGCACCACCGGCAGCGGGGGCAGCAGCAACAGCCACAGCAGGAGCAGCAGCTTTTACGC
>JAEELM010000027.1 GCA_016282685.1 Elusimicrobiaceae bacterium | reverse complement strand
GATTAATGTGAAGGTTTTGAAATCGTCGCTATAGCGAACGGTTACGGCGTCTAAAGCAGACGCTAAACCCATGCCTTCAGCATTGTAGTGGTTCGGCCCAAAGTAAATGATTGGGCTGTTGTCTTCGCCGTAGAATTGGCGACCGATGGTCGCTTCTAAGCAGCAGAACAAATTGGATAATACCAAGTTGGCGTTGACCAAGCGCATACCTTCGGCACTGTCAAACCCGTTGTTGGTATAGTTGTGGTCGCCCCAATTGTAAGCATATTGGAACAACAAGTTGGCTTTAACGTCTTCTACAACGTCAAAGGAAAAACCTGCCAACGCACGGGTTTTGGCACCGCGGTTGAAGGTATCCATGCTATATTTTACGTCAGAAGCGATCGTTTGCACTTCGCCTTTGAGTTCTACATTCTTGATTATCGCAGCGTTGGCCGGGAAGGCAACAACGGCAGCGAGTAACAAGCCGAGTAGTTTTTTCATGTAATATCCTCCTAATAAATTAACTACCTTATTATCTTACCAATGCCTGAGGTACAAAGTCAAGGCCCAAAAACCCCCGCTTGCTAGCGGGGGTGTGTTTGTTTCTAAATTAGAAATGAACGATTGTTCCTAGCTGTACTTTGGTAGCATCTGTATATCCTTTCCAACCTTTCCAACCTCTTCCAAATTTAGCATAACCGGTACCCGCAAACAATTGGACGTAATCGTTATAATCATATATAGCGGTTAAATCTGCTTCCAATGTTCCGGAGTTTCGTCCATAACGATCTTGAAAAGAAAATCCGTCTAAGGAAATTTTCCATCTATCGGCCGGGCGGTAATCCATTCCCACATTAAACATACGAATACCGTTTGTATAAGAAAATATATTGTTTCGAATATTTCTTGCTAAACTCCCAATAAAAAGACCAGGTCGGTAATTACCCATTTGTAAAAAAGGAACACTTCTATTACCAGTTTCTCCCCATTTCTCTTTTCCGTAAAGGAAGGTGCCTCGCGCAGTAACTGCACCTATATCTTGGGCGATATCGGCCTTGACCATATAGGGGGTGTCCTTCCGTTCTTTCAACGCTCGGCTACCATACATATTGCGGGCATATTCGGCACTCATGCGTAGTGTATCCGTACTCCAACTGAGTTTGGCGCCGTAGACACCAATGTGTTCAATGCCATCCAGTCTGGGAAAAAGGGAAAGCGGATTATCGTAGCCAGTAGTATAATCACGTACCGTTAAATCGGAAAGATCATAACCATATACTTGAGCTTTAAGAGAATCCGACACTTGCCATTTTACATCTCCACCCCAAATAATTGCTCGAGTTTCCAACCGGTGCGCAAGCATCATTCCTACAAATTCTCTGGTATATCCAGACAATATATCCGCTATTTTACCAGCCAACAATGTAACATTCAAAGAATCACTGTGAAAGTCAGCTCTTACAGCATCCAATGCATTGGCATACAAAGAATTTTCCACATTGTAATGGTTAGGGCCAAAATAAATAACAGGGCTGTCTTCATCCCCGTAAAATTGACGACCAATTGTTACGTCCAAAGAATCAAACAAATTGGTAAACGCTATGTTGGCATTAGCCAGTTTCATTTCATCAGCATTGGCAAAACCGTTATTGGTATAGTTATCATCTCCCCACGCATACACATATTGAAAAAGCGTGTTAAGTTCAATACCTTTCCACACGTTCACAGAAAGACCAGCCATCGCACGAGTTTTAGCACCGTGGTAAAAGAAATCTCCTATGTTATTGTCAATGGTGGAAGCAATCGTTTGCACTTCACCTTTGAGTTCTACATTCTTAATTACTGCAGCGTTGGCCGGGAAGGCAACAACGGCTACCAGTAACAAGCCGAGTAGTTTTTTCATGAATTTCTCCTTAATAAGCTAAATAAACTACCTTACTATTAGAACTTATTTGAAGCAGAAACTCAAGAAATTTTTTAGAAAATATAAGAGAAAAATGCCTTTTTGACTGCAAAAAATCAGTCACGAAGAAGAAAAATTTTGGCAGGGCTGGTGGCCCCTTTGATGAGAGAAAGTTTATTTTCAGCTACGCCCAACTGTGTAGCCAGCACGGCGCGCACGGCTTCGTTGGCACGGCCCTGGCTTGCGGGAGCTTTGACCCAAATTTCATAAGTGTCTTGTGCTTTTTTGACGATTTGATTTTTCTTTTCGTCAGCGTGCACTTTTACTTTAATGTAATGCATAAGATATATATCATTCCTTATGTTTTTGTTTGGGAGTGAAAAATTCAAACAACTAGGCCTTGCAAGTTGCGCCATTGCGTACGGCTTGCAACGGCGCAAAGCGCAGGTACGTAAGGCAAAAGGCAAGGCCCAGATGCTAAAATTTACAACTTCTATTTACTCTTTATCAAACTCCGGGCTGTCATGTCCGCCGGTTTTTCCAGGCCCATTTCATCCAGCACGGTGACAGCTACGTCACCCAAGTTGCCCGTAGGCTGCATTACTGCGTGCGGATGTTCCTTGGATACGTAGATAAAATCTACCAGGTTAGTGGTGTGGGCCGTTTTGGGCATATTGATTTTTTCGTCCCACATTTCTTCCGCATTGCCGTGGTCGGCCGTGATAAACACCGTATAATTGTGTTTAAGGGCCTCTTCGGTTACGGCACCGGTACATTCATCTACCACTTCCACCGCTTTGATGACCGATTTCAAATTTCCGGTATGTCCCACCATGTCGCAGTTGGCGAAATTGATGACGATAAAATCGTATTTTTCACTTGCAATTTGTTGGATTGCTTCATCTTTAACGATATACGCTTCCATTTCCGGATGATCGGCAAATGTAGCCGGATCAAAGCGGCCCTTTTTCTCAATGCGGTCTTCCCCGGGGTAGGGTTTAATAAGTTTTCCGTTAAAGAAAGAAGTAACGTGTTTGAATTTTTGTGTTTCCGCCAAGCGCAATTGTTTGAGGCCGGCTTTGGAAATCACTTCCCCTAAAAGATTATTCATACCGCCGCCGTCTGTCATGGAAGGCAACGCATTGTACGGGAAAGCGTCATAGTATTTGGTCAACCCGCAATACACGCACGGCACACGCGGGCCGCGGTTTTTACCCGGATAATCGTCGTCAATAAAGGCACGGGTAAGCTGAATGGCACGGTCTTGACGGAAGTTAAAGAAAATAACGGAAGATCCTTCTTCCATTCCTTTATAATCGCCCAACACCGTAGGCGGAATATATTCATCTACCATAGGTCCGCCGTCGGGTGTTTTGAGGGTTTTATAATCTTCTTCCACCACAGCCTCAGCGGTAGTACCATGCAAACCTTGCGCACGAACGATTAAATTGTAGGCTTTATCAGTTAAATTCCAATCTTCGCCGCGGTCCATGGCATAGTAGCGGCCCTGAATGGTGGCAATTTTACCTACGCCGTAGGTTTTCATTTTTTCTTCCAACGTGCGAATAAAACCGATAGAGCTTTGCGGAGGGGTATCGCGCCCGTCGGCAAAGAAATGGACATATACTTCTTTGATGCCCTTCTCGGCTGCAAATTTGATAATGGCATGCAAATGGTCTTGATGCGCATGAACGCCTTCATCTTGTACCAGCCCCATAACATGCAACGGCTTTTTATTTTTCAAACAATTCTCTATGCAAGCGGCAAACGGCTTTGAGGCAAAAAGAGAACCGTCTTCAATGGTATCTTTTAAGCGTTTTAATTCTTGCACCACAATGCGCCCGGCCCCCATATTCAAATGCCCCACTTCACTGGACCCCATATATCCGGCAGGCAAACCCACCTGTTCACCGGAAGCTTCAATCTGGGTGTGCGGATAGTTGGCTAAATAGCGGGTAATATTTGGAATTTTTGCATTGGAAACTGCATTGTACGGGCCGGGTTTTGCATTGCCCCACCCGTCACGAATAATCAAAACTACTTTCTTCATACATTTATCTCCTTAAGATTAATTGTTAAATCTTTCCATTTTTTAAACTGGCAGGCAGACAATTCCTCCCAGGTTTTAATTCCGCGATTACACAACAAATTCAAAAAATAATACAGCACCTGTTCGCCCATTTTGGTATCTGCCATAGCGCGGTGCCAGCCGTCACTACACAGGCCCAACTGTTCCACAATGTGCCCCAAACGGTTGCGTTCGAAAAGGCCGCTTTTGCGAGCAAGTTTAAGTGTATCAAGCACCGGATAGTCCGGGAATTTTTCCCCACATTGTTCAAATTCACTTTTCAAAAAACCAATATCAAAATCGGCATTGTGTGCGACCAGCACACATCCGTCAAATAACCTTTTCAATGTAGGGAGCACGTCTTTGAACAAAGGGGCATCCTTTACCATCTCGTTGGTAATGCCGTGAATGGCAATTACGTCGGGATGCATGGGCATATCCGGGTTGATAAGCGTGGAAAATTCTTCCAGTACCTTTCCCCCTTGTGAAATGGATACAGCCACCTCACACACCTTTCCGCCTCCGTCGGGAGAAAGGCCGGTTGTTTCCGTATCCAGACATGCAAATTTGAGGGTAGCCAGTTCCATATTATCCAATCCAATACATCCGCAAACGTACCAATAAACCGATAAATACCGAGCCCATAATACTCAAATAAAAAACAGTTTTGGAAACGTCTAGCAAACGGTTGTTGCGGGCATAAACACAGGCCCCAAACCAAATGGCCAACAAAACGCACCACCGTATACCCGGCAGCAACATAATCACATAGAAAATAAGCCGCATCATCATCAACATCCAGTGTTCATCAAAGGAGATATCATCTATTTGGTAACGGTCTTGCTCTAAAGCACTAAACAACCATTTCAATAAATACGTAGAAATCACAATCCCCACACAAAAGATAATCCACGGCTGCGCAAAGAAATTGCCGGTATGATATACAACCAAAAACGGCGCACATAAAAACAAAAATAAAAATAAGAATGTATTTTTAACAAAGAAGGTTAGCAAATAACCGCCGCGTATTTGTCCGCCAAAATTAAAGAATTGGTGTACCCCTGCGTAAAAAGCGCCGAACAACAACAGGCACAACCAACCGGGCAAATCTATCACGCCGAAAAACGGCCACGCAAGTGTTAAATAATGACGGCACAGCCAAAAGGCAGATACCAAAAAAACCACGGTGCGAATCAGCGTAGCCCAAAGACGATTTTGGGCTTGGATTTTTAAAAGTTTGCGAAATAAAATCACATCTGCCATGTACATGGACAAGAATAAACGCCAAAATACAATCATGCTTCCTCCTGTGGTAAAGCTATTGTAAAAGTGCTTCCTTTGCCGGGTTGCGAGGCAACTTCCAGCGTACCGCCATGTGCTACCACCATTTGGCGGCTAATGAATAATCCCAAACCAAAACCGGGCTTTCCTTCGTTGACTTGATGATATTTTTGGAATAAGCCTTTTATATCCTGTTCGCTTAAACCAATACCGGAATCTTCCACAGACAAATAATCTGTTTTTCCTTTTTTCCAAGCATGAATTTTTACAAAACCTTTTTCGGTAAATTTAATAGCATTGGAAACCAAATTCATGATCACCCGTTGCAATAATTTGGGATCAGCCCAAACCGTAGTGATTTCTTCTTCACATTGCAGCGTCAAATTTTTCTCCGCGGCGGTAGGGGCCAGCGTATCGGTCACCTGTTTCAAAAGACTTTTCACATCTACACGTTGTTTGTGCGGTTCCATCATACCGGCTTCTACACGCGATACGTCTAATACATCTTCCAGAAGAACGGACAAGTTTTTGGCTGCTTGGCCCATGAGTTCCAAATATTCTTTTTCTTCTTTCTTAGAGACTTTGCCGCTTTGCAAAATAAACAAATACCCTTGCAATCCCAATAACGGAGCACGCAAATCATGCGCAACGGAACGGAAAATATTTTCTTTCATTTCGCTGATTTGGGCTTGTAGCTGCAGCTGTTGGTAATCTTTCAAATCTGCCGTCATTTTGTTGAAATCGGAAATCAATTGTTTGAACTCCCCCCACCCGATTTCTTCTTCCACATGCACATCTAAATTTCCATGGCTGACTTCGTTGGCTGCCTCGGACAAAGCTGCAATCGGTTCCCCCAGCTGCTCGGCGAATGTCAACGCTCCAAAGTACGCCAACGTGCCGATCGTCAGCAAAAATAAAATTAAAATAATGTTGGTATGGTAGATACTGCGGAAGGCTTCTTTTTTCAATTGTAAAACGGTAATATACACACCCAAAATAGGAGTAGGTGCAAAAGCCCCCACGTACGTTTCTTTGGCACTTTTCAATTTCTTGATAAAAGGGGAACGGGAAGCAAAAATATTTTTGAGTGCATTTTCATCAAATGCGGGAGTATATTGGTATTCGTTGGCATAGACTATTCCATCTTGCGACACAACATAAATACGCCCCGTATTGCCGATACGCTGTTCTTGCAACCGTGCCAGAAAACTAAAGAAACTGAGAATGCCGTATAAATAATCCCCATTGGGAAGCGGATAAATAAATTCACTGATGGGGCGGCCGTCCACCACATCAAAACTGCTGATAGACAACCGGTCTGTGGCCAGTTGGGGCAGTTCCGGATCTTCCGATAAATCAACGGTAGGAATATTTTTTAGTAACGGGGCCGGCCCTACGCGGTACAGTTCTTTACCTTGTTTATCCAAAATGGCCAGCATTAAAAAATCCGGATTAACGGCCAAAGCATCTTGTAAAGAGGAGGTGGGATTTTGTTTTTTTGCCAATTGTACCGCCACATTTTGGCCAAACGATAAACGCCAGCCCAAATCTTCAATGTGTTGGTTCAAAGAGGAGGCAACTATTTCTGCCAAATTAACGTGCGTTTCCAAGATGTTATCTTTCAAATGTACTTGGTAGTACGATAAAAGCAACACCAAAGGCACCAGCGGCAGAAAAACCACCAGCAAAAACAATTTAAAAAGTTTAGAAAAAGTGGACATATTCCTTTCTACATTATACTAATTAGAAAGCAGAAAAGGCGCAAGGGTTTCTTGCGCCTTTTCAGATAAAAACAAGACTGGAATTAAAAAGAAATTCCTACTTTTACACCGTACTCACGAGTAATGTTAAACGGCTCCACCACTCCTTGGCCCGTTACATATTCATTTGTGCCGTTGGTAATCGTTATTGGTTTAACTTCGGAATTTTGAATTTTCCAGAAACGGTAAAACGGTTCCACAAAAATACCGAAACTTCCAAAATTTTGTTCCAGTTTCAAACCAGCACGAAGACCGAAACCTTTATCTTGCTCGTTGCGTACATCTTTAAGCCAGTAATCTCCATAAGGGGGATCTATGTTCCCAACGTCACTCAAACAAGTTTTTTGGCTTCCTTTGATAAGTCCGTCCGCTTCCCCGGTTAAGCTCACACTGAAATTACCGGCTTTCATTTGAAGTACTACCCCCAAAGGTACATAGAGGTAGTTAGATTCGCGCCGATATCCGCCGGAAGACATTTCGTCGGCATGGTTGCTCAAAAAGCGGTACCCTATTCCCAGATATGGGGAGAGCATCCACGCATTCCCCCAATACCAGTGTTGCCCGACTAGCAAACGTCCTTCTGCATACCAATCGGTTAAGTCTTCCTCTTTGGAAGGGGTTCCATCCCATAAGTAGCCATTATAATCGGTTTTTCCGGTAATATAACGCAGTTCAATAGCGCTAAATGTATCGGAAATGCCATAACCGGCGCCCCACGCTGTATATTTCAAACTGGCCCCATGTTTTGCATGCGCTTTGAGGAGAATAGGGGTTTCTATATGCGGTTCCCGATACGTATACCCCATAATTTCGTAAGCCAACTCAAACTTTCCTTTCCCATCACGAAAAGCAAACAAAGGACCCGCTAAAAATACAATGCTCAAAACAAGCAACCATCGTTTCATTTGTTACCTCTCTATTTTTCAAGTCCCTCTAAAATATAGGGCAAGATTTGTTTAGCGTCTCCCACTAAACCATATTTACAAACATTAAAGATAGGGGCATTGGCATCTTTGTTGATTCCAATGATTACTTCGCTGTGTTCCATTCCTACAATATGTTGCACCGCGCCGGAGATACCGCATGCCACGTATAGTTTAGAGGCAACCGTTACCCCGGATTGACCGATCTGTTTTTCTTTTTCCTTCAATCCCAAATCAATCGCTGCGCGCGAAGCACCCACCGCACCACCTAAACGGGCGGCTAAATTCTCCAGCAAATCAAAACCGGCTTTGTCTTTCATACCGCGGCCGCCGGCAATTACCACCGGGGCTTCGTCCAGTTTATCTTTGGCAGAAACAGGGTCGAAATGAGTTTCCAAAACGCGCACCGTACCTGCTTTGACGGGTACGGAAACGGTTTCGTTGACCACCGCGGCCATGCGGCCCGGAGTGGTAACTACTTTTTTAAATACATTCGGGCGGACGGTTGCCATCTGCGGGCGATAGTCCGGGCATTTGATGTCGGCCATAATGTTGCCGCCAAACGCCGGACGTGTTTGAATTAAATTGCCTTGTTTGACAGACAAACCGGTACAGTCAGCCGTGAGTCCCACAAACAGTTCTGACGATATACGGGGCGACAAATCCCGCCCCACATACGTGGAAGGAAACAACACCACGCTGGGGTTATATTTTCGAATCAACGTAATCATGGCGTTGGCATAAGCCAACGTGTTGTATTGTTGGTAAGCCGGCGAATCTACCGCGTAAATTTTATCGGTACCATATTGGGAAATTTCCGCGAAATACCCGCTAATGTTACTGCCGATTATTACGGCGCATAATTCTTCCCCTAACTGGGTAGCCAATTCGCGCCCTTTGGATAACAATTCATATCCCACCGGGCGGACAAAAGAGGTGCGGCCGTTATTACCGATCTCCACAAAAACCCATACACCTTTATAAGAGGATAAATCTTTTTTCACCGCACCCGTGGCCGGCAAAGACAAAGCCCCCATCGGGCAGACGCTTACGCACGAACCACACAAAGTGCACGCGGCAGAAGCAACTGCCTTACGGTTCGACAAGGAGAGTGCCCCGAACGGACACGCGGATACACATTTACCGCAGCCTACGCATTTTTCGGAAATCTGGATCATTTTACAATACTCTCCTTTTTCAAAATCTCTACAAACTTATTGGCCAATTCCATGGCTGAACCGCTGAACATTTCCCCCTTAGGGCGCGCCGGCGGCGGGAAGATACGGTCCACCCGGGTGGGAGACCCTTCCAATCCCAGTTTGTGCACGTCGGCCTGGATATCGGCAGCCGTCCAAGTAAAAATCTGTTTATCTTGGGCTTTATGCGCTGCCAAGAAAGAAGGATATTTGGGGGCATAGTCCGCCGGGAAGGTCATGGTAACCAACACCGGCATTTGGGCCTGCACAATTTGGTGGCCGCCCTCAATAAGTTTTTTAACGATTACCTGGTTATTATTGGCATCAATGCGTTCACAAAACGTAAGTTGCGGAATATCCAGGTGACGGGCAATCCCCGGGCCGGTTTGGGCCGTATCACCGTCGATAGCCATTTGACCGCAAAGAATCAAATCATACGCACCAATTTTTCGAATGGCCGTTGCAAGCGCATAAGAAGTGGCCCACGTGTCGGACCCGGCAAAAGCCCGGTCGCTGAGCAAAACACCCTCGTCAGCTCCCAAGGCCAATGCCAAACGCAAAACGGCAACTGCTTGATTGGGGCCCATGGAAAGAACGGTTACTTTGGCTCCTGTTTTCGCTTTAATCTCCAGGGCCTTTTCCAAGGCGTAATGGTCATAAGGATTTAAAATGCTGGGCACGCCCGCACGAATAAGGGTGCCGGTTTTGGGATCCACTTTTACTTGGCTGGAATCGGGTACTTGTTTAATGCAAACGATAATGTTCATAGGTTACCTATTTTTTAAGAGTGTCTCTGAGTTTAGCGGAAACTACATCCATATCTTCAATGAGTCCGCGCATTTTGTCTTCAATAGCTACCAAATTGACTGCTTGGGCCAATTCGGTTGTATTGATAGCGGGGCAGGTGCCCAACACCAAACGCATTCCTTCGCTGGCTACCTTAAAGGCACTTTGGCGCGCATTGACGCGGGCCATGGTGCACAGGGAAGCCAAGTCGAAACGGCTGCCTTCGGTTACCAATTTATTGGCACATTGGCGGGTAAATACAGCGGCTACTTCCATTTCGGTAATCAGGTCCCCCAATTGGAAAGTAATGTACTGGTGACGGGTCAATTTGTTGACGCGGCAATCTTCCAACACGCGGGCCAAAGCACGGAAACCCAGTGCCACGCTATCGGCTCCTACGTCGGGGTTTTGAGCGTGCAACGCTTCAAATTCTTCGGCCTGTTTCACATAGTATTGGCCGCGCGATTTTAAATGTTCTTGCCAGCGCCCGCGGAAAATAGTCATTTCCAATACTTCGCTGGTCCCTTCATAGATACAGGTGATTTTTACATCACGTTTTATTTTTTCTACGGAAAATTCTTTGGTGTAGCCGAACCCACCCATTGCCTGGATAGCGTCTTCGGCAGCTTTATTACCCGATTCGGTGGCGTAAAGTTTAGCAATAGCCCCTTCGGTAGCCAAACCGTGGTTGTTGACTTCCAACTGTTTAGCTGTCCAATCAATGTAGGCGCGTACCGCTTCAAAACGAATGTAGTGCGGGGTAATGAGTTTTAACATAAACCCTTGCTTTTGTGACAGGGGCCCACCGGCTTGAATACGCTGGCCGGCATATTCCAGGGCAGTTTCCACGGCTTCTTCGCCGCCGCCCAAACCAAACGCTGCTACCATTAAACGCGTATAACCGAACACGGCTTGTGCCTGCAAGAAGCCTTGCCCTTCTTTAAGCCCGATTAAATTTTCTGCCGGAACATAGACTTCGTCAAATGCAAGCCCGGCTGTATTGGAAAGGCGGATTCCGTGCTTGTCTTCGTGTACATCTTGCGTGAATCCGGGAGTGCCTTTCTCCACAATAAACCAGGAGGGACCGCCCGGCGCCAATGCCAGGACTGTATAAATATCGGCTACCCCTCCGTTGGAAATCCACATTTTGCTACCGGTAATTTTGTAACCCACTACTTTGCCGTCTTTTATCACGTGTTCGGCACGGGTACGCAAAGAAACCAGGTCCGATCCGGCATCCGCTTCCGTGGCGCCGTAGGCGACTAATTTATTTTCGTGCGCGATTTTTTTGAACCATTTGGCTTTTTGCTCCGGAGTACCGCCCACATTAAGCGGATCGCTACCTAAAAAAGTAGCAAATACGCCGGTAGCAATCCCCAGGTCAATACGGGCCAATTGTTCGCAAACGCGGTAAATTTCCGTTGTCTGGCCGCCCAAACCGCCATATTCTTCCGGGATTAACAACAAATGCACACCCAGCACATTGTGGTCGTACATTTCTTTTAAGATGTCTAAAGGGATTTCGTTTTTCGCGTCGTGTTCGCGAATAAGATTAAAGGAAATACGGTTTTTTGCATATTGGCGCAAACTGTCCAGCATGAGGTTGCGCGTAATCAGGTCGTTTTTAGCCATATTGATTCTCCAAAAAACAATATAGGTATATTGTAGCAATTTTTAGCCAATCTTATCATGCATGCCTCCTCCCCATATTTGATATAATAAGGAAAATGAACTTACGCCAGTTGTTTTCGTTTTGCTTTTTCCAGGGGCTGTTTTGGTGTATAGCTAGCAGCGGATTTTTTTATATTGCCGGCCTGCATAGCGATATTTCCGGCTTAGCCTTTAGTCTTTCTTTTGCGTTAGCGCATCCTTTTTTGTTGGCCATGGGGCTTATGTGTTGCGCTCCGTTTATTTTTATCGGCCCGCGCACGTTGCAAGGCGTAAGTGTGGCGGCCGCAACCGTGCTGACATCTTTTTTTGCCATTGACATGGTAGTTTATTCCCAGTACCGCTTTCATATCGGGCCGTCTATGTTGGAGCTCTTCTTTGGCCCGGCCGGACTGGAAATTTTTGCGTTTTCCGCTTCCGTTTGGATAAGCGCACTCCTCATCTTTCTGGTACTATTGGGCGTGGAAATCGGTCTGTTAAAACTGGCCAAACGCGTAGTATTTTCGCGCAAGACTATCTTTGCAATTTTAGGTGTTTGGTTGGTGACTTTCTTATGTTATAACGGGCTATATGCCTGGGGAAAATTCAAAATGGTTCCCTCGATTATGAGCCAGCGGACTGTACTGCCGTTTGCTTTCCCGTTATCAGCCAACCGCCGCCTTGAAAAACTGGGTTTTACTCCGGCAAAAAATCCTTACGCTGTCAACCAAAAAGGGTCTTTTACTTACCCGCTTGCTCCGCTTACTTGCCAAGCTCCGGCAAAGGCTAAAAATGTACTGATAATTGTGGTTGATTCCCTTAGAAGCGATATGCTTACACCTGAAATTATGCCCCACACCTATCATTGGGCACAACAACCGGGAATGACGGTTTTTAACCACCATTTATCCGGCGGAAATGCCACAGCCGGGGGAATATTTTCCCTTTTTTACGGCATGCCTCATTCGTATTGGGACAACGTAACCGGTTTTTCTATTCCGCCGGTGTTGCTCAGCCAAGCTTGGCAACAGGGATATGCGCCGGCCATCTATGCCAGCAGCAAACTTTCCAGCCCCGCTTTTGACCGCAACGTATTTAGTGCAATCGAAAATTTACGCATCCATTCCCAGGGTAACTCCAGTTGGCAGCGTGATGAAAACGCAGTGAACGATTTTGAACAGTTTTTGAATGCGCGCGACCCCAAAACGCCGTTCTTCGGTTTTATTTTTACGGATGCGCCCCATGCTTATTCTTATCCGCAGGAAGATAAAAAATTTACGCCTTCCAAACCCGTTAATTATTTAACGCTTACTAAAAATACAGACCCGTTACCGTATTTAAACGAGTATAAAAACTCCATTTATTTTTCAGATAGGATGATTAACCGTATATTAAATGCGTTACAAGAAAAGGGATTACTTAAAAACACGTGGGTACTAATCAGTGGGGATCACGGGCAGGAGATGAACGACTCACACCAGAATTTTTGGGGCCACAACAGCAACTATACAGACTATCAAACTCAGGTGCCGCTTGTCGTGTTCGACCCCGACAAAAAAACAACCCAAACGGTGGACTATTTTACCTCTCACTATGATATTGCCCCCACCCTTTTACAGCAAGTTTTCGGTTGTACCAATCCGGCCGAAGATTATTCTATTGGGCAGAATTTGTTTGACAGTACCCCACGCCCGTTTATGGTGTTTTCCAGCTATACGGCCAAAGCGGTACGTATAGGGGATAGCATCCTAGTGCTCAACAATTTGGGCAGCGTGGAACAATATGACTCTCACTACCGCCCGCTTGCACAACCGTTGGATGCGGCTACCGTTAAGGAAGCCCTAAAAACGTTTAGCAAATTTTATAAATAAGTTATAATAAGCATATGAACTGCATATTTTGTGGCATTGCCGACGGCTCTATAAAAAGCCAACTCGTTTATGAAGATGAGCAGGTGGTAGCGTTTAAGGATCTAAACCCGCAAGCGCCCACCCATTTACTAATCATCCCGCGCAAGCATATTGCGCGTTTGTCCGAAGCGGACGAAAAAGACGCTGCTCTTTTGGGGCACATTTTGCTCGTGGCAAAAAAACTTTCAAAACAATTCGACCTCAAAGATTTTCGTTTGATTACCAATAACGGCAAAGGCGCCGGGCAAAGTGTGAACCATTTACACTTTCACTTAATGGCCGGGCGACGCTTCTTGTGGCCGGCAGGGTAAGAAAGTACTGTTGTGTACTACAACACTGCCAAGCCCCTGTTTAGAAAGGGGGTTAGGTTGCGTTTTGTTCGCAAAAAATCTATAATATGTATAAGGTAGAAATTACCGCTATTTTGAACTATTGACCATAGAAGGTGGTGAAAAAGTAAATGGTTTTTGTAAAAGTTAGAGACGCTGAACATTTGGAAGAAGCCCTCAAACGCTTTAAACGCGAATGTGAAAAAAACGGTATCTTGCGCGAAATCAAACGCCGCGAAACCTACACACCGCCAAGCGTAAGACGGAAACTTAAATCCGAAGAAGCCCAGCGCCGTGCACGCCGCACCAAACGCAGACGCTTTTAAGCTGTAACAAAACAGGCAATAGTCCTTGTAAAAGGGCTATTGCCTTTTGTCCTTTATTTAACACCAGGCGAACGCAATGAACAATCACCTCATAGAAGAAATCAAAGATAAGATTGATATCGTTGATCTCGTCCGCCAGTATGTCCCCGGGCTCAAGCGCGCGGGGAAACACTACAAGGCGTGTTGTCCGTTTCACAAAGAAAAGACACCGTCTTTTACATGCAGTAGTGAAAAAGGTTTTTTTTATTGTTTCGGCTGTCAGGAAGGGGGCGACATTTTCGGCTTTTTGATGAAAATGGAGCACCTCTCTTTTAACGAAGCTTTGCAAAAATTGGCCCAGCAAGCCGGCGTGGAATACCGCCCGGCCCGGCCGGAAACAGCCGAAGAAATCCGCCGCGCCGGAGCACGCAAAGTATTAGACTTTGCCAAAAATTATTATCATAAAAATTTACTTTCGCAGGCGGGCGAGCACGCGCGCGCGTACGTAAAAAAACGGGCGCTGACAAAAGAAACGTGCATAAAATTTGAATTGGGGTTTTCCAAACCCGGCGGTACAGACTTGGCACAAGCGGCCCGTAAGACCGGATATACCGACGAAGATTTAAAAACAGCCGGGTTGTGCGCCTCTACCCAATACGGCTTGCGTGATTATTTCCGCGGCCGATTGATGTTCCCCATCATCAACCAACGCGGGGACACCGTGGGGTTTGGCGGAAGAATTTTAGCGGAGGGCGAGCCCAAGTATTTAAACTCGCCCGAAACGGTTTTATTTACCAAGTCTCACGTACTCTACGGCCTTAATTTTGCCGGCCCGGAAATACGCAAAGCCGGGCGTGCGGTACTGCTGGAAGGGTATATGGACGTAATCGGCTGTCATCAGGCCGGCGTAGGTTATACGGTAGCCCCGTTGGGGACCAGCTTAACCGAAGATCACGCCCGTTTGTTAAAACGTTATACCGATAACGTCATTGTGCTTTTTGACCCGGATGAAGCCGGAATTAAAGCCGCTTTGCGCGGAGCACTTATTTTAATTGAGCGCGGTATTTTTGTAAAAGTAGCCTCTTTGCCGGAAGGATTAGACCCCGACGAATATATTATTAAATACGGCAAAGAAAAATTTGAACAGGTGCTTGACCACGCACGCGAGTTGATTGAATTTCACACGCAATTGCAATTGCAAGCACACCCGCAACCGTTGGGAGCGCAGGAGAAAACAAAAATTATCTCCGAATTGGCACAAACCTTGGCCAAACAACCTGACGAAATTGTGCGGCAGGAATGGGCCAAATATGTGGCCGAGCAAGTGGGCGTAGAAGAACAATTGGTATTGGCGCGCTTGAAACAGATTTTGCGTACTTCCGGCGTGGGGCCGGCACAAACGCCCATACAGGCAAGCGTCAACCCTTTGGGTACGCACAATGCCGAAGAAGATTTGTTGGCTTGGGTGCTTAAAAGCCCGCAGCATTTGATATTATGCGCGGAGCTGACAGAACAAGATTTTTCCACCCCGGCTTTATGGAAATTGTTTAGCGCAATGGTAAAAGCCCATGCGCAACATCCGGAGGTAGAAGATTTATCTTCTCTGTTAGAGGAGTACGCCCCGGAACAAAAAAAGGAAATTATTAAGTTGGCACTTTTACCGGTGCCGGCAGATTTTGAGCCCGCGCGCGACATTGGCGCCTGCGCGGCAAAGTTGGTAACAACCGGATTAAACAAACAGTTAAAACAAATTAAACAAAAAATGAAAACCTACGGCACGGGTGATGTGCCGCCGGAAGTGTTCCAGCAATATGTGGCAATTCAAAACAAATTAAAAAAATATCGTAATTAGAGGTTACAATGGCATCGGCAAATAAATCATTGAAAGAATTAGTGCAAGAAGGGAAAGAAAGCGGCTACTTGCAATTGGAAGATTTGAACCGCTCGATAGCGGCGTCGGATATGTCTTCTGAAGATATTGATAGCGTAATGGATACCCTGGATGAAATGGGTATTCAGGTAGTCAGCCAGAAAAAATTCAAAGAAACAGAAAAAGAAACCGTTTCCGAAGATCTAATGTCCGCTGCCGGATTGGATATTTCCAACTCTATCCGGATGTATTTGTCCGAAATGGGCAAAGTGCCGCTCCTCTCGCGTGACGAAGAAGTAACCCTGGCCCGTAACATCCGCGAACGGGAAAAAGAATTGCGCAAACTGGTGTTAGAGTCCCCCATTACCATGCGCGAAATTTGCAACTGGGAAGAATTGGTGGACCAAGAAGAAATGACCACCAAAGAGCTCATGCCTCGCGGTAAACGCACCACGCGCGAACTAAACAACATGCGCCGCAAACTCAAAGAGGCCGCCCAGTTTATCGGCAAGCGGGAACAAGAAATTACCAAACTCATGAAAGAGTTGCAAACCAATTTGTCCGATAAAAAACGTAACAGTTGCATTGAAAAATTAGAAGCCAAACAAAAAGAAGTAGTCGCCCGCATCAACAAATTAAACTTAAATCAAAATAAAATCAAACGTTTGACCAATAAAATCAAAACATTGGCAGACCGCTTGCAGGAAACCACCAATGACATGCGCCGCTTTGACGAATATTTCGGTCCGTTTGCTACTATCAAAAAATTAGTGCGCGACTATAAAGCCAAAAAAATAACTGATAAAGCTTTCAAAAAAGCCACTAAATTCTCTCTGCCGGAATTGGAACGTGCCTTGGCTAACATTGAAGAAGTTCGCCGGCGCCATAACCAAATGGTAGAAATGTTACCCATGACGGAAAAAGAATTTATTTCTTTTAACAACCGTATCATCTTTTTTGAAGATATGATTTTGCAGGACAAATTAAAACTCATCAAAGCCAACTTGCGCTTGGTCGTTTCCATTGCCAAGAAGCACGTCAATTCCAATTTGGAATTGTCGGACCTTATTCAAGAAGGTGGTTTGGGATTGATGAAAGCTGTGGAAAAATTTGAATACAAACGCGGATTTAAATTCTCCACATATGCTACATGGTGGATCCGCCAAAGTATCAACCGTGCCATTGCCGATCAAGCCAACACCATTCGCATCCCTGTGCACATGAAGGAGTTGGTGTCCAAACTGACAAAAGTAACCAACAAATTCCGCCAGGAACACGGCTGCGAACCGACCTTGGAAGATTATTCCAAGTCGTTGCATTTATCGGTGGAAAAAGTAAAAAGCGTGCTCAAAATCATGCAAGACCCAATTTCTCTTTCCACCCCTATCGGTGAAGATGAAGATTCCAATTTGGAAGATTTTATTGAAGATAAAAGCGGGCCCAACCCCACCAGCGCGGCAGTAGATTTCTTGCGCAAGCAGGAAGTGGCCGACGTATTAGCCACGCTGTCCGAACGTGAGGCCAAAATTATCAGCCTGCGCTTTGGGATTGATTCGGGTTATCCGCGCACCTTGGAAGAAGTAGGCAAAATGTTTAACGTAACGCGTGAACGCGTGCGCCAAATTGAGGCCAAAGCCATCCGCAAGTTACGCCATCCCAGCCGCACCAAGATGCTGAAAGATTATCAAGATTAAGTTCTTTCCGTCTAAACATTGCAAAACCCCCGGCTCAAGCCGGGGGTTATACATTTTGCTTAAAACATATTCCACGTAGAGAAACTTATACTAGCTTTTCAAACGTTCTTTGATTCCTTCCTTTTGCTTAGCAACCATTTTTTGTCTTCTTTCTTTCATTTCTTTTTTCCCGACGGAATTCCCATTCCTGTAATATTCATCACTATCCGGGCAAAGGCTTCTCCAACCTTGTGTGACACGCTCGGAAGGATTTGCCGTCCACAAATCAATTAAGTTAATAAAACCGTCTATATCATCACAGGTAATTTTATCTCCATCATCTTTCATAATAGAATCACGACCACGAATGTTAGAGGAATGGACATGTTTATCTCCATTTTCTTTAAATCCTTTTTTATACAAATCCGCAAGGCCTAAAGCATGCCCCATTTCATGCAGATACGTAGATATAACGGTATTATCAAATACAACGATAAAGATTACATTCTCTATTTCATCCCAAAATTCACAGGCAACAGAATCTTCCGCCCCTGGACCACATACGTCCGCAAATGTATCCTGCGAATCCACAATCATTACTATTAAATCTACATCTAAATCCTCTAATTCAGCCTCTCGTTTTGTAATCTTCTTTCGCAAAAAAGGCAAAATATCTGCAAATTCTTCCGTGCGATCCTCTTTGGTCAGTGCATTTTTCACAGACGGATCTATATATTTTACCGCAGTTGTAAACCATTCCTGCAGGGCAGCCTTCGTCGTACTTTTTGCTCTTCTCATCCGGTTTTCAGGAAGATCAAACCATACAATTTCCCCCTCTTTATTCCCTCGTGTTACAGACTGTACCGCAAAATAAAAAGTATCCCCTCGCATAAGACGCGGAAGTAAAATTCTATTTGCTCTTTCATCTTTTACAACCTGCAAAAATCCATCATCCCTAGCAGCACTTGGTTTGGGTTGGGGGTTCGGTCGAGGCATAGAATGATTCTTCTTATGAGAAGATGTTTTCTGAGCAGACGGCTGCTGGGGAGTACAACCCTCCAAAGCACACCACGGAGAGGCTGCCATCCCGATTACCGCTACAAACAAAAAAAGAAAACACAAAATATATTTTTTCATAACTAAAACCTCTACCCCCGTTAAAAACGGATTACCGTTTTAACAAAAGGCTCTACCATAAGTATAATGATATTCTCTAAAAAAGCAAGTACTTTCCATAGGAAAAAAGGCTCTTTAAAAGAGCCTTCTAAAATAAGTTAGACAAAATCATTGCTTCTTATTCTTCCGTTAAAGACAATAACGGAGTATAACGCTCTTGATGCGGGCAAAAGCTGTTCCATCCGTTTAACAAACGATGGCTGATATGCGCTTTATAATCTTTCCCATACGTATGCAACGCAAAATAAAGCGTCCAACGGTCAATTAAATTAAGCAATCCGTCCGCATCTTCACAACCGAAATGTCCCCCTAAGTAAGACATAACCGACTGGCTCTTGTCTTGTTCTTTACTGCGCACGGTAGCACTGGCCATTGTTTCAAATCCTTCCGGGTACATATCGGCCAGCCCGAGTACGTGGCCTATTTCGTGGTACCACACATTATCCGGGGCCTGCTTATATACCATCACTTCCAGGGGGCCATGCGCATTGCCCGGCACTACGGTTCCGTGACAATCGTCACGGCGGCATAAATACTGCAAGGTGGCTAAATTGTCTAGCACGGATATTTTCAAATCGGCCGGGTCATTCTCTGCCGCCAAGCGCAAAGTTACCCGCGGCAAACGTACATCTTGAAATGTTTTACAATCGCCTGTTTTTTTACAATAATGGCGGATAGCACCGCTCAAATTTAAAAACCATTGGTCAAATGCATTCCCCAGCAAGGTTTGATAATACCGCAAAAATTCCGGACGGCCTTCTTCCGCAGGTGGAACTGTGATTATCACGCGCAACGGTTTTCCTTGCAAGAGTAAAGGGAGTAACGTGTTTTTTTCGTGCAAAGCGGGAGCTTGCCCCTGCGGCAATTGCCCGGCCATGGCTGTTTTCACTTCTTCTTCAAACGGAGCACCGCCGTCTTTCAAAGCCGCCCACGTGCTCACCGTAGGAGGCAGCTGCCCCGGGAAAACGGCCGCCGATAAGAAAACAGGAAACAACAGGAAAATGCTTATTCCAAAAATCGTTTTTCTCATTTTCTTTCCCCCTCTACGATTTCTTTTTGACTTTGTCTTTCAGCCAATTTTTTAACTGTTCAAACAATGTTTTTTGTTTGTCTTTCTTTTGCAAGGAATTTTTCAACGCTGCAGAAGGCGGTTCCTTTTTTATTTCGTCGTTACATTCTTTTTGCGTACACGTTGCGACATAGAAAAAGTCTCCTCTGTCTTCCCGTGCAATTTTTTTATAGAAGGCCTGTTGCATGAGGCCTGGAACCCCAAAGAAACCCACCAGTATATTGATAGAATCAGCCGAGCCGGCACTGACCGCATTGGAAACGGCTTGCGAGGACAACGGGTTTCCGTTCCACATGGTTTCTTCGTAACGGACTACCTGTTCGTCTTTAATAAACAGCTTGCGGTGCCGTTCGTACAAATAAGAAGTATAGACAATCTCCCCCGTAGGGCCGATTTCTTTTATCGGGCGATTCAAATCATCTTGGCGCAGCACCTTTAAGGGGGAAACCGGTTCAAATATATTCAACCCCAGGCCCGCAAACGAAAAATTTTTCATTCGTTTGATTTTCCCCTCGTCATCATATTCAGTAAAGCGGACAGTGTTGGTGGCTGCATCAAAGTAGAAAGAATAAGGGCGGTTGGCCGCTTTACCGTGGACATAATACTGTTCGTAATCTTCATCCAAACTTTTCCAGCCGGTCTCTCCGCCGCGCTCGTAATTGCCAAGTGCCAAATCAATGGCCATCACCAAAGCATCGGCATCATCTTCTGTGATACCCGTTACGTATTCCGGGCCGTTGGCATCATTCATAATACTCATACTGTGCACTTTAGAAGCATAGTTGGAATTGGCGTTGCTGTTGCGGCCCAGGTAATACTGGTCAGCCAACCCCAAACTATGGCCTACTTCATGTAAATGAGTGCTGTTCACCTCACCCGGTTGAGAGGATAATTTGTCCGAAAAATAGACCACCCGCTTGATATAATTAAGACATCCCTGTGTGTACTTATTCCCTTCACATTTCCCGGGAATTTCCTGCAACGGAACAAAAAAGAATTTCAAATCTGCCGTTTGATTTTCTTCTACAAAATTGATTTTTACCTGTTCGGGTAAAGCTTCTAACAAATCATCAAACTCGGGGCGGTTGGCCCTGCGCAAAATATCCCCCAGCGAGTTAAACCACATATCATACAGGCTTTGTACATATTGTTCATAAATTTCTTTTTTATCGGAGGCGTTGGGTACTTCCACTGCCAAAAGCAACGGCTCCTCCTTCATAATTTTTTCGGTTAGATAGGGGGTGCCTTCTTTTGAGCCCAACGATTTAAAAACATAATCATCCGCAAGCGCCGCCGGCTTTGCCATTAACAAAGCCGGTAACAGACAAACCGCCAGGAATAGAATAATTTTTTTCATAAATCCTTCTCCGCCTTCCTCAAAAGACCGCTACGGTTTTAACAGAAAGCATATTGTAAGTATAAGAGAATTTAATTAAAAAACAAGGCTTTTTCCCTAGGGGAATTGCCTCTTAAAAATCTTCTACCCTTTGCTTTTATCTTTTCCCAAATTTTTCAAAAATCTTACATACTTTCCCACAGGGATTTTGACATTTTTTCCACTATATCATCCACAAATACTTCTCCCACTCGTTCTTTAATCGAATTGAATGCTTCCTCGGAATAGTAGGCACCTGCTTGTTCAACCGCATGGCATTTCTGCCCCCACTGAGCACATCTTATGACATAATGGATGTCTCCCTGTTCTGTCCGCTCCAGAGAATAATATTTTATTTCGTTTTGTTGGGGGGAGATTGTTTTTCTTAATTCAATAAAATCACTTCCCTTTCCTGCGAAAGCTTTTTCAACAATGATAAACTTCTTTTTCCCCAATGTTTCAAAAGGGATTTTCTGCTTTTCACTGAAAAATAAGACTTGTTTATCTCTGTTAACCACCAGTTTACGTATACTGTCATAGTAATAAGATGTATAAATAGTTTCACCATAACGACCAAGCTCTACAACCGGCCGTTCTATGTTATCGGTCTGAAGCACTTTGATGCCTTCCGGCTGATAAAACACGTCTTTCCCCATCTGCGCAAACGGCAGTTTTTGCACAGGGCTGGGTTTCCCTTTTTTGTTGTATTTCACAAAAGAAATATACTTATAATCGTTCTCCCCAGCGGAGTCAAAAAAAGAATAAGGGCTATTCCCCATCTTGCCATGAATGTAGTACCGTTCCGATTCCGGCACCAAACTTCTCCATCCTTTTTTACCGCCGCGGTTAAAATTATGCAATGCCAAATCGGCCGCTAATATCATTCCGTCAGCATCATCCGCTGTAATACTCCCTACAAATCCATAAGAATCGCCATTATTCATAATGCTTTCTTCGTACATATCTCCGGCATAATTTACATCTGTATTCCTGTTACGGCCCTCCTCATATTGATCTCCCAACCCCAGACTGTGCCCGACCTCATGCAAGTGTGTGTGATTTACTTTTCCTTTAGGAGGAGTCTGCAAGAATACCATCTCATAAACAGCATAGACCTTCCCTTCTTTCCCGGCACATCCCACAGCACGACTATCACAAATTTCCCTTATCTGTTCCAGTGGAAGAAACGCAAACAAAACATCATGTTCTTCTTCCTTAGATACAAATGCTATATTTACAGGTTTAGACAAACGGGGCAACAAATCATCAAAATCTCTCCGACCAGAAGCACGTATAATCTCCGCCGTGGAATTAAACCACATATCGTAAAGCTTTTGTACATATTGCTTATAAGTGGGAATTTCATCGGGGGATGAAGGTACCTCTACCGCTATGCGGATGGCCTGCCCGCGCAGAATTTTACCCATTAAAAGGTTCTCTCCGGTCTTGTCCGCAATGGCTTCATGTACATAATAATGAAGCAACGCCGCCGGCTTTGCCACTGACAAAGCCGGTAAAAACAAAAATGCAAACATCCATAGCATTGTTTTTTTCATTTTCAGCGCTCTCAAGATTTTATTTTGCCCTTCCCTTTGAACCAACGTTGCATCCGTTCAAACAATGCTTTTTGTTTGATTGTTTCTTGCAACGAATCTCTCTTAACATTATCGGGCGGCTCTCTAAGGATTCTATCCTCACAAGTCTTTTTAAAACACATGGCCTCGTAGAAGTAGGAATCTCCTTCTTCTTGCCATGCTACCCTATCGTAAGCCACACGTGGTTTTTTCCCTAAAACACGAAAGTAACCAATCAACACATCAAGAGAATCGGCCGAACCCGAACGTACTATCTTTAAGGCTACATCAGAAGGGCTCCTATCCCAAATATTTTCTTCATACCGCGTTACTAACCCCTTTTTGTCGACAAATAATTTGCGTTGCCGTTCATATAAGTAAGAGGTATAGACCGTTTCTCCCTGCGGGCTTATTTCTTTAACCGGGCGGCCTTGCGCATCTGTTTCTTTAACTTCCAATTTAGGCAAAGAAGCAAAAAGGTCTTGCCCGGATTTGGAAAATTTAAGATCTTTCACTTGCACCGATTTCCAGTCTTTTCCGTACTCGGCAAAGGAGATAGAATTAGTCCTGAAATCCAAGTGGAAAGAATAGGGGCTGTTGGCGACTCTTCCGTGAATATAATATTGTTTGGATTTTTTGTCTAAACTTTTCCACCCTTTTTCACCGCCGCGGTCGTAGTTATGAAGCGCCAGGTCAATGGCCATTATCAATCCGTCGGCATCATCTTCCGTAATTCCTTTTACATTTTTTGAACCTCTCGCTGCATTCATAATACTCTTATCACGTATAGCAGAGGCATAGTTTAAATTGGCGTTATTATTCCGACCTAAATAATACTGATCTGCCAATCCCAAGCTATGGCCCACTTCATGCAAATGAACGCGGTTAACTTCCCCCGGGTTGTGGGTTAATTTTTCTGATACAAAGATAACTCCTTCGGTATTTTTATAACATCCCAAAACTCCTTCGCCACACTGTTCAAAAATTTCCGAAGGCGGAATAAAAACGAATTTCAAATCAGCGGGGACCTCATTACTTACGAAACGAATCTTTACCTCCCGCGGTAGAGCAGCTAATAAGTCGTCAAACTCGGGGCGGTTGGCCTTGCGCAAAATATCCTCAAGCGAATTAAACCACATGTTATATAAGTCCTTCACATATAGTTCATAAGTCCCTTTTTTCTCCGGAAAGTTGAGCACTTCCACAAAGAAATCCAACGGTTGTCTCCGCATAATTTTACCCGTTAAATACGAGGACTTCCCTTCAGCAGTTTCTTGGTGGACATAACCGTCCAAAAGCGCCGCCGGCTTTGCCACCAGCAAAGACGGTAACAAACAAACCGCTAGAAATAGAATAAATTTTTTCATAAATCCTCAACCCCCTTCCTTAAAAGACCGACACGGTTTTAACAGAAGGCATATTGTAAGTATAAGAGAATTTGATAAAAAAACAAGGGGGCCAACCAAAGCCCCCCTGCAGATTATTTATGAAATATTTCCGTCTTTACCTCCGGTTAATTTCTTTGCTTATATATTGTTTCAGCGTTTCCTGCAACGTTTCAAGTGCCTCTTGAGGCATTACTTTTTTTATAAAATCGGAAGAATCGGCAAATTCCCACGCTCCATCCCCTTCTCTCACTTGGCACATTATCTCGTTGCATTTTATGGAATAAAGTTCTTCTCCCCTCCAGTGAGAATAAATTACCTCCCCTCCTCTTCTGTAATATCCTTTATAGAAGGTTTTCTCAAGTTTAACAAACGAATCTCCTTCTTTCACAAATGTTTCGGACACAATATCGCCAAATACTCCTCCCTTATCAGTATCCTTTCGCACATCATTGCTATAAAAAATAACCTGATTCTTTTTATTAACCACCAGTTTACGCACGCTTTCGTAGAAATAAGCAGTATAAATAGTCTCCCCATTCGGGCCAACTTCTTTAACGGGGCGTCCCTCATTATCAGACACCAATACTTTGCTCCCCTTTGGTTGGGAAAGAACGCTCACCCCCCCCTGCGCAAACTTCAATTTTTTCACAGGCCCGGGTCTCCCTTTTTCGTCGTATTGTACAAAAGATACTTGTATAGAATGTTTCGCGCGCCGTTCTATAAAAAAAGAATAAGGACTGTTGCCCACTTTACCGTGAACATAGTATCGTTCTGACCCCGGCACTAAACTCTTCCACCCTTTTTGACCCCCACGGTCGTAGTTATGAAGCGCCAAGTCAGCCGATAATATAATTCCATCGGCATCATCTTCTGTAATTTTTTCCACTAATTTGCTTGTCGAACCGGCGTCCATAATGCTTCCTTTTTGCACGATTCCGGCATAATTTACATCCGTATTCTTAGTGTTGCGCCCCATTACATATTGATCCCCTAATCCCAAAGTGTGCCCTATTTCATGGAGAATCCCGAAATCAATTTTTTCTCCAACAGACAACACATCCTCCATTCCACAAAAAACCTCCGGGACCCGATCATATAACATACAAGCCATGTGACCACTACAAGTTTTTTGTATTTCTTCCCAGGGAAGTAATCTGAACACAACATCATGTGCCTCTTTTTCTGTTACAAACCGCATTTTTACCGGTTGGGACAAACGGGGCAACAAATCGTCAAAATCTCTCCGGCCGGAAGCACGTATAATGTTCGCCGTGGAATTAAACCACATATTGTAGTACCTTTGCACATAAGCTCCATATTCCTGTACTTTATCGGGAGAAGATGGAGCATGTATGGCCACGCGAACGGTCTTTCCGCGCATGAACTTGCCCATTAAGGTTTGATCCGCAATCGCATCATGAACATTTTGACTCAGAAGGGACACCGGCTTTGCCATCAGCAAAGACGGTATTAGACAAACCGCTAGAAATAGAATAAATTTTTTCATAAATCTTCAACCCCCTTCCTTAAAAGACCAATAGGTTTTAACAGAAAGCATATTGTAAGTATAAGAACGAACACTCTTTTTTCAAGGACCTTTTCTAAAAAACAAGTCCTTTTTGCTACAATAATACTATCATGCAAATTCAATACCTAAAAGGCATTGGTCCGGCTAAGGCAAAATTATTTGACCGCTTGGAAATAAACACCGTGGAAGATTTGCTGCACTATTATCCGCGCACTTACCAAGACCGCCGGTTGGGCATGCCCCCCAGTGAATACAATCATCCTGCTTTGGTTATTTTCAAAGGACGTGTACTGCGTACGCAAACTATCCCGGCCCACAGTGTGCTGATTTTCAAAGCTTTTTTGGAAAACGAAAAAGGCGAGCAAATAGAGTGCACCTGGTTCAAAAAACGGATGTACCGCGGGTTTCGGTTTGACCCGTTTGGCACACTCAAAAAAGATTTTACCCTTCATAATGAAGTGTGGGTGATCGGCAAGCGGGAACACAAAAATAATTTTTTTGATAATAAAATTACCGTGGATGAATATTACGTGGCGGCCGATCCTCTTGCACAGCTACATACCGGCCGCTTGACCCCTATTTATGCACTTACCGAGGGATTAACCAACAAACAATTTAGACAGTTTATTTACGAAGCACTGCAAACCCCTGCGCTTATGGCAGAGCCGGAAATTTTGCCTCCCTCGCTCCTGCAAAAACGAAAGCTATTAAACGCCCCGCAAGCACTCAAAGCGGTCCATTTCCCCCATTCGCCGGCTGAGTTGGAAACAGCCCGCCAACGATTGGCCTACGAAGAATTTTTGCTCCTGGCCACAGCATGGGGTATCAAACGCACACAAACCAAAATTTTATCTAAAGATTATTCCTACGAAATTAAAAAGAATTTGCTCACTCCGTTCCGCCAACAATTGGGATTTGAATTTACGGGCAGCCAAAAAAAAGTAATTAACGAAATTTTTAATGATCTTACTTCTCCACGCCCCATGAACCGGCTTCTGCAGGGAGACGTAGGGTCCGGAAAAACGGTAGTAGCCCTGTGCGCCATGCTGCTGGCCGTAGAAAACGGTTACCAAGCCGCATTAATGGCCCCTACCGAAATTTTAGCCGAACAGCATTTCCTAACATTCAAACGCATGTTGGAAGGGCTCAATGTGCGTGTGGCCGTGCTAACTTCCAGCACCAAAGCGGCCGCTAAAAAGAAAATTCTAAAAGAATTGGCCGACGGAACGTTGCATATCTTGGTAGGAACGCACTCGGTCATTCAAAATGACGTTCAATTTCACAATTTGCGTTTAGCCGTAATTGATGAACAACACCGCTTTGGCGTAAAACAACGCAGTAAACTGAAAGAAAAAACAGCTAAATTAGATTTGCTGACTATGACGGCCACTCCTATTCCGCGCACCTTGGCACTGGCGTTTTACGGGGATTTGGATGTTTCCACACTGCAAGAATTGCCCCCCGGTCGCCAACCCATTCAAACCGAAACGGCCACTTCCCGCCTGGCTTATGACCGCGTACGAATGGAAGTGCAGAAAGGACGACAAGCTTATATCGTTTTTCCGCTGATTGAAGAAAGCGAAAAAATTTCCGCAAAAGCCGTAACGGAAGAATTTGAAAAATTGAAAAAAGTATTCCCGGAGTTCAAATTGGGTATCTTGCACGGCCAAATGAGCCAAACCGAAAAAGAAGAAACCATGGCACGGTTTGCCGTTCATCAAATTGACATTTTGGTAGCCACCCCCGTAATTGAAGTGGGTATTGATGTAAAAAATGCAACGGTAATGGTAATTGAAAATGCCGAACGCTTTGGCCTGGCCAGTTTACACCAACTACGCGGGCGCGTAGGCCGCGGGGAACACGAAAGTTATTGTATTTTAGTGCCTCAACATGCCGGAAGTGTAGCCAAAGAACGGGTGGATATTATTTGTGCCACGCGAGACGGATTTAAAATCGGCGAGCGCGATATGCAACTGCGCGGCCCCGGGGAAATTTTAGGGACACGCCAAAGCGGAGAATTGGAATTTAAAGCCGGGGACATCTTCTCGGACCGTGATATCTTATACAAAGCCATTGAGGACCGCGACGAACTTTTAGCACAAGACCCGCAACTTCTTGCCCCGGAACATTTGTTATTCAAACGTAAATTGCAGGAACTTTACCAGCAAAACTGGCATTTGATTGATTTAAGTTAGTTTGTTAACAACCGTGCGCCCAATTAAAAAACCCCCGGAATTTCCGGGGGTTTTAAGATTTTTTGCGGCTTATTTAGCAGCTTTGTTAGCGGCTTTGGCCAAGCGAGATTTCTTGCGGGCAGCCGTTTTCCAGTGAATTACTTTCTTTTTAGCGGCTTTATCAATGCAAGATTCGGCTTTTTTCAAATCATCTTTCAACGTAGCGGCTTTCGTTTTGGCAGAAGCCTTTACGGTTTTAGTGGCCAAGCGAATTTTTTTGGTCAAACCTTTGTTTGCAGAGGTTCTTTTTTCGGCTTGGCGTTGCGCTTTCAAAGCGCTGGTGTGACGTCCAGTTTTTAATTTTGCCATTTTTAACTAATTCCTTTGTATCAAAAAAATCGGTTATTTATATTGTATCTTATTGAGAAAAAGGGGTCAAGACGTTTTTAGAACCTTGCGAAATGGTACAATAGCCGTATGGATCCCCGTATTGATATTTTACCAAATAAGCCCGGTGTTTACATTATGCGTGCCAAAGACGGCACGATCCTTTACGTGGGGAAAGCAAAAAACCTTTCCGACCGGGTAAAACAATATTTCCAGGAGTCCAACCTCTATTCGCGCGGGTGGAAGTTGCCTTCGCTACTGCCGCTCATTTCCAAAATCGATTACGTAACCTGTATGAGCGAGCGCGACGCACTGGTGTTGGAAGAAAAACTGATTAAAAAATACCAACCGTTTTTCAATGATTTGGGCAAAGACGGAAAGAGCTATCCCTATCTAAAACTCACGTTATCGGAAGATTTCCCGCGGTTACAGTTGGTCCGCCGCTTTGACGTGCAACACAAAAACAAACAAGACCTATACTACGGCCCTTATCCAAAATCTACCATCATTCAAAATTTAATGCGTTTTTTGTGGAAAAGCAAATATGCCCCGCTACGCCCTTGCAAGTGGAATTTTTCACGGGAAAACCCATTGGACCCGCATAAAATCAGCACGTGTATTTATTACCATACCGGTCAGTGCACTGCCCCCTGCGCCGGTAAAATCTCATACGAAGACTACCGCCAAATTGCCCAGCGCATGGCCGATTTTTTAGACGGAAACTTTGAAGCGTTGGAGGAAAAACTCACCGCACGCATGCAGACTCATTCCGATAAATTGGAATATGAACAGGCGGCTGTTTACCGCAATTTTCTGCATGCACTTTCTCACATGCGTGAACGCGTGCTGGTGGGACAATTCAAAGATGAAAAGATTACCACCGCCATGGAAAATACCGACAAATTAAAACGCTTGGCAGAAGTAATCGGACTTAAAAAACTTCCCGCCCACATAGAAGCTTTTGACAATTCCCACCTTTTTGGCCGTGAGGCCGTAGGCTGTATGGTATGTTTTATCAACGGAGAAAAAAACCATGAGCATTACCGCCGTTTTAAAATTAAAACAAAAATGCCCGACAAAGGCGGTAGCGATTTTGCCATGATG
>JAEELM010000003.1 GCA_016282685.1 Elusimicrobiaceae bacterium | reverse complement strand
ACAATAAAACAAGTGATCCACAATATGCCTTTATTATAAATGCTTTGGGCAAAGATATATTGGGCCGTTTTTCCGTAGTGTTAGTAAATCCCTCTCAAGCTGAAAAAGCAGGCCTGACAACTCCCTCTAAAGATGGGTCGAAAAACCCATTGGAAGAATTTCTAGCTCACCCTCGGAAAGTGTATTCTTATGAGAAATTGAAAAATGGGGAATACCGTTTCTATTTCATTCCTACTGCAAAAGGAATGTACTCAACCCATATATGGATTGATATAAATGCGGAATATAGATTGATTTTTATAAGGAGCGATTCTATAAGTTCGGGGAAGGAGTATGAACGTGAGATTGGGCATATTATCCGGGGGCCTAAGTATGATATAAACGCATAAATATACTCCGGGGGTTCCCCGGAGAAGTTTATGTGGATACCTTGGTTAAAATTGTAATAACAGCTTGACGTTTTATGTTTTAGTACTATACTATTTGCATGCTTCAAAAGGAGAGTATATATATGAAAAGAATAATCTTTGCACTGTTAGCTGTTTTGTTGGTTCCCTCTCTTTACGCACTGAATGCAGAGCCTTCGGAATTGCGCATAGGAGATTTCAAATGTGTCTTTTCGGGACAAGAATCCTACAATAGCGGAAGTGATGTGGTGTTTGACTATCGTTGTTCCGCAAAAGGGGAAGAAGTAGGATCTTTGTATATTAATTATCGCAAAGGCATATTTACTCAAGAAGAACGTTTGGATATTTTGAAAGACTTTGACACGTTTGATAAGACAACGGAAGGTCTATATGACGGACCGGCAAGAGCGAGTATAGATAATGGGAAAGATCTGGCTCTTGTAAAGGCCGACTTGTATGTAGTTAAAGATTACAAGGGCGGGGTCGTCACTATGGTGCGTGTAGATCGAGACAAATACGTGGCGCTTTATGGGAGAATTGGATTTGAAATGTTACAACGGGAATTTTCGAGAAAAGAACAAGCACAAAAAATGTTAGATGCTTTGTTGAAACTGGAACTTCCGCCGTATCCCATGGAATAGAAACGTATGGAATTTCAGGATAAGTTGTAATTGTAACACCCCGGGTTTTACCTGGGGTGTTTTTGTGGCATTTCATTCTATTAGAAATACAAGTCGCGTTTTCCGTTTTTGATTTTCTGCAAGTTTTCTGTAATCATTTTGCGGATAGGTGAGTCTTCTTTAAAAGCATCCTTTGCGGTGCTTTCAATAAGTGCATAGCCTTTGGCTTTGAGTGGTGCGGGCGCGAAATCTTCCAAATATTCGGCAAACGTAAACATAGCATTTGGCAAACAATGGGTTTTAATTAGACCCGGTTTGGCCATATCCATAAAATCTTTTCCGACGCGGCCCAAACGATAGCAACCGGTGCAGAAAGAAGGCATGTGTTTGGCATCTACTACTGCATCAATTACTTCGGCCAACGTGCGGCTGTCACTAAGTGTAAATTGCCCACCGTTTTCCTTATCATATGAGTAGCCGCCGGGGTTGACGCGGGAGTCGGCAGAAATTTGCGATACGCCAAGTTCCAAACAGGCGTTGCGCATTTGTGGCGTTTCACGTGTGCTTAAAATAATTCCTGTATAAGGAACGGCCAAACGTAAAACGGCCACGCATTTCTTAAAATCATTATCAGACAATACGTCGTTGGGGTGCAAACTAAAATCACTTCCTTCCGCCGGCTCTAAGCGCGGAATGGAAATGGTGTGTGGCCCCACTCCAAATTTTTTATCCAAATACCACGAATGTTCCAGTGTAGCCAGAATATCATATTTGTGATCGTAAAGCCCCAACAGCGGCCCAATGCCTACGTCGTTCATTCCGGCTTCCAAGGCGCGGTCCATTACATCCAGGCGAAATTGATAATCGGCTTTGGTACCGGCCAGGTGTAATTTTTCATACGTTTCCTTATGATACGTTTCTTGGAAAACTTGGAAAGTGCCGATATTACATTTTTTGAGTTCGGCAAATTCATTGAGTGTAAGAGGAGCAATGTTCACGTTGACACGGCGAATGTTGTGGCCGTTCCAACGCGTATCGTAAATCGTTTTGATACTGTCATATACGTATTGTAAACCGCCCCCTGGATAGGCTTCCCCTGCTACCATCAAAATACGTTTGTGTCCTTGTGCTAAAAGGGCTTCTACTTCTTGGCGGATTTCATCTTGCGTGCTGGCGTGGCGTTTTAAGGTTGTGTTTGAACGGCGGAAAGCACAGTAAATACATTCGTTTTTGCACAAATTAGATATATATAAAGGAGCAAAAAGTACAATGCGGTTGCCATAAATGGCTTCTTTTATATATTTGGCGGTATCAAATAAATCCTGTAGAAGTTTCGGGTCGGTCAAATTGAGTAGTACAGCCGCTTCTTCCAAAGAAATTCCTTTTAATTCTTTGGCTTTTGTTAAAATGGCGGATACATCCGCATCCGTGTAAGATTTCGCTTTTTCAAGCGTACGTTGTAATTTTTCATCATCTATAATCATACCTATATTGTAGCACTTTTAAAGAGCCGAAAGAGATTTGCTATAATAACCCTATGGCACAAAATAAAGACTCCATTCTCGTGGTGTGCACGAACCGAAAAGCGTACCACGATTATTTTGTAGAAGATACGTACGAAGCCGGTTTGGAACTTTTAGGAGCGGAAGTAAAATCAATCCGCCAGAAAGAACTAAGCCTGGAGGGGAGTTTTGTGCGGGTGGAAAACGGGCAGGCTAAGATTTACAACATGCATGTAAAGCCCTACAAATTTAATTCTTTAATTGAAATGGAGCCTACCCGATCGAGACGTCTATTGCTCAATAAAAGGGAACTGCGTAAATTGGAATCCAAAGCGGAAATCAAAGGGTATGCACTTGTGCCGCTTGAAGTGTATTTTAAGAAAGGGTGGGCCAAGGTAAAAGTGGCCGTGGCCAAAGGGAAACATACTTTTGATAAGCGGGAATCTTTAAAACGTAAAGATTTGAACCGCGAGATGGAAAAGCAATTCAAAAACTCCATCAAATTCTAATTTCCTCAAAAAAAGTGCTATTTCGTTGTTGCTCAGAGGCTCGAATACCTCCACCCTTCGGGTGCGTACCGGCAGTATACTTCGCCTCTTTGCGCCTAGAACTAGCACATTTTTTTGAAAATGTTACCACTCGTAAATATATGCTTTTTCGTAGGTGCGAGCCCTGGACTTTTCCGCCTCAATATCCTATAATATATGCAATTGGGCGGGTGGCGGAATGGCAGACGCGCACGGCTCAGGACCGTGTGGACGAAAGTCCTTAAGGGTTCAACTCCCTTTCCGCCCATTTTTATTTTTTTGGTCTGCAGATATGAGAAAGTACAACACCTATCGTCGTTCCGCACCAACTTACAGAGGTAAATCCCGGCTACGTACGAAAAGGACTTTCTCTTTTTTTAAATCACTTCTCGTTCTTGTTTTAATAAGTGTATTGGGTGTGGGGGCCTATGTGGGGCTGCACGCCGGATACACTTCTTTTTTGCAATCGGATTTATCCCATTGGCATGCAAAAAAAATTGCAGTGGAAGGTTTGGAGGGCCGGTTGCAACAGGAAATTGCTACGTTAGCCCAACCATACAAAGACCAGCAATTTTCTGTCAAAGATGCTTACAATTTCCGTTCGGAACTGGTTAAAAAATATCCCATGTTGAGCGCGATTTCCGTTAAACGTGAATTACTTAGCGGTACGCTAAAAATTCATGCCCGCTTACGTGAACCGGTGGCCCAATTTAGACTATCTGACGGTACCGTTAAATACGTAGATAAAGACAGTACAATTTATGATGATCCCTATGTTGTTTTAGACAAAGAAATTCCTTCCGTTGAACTTATTGGTGAGATTCCCGAAAAATTACGTTCCGATTTTGTTGATTTGGTACAAAGCACATTGCAGTTAGATAAGCAACTTAAATTTGACACGTTGCGCATGAATCTGACGGACAATACGGTAATGATGATTTTGCCGGATAAAACCGTATTGGAATTTGCTCAGGCCAACCAATTAAAACAAAAGGCCAAACGGGCCAGCCAGATTTTATCTTTCGCTCGAGCGCATTATGCGGGGCCCTATCAGTTGGACTTCCGTTTCTTTGACGAGGGAAAAGTTTTTTTGACACGTAAGCCAAATTAAGATTAAATAAAGAGAGATTTATTTTTTATAGGTGGATTATGGCAAAGACAAATTTGATTGTAGGATTGGATGTGGGTAGCGGAAAAATGACGGCTATTGCGGCTGCCCATGACGCAGACACCAATACATTGAAAGTGCTAACAGGACGCAGTGCATTATGCAGAGGATTGAAAGGGGGGATGGTGTCGGACATTCGCGAAACTTCCACCGCTGTCAGTGCCTTGTTAGGAAGTATTGAAAGAGAATGTTCGCAGAATATAGGGCAGTTGTTTGTAGGGGTACGCGGGGCACATTTGGCATCATTTAGCAGCCACGGTACATACAATATTTCTCGTCCCGATAAAGAAATCGTTCAAGAAGATATGGCCCTGGCCATTGAAAATGCCAAAGCCGTTCCTATAAAAAATGATAATGAAATTGTAAGTGTTATTCCGCAGGGATATGCTGTGGATAAGCAAACCGGTATCAATAATCCGGAAGGAATGGAAGGATCCCTTCTGGAAGTAGATGTCCAAATCATCACCGGTGCTACTACCCATTTGAACAATTTAGCCAAGGCCATTCAACGGCCGGGTTATCGTATTGATGGAACCTTTTACGGGTTGATTCCGTTAGCAGAATCCGTTTTAACAGCCGACGAAAAAGAAAACGGCGCTATGGTTTTGGATTTCGGGGGAGAAACAATCTCCGTCGCTATCTATATTGGCGGAATTTTGAGATTTTCTTGTGATATTTCGTATGGATGCGATATTTTGACGAGCGATCTTTCGCGCGTATTGCGTACGCCGCGTAAAGCCGCTAAAGAAATTAAAGAAAAATACGGTGTAGTCCACCCCGATTTCTTAAAGCAAGATATTGAAATTTCGGTTCCGCTTTTGGACGGCAGCAGCACGCGCCCTGTTAAAACAAGCGAGTTGTTGAATTGTATTCAACCTCGTATGGAAGAGCTGTTGGAAAAAGTGGAATATTATGCAAGCATGTCCGGATATAAAACGAAAAACCTGCCGTTAGTAGGTGTCATCACCGGTGGAGGATCTATCATGCCGGGCTTGCCGACTCTTTGTATGAATGTGTTGGGACTCAAAGAAGTGCGCCGCGGATACGTGCAGCGCGACTTGATTACCAGCGACGAAGAGTATTTTTCTCCGCTTTACAGTACGGCTATGGCACTGACCATTTATTCATCTGACGGAGCCAATTTGGATGATATGGGCTCCTATGAACAAGGCGGTTCTATGGCAGACAAAATAACTAAATTTTTCAAAGGCCTTTTTGGCTGATACAGAGGTTGTGATTTATGCAAATGCAAGATTTATTCATGCCGGCAGATTCTTTTGAAAGTAAAAAAGCCAAAATAAAAGTGATTGGTGTAGGTGGCGGCGGCGGAAACGCCATTAACCACATGGTAGCCAGTGGCTTAAAAGATGTCGATTTTATTGCCGTTAATACTGATGCACAGGATTTGCGCCGTAACCAAGCCCCTTATTTAGTACAGGTGGGGGAAAGACTCACCAAAGGTTTAGGGGTAGGGGGAGACCCGGAAAAAGGGCGCAAAGCTGCCGAAGAAAGCAAAGAAAAGCTTAAACAAATTATTGGCGAATGTGACCTCTTATTCATCACGGCCGGTATGGGCGGTGGCACCGGAACCGGTGTGGCCCCGTATTTGGCAAAAGTGGCCAAAGATATTTATGGGGATGATTTACTGGTAATAGGTGTAGTAACGCGGCCATTTAATTTTGAAGGATATGTGCGTGAAAAAAATGCGTCAGCCGGTATTGAAGAAATGCAAAAGTATGTGGATTCCATGATTATCGTGCCCAATGAGAAGTTATTGGATACGGTAGATGCCAGCACTTCCACGCCCGACGCATACAAAATGGTAGATGAAGTATTACTTCAAGCAGTGCAAGGTATCAGCGAAGTGATTACCAAACCCGGCGAAGTAAATATTGATTTCAATGATATTCGCAAAGTAATGAGCCATTCTCATAAAGCTCTTATTGGCGTGGGGGAGGCCAGTGGCCCCGGCCGCCATTTAATTGCAGCTAAGAAAGCCATTTCATCTCCGCTTCTTGAAAATGCCGATATTCGCGGAGCCAAAGGCTTTGTGGTGCACTTCACTGCGGAAGAAAATTTGACACTCTTTGAACAAAGCGAAGTGATGAGTTTAATTCGCCAATACGCCAACAACGATTCGATTATTATGTTCGGTCATTCTTATGACCCTACGTTGAATGGCAAGTTCAAAGTAACAGTAATTGCAACCGGGTTTAGCGCAGAAAAAGCGAACGCTTTTAATGCGCGTCGGCCACTTGATTTGGAAGTGCCGAGGGAAGCAACCCCTATTAAAAAGCAATTTCCGGAGGATGTTTTCGCTTCGTTTGAACCTCAAAACGAATTTGAAGATCCTATGATGATCCCGGCCTGTTTGAGAAGACAGAAAAAAGTGTCGTAAAATTTTATTTTTACGGAGGATGCTTATGGCAGTAGGGTTACAAAGTTTATTAAGAACAGTAGTGGACAATAAAGCCAGCGGTTTGCACATCCGCGGAAATTCAAATGCTTATGTGCGTTTGCGTGGAGAAATGAAACCTATTGACGATTCGTTTTTGTCAAATGAAGAAGTGCAAAAAATGGCGTTCGCTTGTATGGGCGAACGGGAAAAGAAAATCTTTTCTCAATATAATGCAGTGGACTTTTCATTAGATGCCAAATCGTATGGGCGTTTCCGTTTCAACGTATTCCGTCAGATGGGGAAGTATTGTATGGCTATTCGTCACATCCCGCCGAAGATTCCTTCTTTTAAAGACTTCCATTTGCCGGGCGATATTTTGCAGAAAATGACAGAAAATCGCCGCGGGCTCATTTTGGTAACCGGGATGGTAGGTTCAGGTAAAACTTCTACATTGGCTGCCATGATTGATTACATTAACCAAACGCGTGCCTGTCATATTATCACGATTGAAGACCCTATCGAATTTATTCATCCGGATAACCGTGCAGTTGTCAGTCAGTTAGAGTTGGGCGTAGATACGCCTTCATACACCAGCGGGTTGCGTGCTGCTTTACGTCAAGATCCTGACGTTATTCTTATCGGGGAATTGCGCGACGCTGAAGTAATGCAAGCTGCTATTTCTGCCGCCGAAACAGGACAATTGGTATTGGGTACTATGCACACGGTAAACGTGCCGCAAACATTAGCCCGTTTGGTGGATGCGTATCCTGTCCAACAGCACGAGCAGGTCCGTTTACAGCTCTCCGAATTGATTCGGGGGATTGTTTGTCAGCGTTTGTTACCTGCTAAAACGGGGGGAATGTATCCGGCTTTGGAAGTTTTGGTTTCTACCCCGCAAGTGCGTAAACTGATTTTGGAAAACCGCCCTTCCGATTTGATGAAGCAGATACAATTGGGCGAATTCTATGGTATGAATACATTTGACCAAGCGTTGGCTAAATTGTACAAACAAGATATTATTGATATCGAAACAGCCCAAGCCGCCGCTACCAGCCCGGATGCAATTATGTTGGCTATCCGCGGTGTAACGGATAGTTTGGATGTGGAGGCTGAGTAATGCGCCCAAATGGTTTGGTAATCGCAATTGACGGGACCGCAGGAACAGGGAAATCTTCTGTCGGCAAAGCCGTAGCCGCACAATTAGGGTATGGTTTTTTAAGTACGGGGGAAATGTACCGTGCACTGGCTTACACGGTGTTCGAAAAACAGGTATCTGCCGAAGATGCTGACGGTGTATTGCAGGTTGCTAAACAAATGGTGTTTTCCTTCGAGCGCCAGCCGGACGCTAAACTCCGGGTATTAGTAGATGGCGTTTATTTGGGCCCCGAAAAACTTCATTTGGAAGAAACCGGTAATGTGGCCAGCAAAGTTTCCACCAATGCCGCAGCCCGTGCTGTTTTAACTGCCAAAATGCGTGAGGCTGGCGAGAAAGGCGGAATCATTATGGAAGGGCGCGATATCGGTACGGTCGTATTTCCGGATGCCGACGTAAAAATTTATTTAGATGCTTCTGCCAAAGAGCGGGCCAACCGTCGCTTTAAACAATTACAAGAAGCCGGACAAACACCCGATTACGATAAGATTTTAGCCTCTATCCAGGAACGTGACTATCGTGATTCGCACCGCGCGGCCAGTCCGTTAAAAGCGGCCGCGGATGCTGTGCGAATTGATACGTCGGATTTGACCTTGGAAGAAGTCATCACGCGGGTGCGAAAAGAGATTGATTGTAAAATAGGATAGATCGGCGGTGTATAGAGCAGTTTATGAAGAAAGAAAGCAATAGACTTCTGAATTTGGTAAAATTTATAGCGAGGATTTATTTCAAAACATTTCACGATTTTAAAGTGGAAGGCTTGGAAAATATTCCCAAAGAAGGGGCTCTTTTAATTGCAAGCAATCACCTGTCTAACGCAGATCCGCCGGCTATCGGTGCGTTTGCGGGGCTCATCCGGGACTCTCGTTTTGTAGCCAAGAAGGAATTATTTGCCATTCCGTTGCTAGGATGGTTTTTCCGACATTGTAATTATATTCCGGTAGATCGGGGACGCCAAATCGGGGATTTTGGCGCACTGAAAGAAGTAGTTAGTGCGTTAGAAAGACAAGAAAGCGTTATTATGTTCCCCGAAGGAACCCGAAGCAAGACAGGACAGCCGCAAAAGCCCAAAAGCGGTATTGGATTTTTAGTCTATAAAACCGGCGTGCCCGTATTGCCGGTGCGTATCCAGGGAACGTTTGGATGGCCATGGGTACGCAAAATACGTATCAAATTCGGTACGGTAATTCATCTGCAAAGAGAAGAAAATATCGAACCGAAAATGCAGTACAAACAATTTGCAAATAAAATTATGGAAGCAATTAATTCCATAAATATCTAACGGAGGATAACGCAGAGCTTCGCAAGAAGTTCTGTAATAAGGACTTATGACAAACGAAGAAACAAAAACAACACAAGACACAATTAACGAACAAGAAATGACGATGGACCAGTTAATTGCGCAACAAGAGTCTTTACTGGAAAAACTGTACAAAAAAGAGATTGTGGAAGTGCCGGTCGTACAGATTAACCAAGATTATATTTTGGTGGATACCGGTGCCAAAAAAGAAGGTGCAATTGCAGTAAGTGAATTTGAAGGAAAAACCATGCCGGCTGTGGGAGATAAAATTTCTGCAGTGCTTGTAAAACGTGGATCAGATGAACGCCCTACGATATTGTCCCATAAAAAAGCGTTGGAATATTTGGGTTGGGATGTCTGCAAAAAAGCCTATGAAGCCAAAGAGCGCGTTAAAGGAACCATTTTGCAATGCGTAAAAGGTGGGTATATTGTGGAAGTATTCGGCGTAAGCGGATTTATGCCGCTCTCCCTTTCCGAACTTCACACAGCCTATAAACACTATTTACCGGTAGGCGCAAAAGTAAAAGCGCAAATCGTAGAATTTACTAAAGAGAAACAGAAATTAATTGTTTCGCGCAAACAAGTGTTAGAAGAAGATGAAGCGGTCCGCCGCGAGCAAGTTTTAAGTGAAATCAAAGAAGGAGATGTGTTGCGCGTGGTTGTTTCTAAGGTAGACAAAGAAAAATTATTCCTCCGTTTCCACGGTATTGAAGGTATTGTCAACCTGGAAAATATAGCCTGGAAAGAACCGGAAACTGCCATTGCTAATTTCCGTCGCGGTCAACGTCTCAAAGCCAAATTATTAACGTTGGATAAAGAAACCCCGCGTTTGGAATTTGGTTTGAAACAACTTTTCTTAAATCCGGCTGATGCTCTCAAACGTCGCTATCCGTACAAGAGCTCCGTAAAAGCCACGGTAACGAAAGTTTCCGAAGAAGAGGGAGTGGAATGCACCATCGGTAAAAACAATACCAAAGCATTCATCAGCCCTTTTGAAATGGGCCGTGACTTTACTGCCAAAGAAGGGGATACAATTACTGCATTAGTAGTAGGAGTAGATCCGGAAACTTATACGGTTAATTTGTCGGTAAAGAAATATGACCAGGCACAAAATCGCAAAGTAGTAGCGCAGTACTTGAAACAAGCTCCGCGTCCTACTTTGGGTGAACTCTTGCAAGATTCTTTAGCGCAAGAAGAAACCGAAGAAGAAACCAAATAACTTCCGTTAGATTATGCAAAAATCCCTCCTGGCAACAGGAGGGATTTTTATGAAATAGCAAAATTTTACGTCATCCGACGAATTTTAAGAAGTATTTTTCCCCCATTAAGAGCATTAATTGTTATAATAAAAGTAAGTCATGTTGGGAGTTTTTTATTGTTATGAAAAACCTTTTAACCCGTCCGATCAGTGAAGTCATTTCTGAAAACCCCATTGTGGAAAAATACCACAAAATGTGGCCGTTTATTAAACCCTATTGGTTCCGTGCTTTGTTAGGTCTTACGCTGGCTATTCCCGTCGGTGCATTGGATTCTGCCATTGCCCTTTTTATGAAGTATTACACGGACGATATCTTGGTGGCTAAAAACGCCACTTTCGCTACTTATATTCCGTGGTTGATTATTGGATTTGTGCTAGTACAGAGTGCAATGACGTATGCGGAAACATATTTGAACTCTTGGGTGGGAAATAAAATCACATTGGATGTACGCAAAAAATTATTCCGCAAGCTGATGACTATGAGTAGTGCCTATTTTGATACGGTAGATTCCGGTCACATTATGATGCGCTACAATAACGACGCAGATGCCGCCTGTAACGGCCTTATCAATAATTTGCGTTTGCTCATTACACGTGTGTTTTCATCGGTTACATTGATTTTTGTTTTGTTGTATAACTCCTGGCAGCTTACATTGATTGCAGTAGGGGCCTTTGCTATTGCGGGAGGGTTGATTGTAATTGTTAAGCGTACGCTGGAGGAATTGGTGCGGGATTCTATTGTAGTGGGTTCTGTTGCCATGCGCGCTTATAATGAAGCTTTTAATGGTAACCGTACTATCGCCGCTTACAATTTGCAAGGCGATCAAGAAAATCGTTTTGACAAATTAATGTATTCCATTTTTCGTATCAATATGCGGATGGTAAAACACACAGGGTGGCTTTCTCCGGTCATGCACTTTATTGTTTCATTGGGGTTGGCATTGGTGTTTTGGGTTAGCAGTGATATGATTGTGAAGGGAACAATCACCGGGGGTACATTTACTTCCTTTGTAACGGCTTTAATTATGCTTTACTCTCCGGTAAAAAGCATGGGAAACAAATATGTGGAAATTAAAAAAGCTTTCTTAGCCATTGATCGTATCTTCGAAATTTTTGCACTCCGTCCGGAAATCGTGGAAAGTGAAAATGCAAAAGAAATGAGTGAACTTACCAAAGAAGTCCGCTATGAGCACGTTTCATTTGAATATCACACCGGAGTGGAAGTGTTACGCGATATCAATTTAACAGTTCCCGTAGGTTCTACGGTGGCGTTGGTTGGAAATTCAGGCGGCGGAAAATCTACTGTCGTCAGTTTATTGCCACGTTTCTATGACGTAACCAAAGGGGCTATTACAATTGACGGCGTAAATATTAAAGATATTTCCCGCCGTTCTTTGCGGGATCACATGGCAGTAGTATTTCAAGATAATTTCTTGTTCACCGGTACAATTCGTGAAAATATTTTGATTGGGCGGCCGGGGGCAACGGAAGAAGATTTGCGCCAAGCGGTTAAGAATGCTCATTTGGAAGAATTTTTGTCCACTCTTGAAAAAGGGATCAATACCGAACTGGGCGAACGCGGCCTCACTCTTTCCGGGGGGCAACGCCAACGCGTAGCCATTGCACGGGCGTTTATCCGCAATGCATCTATTGTTATCTTAGACGAGGCTACCAGTGCTTTGGATAATAAGTCCGAAGCGGTAGTACAAAAAGCATTAGATAATCTGATGAAAAACCGCACTGTTTTTGTAATTGCACACCGTTTGTCCACTGTAGTCAATGCAGATAAAATTGTTGTCCTTAATGAAGGGCATATTGTAGAAGAAGGTACGCACGAGGAATTATTAAAAGTGCCTAACGGTGCGTATGCGGCTCTTTATAATGCCCAATTTAAGAAATAAAGGAACTCCAAAGACAAAAAGAGCATTCAAACGAATCCATAAAATTCTATTATAATGAAACACAAAAAAGCCCTGCCGCGCCATAATCACGGCAGGACTTATTTTTCAATTCTCATACACCCTTATCCTTAGTTTCCCAGTAATTCCGCTACCACCTGGCCGTGGGTGCCCACTCCAAATTTCCGGTCTCCCCGCTTATGCCTCGCACAAACGGACCGAAACGCATGAAGCGTTTGTTGCATCCACCAACCCCGCGCAAGTTTCGTACTGATACGAGTCTAATACTCAACGGACGAGCCCGCTGCAGCAGTCCCGGCCGCCCAGCACAAGCATCTTTGAAGGCCCTATAAAGGAGAAATCCTCAAAGAACTTTTTACTAAGGATACTACTAGTATAATGAATTTTTGTAAAAAATCAAGGAAAGAATTATTCCACGTCTGTAATTTTACGTACCACAACCCCTATGGGCTGTGCTTGACGGGGGGAAAAAGCCTTGTATTTTTTATTATTGTCAGAGAAAAGGACAATTT
>JAEELM010000002.1 GCA_016282685.1 Elusimicrobiaceae bacterium | reverse complement strand
GCGTGCTTTTTCAATGGCTTTCTCGTATTGTGGCAACGCAACGGCCGCCAAAATACCGATAATTAACACCACAACCAATAATTCAATTAATGTAAACCCTTTATTCATAATACTCTCCTTATGACGCTATGACGTCACTTATAGTATAAGTAAAAAACCTATTTTTTTCAAGAGGAAATTAACAAATTTTTACAGTATTTCCAAAGGGGCAAACTTGAGCATAAATGTACGGCGGGTACCGTTCCCAAATACAACGGTAATTTTGGCACTCTCTCCGGAACCGACAATTTGCACAATTTTGCCTTGCCCAAATACACCGTGCTTAACAAGCCCGCCAACGGCTACACCGTCAGCATTTTTCTCGGCCGGGGCTGCAGGCGTTTGCGGCTGGGGAGGAACATAGCCGGACACGCGACGCGGGTCCGAAAGTTTATAAGTAGTTTCTTGTGTAGAAGATGCATGAGAAGAACTTACCCCATAAGAAGGAAAATCTTGGGTATAGTCTAAATCTTGGTTGGGTTCAATTTCATAACCGTACTCGTCATATTGTTTCTCAAACCGACGCTTGGAGGAATATTCTTGTGTTTCGTCACTGTCTCCTCTGCTGCGGCCGTAAAAAGAACGGCGCCGATAATTGCCCCCTTGATAACCGCCGGAAGTGGAGCCGCCGTACAAGCCGTATTTGGCGTGATGGTCCGTAAAACGGGGTTGCACAGACTCTTGCACTTCACTTTCATCCACTAATCCGCTTTCAAACAGAAAACGCGAAGGGGTATTTTGTTGCAACTGCCCAAATTTGCGCCGCATTTGTGCATACGTTAAGAACAAACGCTTTTTGGCCCGTGTCATGGCCACATAACACAACCGACGTTCTTCTTCCATATCATCTTCGCTGTCACAACCGATAGGAAATAAATTTTCTTCCAACCCTGTTACAAACACATCTGTGAACTCCAACCCCTTGGCCAGGTGAACGGTCATTAAAGTAACGGCCCCTTCGGCAGAAGCGTTGGTGTCATCTTCGCCGGAAAGGAGAGAAATTTCTTGCAGGAAATCAGCTACGGAAGGTTCTTTTTCGCCGCGTTCACAGCGTTCTTCGTACTCTTTAACTGCGTTGATAAGAGCATCTAAGTTTTGCAAGCGGGACTCGGCTTCCGGGTCTTTTTCTACTTCGGCTTTTACACTGTCCAAATACCCGGATTCCACCAAAATTTTATGAAAAATATCTGCCGGAGCAGTAAAAAGCATGTCGTTTTTCCAGTTTTCAAACAACTGCACCAGTTTGATAGATGCTTTTTGGGCCATGGCAGTCACTCCCGGCACAAAAGCGGCTTTTTTCAAAGCATCATACAAGCAAAGACCGTTGGCATTGGCATATTCCAACAGCCGTGCTTGTGCCACGCTGCCCAACCCACGCGTGGGGGTGTTAATAATACGTAAAAGGCTTACGTTATCGGCCGAGTTGACCAACAAACGCGCGTAACAAAGAATATCTTTGATTTCTTTCCGGTCATAGAAACGGACCGTACCAATTAAGCGATAGGGAATTTGATAACGGCGAAAATAATCTTCAAAACTGCGGCTTTGCGCATTGGTACGGTAAAAAACTGCCATATCTTTTAGACTTTCACCCTCATTTTCTACAAGGGCTTTGATGGTATGGCTTACCCAACGGGCTTCGTCTCCTTCACTTAGGCAGGCACGCACTTCTATCGGGTCTCCTTGACCTTGTTGGGTAAACAAATTTTTATCTTTACGTTTTTTATTTTTTGTAATTAGGCGATTGGAAGCATCCAAAATCACTTTGGTAGAGCGGTAGTTTTGCTCCAATGTAATAATTTTGGCATCTTTAAAATCTTTTTCAAATTCCAAAATGTTGCGAATGTTGGCCCCACGCCAGGAATAGATACTCTGATCCGGATCCCCCACAACGCACAGTTTACGGTGTTTGGCTGCCAGTGTCTTGGTAATTAAGTATTGGGTATGGTTCGTATCCTGGTATTCATCCACCAAAATATATTGAAAGAAATCTTGGTAATAAGTGCGTACGTCTTCATGGTCCCGCAATAGAACCATGGTTTTAACTAAAAGATCCCCAAAATCCAGCGCACCGGCCGCTTTGAGTTTTTGCTCATAACGCTGGTACACTTCTGCCACGCGGATGGGGCCGTCCATACCAGAAGCCATGGCCCGTTGCATGAGCGTTTGCGCAGAGACCATCTCATCTTTGGCACGGGAAATCGCACTGACAAGTTGCCCTACCTCTTTCTTGGGCTCTTTAACACCCATTTCCTGCAGGATAAGCGTGACAACTTTTTTCTGGTCCGCATCATCATAAATAGCAAAATCTTTGGTAAGGCCTATTTTCTCTGCGTGTTGCCTAAGCACCCGTACCCCAAACGAGTGGAACGTATGAATCCACACGCGCCGGGCAGCATTTTCCCCCACCAACTGGTGTACACGCTCGCGCATTTCGCCGGCTGCTTTGTTGGTAAATGTAACGGCCAAGATACGTGCGGGATGGTAACCGTCCTCAATTAATTTGGCGATTTTGGTGGTTAAAGTTTTGGTTTTGCCCGTACCCGCACCAGCTACAATAAGGCACGGCCCCCCGTCGTACAGGGCAGCCTCTCGCTGTTGCGGATTTAAGGAATTTAAAGCTTCTTCTACGGTCATTTTATTTCTTCTTTCCGTACTACTCGCAACCCCATTAGTTTTTTACCTAGAGAACCACTGAATAATGTTTCAAAAAATACATAATAGGTTAAAATCAAAAACGGAGCACCTATCACTACAGTACAAATCACAACAACCAATTGTCCGGACCCGTCGCCATATCGCAACGAAGAAAAATGATGTGTTACATCTGGCGCAATATTAACCCCAACAATCAGACAAGATATAACAAAAATCATAAACAACATGCTATCCAAACTATATGCACCACAGGTACGCCAAACAGGAAAATTATTTTTTACATTTTGCACACGTAAATTCACAATACTTTTCCCTACAGAATACCCCTTCCTTCCCTCTAATATCATAAAGTATCCTACGTAGGGAACTATAAAACTTAACAACCATAGATTTTCCGGCAAAGAATATGCGATGATAATCAACCAAACGATATCAATTACACATAACAACCCCATATCTACCAAATATGCCACTGCTACACGCCAAAAACCAGGTTTTTGCATAAAATATCCTTTATTTTAATTTCAGCTGCACAAATGTTTCTATGTGTTCGCTATGCGGGAAAAAATCAAACGCTTCCACGTGCAAAATATCATAGTATTGCGTAAGCGTTTTAAGGTCCGTGGCTAATGTAACGGGGTTACAGGAAATATAGAGCACATTTTCCACACCGCTCTGCGCTACCGCCTTACACGCACGCGGATGCATGCCGCTGCGGGGTGGGTCCAAAATAATAAGTGCGTCCTTTTTTTCTATAGGTTGCTCTTTTACAAAATCTTCCACGCGGGAGCAGAAAAATTGCACATTTTTTACATTGTTTAGTTTGGCGTTTTCAATGCCGTTGTAAATAGCCGGGGCTACACTTTCCACACAAATACTTTTCTCGCACAAATCTGCACAGGAAAGTGAAAAACTGCCTGCTCCGCCGTACAAATCATAAATCCGTTTGGGGGCAATTTGTTTGACAACCCCGCGTACTTTGGAATACATTTTTTGTGCAGTAGACGTATTGGTTTGAAAAAAGGATTGCGGAGAAAGTTTAAAAATAACTTCGCGCTCGGTTTTGCCGTTTGCGCCCGTCAACATAATTTTTTCAAAAATATGGTCTTTGCCTTTTAGTACGCGTAAACTTTCCGGCTCGGCCGTATCGGCAAGACCGTTATTGACGGCCGCCATAATGTTGGCATTGGGAAGAACAGACTCCACCGCGGCCACAAAAGTTTTCTCGTTGAAATCGTCCGTTACGAAAAGCACCACAATTTGTTCACCGGTGTTTTTGCCTTCGCGCACCATAAGATGGCGCAAAATACCCGTGTGTTTGCGTTGGTCATAGTAAGAGAGATTTTCTTTTGCGGCCCAGGCACGGATAGCATCTACCAGCGGAACTAATTTGTCACTAAACAAGAAACATTCTTGCAAATCGACGGCTCTGTCCCAGCGCCCTTTGAGTTTAAATCCCAATGTTTGTTCAAACTCAAGCGGCCGCGTTTTATTTTCCGGATCATTTTTTTTGTAATCCTCCCGCCATTTGACTTGGTGGCAAAAACCAAGCTCCACCTTATTACGGAAATAGACGGGATTGTCCGTTGTGGTAACAGGGATTTCTTGTGTCCAAAAATCTTTTAGAGTTTCTTTCAGTTTGGCACGTTTTTTATCTACTTGATCCTCGTAGGACAAGTTGAGCAGCGCACATCCGCCGCACGTACCAAAATGTTTACAGGTTATCTTAGGCATTAATTTTAAACAGGCAAACGTCGCCGTCCTTCACAATATAGTCTTTGCCTTCACTGCGAATAAGACCATGCTCACGCAGGGCTTTTTCACTGCCGTATTTTTCAAGGTCATCATATGTGTAAACATCTGCGCGAATAAATCCCTTTTCAAAGTCACTATGGATTTTGCCGGCCGCTTGCGGAGCAGTACACCCGACGGGAATCAGCCAACTGCGCACTTCCACTTCGGGACCAGCTGTAAAGTAGGTGCACAGGTTTAAAAGTTTCATTCCTTCGCGCACAATTTTTTCCAGGCCTGTATAATCGTTCCCAGTTTCGGCCAAAAAAGCTTTCTTTTCTTCCGCGGAAAATTCAGCAATATCCGCCTCAAACTTAACGGAAAGCTCCACAAAGCCCGATCCGTTCTCTTTGGCGTATTTGGCCACTTTTTCTGCGTTTTCCACGTTGCGTTTCTCGGAATTATTCCCTACATATAATACCGGCTTTGAAGTTAAAAATTGGTATTCTTTAAGTTCTTCCGGCTCCAACCCCAAAGAAGAAACCATCTTCCCGTTTTCCAACGCTGCCTTAATTTCCTTCATCCGTTCCCACGCAGCTACCGCATCTTTCTTGCCGGACTTGGCATTGGAAGCCAAACGGTCACAAATCTTAGTGGCCGTTTCCAAATCGGCCAACATGAGTTCCGTATTAATTACTTCAATATCGCGCAAAGGATCCACGGAGTTCATAACATGGGTCACATTTTCGTCTTCAAATAAACGTACGACATGAATAATGGCGTCTACTTCACGGATATTTGCCAAGAATTTATTTCCCAGCCCTTCCCCCTGGCTGGCCCCTTTTACAATACCGGCAATATCTACGAATTTAATAAAAGCGGCCGTCTTTTTGGGCGGTTTGAACATTTCAAATAACTTGTCCAAACGCTTATCCGGAATAGCCACAATTCCTACGTTAGGCTCAATGGTACAAAAGGGATAATTGCTAGCTTCTGCGCCGGCACAGGTCAATGCATTAAAAAGGGTCGATTTTCCCACATTGGGCAATCCAACGATACCAATTTCCATATGAAGAACTCCTAAAGAAAAATGCTAAAACATCTGTATAGATATTTTAGCATTTTTCGACGCAAGAAACCGAAACAATCACTCAATAGTACAATACCCTTCTTCTGTGGGAAAGCCTCCCACTTGTTTACAAAAATCAGCAGAAACTAAATTAGACGCATGATAAAACACTCTTTCTTCGCCGTTTTCATCTTCTTCCATCGTATTATAATTTTCTTCTATTTCTATAGGAAATTCTGCTTGGCCTTGCTCGTTGGTCCCCAAGGATAGTGTATAGTATTTTTTGTCCGGGGCCATGCTCTCTCCTTTCGGATTCTCTGCGGTAATATAACACGCCTTGTGCTCATCAAAACAGAAAAACATATACTCCCAATTTTTAGATTTTGGAATTGATATATCCAGAATAGAAAAGTCGTTTGAACGCACTTGTGGCAAGGGCCCGTTAGCCAAATTATACATTTCAATTCCCTTTGCAATTGTACGCAAGGCCAAAATAGCTTCACGATTTTTTGCCCGTATCATAGATTTCTGGTACTGGGGAAATGCAAGCGCGGCCAAAACACCTATAATCAAAACAACAATTAATATCTCGACTAACGTAAATCCTTGTCTTTTTTCCATAGCTTCAGAATAACAAATTGGAGAAAAAATGACAAGAGTGGCCCGCATACCCGGAAATTTGCTAAAATAAAGTATCTGTCCCGTTCGTCTAGTGGCCTAGGACGCCGCCCTCTCAAGGCGGAGATCACGAGTTCGAATCTCGTACGGGACGTTTTTTACAGAGGAGTGTTATGGAATTAACGTTGGTTCAAACTGTTCTACTTTCTCTGCTGATTGCTATTGTTTTTATTTTACCGCTTACCCTCCATAAAGTAGAAGAAAATTTAGAAGCATTTTTGTTTATCTGTGGAATTGGTGCCGTTACGGTTTCTCACACGTGGAATTGGCACTTAGTAAAAACAGCTCTTGAAGACCCCATTAAAATTACTGCGGCCGTATTGATCGCGGGCTTATTATTTCGTCAGTTTCATTCTCAATTGCAAAAATTGACCCAATTAGCTGTTAAAGGATTAGGTTTACGTTGGACATTGTTTTCTATCGTCGTCATCTTGGGATTATCCTCCAGCATCATCACTGCCATCATTGCTGCCCTCATTCTGGCCGAAGTAACAGTAATGCTTCCATTGGAACGCCGAGGACGCATTAAATTAGTTGTGTTCGCTTGTTACGCAATTGGTATGGGCGCAATCTTAACAGCTATCGGGGAACCATTGGGAACCGTTGTTATTTCTAAACTTTCCGGAGCTCCGCACTACGCCGGGTTCTTCTATTTAATAGACCACTTGGGATGGTATGTTTTAGGGGGAGTGCTTTTCATGGCAGGGATGGCCAGTTCCCTTAGAGAAGGGACTATCTCCCACGCTCCAGGGGCCAAAACCGTCGACACTGCCAACGAACATACCGTCAAAAGCATCTTTATTCGAGCTGGAAAAGTGTATTTGTTCGTCATGGCTTTAACATTTTTAGGAGATGGCTTAAAACCATTGGCCCTCAAAACCATTATCCACTTACACGCAGGTTGGTTATATTGGATTAATATGCTATCGGCCGTTTTGGATAACGCCACATTGGCCGCCATCGAAATCACACCTGCCATTGCAGACAAAACCCTAACCTTCCTTTTGGTAAGTTTAATCATTTCCGGCGGAATGTTAATCCCGGGGAATATACCCAACATCATTTGTGCTTCCAAATTAGGCATTAAGAGTAAAGAATGGGCTCAATCAGCTTTCGGTTTGGGAATGGCCCTTATGATTGCTTATTTCGTTATTTTAAGTGCCGTTTTATCGTGAGAATCTTTCTCTTACGCACCGATTGAATCCTTAAGTTGTGAATCTTTAGTTGCGCATAGAACGCGTAGATTTTATATAATCTAGTTATCTTTACAGACATGGGGTTTGAAAATGAAAATTCATTCGTTTAACGTACAACCGAATTTGCCGGAAAATATCAAATTTTTGGAAGAACTTGCCAATGATATGTGGTTCACTTGGAACTGGAAAGCCATCTGGCTTTTCGTACAGGTAGATGCCGAATTGTGGACCGCTTCCAAACGCAATCCGAAGTGGTTCTTAGGATGCGTACCGCAAAAACGCTTTGAAGAATTAAGTCAAGACGAAAATTTTGTACGTAACTTAAACGAAGTAAAAGAAGCCTACTATAATTACAAAAACAATCAACACACCTGGTACAAAGAACACCACCATGAAAACGGTCAAATGGTAACGGCCTACTTCTCCATGGAGTACGGAATTGGAGAAGGATTGCCTATTTATTCCGGCGGGTTAGGTATGTTGGCCGGAGATCACATGAAATCTGCCAGCGATTTGGGCATGCCGATTATCGGGGTAGGTTTATTCTACAAACAAGGATACGTTCGCCAGGTACTAAATCGCGAAGGTTGGCAAAACGAAGAGTATCCTGATAACGATTGGGCCCATATGCCGGTAGAGCGCGTTACAAAAGACGGAAAAGATATTACAATAGATATTCGCTTAGGAAACGAAACCGTCAAAGCTTGCATTTGGCGCGTGCCGATAGGGCGTACTTCCTTGTTCCTCTTGGACACTAATTTGCAAGAAAACACCCCCGCCCAACGTGCTATTACAGAGAAATTGTACGGAGGAGACCGGGAAAATCGCATTCGTCAGGAAGTAGTGTTGGGCATTGGTGGTGTAAAAGCATTAAACGCTATGGGAATTTATCCTACCGTTTACCACATCAACGAAGGGCACAGCGCTTTCTTACTTTTTGAACGCATTATCGATTTGATGCGCACCCAAAAATTGACGTTCGCCCAGGCACGTGAAAAAGTATGGACTACTTCCGTATTTACCACCCATACTCCCGTAATCGCCGGGAATGAACATTTCGATCCGGAACTTGTACGTAAATATATGGCCTATTACGCCAATGAAATGGGCCTGTCTTGGGATGATTTTTTGGCTTTGGGTAAAGAGACAAAAGATGCCCCCATGTATTGCATGACTGTGGTAGCCTTGCGTTTGGCGGCTTTCTGCAACGGGGTTGCTCAATTACACGGACGGGTAAGCCGCGAAATGTGGCATAATCTGTGGCCCGATTTGCCAGTCAGCGAAGTGCCGATATCCAGCATTACCAACGGGGTACACAGCTCTTCTTGGATTTCCCATGAACTCAACGAACTGTTCCGCCGCTATCTTTTCAACAATGACCAATTGGGAGAGATGGATCCTTCCGCTGCTCATATTTGGGATCATATTGACAATATTCCAAACGAAGAATTATGGAATGTACATGCCATGCGTAAAAATAAACTTATCTCCATGGCAAGGGAACGTATTGCCCGTCAACTTACCCGCCAAGGGTTTGACATGTTAAGTGTCAAAAAATCAAGCAACCATGTGCTCAAGGAAGACGTGCTTACTATCGGCTTTGCACGGCGATTTGCCACTTATAAACGTGCAACACTATTGTTCAAAGATTTGAACCGTTTGGACAAAATCATCAACAACCCCAAACGCCCGGTCCAGTTTGTATTTGCCGGCAAAGCACATCCTGCCGATACTGCCGGAAAAGAATTTATTAAACTGATCGTAAACCTTACTCAAAACGATCCGCGTTTCAAAAATAAAATTGTCTTCCTGGAAGATTACAATATGAACGTGGCCCGCTATATGGTACAAGGGGTAGATATTTGGCTTAATAACCCTATCCGCCCTATGGAAGCCAGCGGTACTAGCGGAATGAAAGCAGCACTCAACGGGGCACTGGCCTTGTCTGTGCTGGATGGTTGGTGGGATGAAGTAGGCCCGTGTGAGTTCGGGTGGTCTATCGGTGGCCCCGAAAATTACAAAACAGAAGCCGAACGCGACGGAGTGGAAGCAGAATCTTTGTATAGCCTAATTGAACAAGAAATTGCCCCTACTTACTACGCCAAAGAAGAAGGAAAAGGTTATTCCGCTGCATGGATGGTACTGGTAAAAGAATCGATCAAACATATTGTTCCGTTCTTTAATACCCACCGCATGGTAAAAGAATACTATGAAAAATTTTATGTGCCCGCGCACAATTATGGACTGGGATTAAATGAAAACGGTAAAGTACAGTCTGTAGCTGATTGGCGCAAAAAAATAGCGGACAATTGGTATCGTGTGGCCGTAACGGATATTACCCCACCGGTAGAAAATGCCATTTTGATGGGTTCTCAAGTGCATTTTAAAGCACGTGTTTCTTTGGGTAATTTATCACCGGAAGACGTGCAAGTAGAATTATACTTGGGCCGCCGCGGAACACTGGGCGATATCGTAAAGAAAGTAGCTATTGCCATGAATTGCACCGGCAAAGAAAATGAAGCATACATTTATGAGGTGTCTATGTCCCCCGTTAATAGTGGGCGTCAAGATTATGCTTTGCGTGTTCTCCCCAAGAACCCGGCTTTGCCCAGCATCTTAACACCGCTGTTTATCCGTTGGGAAGAATAATATTTCGGTTGGGCCCGCAAAGTAAATTTCCAGTGGATAGCTCTTGTGTTTTATGTTGAACATTGTGCTTGTAAACCCCGAGATCCCTTTTAATACCGGCAATATCGGCCGTTCTTGCGTGGCAACGGGAACGCGGTTGCATTTAGTGGGAAAATTGGGATTTAAGATTGCTTCCAAAGAAATACGAAGATCAGGCCTGGATTACTGGCCTAATTTAGATTACCGCCGTTATGAAACGTGGGAGTTGTTTTTAGAAAACGAAAAACCCGCACGTGAAAAGTTGTTCTTCCTTTCCACCAAAGGCACTACTGCCTACTGGGACGTACCCATCCCGGCAGATGCTTTTTTAGTGTTTGGGGCTGAGGGATTTGGCCTTCCCAAAGAATTTTATGAAATTTATAAAGACCGCCTGTTCACCATCCCAATGACGGGGCCAGTACGGTCTTTAAATTTATCTTCCTCTGCGGCAATTGTACTATTTGAAACGTTACGGCAAAATCGCAAATAGGACTAATCATCTTTGAAGTCACTATTTATATTGTTCGTGTTTCCACCGGTTGTTAAAAGGTATCTATTACCGGTTTTAACAAAGCCAAGAGTTTGGCAGTACTCTTCATACTCTTGTGCATCACCGCTAGTTCCTTGCGAACACCGAAATGCTACTAACTCTCCTCTTTCCAGAAGCGCACTTAATTGATAGAATCCACTTCGAGGAAGCTTCACTTGAATGACTCCGCCAGAACTACCAATACCGCTTGCGGTTGGTTCGTCAAAAAATCTCTGGCGGACATAATCACTCGCATTTTCTCCAGTAAGGTACTGGCTCATTTCAGAAGGACTTCCACTAGTCGAAGGATACTCTCCGTGTATAATATAGTAAGCATTCAAATTCTCTGCTACTTGGCGAAGAAACGTAAATCCCTCTTGTGCACGGCCACGCTCCAACGAAAGGCGATATTTCGGCAGCGCAATCGTTACCAATACACCTACCAACACCATTACAATTAACAATTCAATCAATGTAAAACCTTTTTTCATAAAAGCCTCCCTTATGGGTATTATATAAAAAATTCAGGCAAGTGCCTTTTTTTATAGAATAAGAGAAATATGCAAAACAACAAGTCCATTTTTATTCTTTTGTTTCTGTTAAATCTGCTCAATTACACAGACAGACAAGTTCTCTATGCAGTTTTTCCACTTATACATACAGACTTACAATTAACCGATTTCCAATTGGGAACTTTGGCCTCTGCTTTTATGCTGGTCTATATGTGCTATGCCCCAATAATGGGGTATTTGGCAGACCGTATGGCCCGCCATCGCCTGATTGGGATAAGTGCTCTTTTGTGGAGTGGAGCCACGATGGCCTGCGCTACGTCTGCCCGTTATCTTTCTTTACTTATCTCCCGATCTCTTATCGGCGTGGGAGAAGGCGGATTTACTACCATTGCACAACCGTTTCTAGCAGAACACTATCCTAAAAAAAAGCATGCCTTTATTTTGGCCGCTTTTGGACTTGCCCTGCCTTTAGGCAGTGCATTGGGTTACGCGCTGGGAGGATTAGTAGGACAGCATTGGGGATGGCGCGCTGCTTTTCTTGCGGCGGGGATTCCCGGTATATTTTTGGGACTGTGGTTTTTTGCAGGAGTTAAAGATAACAGACACCCCTCCGGATCAACCCATAACGGGCCCTCCCTTGCTGATTATTTACCTCTCTTAAAAAATAAACCTTTTTTGAGTGTATGTTTTGCACAGGCCATGAGCACTTTTTTGATGGGCGGATTGGCCGCGTGGATGCCCATGTATTTACACCGTTACCTTGGGTTGGATACAGCCCACGCCGGGCTTTATTTCGGGGGGATGGTTATAGGATGCGGAGCTTTGGGTACTTTGGCCGGAGGGAAATTAGCGCAATGGTTTCATACGCGTATAGCCCATGCTTACTGCCAATTGATTGGCTTTTCTTTTTTAGCCGCATTACCTTTTTGTTGGCTTACGCTATTACCGGCACCCACCATTATAACGTGGATTTGCCTGGGAACGGCACTTTTTATACTCTTTATTCCTACAGGAGCTATCGCCGCGGCATTGGTTGAAACCACTTCCCCCGCTATCCGTTCTATGGCATTTGCCTGTAATATATTCATCATTCATTTGTTAGGAGATGCCATATCCCCCTCGTTGGTAGGATGGATGTCCGATCAATGGAATTTAAGAGTAGCTGTTGCAGTGGCCAGTTTGGTTCTCATACCAGGGGTATTGGCTTGTCATTTTTGGACAAAAAATAGCAGCACTCCGTAGAGTGCTGCTACCTCTTAACGAAATTTATTTTACAGCATCAAAACCGGCTTGCAATGCTTTTTGGTTTAGAGCTAGCATTTCCGGTTTAGCCCGTTTATAAACTTTTTTCATAGCATGTGCTATGCTTTCTAACGTAACCGCTTTCGTTGCTTTTACAAACGCACCCAGGGCCACCAAATTGGCTACACGGGCCAAGCCTACTTGTTCGGCGATTTGGTTACAGGGCACACAAAGCACTTGAATATCTTTACGTTCAGGGCGGGAATTAACCAAAGAGCTATTCAAAATTAAAAGGCCGCCCGGTTTGAGCATAGGTTCAAATTTCGGTAAAGAAGGCTCATTCATTACAATGACCGTATCCGGTACAGACACAATGGGAGTATAAACTTCTCCATCTGTTACAACAACCGAACAGTTCGCTGTTCCGCCACGCATTTCCGGTCCATAAGAAGGCAACCAACTGGCATTTAATTTACTCTCTACACCTGCCTGGGCCAGCAGAATACCTGCCGAAACAACACCTTGGCCGCCAAAACCTGCTATACGAATTCCTTGGTACATTATTTGGCCCCCTCGTCTTTAAAAACCCCTAACGGATACTGTGGCATCATTTTGGTACGTACAAATTCAAGTGCTTGTTCCACCGAAGCGTGCCAGTTAGTAGGGCATTGGGAAATTACTTCTACCATTGAAAACCCAACTTTATTCACCTGATTTTCAAATGCTTTTTTGATGCAGGCTTTTGCTTTCATCACATTTTGTGGCGTATCTACTGCCACACGCGCTAAATATTTTGAACCGGTAATCTGTGCAAGCATTTCACACATATTAATAGGCCAACCTTGCAATTTTGGGTCACGTCCTTTTGGGGCCGTGGTGGCCACTTGCCCCACCAATGTAGTAGGAGCCATTTGCCCACCGGTCATTCCGTAAATAGCATTGTTGATGAATATCACCGTGATATTTTCACTGCGCACTGCCGCATGAACAATTTCTGCCATACCGATAGAGGCAAGGTCCCCATCTCCCTGATAGGAAAATACAATAGCCTCCGGCTTGGAGCGTTTTACCCCGGTAGCGATAGCCGGCCCGCGGCCATGCGCTCCCTGGACAGTATCGCACGTAAAATAATCGTCGGCAAACACTGCACAACCTACCGGTGCAATGCCAATTACGCGGTCGGCAATGTTAAGTTCTTCAAATGTTTCCGCAAGTAAGCGATGCACAATTCCATGGCCGCAACCCGGGCAATAATGCATAGGAACATCTGTAAGAGTAGAAGGTTTCTTGGCTAAAATTGTACTCATTATTTTACCCCCTTGCGATCGCCTTGTACGCCAAGCGAAAGATCGCGCTTACATTCATAGGTAAAACCATTGGCATGCGTTTGCAAATCAAACAACCCTTCTTTTTTACCTGTTAAGAGCGACTTGGCCGCCGTTAAAATCTGTTCTCCATCGGGCTGGCCGCCTGCGGGATAGGCGTTAAGCCCTACAGGGACACTATCCCCAAGGGCCAATTTTACATCTTGTACCAGTTGCCCCAAGCTCTGTTCCACTACCAAAACTCCTTTAGATTTTTGGGCAGCTTCTTTGAGTGCCTGAGAGGGGAACGGCCATAGCGTAATCGGGCGGAAAAGCCCCACTTTAAGGCCTTTTTCTTCGGCTTTGCTTACAGCTTCTAAACAGGCACGGGAAGATAAACCATACGCTACCAAGATGACATCAGCCCCTTTGCAATTTCGGGCTTCGTAACGCGCTTCATTTTTTTCGATAAGTCCGTAGCGTTTAGCGCGCTGGGTTACGTCAGCGATTAAATTATCGCCTTTATAGGAAAACACTTTGTTTTTCTTGCGGCCGTTTTTGTGGATATCTACTGCCCAGTCGAATTTTCCAATTTTATTAGGATCGACGGGATCAAAATTAAAGGCCATGCTTTCCATCATTTGGCCCAAAATACCGTCGGCCAATATCATACAAGGCATACGGTACTTTTCTGCCAATTCAAAACCCAATTTAGGGAAATTTCCCATTTCTTCCACAGAATTAGGGGCCAACACAATGATATGATAGTCTCCGTTTCCGCCACCACGGGTCGCTTGGAAATAATCCCCCTGTGCGCCGGAAATGCTACCCAACCCCGGCCCACCACGCATCACGTTTACAATTAAACAGGGCAGATCGGCACTGGCCAAATAAGTAATACCTTCTTGCTTCAAACTAATCCCCGGAGAGGAAGAACTGGTCATACTGCGCGTGCCGGTAGCGGCCGCCCCATAAACCATGTTGATAGCGGCTACTTCACTCTCTGCTTGCACAAAAGCACCACCGGCATCTGCTATATAGGCAGACATATATTCCGGGACTTCATTTTGAGGGGTAATGGGATAGCCGGCAAAAAATCGTACTCCGGCGCGGATAGCGCCTTCGGCCAAGGCTTCGTTGCCTTTACGTAATGTTTTCTCTGTCATAGATCAATCCTTAAAAACGGTAATGGCTACATCCGGGCACATCAAATAGCACATTTTGCAACCGATGCAATCCTCCGGCCGAATTTGCTGCGCCGGGAAATACCCTTTTTTGCTAATAACTTTTGACGGTTCTAAGCATTTTTTTGGGCACACATTTACACACAAATAGCACGCCTTACAACGGTTTGTGTCCACTTCAATCTTGGGCATAAGCCTCCTATACGGCTTTTAGGGACAGACCTAAAAAACCTATTATATACAGTGTACTTCTTTTCAAATAACGATACAATAATTTTGCTACAATTTTTTTATGACAAAAACACAAATATATGACAATTTGTCCCCGCAAATTACCTCCCTGTTAGAGGCAGAGACGGATGTTATAGCTAATATGGCCAATATGGCCGCTGTATTATTTCAGGGATTACCTCAAGTAAATTGGGCGGGGTTCTATATACTTAGAACAGAAGAATTAGTGTTAGGTCCTTTTCAGGGAAAACCGGCTTGTGTACGCATTGCTTTGGGCCGCGGCGTATGCGGAACGTGCGCTAAAACCGGCAAAACCCAAATAGTAAAAGATGTACATCAATTCCCCGGGCACATTGCCTGCGATAGTGCTTCTAGAAGTGAAATTGTCGTACCGATTTTCAAAAATAAAAAAATATGGGGGGTACTAGATATAGACTCCCCCATAGAAGAACGGTTTGACGAAACAGACCGTTTGTATTTGGAAAAAATCGTACGGGAATTTGAAAACCGATCTGCTATATAGAAAGCGAAATGTGAAAAATTAGGCAAAAAAGAATGCCGAGGGACAGGATCGAACTGTCGACACCTGGTTTTTCAGACCAGTGCTCTACCACTGAGCTACCTCGGCATTACAGTAATATAATACTAAATTTTGTTCCGGCACGCAATACAAACTAGGGGCAAAAGGACCCACTTGCTACATGGGCCTTTTGACCCTTGTGGTTATTTTAGGGAAATAGCTAGAATGGTAGCAAAGCAGTTTAAAATAAGGAGAATTTGAATGAAAAAATTAAATTGTTTATTGCTCGGTGCAACGCTTGCTTGTATTGGCATGACACCCGTGCACGCACAAACAAAAATTCCACAAGTAAAAGAAAACATCATGCACAAGTTGGTGGAACAGTCAAAATACTACATGTTTGACCGCATAAAAACCATGTGTTCCGAATGGCCCGGATGTGAAAAATGGGCTCTTGAACGTCGCAAAGAAAACCCTTCATTCGTCATTATTGATGCGGAAATAGAATATTATGTAGGGGATAATTCTATGTGGAATTATAATTTGTACGTAGAGACCATGGAAGATTTACAAACAAAAACTTATGTGTTCGTTTCCAAAGAAAGAAAATTTTATACTAAACCTTCTGAACTTAAATTTAAAAAATTCCCCGGGCACCCGTTTACCGATATGCCATCCGAACATGCCAAATACGAGCTCGAATCCTGGGATTACTATGGTGAATTTCCACCCAAAAACAGCAAATTATGTAAAAGATGGCCCGCCATATTGGATGTCGTTTGGGAAATAGCATCATACGCCGTAGAACAACAACGTGTTATTTGGGATACAAACGGCAATCCACGCTGGGAGCGCCGAGTTGACATCACACAGCGTGGGGAAGGTGCCCATGATGTGGCAGTGATTGCCCGTCAACAAAAATCAGGAGCCCCGTTTAAATATATTAGCGCAAAGAAAACACTCTCTATCTTAAAGGCAGCTCCTTACAGAGCCGAGTTTTCTTTTACGACAAAATACTAATTTGGAAACATTACGGAGAACTTATGAAAAAACTGATAGCCATGACAGGAATTATTGCACTTACCGCAATTAGCGCCTTTACGGTACAGGCCAAAGAATCTCCCAAAAACTTGAATGAAAATGTGGGAAGAGTCGCCAGTCAACAGCGCGCCAAACAAATGTGCGCAGAGTGGCCCGGATGTGAAGAATGGATGATCGCCCAAGAAGCCAAAAACCCAACATTCCGCATAGTAGATGCGGAAGTGGAACAGTGGCTCAGTAAATGGGAAGGGGGCCAATCCATCTGGCTGCATCGTTTTTACGTAAAAATAACCGAAAACGGAAAAACCAAAACATATCGTTTTTTGCAAAACTATAAAGAGGGGAGTTATACCTACGGAAAACCAGCACAAATTAAAAAATTCCCGGGGCATCCGTTTACCACAAATTTCTCTCAACATATCAAACTGAATTACGAAAAAGATATAGCCGCAGAGGTTAAAAACTTTCCTTTCTTTGCGGATTGGTTATTCAGCAACCGCTTTTATTTCTCAAAAGCCATCCCCAGCCAGTATATTGTCAAATATGATGAGCAGGGCAATGCTATATGGGGTTTAAGTTTATACGTAAATGTATCGGTCGGCCCGAACCAATCCCGCTTCTTCCGCTTCCGTTCACAACAAACTAAAGCAGGCGGTAGTTATGCGCACGACAGAATTCCTCAAGAAATAAAGAGATTCCCGGCCCTTCCGCAAATGTTCTAGAAGGAGATTTGAATAAGGAGAAAATATGAGAAAATTAATATCTGTCGCCGGAAGTATTGCTCTTCTTTTGACAAGTGCGACTGCAATACAAGCCGCGGAAGTTGCTCCTAGAGATTTAACCAATAATATAAAACGTGCGGCAGCTAATCGCGCTCCTTTTTACGCCAACAACCGCGTAAAGAAAATGTGCCAGGAATGGCCCGGGTGCGAATCATGGGCAATGGCACGCGTAGCCGAGGATAAAACATTTTTGATACAAGATGCAGAAGTGGAACATTGGCTTGGCTATTGGGAAGGGAACAAAGCCATTTGGTTAAACCGTTTGCACGTAAAAACGCGCCAAAACAGCAAAATAGATTCTTCTCTTTCCCCCCTGTTTCGAATTGTAACTTCAATGGGGAATATAGAAAACAGCCAAACAAAAGCATATGTATTTCAAGAAGTCCGGGAAAAAGGGAAAACTACCTATCCAAACCCTACCGAAGTAAAAAAATTTCCGGGGCATCCGATACCGGGCAACCCTTCCAAACATGCACGGTATAAGCTGTCTTTTTCTAACAACAGTTTACAAAAATGTTCAAAATGGGATGAATGTGAAAAATTACGCAAACAAAAAATGTCCACTGTGGGTAGAGCAGTAGAAGCGCAGTACATCCACGGTTATGACAATGAAGGCAATGCTATCTGGGCACGCAGTTTGTATGTGCAATTTTTCTATTGGTCGGGCTCCTCGAAATCTTTTGTTTTCCGTGCCACGCAAAAACGGGCAGGCGGGTCGTATGTCTACCAAGGTCCACAAGAAATTAAGCAATGCCCCAATTATCCGGACTTTTCCTTTTATAAAGAGTGAGAAACGAAATGAAAAAGTTAATATCTATCATAGGGGTGCTTGCGCTGGTATTAATCGGCACAATGTCTGTACAAGCAACCGAAACATCTAAAGAGCTGGCCAATAACATAAAACGCCAGGTCAAAATTCCCGTTTACACCAATGCACGCGCCAAGACCATGTGTTCGGAATGGCCCGGATGTGAAAAATGGGCGGTATCGCGTTACAAAAAGAATAATTCTTTCCGTGTGCGCGATGTGGAAGTGGAATACTATTTTACAGATTATACAGGCGACACCAAAAACCGTAATGGCGGGTGGAAACGAAACTTCTATGTGGAAGTAACCGAAGACGCCAAACCGCAAGCTTACGTGTTTGAACGAAATACGCAAGTCAATTGTCGCAATCCGTACCCGGATACCCCTAAAAAAATTAAAACTTTCCCAGGGCATCCTCTTACCTATTCCCTTTCTAAACATGCACTTAACAGCAAAGGAAAGCCCACCCTTGCTGAAATCAAACAAAAATGGGCGCCACAGCTCCAGCTGGTGGGAATAATGGATTTGTGGAGTCATGTGGATGTCTTTGCGGAAGAACAACGCGTGGTATGGGACAAAACCACCGGCAAACCCCTTTGGAGAATGGCCCTGCATGTGCGGTTTATTTTCGGAGGAGGGCGCTACCCCAAACGTTATTACGTAAGTATAGAAGCCAAGCAAAAACAATACGCAGGCCCCTACACCCTTGAAAAAGGGAATCGTCTGGAAGGGGACGATATATATTGGATCCACGACATTTGGTAAAACAATCTACATAAAAATAAGGAGAAAAAATGAAAAAACTAGTAAAGCTGACAACAACTTTCGCATTGGTTTTGATTACCACTGCGTTAGTACAGGCCAAAGAGGCCCCAAAAAATTTGACCGCCAACATACAACGCGCGGCAGCCAACCAAGCCCCGGTTTATCTTAACGACCGTGTGAAAACCATGTGTGAAGAATGGACCGGATGTAAAGAATGGGTTGCTTCTCGCGTCCAAGCGAACCCTACTTTCCGCGTAACAGACGCAGAAGCCGAACGCTGGATAAAAAAGTGGGAATTAAACCAGTTTGGCAGCAAAGTAGCTGTTTGGGATCACCGTTTTTATGTGCAAACAATAGAGAACGGCCAAACAAAAGCGTATAAATTTGAAAGAACCAGAACGGCCAGCAAAGACTATAACTACCATGCTCCCGTACTGATTAAAAAATTTCCGGGGCACCCGATTGCAGGGAACCCATCTCAGCACATCAAGTGGTCGTTGAGAAAAAATGATGCCTGTGATGCTTTCCCCGGTTGCCGCGAATGGATGTGGAAACACGGTTTCGGAGTTGAGGATGCAGTAGGTAGCCAATACATTTCTAATTTTGATGAAAAAGGGGAAGCTATCTGGACCTACAAACTGTACGTAAAAGTTTCGGATTCCTTCAGTTTCTTCAATTACTATTTTACGGCTTCTCAAAGCAGACACAACGGGTCTTATGCATACAGCGCTCCGAAAGAAATGGGCCTCTTCCCGAAATACCCGGAATACCCTTTCTAATTGAGGAAAAATGATGAAAAAACTAATAACACTAACCATAACTTTTGCGTTGGTTTTAATTAGCGCTTCATCCGTTTGTGCTAAAGAAACCTCGACAGAAGAATTAGCCGCCAATGCTAAGAGAGTGGCTGTTAACCAACGCAAAATCTATGCTGATGACCGCGTGCAACAAATGTGCGAAGAATGGCCCGGCTGCCAGGAATGGGTAGGATTAAAATCTTCCAAGGATATTTCCTTTCAACTGGTAGATACTGAAGTCGCACATTGGATTTCCGGTTGGAATGGAAAAGAAGCTGTGTGGGGACATCGTTTTTACGCACAAACCCGCGAAAGCGGCCAAATAAAAGCTTATGAATTCTTACGACTCACAGACAAGGAAGGGGAAAATGCCAAGTATCCTGCACCTACTGAAATAAAAAAATTTCCAGGACACCCATTACCGCAGGAACCTTCCACTCATGCTTTAGTAGAGTATTACAGACAGTATGGGTGGCGTAATACATTTATAACAAATGAATGTAAAGCGTGGCCAGGATGCATGGAAGCCGTTACTAACAACTCAAAAGGTGTTATTAATATACAGCATCTCGTTTACACGCAATATGTTAGCAAATGGGATGCACAAGGTAATGCTTATTGGTCTCGTGCCCTTTGGGTAAGATTTGAAACTGGGTTACTTGCGAGTGATGTGCTGTATTTTTCTGCTCGTCAAACAAGACCAGGTGAAGCTTACGCGTATGAGTCCCCTAAAAAAGTAAAGGATGCTCCTTATCCTCCGCATGACTTTACGACGTACGTTTATAAATAATGAGTAAAATATAAAATATTACGAGGAAAAATGAAAAAACTAATAACACTAACCATAACTTTTGCATTGGTTTTAATTAGCGCTTCTTTCGTTTGTGCTAAAGAAACCTCCGCAGAAGAATTAGCCACCAATGCAAAGAAGGCGGCTGTTAAACAACGCGACATCTACACCAATTCTCGTGTAAAACAAATGTGCGAAGAATGGCCCGGCTGCCAGGAATGGGTAGGACTAAAGTCTGCCAATACTGTTGCCTTTCAGTTGGTAGATACTGAAGTCGCACATTGGATTTCCGCTTGGAATGGAAAAGAAGCTTTGTGGGGGCACCGTTTTTACACACAGACCCGTGAAAATGGTCAAATAAAAGCCTATGAATTTTTGCGGCTCACGGATAAAGATGGAAAAAACGTCAAATATCTTCCGCCTACTGAAATAAAGAAATTCCCAGGGCACCCGTTGCCGCAGGAACCTTCTACGCATGCTTTAGTGGAAGATCCTGGTGTCACGTTTCCTTTAGTAAATCTATGTAAAGCATGGCCGGGATGTATGGATGCCATTGCTGATAGAAGAGACGAGCACATGAATAACGACTTTGGCATACAACGTGCAATTCGGACGCAGTATGTCAGTAAATGGGACGCGCAAGGCAATGCTTACTGGGCTCGCGGTCTTTGGGTAAAATTTACAACAGGGTTGACTTCCAGCGAGATGCTATATTTCTCCGCTCATCAAACAAAACCCTGTGGAACTTACACATATGAGTCCCCTAGAAAAGTAAACCGCATTCCTTCTGTTCCAGACAATTTTAGAGTGTGGCCAAACTAAGTAATGCCTTAAAAGAAAATCGCCTTTACTAAATGTAAAGGCGATTTTTTATGTCCTAAAAGTTTTACCGCTTTTGCACGAGAGCAAAATGTAAATATTCCGTTTCCGGCATACCGATTAGTACCGGGTGGTCTTTGGCTTGGCCGCGCAGTTCCACTAGCACTGCATTGGTAGCAGATTTGCTGACACCTTGGCGGATAATGTCCACAAACAATTCACGCGAAACGTGGTGGCTGCATGTGGAAAACGCTAAATACCCTCCGGGTTTTAACCCTTCAAGCGCCATTTTGACTAGTTTTACGTAGAGTCCCACTGCTTGCGGGAGTGCCTTACGGCTTTTGACAAAAGCGGGTGGGTCCAACAACACAATATCGGGTTGGTCGGGCAGTTCGCCTTTTTTCATAGCAGAAAGTAGCCGCTCGGCATCATCCCGGTGAAAAATGGCAATATCCGAAACACCGTTAAGTTCCGCATTTTTCTTGGCATATTCTACAGCCGCAGCGGAGGAATCACACCCCCATACCTGGTTTGCACCGGCTAGCGCTGCCGTAATACCAAACGAACCAATGTAGGAATATAAGTCCAACACCAGTTTGTCTTTGAAATACGGTTTTAAAAATTCGCGGTTTTCGCGTTGGTCAAAATAGAAACCGGTTTTTTGACCGCCGCGCAACGGCACCACATACTTCACGCCGTTTTCTTCTATCTCCACTTCTTCGGGCACCTCGCCCACGATTTCCGGCGTATTTGTAAGCCCTTCTAAGGCGCGGAAGGAACTGTCGTTTTTATAGTAAATTCCTTTGGGTTTGAAGATTTTTTTAAGCGCTTTGGTAATTTGCGGTTTTAACTGCTCCATGCCAGCGGTTAAAACGTCTACCACCAACGTGTCCCCGTACCGGTCCACAATAAGGCCGGGCATATGGTCAGCTTCGCCATAGCACATACGGCCGTATTTGCGCACGCCGATTTCCTTGCGGTAGGAATAGGCGTTGTCTAAATTTTCAAACACAAAGTCTTCCGGTAAGTCTTCCTCACCTTTGGTAATCAAACGGACCGCAATTAAACTATGTGGGTTGAAGCATCCATAACCCACTTGTTTGCCTTCGTGATTAACAACACGCACCAACGTGCCCGGCTCAATAGAGGTATCCAAACCGTCAATTTCGTTGGAAAATACCCACCAGTGACCGGCTTGCAAACGGCGTTCTTCTTTGGCTTTTAGTTTAATTTCGGTCATAATAAGCCCTTATTGATTTTTCAATTCTTCCACTTGCGTAAAAGGAATTTGAGCCGCACAAAGCGGGCATTGTTTGGCCGTAAATGTTTGAATCGGGTACGCCAATAAAGACCGCAGCGGCACTGTGAGTGGCAAGTAACCCATAGAGCGGTCTACAATCACACCTACGCCGATTACTTCCCCTTTTAGACGGTTGACCAGCTCAATGGCGCGGTTAATTTTGCGCCCGGAAACGGCTACGTCGTCAACAATAAGCACGTTTTCACCTTCTTTAATGGTGAAATTGTGTTTCAAAATCATATTGCCGTCTTCGTCTTTGGAAGCAAAAATAGCCCGCACTCCGCGCGTACGTGCCACTTCTTGCGCCAATACAGAATCGGAAGGAGTAAGCGCTAAAACCACATCAGCTTTTTTAGTGAACTTATCCGATAAAGCCCCCGCAATGCGTTGTGCTAAATTGGGGTGCTGCATTAAAAGGGAAGTTTGCAAATACGTTTGGCTGTGAAAACCAGACGGCATTACAAAATGCCCTTCCAGGATGGCTCCGTGTTCTTGGAGCAGACAAAGTACATCTACATTATTTCTTGGCATGGAAGTCTCCTTTTAAAAATTCTTCAGCAGTGTGAAAATCCGTTGGTAAACCTCTTTTTTGTGCGTCCTCAATCGTCTTTCCTGCTTTTTTAGCACTTTTCATTTCCAACTTCGGCTTATTCATGGCCGAAGATACACGAAATGCCAACGCCGGATTTCCCGACTCGTCAGTCAAATTCTCCGCCAATGCACTACCGCGCGAAGTATTGTGGAACATAGTCCAGATTGTTAAATCAAATGTTTCTTTTACCCAATCTGTCCAACCGCTTACAGTGGCCGAAATAGTGGGCCCTACAGTGTAAGCATTTTTAATATTCATTTTACCATTTTCAAATTCAGTTGCTACGGCCATATCGGAAAATTCCACATCTTTTAACACTTTCCCTACCTTAAAACTACCGGCCTTTTCCATACGGTTCATGATGATAAACGGCTGAAAAGTAACGTTAAGGGCCTCTTGTTCTTCGGCCAGTTTCTCCATTTGGTGAATTACGCCTCCCTCCAACCGGGCGTCTAACGTACCATTCAAATTGGCAGCGCCTTCTTTAAGCCCCGTGAAGTCAAATTCTGCGTCAAAATTATTTCCCGACAGGATTTCGGAAGAAAAAGTATCTGCTGCTAAAGTGCCTGCAAAATTAGGCATAAAATTGGGGAGACGATCCCTAAAATTGCGCAACCAGGCCAATTCCCCGGTAACTTCGGGATCTGCAGGCCCGGCTCCCACTAGAGGAGAAATAACCGTTACAAAATCCTGAATCGTACCAATAAAAGCCATCGGATCTAATTTTTTCAAATACAAATTAGTGTGGATTTTACGGTTTTTGCTCTTTAGATTATTCACACTTACATTCATGCGGAACGGAACGCCGTTCAAATCACTATCTGCTATGTGTGCATACAAATTACCTTTGCGCCAAGTAGTGCTGAGTTGCAATTTCTCAAAAGTACTTCTATCTACCTGAACACTTCCGTTTTTGGTGCGCACGTACCAATCGGTAAAGTTGTTTTTAATTTGTATCTCCCCTGTTACATGTTTTAAGGGGAACGTATAGAGTTCGCCTTCACTATCATTTACTTGCGCAGTAAAAACAGGCACGGATAATTTCCCACCCGTATTTTTGATTTGCGCAGAAAGAGAGCCCTTCCCTTTCATTTTGTATTGTGCCAACAAAGGCCAATATTTTGATTTATCGGCCAATGAAAATTCTTTCGTAGAAATAGAAAAATCAGCCGTTACCGGTGTGGATGCAAAATCTAAAGTTCCATTCCCCTCCGCCTGAATATCAGCCGCAGCCAGAGAAATTGAATTGAATTTTATTTGTTGCGAACGTGTTTGCCAGACACCCTTGGCTGTTAACGTTGACTTGGGAACAGAAAAATCTTTTGTTTCTGAATGAAAGAGAGAAAGCTCTTTGCTATCAAAAGCCGGAGAGGAGGCCTGGAGAGTAAATCGCGGAACACGTAAATTATCCAAATCTATCGTTAGCTCCAAAGGTTTTCGAAATAAATATGCTTGCAAATGGAAATCGCGCAACGCAAATTTGCTCCAATTAAAATCAGCAAAATTTACATATCCAACCCCATCTATTTCCAATTCGGATATTTTATTTTCCCATTCGCTACGCATCACCATATCTAACGTGAAACGAGAAAGCTCATCAAAACGTAACTTTTCAAAATTCAGATTAAATCCGTAAATAGAATGGACAACCGACGTCTCCAAATCTTTATAACTCAGCACTCCGTCTCTAATCACCCAGTTATTGATATGGATTGTAAATTTCTGCCCGGTTCCGCTAGTGTAAACAGATTCTTTTTCCGGTGTTTGGATATGGGGGATGTTATACTTTTTATCTTCCCGGCGCACAATGTTGAAACGCGGCGCATTCAAAGTAACTTCTTCAATAATAAACTGTTTATCTAGCAGGGCCGGTAAATTAAAACGCAACGTAACCGATTCGGCCGATACCAACGCATGCCCCGGTTCCCCTTCCGTATCTACTACAGAAAAACCCTTCAACTCCAGCGTATTAATAAAAGATAAATCCAACGAGGAAATAATAACCGGCCGGCCTAAATGTGCTTGTAACCGTTGGGTAATAACTTCACTAATATGTTGTGCATTGAATGCGCGCAAAAACAACACCCATACAATTGTACCGGCTAAAATCAGCAACATGGAAGAAAGCAAAAACAAGCGAAGCCCAAAGAGAAATACGGACTTGCTAAACTTACCGGAGAAACGCAAAAAACGCAGCCATCTAAGTTTTCTTTTAGTCATAGTTAAAGCATATTAATGAGGCATTCCACTATATAGTTTACTATAATTCGCCAAGTAGTAAGTGAGCCTTTTACTACATGAACCAAAGCCTCTTGCAGCTGCACCTCTGCCGGGTAGATAATTTTTAATACGCAAGCTAAAATTAGTACGTTAGCCAAAACAATAGTAACTAACGAAAAAATTTTCCCCCCAGCAAGCTGCAAATCCGGCTGATCCGTTTCCCATAGTGTGTGGAATGTTTGAATAAAATGGAAACTTAGTAAAAACCCTACTAACCCGAGCATATAGGGCCGGAACAAAGTAATATCCCTCACAGTTGCACACAAAGCATAGATAACAGAAGCTCCTATCATATATCCCGGAATAAAATAAGGCGCCAATACCACAAACGTATTGGTTTTATTCATCTTTACATACCCATTATTTTTTTTAATAGAGATTTTCGTTACTTTGTATCCGCAAAGCCAGGCACAAAGCGCGTGGGTCATTTCGTGTACAAATACGTAAGGCCTGGAAAAATTATACACCGTATAATGCAGTAATGGGTAAAGTGCTACCCCGGCAAAGAAAGGCCAAGCCGTTTTCCAATGCCCCAAAACCGGAACAAACAGCCGCACCAACTCAGCACCGGACCATACCAATGTGGGCAATAGAAAAAAAGCGATAAGAAATTTTACAAAACGCTCCATTAGAATTTTTCCTTCCAAAAAGGAGTACGATAACAACTGGATGCCAACAAACGTGCTGTTTGTAGTGTTTGTCCGTCTAAGGCAGTTGGTTTCAAATCAAGTGCTAAAAAGGAGCGGACAGCACAAATAATAGCCTGTTTATAAAGCGGATTTTGACGGGCCCCGGGCAGTTGTAACGAACCTTGGTACAGAAAAGTGGTTCCGAAACGTCGTAAAGCCCCTCCCAAAATCTTTTTCTCCTTGTCAAAAAGCACATCATTTTCAACCGGATTTATAAAACAGGCACTCGCTTCTTGTCCACAACTGGGTTGATACTTTTCTTTTGATACAGAATTTCCCAAAGAAAGTCTTTCTTCCCCTCTTTTGGAAAGTTCCGCACAAATAAGCGTGTGCATCTTCTTATAGATATCAGCGGTTCGGCCAGTATGTTCAAAAATAACGGAAAATGTTAAATCATCCGTATGAAAAACAATACCGCCCCCGGTAGGGCGGCGTGTCATTTCTCCGTTAAATTCAGCCGGTATTCCCCGTAAAACCTCTTGGTAAAACTGTGCGTATCCATAGGTAATGGCCGCACCTTCCCGCCAATTAAAAAAACGCAAAGAAACCGCCCCCGGGCGTAATTTAACAAGCGTTTCATCCAACGCCATGTGTTCATAAACGTCCAACGGCGGTGTATTTAACAATAGATTCATAAAGCATGTAGGGAGAAATAGGAAAATATTTCTCCCTCAAACAATTCACCAATGTAAATTGGGGTTACGAGCCGCAGATACTTCATCTATCCGTTTGACCGGATGATGATGCGGTGCGTCTTTTACGATTTGTGGGTCCGTTTTAATCTCTTCGTAAATTCGCTCCATTGCTGCGACAAACGCATCCAACATCTCTTTGTTTTCCGTTTCGGTAGGTTCAATCATCAAAGCCTCCGGCACAATTAACGGAAAATAAATGGTGGGTGCATAAAAACCATAATCTAGCAGGCGTTTGGCAATATCCGAAGTATGTACGCCATTCATTTCTGCCGGATTTATGCTCAGCACACATTCATGCATGCAGTTGCAATCAAAAAATGCATTAAATTTTCCTTTCAATAAAGAACGAATGTAATTGGCATTTAAGATAGCATTTTCAGCAATTTCTTTTAGCGTGGCCGCGTCGAATTGGCGCAGGTAACAATAGCCGCGAATACATACGGCTATGTTGCCATAAAAAGCTTTCATCTTTCCCAAACTTTCGGCCGTTTCGGTAAAAGTATAACGACCATCCTGAAGGGTCACTATCGGTTTTGGTAAATAAGGTGCTACATGTGCAGCCGCCCCTACCGGTCCGGAACCGGGCCCACCGCCGCCATGCGGTGCGGCGAATGTCTTATGCAAGTTAAGATGCATAATATCCACTCCAAAATCAGCAGGTTTAGCTAACCCGATAAGTGCATTAAAATTGGCTCCGTCCATGTACAAAAGGGCCCCTGCGTTATGGACCATATCGGCAATTTCGCGAATATCCGGTTCAAAAAGCCCTACGGTATTGGGAACCGTCAACATAACCACCGCTGTTTTTTCAGATAAAGCAGCTTGTAATGCTTCTTTATCGACACACCCATTGGGAGCAGATTTAATATTTATCACTTCATAGCCTGCCATATGTGCAGTGGCCGGGTTGGTGCCATGAGCAGTATCCGGAACAATTACTTGTGTACGGTCTTGCCCACCGGTAGCATTGTGGTAAGCACGTGCTGTCAGGATCCCTGTCAATTCCCCGTGTGCTCCGGCAGCCGGTTGAAGTGTAAAGGCAGATAACCCTGTAATTTTTTTAAGCAATTCTTGCAAGTTGTATAAAATTTCCAAGGTACCTTGCACAGCGTTTTCCGGAGCAAACGGATGTGCATTGGCGAAGGAAGGAAGTGCGCTTAATACATCATATGATTTGGGATTGTACTTCATGGTACAAGATCCCAAAGGATAAAATTGTCCGTCTAAGCAGTAGTTCTGCTGAGACAAACGTGTAAAATGACGCACCGTATCAAATTCACTCATTTCCGGCAAATGCGGTTCCTGTTTCCGCAGATAGCCGTCCGGCAGATAATCCGCAGCATGTTTGTGTACTTGCGCATAACGTATCCCTCGACGCCCCGAACGGGATTTTTCAATTGACAATTCGTTTTGCACTAAAATTTCTTGCATATTAAATCCCCCTCAAAGCGTCTACGTACGCTTTTAAATCATCTTCCGTGCGCAGTTCGGTGGCACATACCAACAAACAATTCGTCATAGGTGCGCATAAACGTCCTAAATCGTATCCGGCCGCAATCCCTTTTTCTTCCAATTTTTCAATCACTTGATGAGCCGGAACAGGACATTGGACCAAGAACTCATTAAAGAAGGGTGCCCCTGTGCCTGCTTTGAAACCGGGAACTGTATTTATTAAATCGGCCAATTGGTGGGCACGCTCTAAATTAAGCTCTGCTACCTCTTTAAGGCCTTGCGGTCCCAAAAGGGTTAAATAAATAACTGCATTTAATGCACAAAGGGCCTCGTTGGAACAAATATTAGAAGCGGCTTTCTCCCGACGAATGTGTTGTTCCCGTGCTTGGAGCGTCAGTACAAAAGCGCGACGCCCGTCATGATCTTTGGCAATCCCTACCATACGACCCGGCAATTGGCGTACATAGCTCTCTTTGGCTGTCAAAATTCCCAAACCGGGCCCTCCAAAACTCATAGGATTGCCCAAAGGTTGTCCTTCGCAAACAGCAAAATCAGCATTGTATTCCCCGGGCGTTTGTACCACCCCCAAAGAAATAGGATTTACCACTGCTACCAAAAGTGCATTCACTGCATGAACCGCTGCAGAAACAGCCGAGGCATCTTCCAAATTCCCTAAAAAGTTAGGAGTCTGCAACACAAAACAAGCTGTTTTGTCAGAAAGCTGTGTTTGCAATTCTTTTAGAGACAGCGTTCCGTTTATTTGTACTTTGGCTTCTACAATCGTCAGCCCCATGTGACGCGTATAGGTTTGCAGTACTTCTTTATAATGGGGATGAAGCAATGTGGAAATAAGAATTTCTTTACGCCCTGTAATACGCGCAGAGGCTAACACGGCTTCTGCCAATGCAGTAGCTCCGTCGTAATGTGAAGCCGTAGCCACTCCCATATTCATTAACGCGCACGAAGCACTTTGAAATTCATAAATCGTTTGCAAAGTTCCCTGGCTGGCTTCTGCCTGATAAGGAGTATAGGCCGTTAAAAATTCCCCACGGCTGGATAAGGCCGGTACAGCGGCCGGAATAAAATGCTCATACATCCCTGCGCCAATAAAATTTTTTAACGGTTTATTTTTGGCTGCCAAATCACGCAAATGAGTCGTTAATTCTTCTTCGGTTAAGGCGGCGGGCAAATCCAGAGACGGATGTAAAAAACCGGACGGTATTTGCCGGAGCAATTCTTCTATGGAAGAAACACCTATTTTTTCAAGCATTTCTTTTTGATTTTCTTTTGTGTTTGCAATGAACATAATAACCCTTGAATGAATAAAACCCCCACATGGGTGGGGGAAGCGCAAATGAATTTATTTTTGAATCGTGGCTTGATAACCGGCAAAGTCCAACAGCGCGTTAACTTCTTCGGGGTTGGTCATTTTGATTTTGAATAACCAGCCGCCGTTGTGTGGTTCTCGGTTGACCAACGCAGGGTCCCCGGTAAGGGCTTCGTTGATGGCTACAATCTCGCCGCTAACAGGGGCATAAATTTCGCTGGCAGATTTTACAGACTCAATCACACAGCAATTCTCCCCCGTCTTTACCTGACGGCCTACTTTTGGCAAATCTACAAATACAATATCGCTGATTTCTTCTTGCGCATGATCGCTAATACCGACCACAGCTACTTCCCCCTCTACAAATGCCCACTCGTGCGTCTTGGCGAAACGGCAATTTTCTTGGTTATACATAATTTCTCCTTAAACCCTATTTTTATAAAACGGAGTTTTGACAACTTCGGCCGGCACTTTGCGTCCGTGGATTTCCACTTCCACTTCCGCGCCCACCGGCACATCGGCATTTAAATAACCGACGGCAATCCCCTTAAACAAGGGAGAATAAGTACCACTTGTTAAAAATCCTTTTTCTATGCCATTTACAAATACTTTGCATCCCTCGCGCGGCACACCCGGGCTTTTGAGATGAACCCCTTTTAGTAAGGTGGCAAACCCGGCCGCTTTCTTTTGTTCCAAAGCGGCTTTACCAATGAAGTTTTCCTTATTCAACTTTACTACCCATCCGCAATTGGCCTCATAGGGAGTACGCGTTTGATCTGCGTCTGCCCCGTTGAGAAGATATCCCGCTTCCAAGCGCAATACGTCACGCGCCCCTAAGCCACAGGGTTTAACGCCCAAACGTAAAAACTCATTCCAAAGTTTTTCAATGTGCGTACCGGGTAACATAATCTCCACGCCATCTTCCCCCGTATATCCCGTTCGAGTAACATACCCTTTAATACCCCATAATTCTATAGGTGCAATATGAAAACGTGGTAAGTTGGCCACAACAGGTAAAAGTGTAGATGCCAAAGACAATGCCTTAGGCCCCTGCAGTGCAATCATACTCCATTGAGCGCTCTCATTGGATACAGATACAGAAAACTGCTTTGCCTGCTTTTGAAACCAATTAAAATCTTCCTCCACACAAGCGGCATTTACTACAACTAAAAATTTTTCCGGTGTGAGGCAAAAAGCAATTGCATCATCAATAATCGTACCCTGTTCGGTAAGGATATGAAAATATGTACCGGCTGCGGGTGTTGATTTAATGTTATTGCAACTGATATATTGCAAAAACTTCCATGCATCCTTTCCCTCTACGGACAACTGCCCCATATGGGATACATCAAACATCCCAACATTTTCCCGCACGGCCTTGTGTTCAGCTAAAATACTGTCAAATTGAACCGGCAACAACCACCCATGAAAATCTACCATTTTACCGCCGGCCTGCTCACAAGCATGGCACAAGGCGGTCTTTTTTAATTCTGCCATAGTTACCTCTCTACACGATTATTGTATAAAAATACAGCACAAAACGCACCAATTATACCTTCCCTTAAAACTGCTATAATGTATATATGTCAGATACACAAACCGTCATCAGCGACGTTAAACTTTTTTTAGAACGTCTCAAAAAAGATTTGCCCGAAGTATTCGGTAAAGAGGAAAAGCTCCCTACGGAAATCAAGTTGGGCAAGAAAGAAACCCCCTCTCTTACTATCAGTGGCAATAAAGTGCTTTTTAACGGGGATTTATTTGAAGCGCGCACCTACCTAACGCCCGACCAAGAGACCGGGGTGACGTTTGACGGTACTGTTTTCCATATTTATCTGCAAAATAAAGAGGAAAATCCTTCGGCACTCGTTACGGAATGGCTCAAAAATCAAGCCAAGGAAACATTGCCGGAAAAAACAAAACAATGGGCCGAAAAAATAGGGGTGACGTTTAACAACGTCGTTGTTAAAGACCAGCAAACCGTGTGGGGAAGTTGCTCCAGCAAGAAAAATTTAAATTTTTCATACCGACTTATCAAAATGCCGTTGGCAGTACAAGATTATTTAATTATTCACGAATTGTGCCATCTAAACCACATGAACCACAGCCCGGAGTATTGGGCTTTAGTGGCACAATATTGCCCGGATTACAAATTGCACCGACGATGGCTAAATGAAAATAAAGATGCTATCTTTGCAGATGTAACTCTTACCCATACGGAAGATTCCTCTCCCAAAGAGGAAGTCCCCCCTCCGGCAACACAAGCATAATTTGGTTGTAAGAACGCCGGAGCATAAATGCCCCGGCGCTTTTTATAGGAGACCCCAAACCTTGGCTAATGGTTTGGAGTATACAACATTTATTTAACGCAATATCGCCAACGGTTTCTCCGAAAGAGAACGATAATGCTTGATATTCTTTTTTACCAATGCAACTAATTTTCCTTCGTACAAAATGCCATCTCCTACTTGTAAAGTAGAATTCGAATAATGTACTTTGCCAGGCCGGAAATAATGTTGCGACTGAACCACTCCTTTGGAATGAAAAAAGGAAGAAAGAGTATTCATTACTTTGTCTCCAAAATGCTCTTTTAATGATTTGCCTTTAGGGGTTAGCGCAACGGGAACGCCAACAAGGCCTTGTGTCAATTTAGGGCAAACCTTAATATAAGCAACATCTTCTTTCACGCTCACACTTCCGGCAGCGCCTATCCCTTGCTTTCCGTTGGAAAAGGCAAGCGTTACCTTAGAGAGATTCCAATTTCCGTTTCGCACACATAACGCGGGCGTAACTACTTGCCCCGTTTGAATGAGCATTCCGCGGCAATGAGTCGTTTTTTGGCGAGTGGTTAACACAATCTTTGAGGGATGCACAAACCCCCGTACTGGGCGGAGCATTACTTCTCGCATTTCCACTTCTTGTGTCCAATCAAGGGTAATCTGCACCTCTGCTTGTTTGGCATGCATTTGTGTGGCAATTTGGCGTTGCATAGAGGCAGTTGAAACTTGTGCAAAACACAAGCTGCCCGTAAAAAACATACTACACATACTGATAAGAGATATATACTTGTTCATGTTTTTTCCTTTATCGAATGGATAAATATATTATATAAAAGTTAGGAAAAACTAACAAGTACTTTATAAAAATATATTTTTACTTCTAAAAAATAATTTATTAATCTCTTATATTAAGTTAGGTTATGTAAACTTTAAGAATACAAGACTAGCCCCAGAACACCGCTGGCTATCAGCACAGGAATCGGCCCTACTCTATATTTCCACACTGCCAAAAAAGCTCCTGCAAGCATCAATACGCTTTTGTAATCCACTATGTTTTCTGCATTACAAAGCACTAATGCAGCTGCCGCGATAAGGCCTATTACTGCCGGCCGAAGACCCTTAAAAACATCTTCTACCGCTTTGGCATGACGGTATTTTAAGAACCATTTACTTATCAAAATCATTAAAATAAAAGATGGCAGACATACCGCAATCGTCGCTGTTACTGCCCCCCATACCGAAGAAGTCGCTTCATAGCCGACGTAAGTGGCCATATTAATCCCCACCGGCCCGGGGGTTACTTGACTAAGAGCTACAATATCTGTGAATTGTGACGTAGTGAGCCATGCATGTTTATACACAATTTCGTTTTGAATAAACGAAATCATAGCATATCCGCCGCCAAAATTAAAAAGCCCGATTTTGAAAAATGTGCAAAATAATTTCAAAAAAATCATTTTTGCGCTCCTTTCAAACAACCCTGCAAATATCCCATCAAACCCGCTGCTATAACCAAATATACAGGCGATATTCCTCCTAACCATACCAACAAGGCTACAAGAACCGGAATCCAAATAGTCTTCCAAGTGATATCGGCTGCTTTGGCGAGATTAAATACCGGCACTAAAATGAGCGCAATGACCGCCGGGCGCACTCCCATAAAGATATGACGCACAATTGGGTTGTCCTGGTAAGTAGCAAAAAATAACGCCAACAGTAAAATAATGACAAAAGAAGGTAATGACGCTCCAAACGCAGCAAAAATACTTCCTCTTATACTCCGCACTTTATATCCCGTCAAAATAGCCATGTTGATGGCCATGATCCCGGGGGCAGCTTGCGCCAAAGCCAGCGTATCCAAAAAATCTTTTTTAGACATGTATTTGCCGGAAAGTTCTTTTTCCATCAGCGGTATCATGGCATACCCACCACCCAACGTGAATAGCCCAATTTTGGCAAATACAAAGAAAAGAGAAATCAAATCTTTCATAAAAGTCCGGTACTAATCCACAAATGTTGCGATTGCTAAGAGGTCTCTTCTAAAAATTCTAAGAAAATCCCCGAGATTTCTCCCAGGGATTTTAATAGGAAAATGTTTATTTGTTTTTTTGAAGTTCCGTTTTGGCGTATTGCACAATACCGTTATAAATACCTAGTGCCATTTTCTTTTGAACATTGGCATTGGAAAGTTTTACACGGTCTTTGGGGCTGCTGATAAAACCCATTTCCACCAGTACTGAAGGCGCATTAACGCCACGCAACACATAAAAGTTGGCTTGACGCAACCCTGTTTTAGGATTGACCGCTACACCAATACCCGGTTGGCGATATACTTCTTTTTGGATATAGCCGGAAAGTTTGGAACTTTCATTCATAAATTCGTTTTTTGCCATTGACTGTAAGAGGGCATCTACAAAATTGTAATGGGCTTCTTCGTACTGCATGGCTTCGTTTTCCAAAGCGGCGGTTTCGGCAGCTTCTTTATCGGTGGCTTTTTCGGAACGGAAATAAACCTGGAAGCCGTTGGCCGCCGTGTTCTTGGTAGCATTGGTATGAATGGATACGAACAAATCAGCTTTAAAATTATTGGAAATTTTAGCACGTTCCCCCAAAGCAATAAAAACATCACTGCTGCGCGTGGCCTTTACGTCAAATCCACCTTTTTTCAAGAGTCTAACCAGTTCATTTGCAACTGCTAAATTCCAATCTTTTTCACGGTAACGCCCACGTACGGCACCAGCATCTTTTCCACCATGCCCGGGATCTACTACAATGCGAATTTTCTTATGGACTTCACTGATAGACAGCGGATGCGGCTCTGCTTTAATTACCGGACCGGCAACTGGAACACCGACGGGGGTAGGCGCAGGTTCTTCTTTGGAATTTTCTTCCGTGTTCGTCTCTTGTGCTACCGGTTGTTCTTCCTCTTTGTTCCCTTCCGGTTGTTCGGTTACAACTGGTTCTGCAGATGACGTATCCTCCATTTCTTCAAAATCATCTTCTGCCAGCACAGAAGGAGTGGGAGTGGACAAATCTTCCGAAGGAATTACCGGCATTTGTGGAGTAGGAGTTGCCTTAATAACGGGAGAAGAATCCTTCTTTAATACAGGCGCTCTTTTTTCTACTGCCGCACGAAAAGCAAATTTGCCTTTCCCTTCCGGAGTAAAATTCCAATCTTTGGCTTTATGGCCCAAAATTATTTTTAATTCCGCATTTTCGCGCAATTGGGTAAGGCTCATGGAAGTAATGTAATCCGTATTGAAACGTTCGTAAACATCCCGCTTCAACACAACATTTTCAAACAAAACGGTTACTGTATGCCCGTTGATTTGTTTTATCGTGTATTTTAAATTATCAGGTGCCGTAAAACGCAGTACATTTTCCGTGCCGTTCACATCCTTAGAGTCATAAACCATATTAAAACGACGTTCAACAATGAATCGGTTATCTTTAAACTCTACGTAGCGATTGATGGCTTTTTGGAAAGAGGGCAGTAAGAAAAAATCTACCGGGGCCATTAGATTACCACCATTGTTAATGACAACCCCCGATAATTTGACATTTTTCCCATTAACAATTACTTCATCCAAGGAACCCGTCAGAATAGCATAAAAACCACGTGCAGTTAGCTTGGCTTGTTTGGAAGTGGCAAAAAGCTCCACATCTACCCCAAATTTACGCGCAGCCCGTTGAATATTTACATAAGTAACACCGTTGGATTGCATGGATTCCACCGAGCCTTTATCTTTCCCGAAGACAACAAACTCCACGCGGTCCTGCGCTTGTGCAACCCCCGCCAAACATAGACAAATCACGGCCGAAAAAATCCGGCAAAAACGTTTGAGCATGAGCTATTCCAAAACGATTTTATAATCTTCCCACGCCAGTTGCGGATCCGATTGAATCTTAAGCGTGCGGTGAATATTTTGTTCAATATCTTCCTGATGATTCTTAATCGCGTCAGCCAATGCGGGGTGCAACACAACACGTAAGTTTCCCCCCGGGCGTCCATTGGTCAAATCGTAAATTTCGCGCTGAATTTTAATACGCATACTTTCTGCCGATAAAACCCGACCAGAACCATGGCATTGAGGACATTCTTCGCTGATGAAACTCCCGGTGCTGGCCCGTTTGCGTTCACGTGTCATTTCCACCAACCCTAATTTTGTGATAGGCAAAATGCGGATTTTGGCACGGTCCCCTTGCACCGCTTGTGAAAGAGCTTCTAAAACACGACGGCGGCTGGATGCTTTGCGCATATCGATAAAATCAATTACGATAATTCCCCCAATATTGCGTAAGCGCAATTGGTGGGCAATTTCATTCGCTGCCTCAATATTTGTTTGTGTTACGGTTTCTTCCTGCGATTTATTCCCGGTAAATTTACCGGTGTTTACATCAATCGCACACAACGATTCCGCCTCTTGAATAATAATACTTCCGCCGTTAGGAAGCGGTAATTTGATTTTGCGTAAATTATCAATTTCCGGCTCAATATTGTAGGCCTCAAAAATAGGCGTTTTGCCTTTGTAAAGTTGCACGCGGTCAGCCAAATCCGGAGAGTTCTTTTCCACAAAATCGCGCACACGTTCATAATCTTTTTTATTATCCAGCAAATAAACTTTTACATCTTCGGAAAGAACATCACGCGCTACTTGTAAAACAGCGTCCATGTCTTCATGCAAAAGTTTGGGAGAGTGCGACTCTTCAAATTTCTTGAGAATGGACTGCCATTGACGGTAAAGATATTTTACTTCTCGTTCCAATTCTTCGTGCGTAGCTTCTTCGGCTTCTGTACGGACAATACAACCCATGCCATTTAAATGTTTGGCAGCCAAATCTTGCATAATTTCATTTAATTTGTGGCGCATTTCAGCCGATTCAATATTTTTAGATACTCCTACGAAACTTTGATTGGGAGTTAATACCAAATAACGACCCGGCAATGTAACGTCCATGGTTACTTTCATGCCTTTGGTGCTGATAGCATCTTTTACCACTTGCACCATTACTTCTTGCCCTTTGCGTAATACTTTATCAATGTTTTTCTTATCCGTTCCAATTACGTCTGAAATGTACAAATAAGCATTTTTTTCATAACCGATATTTAAAAATGCACTGGAAATACCGGGCAACACATTTTCCACCGTTCCTTTGTAGATATTTCCTACAATATTGAGCGCACCGCGGCGTTCCCATACTAATTCGTTAACGCGTTCGTTCTCTAAAATAGCAATTCGTGTTTCTTCAAAAGATGTATTTACCAGCACTTCTACTTCCCGTGGCTGTTCTAAATTTTTACTCATAAATGCTCCCAAGGGTTTATAAACCCTGTCAAATAAGGTGAAGTTCTCCTTGGCTATCCCGCCAATACAGTCCTTCCCGTATAAATGTAAATCCTTCCACGGACCATGCAGCTTCATCTAGGGGAACCGATATCCCCAGGTAACCTGCCAAGACCTCTTGCGGTTGGATCCATTTGTCTGCTACGCATGCCAACGTCAGTTGTATCTTTTCCGGGGAAATGGTCTTTGCTTCTAGTAAATAAGGCTTGATGTTTTTGGTAATCGCAAAACCATTTTTCCCTTGATACACTACTTCCGCCCGAGATGCGTTAAAATAATCTTCAATCGTTTGCTTCAACGCGAAGGCTTCAAAATTCCCTTCTACGCTAAACGTGGCAGCGGCCGCCAAATTTTGCACGGAAGGCAAAGCATACGGTACACGCTGGACATTTAAAATAGTAAGACCGTCCGGACAAACCGCCTCTAACTTGCTTTTGACTTCCTCAGCAGAAACAAACGTACGTAAATAAATATCAACATACTCGCGTAGGGCTATTTGTGAGACCGCTACAGAAGGCCCATATGAAAAACGGGGCCAGTGAGCGTTCATCCTTGCCGGTTCAAACGGCAACCCGCTAGCAAGTATCATCTTTCTTACCGCTTTAAAAACGTTATCTGATGCTTGTTTTTCAAGCATACGCAACACTACACGCATTTTATAAATTTTTGATGGTTTTATCATCTTTTTATACCCGCAAGCGTCGCGCATAAACCGATTGTACCACGCCCAAAGCCCAAAAACTGGCAACCAAATTGGAGCCTCCGTAAGAGATAAAAGGCAGCGGAATACCTGCCACAGGTACAATTCCTACCAACATTCCAAAATTTACCAACATATACGTAAAAAACATACCGAATATTCCCGAACAAACCAAATAGCCGTATCGATCACTGGCCATATACGCAATCAGCATGATCCGCCATAAAATCAATAAATATAATCCCAATACAAGGCAGGTACCCCACCAGCCCAGTTCTTCCCCTACAACTGCTAAAATAAAATCGGTATGTTTTTCCGGTACAAACCCCAAGCGTGATTGCGTTCCTGAAAAAAGCCCTTTTCCCCATATTCCACCGGCGCCCATGGCAATTTGAGCTTGCAATACATTATACCCTGCCCCGCGAGGGTCCGATTTCGGAGCCAAAAAAGTTTCCACCCGTTTGCGTTGGTGCGGCTTCATTTGGTGTTCTATAAAAATTCCACCAAATAATCCTGCCAATACAACACAAGTAGCCAGCACAAAATAAAGAGAGGGAATGTAAATACGCAGCTGTTTGAAGAACCACCAAACTATATAGCCCAATAGTGCCACAAGTAGGGCAAATCCTCCCATATACCAACCATTGCGGGCTAAATTATTAAATAATTCCACAATGCGGTAATCAAGCAATTCCGGATGCAAATAAATATATGTCCATGAAATAGTAAAAAATCCGGCCACTCCCACAAAAAGCCCGATAAGCACCAAATAAAATACATTTATTCCTGTACAATAGAGCAAAACCAAAATAGCAGGCAAAGTAACTACTACTGAAGAAAAATCAGGCTGCATCATAATCAAGCCAAAGATAGGTAATAGCAATGCCCCTAATATGAATAAAGAGGAAGTCTCCCTTATGCGCCTACCTCTTCGGTCTAAACAAGCAGCCGCCACCAACAAAGTTGCTACCCTGCAAATTTCGGAAGGTTGCATAGAAAAAAATGGCAACACAAACCAGGAACGGGAACCACGCTGGTACGATCCAAAAAGAAGTACCCCAATCAATAAAGCGAGGATAAATCCATATAGAAATTTCCATTGTTCGTCATAAATTTGGTAGTTAAAACTCCAACCGAAAATAAATGCACCTAATCCAATCGGCAGAGCCAATAAATGCGTACGGACAATCGGGTTGGAGAAAGACAAGCTGTTCACAGCTGACATGACGCACAATGCTCCCAAAGCCACCAGTCCTACCATGGCCCACAACAATACGGTATCTACGCGGGTGCGCCCTTGGGCTACAGATTTTTTAAACATAATCATGGCTGTTCCTCCTCGGCCACCACAGGAACTTCCACCTCAGCGGGCTTTTGAAGGCCGAAATAAGCTTCCAACATTTCCCGTGCTATGGGGCCTGCAGCAGAACTGCCCCCTTCCCCAAATTCTACAAATACAGCCAAGGCGATAGAGGGGTCTTCTCCTTCTTTTCCGGCAAACGCCATAAACCAACCATGGTCTGCCCCGTGTGGATTTTGGGCCGTTCCCGTTTTACCGTAAACATTTAACCCCGGTATTTTCACACGCCGCGCCGTACCGGTATCAACCGTATATTTAAGCGCTTGAAAAAGTGTATCATATGTCTCGGGTTTCAAATCTGCATGTTGCAAAATTTCAGTCTTTCCTATAACTTCCGTCTTTCCGGTTTGGTTGCTGACAATTTTATCCACATAATAAGGGCGATAAACGTTTCCGCGGCTGGCAAGAGCCGCAGCAAATTGTGCCAATTTAATAGGTGTTACAAGCAATTCTCCTTGGCCGATAGAAAGGTTAAGCGTGTCTCCCACGAACCAATAGGTTTTGTTACGTGCACGACGTGTGGGCCCATACAAATTGCCTGCTTTTTCTCCCGGCAAATCAATCCCCGTTTGGCGTCCAAACATAAATTTACGCTCTACACGTTCAATAGGGGCTGCCCCAATTTGGGAAGCTAATGCATAAAAATAAACATCACAAGAATTGCTCATTCCGTCAAAAAAATCAACTGGGCCATGCGTACCCCAACATTTAAAAATACGCGGACCGGAATCATATTTTCCGGTGCAGGTAACTTTGTGTTTGACATTAATATTTCCCTCTTCCAAAGCTGCTGCTCCGGTAATGATTTTAAAAGTAGAAGCCGGCGGATAGGTGCCTTGGATAGCCAGGTTGTATTCATTGATATTTTTTTTCTTCTTTTGGGCTTCTTTATCGTCACTATAAGCAACAAAAATATTGGGGTCATACGCCGGAGCACTTACCAAAGCCAAGACCGCCCCGGTGCGAGGATCTAATGCCACGGCAGCTCCACGCCCCGTTTTTGATTTCTTTAATCCTTCTTCCGCTGCTTTTTGCACATCATAATTCAACGTTAAATAAACGTCGCTTCCGGCTGCCCATTTTTTATCTTGAATTAAACTGTGTACGCGCCCTTTATAGTCTACTTCTAAATAAACACCGCCGTCTCTTCCTTTAAGAGAAGTTTCAAATTTTTTCTCGATTCCATTTTTACCTAATTTTGAATTCAAACGATAACCCATTTTATTATCACGCGCACGCCATTCTTTTTCATCCATCTGGCCGATATATCCCAATAAATGGCTGGCAAATTCCCCATAGGGATAATCACGCTTGGTCTCTTCCACCAAGTATACCCCCGGATAATAAAATTGCAATTCCTTCAGGGCTACCATACTTTGAATAGACAAATTGTCCGCCAAGGCAACGGCCTTCCCTGTTTTGACTCCTTGTTGTAATTTTTGGAAAACTTCATCTTCGGAACGATTCATGTGCGGCGCAACATCTTTGGCCAGTTTGTGCAAATATTGAGCGTCTTGATTTCCTACACCTAAATAATAGAAACTAAACGAGGGAGAATTGGAAGCAATGGCAACACCATCTGATGTAAATACACGTCCTCGCGGAGCCGTTTGATACAATACTTGGGTACGGTTCCGTTCTGCCATTTGTAAATAGGCGTTGTGGTGAATAACCTGAATATCTGCCAAACGTAAGGCAATAATACCCCCTGCGATAGCCGATATAATAAACAATCCTTTCAAACGCCTGTTAAATAAAATTCTAGAAACTTGCATGTTCTTGTGTTTTACACATTAGCCCATCATGAAGCGTTGCTTTCACAAGCCAAAACACTGCTGGCGAGCAAAACGCCCCTATCAGCGCACCGCCCAACATCCCGCCAAACCCCGGCCATAAAATACTGGAAGAAAATTCTAGCACCAACCACCAGTTCAAAACACTTGTCAGACATGTTAACAAAAAAACAGCCAACATTTGTGGAAGAGGCCCTTCGAAATCAAATCGCGGTGACACTTGATACATAATAAACGCCGCTACCGTAAAAGAGCAAGCGTTATTACCAAAAACTTTCGTACCAAAAAAATCTAAAAACAAGCCACATAAAAAAACGACCGGGTATCCAAACGACGGCCGTAATACCGTACAAAAAGCCAAAGCAAAAGCCAACATTAAATTAACGCTCAGTCCCCAAAAACCAAATCCCAATGCAAAGCCCCAATGACAAACCGTGGCCAATACAAAGAGCAAAAAAAGTTTTATTATCGAACGCATATTAACGTTTTTCTCCCGTTGAAATGACAAAAACTTCTTGAATAGCCGAGGTATGAACGCCCGCAGCTACTTGCACCGTAAGAGCCGTTTGGAAAGCATCATCTTTTCTTACTTTACTTACTTTTCCTACCCAAATCCCGGAGGGGAATACACTGCTGGTAGAGGAAGTATAAATATTGTCTCCTTCTTCTACGTGCGTTTGAAGCGGAATATATTGAATGCGAATGGGGCGAGGACCGTCTCCAACTAACAGACCGGTTTCTTTTCCTCTCTCCAAATAAACTGCTGCGGAAAAATCTTCATCGCGAACCAAAAGAACTTTAGAGGTTGTTTCCGTTACTTCCACTACTACCCCAGCTAGGCCTACTTGACCCTCTTCCACGCCAATTACTGCGCTCCGTTCTACAATACCATCTTTGGCGCCTTTGTCTAATGTAACCGTGTTCCATTGAGAAGGTTCACGATAGGCTACTTTCGCCCAAACTCCCTTCCAACGGCGTTGGGGAGCGACCTGCAACAAAGCAGAAAGACGTTGATTTTCCTTCAATACATATTGAGCTTGTTCGGCCAACAAACGGCTGTTTTCTATTTCTTGTTTTAGATGACGGTTTTCATCATGGGCATCTAGCAGTTCCCGCACAGTTTGGGAAACTCCTTCAGCGTACGTGGTTGCACTATGTGCCGCACGTATTTGTGGCAGGAAAATATAACTAAATACAGCCTTAAAAGAAGCCACAGGGCCCTTTAGCGGTAAAATCATCAATAGCAGTGATAGCAACAAATATCCCGCCGGCAACCAATAATTACGGCCCGGAACACTGTGTTTTTTTGGAGTTTTATGTTTTTTCACTACCATATACTTATTCAAAAAAAGCGGACACGTTTCCCTAAGGAACTGTGTCCGCCTCTATAGTTATAGCGGTTAATTAGAATGACTTACCGCGAGAGCCAAAGAAGCGGGAACCTTTTTCGTTTAATTGTTCCAAGAATTTACCAGTCCCCAAAGCCACGCAACTCAGCGGATCCGCTGCGCGATGGACAGGGATGTCGGTTTCTTTACGAATCAGTTCCGTAATACCGCGGAGCAAGCTGCCCCCTCCGGCTACCACTAAACCGCGGTCCACCAAATCAGCGGCAAGCTCGGGCGGTGTTTCTTCCAACGTGCTTTTGATTACGTCTAAAATCAAACGCACAGGTTCCATTAACGCTTGACGAATTTCTTCTGAAGTAACCGTTAAAGTACGCGGCAAACCTTGGGTTTGATCACGTCCTTTTACTTCCATGGTTTTTTCTTCTTTCAGAGGATAAACAGAACCTAAGTTAATTTTTACTTCTTCGGCTGTTGTTTCGCCGATAATCAAATTGTATTTTTTACGGAAGTACTGAACAATACATTCGGTAAGTTCATCTCCGGCCACATCAATCGATTTGGCTACTACCATTCCACCTAGGGAAATGACAGCAACTTCCGTCGTCCCGCCGCCGATATCTACAATCATACTGGCATGCGGCTCAGCAATGGGCAAATCGGCGCCCATGGCCGAAGCCATGGGCTCCTCTATCAAATAGACCTCGCGTGCACCGGCTTGGCGGGCGGCATCATCTACCGCGCGTCGTTCTACACCGGTAATATCTGAGGGAATGCCAATCACAATTCTGGGACGTAATAGACTGCTACGGGTGTGTACTTTGCGAATAAAGTAACGAATCATTTCTTGTGTTACTTCAAAATCCGCAATGACGCCATTCTTCATCGGACGTACAGCCACAATATTGGCCGGAGTACGCCCTAACATTTGTTTTGCTTTTGCGCCAACGGCTTTCACTTCACCGGTTTCGCGTTCTACGGCTACTACGGACGGCTCCCGCAACACAATGCCTTTGTCCTTGACATAAATCAAGCAGTTGGCTGTGCCCAGATCCATCCCTAAGTCAGAAGAAAAAAGCCCCCCAAGATAGTCTATTACCATAATGATTAGTCCACTAATTTAACAATTGCCACTTCAGCATTGTCGCCTTGGCGTAAACCTGCGCGATAAATACGGCAGAACCCACCCGGGCGATTAGCATAGCGGGTAGCCAACACTTCAAACAATTTTTTAACAGCGGCGGCGTCTTTAATTGTGTCTTTGGCCGCACGCATATCGTTGGCTTTGGCTAAGGTAATAAGTCCTTCCACTACGCGGCGAACTTCTTTGGCTTTGGGCAGCGTTGTCTTCACTTCTTCATGAAGAATGATGCTGGTAGCCATGTTATTCAACATTGCTTTGCGGTGGGACGGAGTTTTACCCAGTTTTCTATATCCGGTATTTTTAATCATACGAAAAACTACTCCTTAAAATTTCATACCGAGGGTCAAATTCATCTCGGCTAATCTTGCTTTGATCTCTTCCATCGATTTGGCGCCAAAATTCTTAATCATATTCAAGTCGCCTTCAGTCATTTTGACCAAATCACGTACCGTGTGAATATTTTCAGATTTTAAGCAGTTAATAGAACGAGAAGAAAGTTCAATAAACTCAATGGACTGGTTCAACAGGTCATCTTGCTTGGAGGAAGCCGTAGCAGCCGGAGTAGCGGCAACCGGTTCTTCTACCAGTTCGTCGCTTACAGTAGCTACGCGGCCATCTTCGCCTTCAATCGTAAAGATATGCAAGGAACCCGACAATAAAACCGCTGCACGGTGAAGTGCACGTGCCGGCGACAACGTACCATCCGTCGTGATTTCTAAAATCAAGCGGTCATAGTCCGTTTTTTGTCCAACACGGGCAGGTTCAACGTCGTAATGAACTTTTACAATTGGAGAGTACAAAGCATCCATCGGAATAAATCCGGCAGGACGTTGTATTTTGGCCAATTCTTCAGCAGGGCCGTAGCCTTTGCCGCGGGAAATTTCGATTTCCATATCCAATTTACCACCGACTTCTAATGTAGCCAGTACCAAATCTTTATTGACAATTTCCACACCGTCCACTTCTTCAATATCTGCAGCTGTTACAACACCCGGTTTGGTGGCACTGAGTTGCAAATATTCGCGGTTCTTGCCTTCCATTTTCACACGAAGATTTTTCAAGTTTAACAAGATGTTAATCACATCTTCCCGCACGTTAGGGATTGTGCTAAATTCATGCACGGCACCCGCAATACGCACGGCTGTTACAGCGGCCCCTTCCATACCAGAAAGTAAAATCCGGCGTAAGGAGTTACCTACCGTGTGTCCATAACCGCTTTCATACGGTTCGGCAATAAATTTGCCATAGTACTCGGAAGCGGTTTTCTCTTCCAATTGGATTTTTTTGGGAAGGACTAATTCGTTTAAAGCCATGTAATGCCTCCAAACTATCTAGAGTAGTATTCTACAATTAACTGCTCATTGACAGGGTAGGAACTTTCCGCTCTGTCGGGCCATCTCAATAATTTACCGGTCAGTTTTTCGCTATCATATTCCAAAAAGCTCGGACGTTGATTGCGTTTTTCTGCTTCGGTTAAAGCTTGCTTGACTTGGACATTTTCCGCCAAGGATTTGTCCAACGTCACTTTATCTCCAATACGCAATTGGTAAGAAGGCACATTTACGGATTTACCATTCACCGTTACATAACCGTGCAACACCAATTGGCGAGCGGCTTTCAACGAAACCGCAAAACCTAAACGGCGCACGATATTATCTAAGCGGGTTTCCAATTTGCGCAAGAAATTTTCACCGGTTTGCCCTTCGGCTTTGGCCGCGGTAGCAAACATATTGTGGAACGGAATTTCCGACATACCAGATTGCAAGCGAGCTTTTTGCTTTTCTTGCAAGCGGATACCGTATTCGGACACTTTGGCTTTGCGTACTTTACCGCCACGTTTAGTGGCAGCTGCCAACTTGTCTATTACACAATTGGTGTAGCACTTAGTTCCTTTTAAGAAAAGTTTGCAATCTAATTTTCTGCATTTTTTGCAGCTGGGTCCAATATATCTTGACATAAAACTATACTCTCCTGGCTTTGGGCGGTCTGCATCCGTTATGCGGGATGGGGGTTACGTCTTTAATAGAAGACACCACAAGCCCTGCTTGGGCGAGGGCGCGTACGGCCGTTTCTCTACCTTGGCCAGGGCCACATACTTTTACGGCCACTTCACGCATACCCATATTCACAGCTTTTTCGGCAGCGGCGTTGCTGGTAATTTGAGCAGCAAACGGCGTGGATTTTTTGGTGCCTTTAAAACCGTGAGAACCGGCCGTAGACCAGGCAACTGTGTTACCTTTGTCATCAGAGACCGTTACGATCGTATTGTTAAACGAGCAGTAAATATGCACTACACCGAATACCGGTGCTTTGGCGTTTTTCTTTTTGCCTTTAGCCGGTGCTTTAGCGGCTGTTGTTACTTTTTCTTCTGCCATAATATTAAATTCCTATGTTAAGATTTATTTTGCAGCAGCCTTCGAACCTACCGTTTTTCTTCTTCCACGGCGCGTTCTGCTGTTGGTTTTGGTGCGTTGACCACGTACCGGCAAATTGCGGCGGTGGCGTTGGCCTCTGTACGAACCAATTTCAATAGAGCGGTGAATGTTTTGGGCTACTTCACGACGAAGTTCCCCTTCCACTTTGTATTCTTTTTGCAAAATGGTATTTAAAAGACCCGCTTGTTGTTCGGTCAAATCTTTGACACGGGTTGCCGGATCAATTTGGCCGGCTACTTTGGCGAGCACATCTTTTGCGTTTTTCTTGCCAATGCCGTAAATATATTCCAAGGCAACATCAATTCTTTTATTTTTCGGTAAATCAATACCTGCGACTCTAGCCATATATT
>JAEELM010000026.1 GCA_016282685.1 Elusimicrobiaceae bacterium | reverse complement strand
GAAATTCCGGATGAAAAAGCCGAAAAAATCAAAACGGTTGGCGAAGCTATTTCTTTCATTGAAGAAAACGCCAAAAAATAAGTGTGTTAGAACAAGTAGAGCATATCATTGGATATTGCTTTAAAGATAAGACAATCTTAAAGGAAGCACTCACTCATAAGTCTTTCGCCGGAGAACATCGCGGCATTCGTCATAACGAACGTCTGGAGTTCCTGGGGGACAGTATTTTAGGTGCCATTGTTGCAGATTATATCTACAACCAATGCCCTCACGACGAAGAGGGAGTGCTTTCTAAAATTAAGTCTAACTTAGTTTCGCGGAAAAATCTTTATCTTTGGGGCAAAAAATTGCAGCTCGGTACATATATGTATCTAGGGCATGGGGAACTTGCCACCGGCGGAAGAGAAAGAGATAGCATTATTTCCAATGCTGTAGAAGCCGTTATCGGCGCCGTTTATTTGGACGGTGGTTATCCAGCCGCACAAGCATTTATTTTACCCTGGGCAAAAACCCAAAAATTAACAGAAGATACGCGGGATTATAAAAGCATTTTGCAAGAATTTTTACAAAAGAAAGGGCCTCACACTCCTATTTATGAAGTAATACAAACCGTTGGCCCCGAACATGATAAAACTTTTACCGTTCAAGTAAGTTTAAAAGGTAACGTCTTGGGTTGCGGAAAAGGGCATAATAAAAAAGAAGCCGAGCAAGCCGCTGCACAGGATGCTTTACAAAAATTACAAGGATAGCATTTAGATATGTTTTCCAAGAAGAACACTTTTTCCACAAATAAAAGTTTTGGCAAAAAGACAACCCGTCCCGGTGAAGAAAAACTTCAAAAAACACTCGCCGTTGCCAAAAGTAAACCATATGTTACTATGTTTATCATAGCGGCAATTCCTCTATTGCTGTTATTAGCTTTTACATTTAAAAGTGGTTTTTCTCCGTCAGCAAAGAGCAAAAATGTTGATAAAATTGTCGTAGTCAAAACCCATACAGAAATGGCCGACGAAATGACCGCTGCCCTGCAGAAAAAAGATGACCAAACCTTCTTCCAGTTACTTGCCAAATACGGAAAGAAAGACATCAATATGGTAAACAGCAAGGGAGACACGTTACTGTTGGTAGCTGCAACGCTAAACAATGAGGTAGCCGTTGATGAACTACTGGCATTAGGTGCGGATGTAAACAAAGCCAATGCTTTTACCAAAGATACTCCTTTGATACGTAGCCTTTCTTACGGAAGCCCGGAAATTTCCCAACGGTTGGTGTTATCGGGTGCTAATTTAAATGTTAAAAACAATTACGGCCAATCTCCCTTATATATTGCATTGGAAAAGAAACAACCCGAGTTAATCGATTTGTTTTTATCCAGCGGGGTAGAAGAAGGACTAAATACCAATTACCTGTTCCGAGCGGTTGCTAAAAAAAATCCGCTGGGCGTACTGGCTATGTTAAAGGGGGGGGTTGATGGCAACGTTGCCAACGAAAAAGGAAATACACCTCTTATCATTGCGTCTTCTTTAGGAGATGTAGAAAGTGTCCATTATTTATTGACATATCGTGTAGATTTAAACGCCGCCAATAAGGACGGTAACACCGCTTTAATTTACGCAGCACGTTACAACAAGCCGGAAGTCATTGTAGAATTGTTACGGCCTCAAACATTACAAGTTCCGTTGGATATTAACGCCCGCAACAACCAAGGGCAAACGGCTCTTTGGTGGGGGGCTTCTAAAGGTTTTACGGAAGTAGTCAAACGTTTACTGGCTGCAGGGGCAGATCCTACCATCGCTTCCAATGATGGTTATGTTCCCTACAATATTGCCCGCAAAAATGGCCGGGGGCAAGTATTGGAATGGTTTGAAAAACCCATAGAAGAAGTAAGAGCTTCCGTTGAGGAAGCCGATAATGCCCTTGCTAGAGCAGAAGGGCGATTGGTTTCCCCCACGAACAAACCCGCAGAGAAACCTCTCACGGAAGGTGATATTTTTACTGCCATTGATGAAGATGATGCTGAAAAATTTGGTCGCGTTATTGATACTTTTGGTCCTACCATTGTTCAGCGGAAAGACAAAAACCAAATGTCCGTATTTTTACGTGCTGTCGAAAAAGGAAATACGGATATGATTAATTTAGCAGTAGATAATGGCGCTCGTTTATTTGAATCTTCTCCACGTGGAAATGCTTTCCATATTGCTGTTAAAGAACAAAATATAGAAATTTTAAAACACTTGGTACAACAAGCCCGTTCAAACGGCAACCTGGCAATGATGTTAGAATATAAAGCCCCGATAGCAGATATAAAGATAGTTTCCGCTTTGGGTACATTAGTACCTGTTACCCCGTTGGGAGTAGCCGGCTATTTGTGCAATCAGGAAATTTATAATTATTTGGTTTCTATCGGTGCCAAACCGGGTACTGGGGCAAATTCCCCGGCCGATTTGATGAGTAAATGTAAATCTAAACCCACTCAAGCAAAACAATTGCGCACACAAGCTGCCACCCAACAAAACGCTAAAAAATAAAATGATTTAAATACAAAACACCCGCTCATCCGAGCGGGTGTTTTTGATCTATCTAGTTAAAACTACGGCCTTATTTTATCCATCATACGCGGGAAAGGAATCGTTTCGCGCACATGTTGCAAACCACAAATCCAACGCACCATACGCTCTATTCCCATTCCAAATCCAGCATGAGGCACACTGCCGTATTTGCGTAAGTCCAGGTACCAGTCATATCCCTGCGGGTCAAGGTCTTGTTCTTTCATGCGCTCAATAAGCACATCATAATCGGTTTCTCTTTCACTGCCACCAATAATTTCACCCGCACCTTCCGGACCGATTACATCAACAGCCAACACTACTTTCGGGTTTTTGGGATCCCGTTTCATGTAAAATGCTTTTATTTCTGCCGGATAACGGTGAATCATAATAGGCGTATCATAATCTTCGCCCAGCAATGTTTCTTCATCCCCGCCGATATCTCCACCCCACGGGGTATTGTTGCCTTTTTTATGCAAAATCTCAATTGCATCAGTGTAGTCAATACGTGGGAATTTCTTTTCCACCGTAGCTTGTAATTTAGTAGTATCACGTTCCAACGTTTTTAAATCATCAGCACGATTTTTAAGAACTTGCGCCACAATGTATTTAATAAAATCTTCGGCCAAATCCATGTTATCGTCTAAATCGTTGTAAGCCACTTCAGGTTCTACCATCCAAAATTCCGTTAAATGGCGGCGCGTTTTTGATTTTTCCGCACGGAATGTAGGGCCAAAACAAAAGGTACGCCCCAAAGCCATGGCAGAGGCTTCTCCGTAAAGTTGACCACTTTGCGATAGAAAAGCTTTTTCACCAAAATAATCGGTTTCAAACAAAGTGCTTTTTCCTTCACAGGAAGCAGGGGTCAAAATCGGAGAATCAGACAATACAAACCCATTTTTATGGAAGTATTCACGGATAGCAAAAATAATTTCATCCCTTATTCTTAAAATAGCCATTTGTTTGGCCGAACGAAGCCACAAATGACGGTTGTGCATTAAAAATTCCGGGCCATGTTCTTTAGGAGAAATGGGATAGTCTTTGGCCAATTGAACAACTTCCAACTTGGTCACCCCCAATTCATACCCTAACGGAGAACGTTTGTCTTCCCGTACTGTTCCTGTTACGATAATAGAAGATTCCTGTGTCACTTTATCGGCCAAATCAAATTGTTCAGGGGATACATCCCCTTTAAACATTACACATTGAATAATGCCACTACCGTCACGCAATTGTAAAAAGTGTAATTTGCCACTAGAACGTTTATTGTATAACCACCCTTTCAATGTAATCTCTTGGCCTAAATACTGGCCAACATCTTTCACACGATATTTACTGGACATATTGTACCTTCTTGTTAAAAAGGCCCCTGATGGGGCCTAAAATTTGGACGTGATCGGGATCGAACCGACGACCTCCTCGTTGCGAACGAGGCGCTCTCCCAGCTGAGCTACACGCCCGACAAATCATTATGCCGTAACGACAACACTTTTATTATAACAAATCTAATTGGGTTTTTCAAAAAGTCTTGAGAAGATACGCCTTCTCTTTCCCGTACGCGCCTAAAATGCTAGAATATCTTATATGGCAAAACTCGTACGCGGGTTCCGCGATATTTTTGAACCCCAATCTAATTATTTTACCGAATTGGAAAACTGCGCACGCGGAGTGTTTTCCTTATATGGGTTTAGCGAATTACGCTTACCCACTGTGGAACAGAAAGAACTATTTGTGAAATCCACCGGCGAAACAACCGACATTGTCCAAAAGGAAATGTATGCTTTTGAAGATGCTGGGCACCGTCAGTTGGCTATCCGACCAGAGGGAACACCCGGTGTAGTGCGTGCTTATTTGGAAAATAATTTTGTGCAACAATCGCCGGTACAAAAATTTTATTATATTGGCAACATGTTCCGCGCTGAACGTCCCCAAGCCGGACGTTACCGTGAATTTGAGCAAATAGGTGCCGAATATATTGGCAACTCCGCCCCTGCCGCTGATGCAGAAGTAATTTTGATGCTCAAAGACATCGTAGCCAAATTCGGCGCAAAAAACTACCGCGTGAAAATCAATAGTTTGGGATGTGATAAATGCCGCCCGTTATATCGCCAGGCCCTTATCGATTTTCTATCCAAAGAAAAGGAAACTCTCTGTGAAAATTGCCAAACACGTTTGGAGAAAAATCCATTACGTGTATTGGACTGTAAAATTGATGGCCCCCGCTTTATGGGGCGTGTCCCCACCTTACAACTTTGTCCGGAATGCCAAGCTCATTTTGATGAAGTGCAATCTCTCTTAAAAGGGAAAATTGACTTCGAAGTAGATCCCATGTTGGTCCGCGGGCTTGATTACTATTCCCGTACTGTATTTGAATTTCAGGCAGGGGATTCTTCCCAAAACGCAATTGCAGCAGGAGGGCGCTACGATAGTCTTATCAAAAACATGGGCGGCCCGGCTACCCCTGCCATTGGTTGGGCCATGGGAGCAGAACGGGTAATTTTGTCCAGAGGAGAAACAACCACTGAAAAATCCAAATCTGTGTATGTTGTTTCTTTAGAAAAATCTTGCAATGAAACTGCTTTTAATGTAATGCAAACTCTTCGACAAGCGGGTATCCGAACGGAGGGAGGATTGTTTGACAAAAACATCAAAGGTCAAATGAAACAATCCAACCGCTGTGGCGCCAGTTATGCTTTAATTTTAGGTGGCGATGAGCTATCAAAGAAAGTAATTACTTTAAAAAATTTAACGACGGGCGAACAACAGCAAATCGCTCTAGCAGAATTAGTAAATGAGGTCAAAAAAGTCTTATGAAACGCACAATGTACTGCGGCGACGTAACCGCTGCTCAAATTGGAACCACTCAAACTCTTTGTGGCTGGGTAAATGCCTACCGCAACCACGGTGGAGTTTTATTTATTGATTTAAGAGACCGTACCGGTTATTGCCAAGTAGTAGTAGAACCTTCCCGTTCTTTTTTTAATGAAGCCTACGGTGTGCGTAATGAATATGTTCTTGAGATTACAGGAAAAGTACAACACCGTATTGAGGGAGCCGTTAATAAAAATATCAAAACCGGGGAAGTAGAACTAGTAGCTGAAGAATTTAAAATTTTAAACACATCTATTGCTTTGCCCTTTGATGTGGACAAATCACGCGAAGCGCAAGAGGAAACTCGTTTAAAATACCGCTACTTAGATTTACGTAATCCAAAAATGTTTTCCAATTTGTATTTACGCCACCGTATCGCACAAGCCGCGCGCCGCTACCTGGATAATAACGGATTTATTGAAGTAGAAACGCCCGTTTTAACACGCTCCACACCGGAAGGGGCACGCGACTATCTCGTTCCCTCTCGTGTCCACCACGGGGAATTTTACGCCCTTCCGCAAAGTCCACAAATGTTCAAACAAACGCTGATGGCCAGCGGCATAGACCGTTATTTTCAACTGGCCCGTTGTTTCCGTGATGAAGATTTGCGTGCTGATCGGCAACCCGAGCATACCCAAATCGATATGGAAATGTCTTTTGTCACCATTGATGATATTCATGAAATGGTGGAAGGGTTAATGAAGGAAATCTTTAAAGTTGCAGGGAAAGAGCTGCAAACACCCTTTGTAAAATTATCATTTCAAGAAGCCATGGAATCCTTTGGTTCCGACAAACCGGATTTGCGTTATAGTTTAAAATTAAAAAATGCATCATCCATTTTTTCTAATACGGAATTTAAGGTCTTTAAAGATGTATTGGCCGCCGGAGGGCTTATTCAAGCCGTGCGTGGCGAAAAAGGTGCCGCCTATGCCCGCAGCCGCATGGATAAACTAACGGAATTGGTAAAGAAAAATGGGGCAAAGGGGCTGGTATGGTTAAAAGTCACCAACGGAAAAATAGAAGGACCCTCTGCTAAGTTTTTCTCAGCCGAAGAGCTGGAAGCCACCAAGAATTTAGTTGGCGCACAAGAGGGAGATGCCATTTTTATCGGCAGTGATGTAACTCCTCGTACTTGTCAAACTTTCATGGGAGCACTTCGAAAAGAATTGGTGAAAGAACTCAAACAAGAAAAAGAATGGGCTTTTGCTTGGATTACCAATTTTCCGCTTTTAGAGTTCATTCCTGAAGAAAACCGTTGGGATGCCGCTCACAATCCTTTTACAGCTCCAGTGGAAGAAGATTTGCCCAATTTGGAAAAAGACCCTGCATCTATCCGTTCTTATCAATTCGATTTGGTGTTAAATGGGAATGAGTTAGCTTCTGGGTCTGTGCGCAATTGCCGACGGGAAGTACAAGAACGTATTTTGGCACTCATGAAGCATTCTAAAGAAGAGGCTGCCCGCCGTTTTGGTATGTTACTCAACGCTCTGGAAGCCGGAGCTCCTCCCCATGGTGGAATCGGATTAGGTTTGGACCGTATTACAGCCTTATTGGCGGGGGAAGATTCCATTCGGGAAGTAATTGCCTTCCCTAAAACAGCTCAAGCCGTCTGTCCTTTGACGGACTCTCCCAATGTAGTGGATCAAATTCAGTTGGAAGAATTGGGAATTGCTTTAAAAAAAGAAAATTAAATTTTTAAGTGGGCTAGACAACAAACCCGGGGAAGGGTATAATAAGGCATGGAAGACAAGCAAGTATTAAAAGGCGGTCTCATTTTCTTGGCATTCCTCACTGTGTTATTTGCAGGATGGAGGGTAGTATCCTATCGGCCCACACCATCCTCCGATACGGTAGAAGTACGCAATCCCAACGGAACAGCCTCTTACTATTCTGCAAAAGAATTACAAGATTCCCATTCTGAACTGGTTAAAAATTTGCGTACACAAGAACTGATGCAAAATCCAATCTCTGAGGAGTCAGAGGATATTTCATCTTCTTCTATTGTTTCATCTTCTCCAACACCCATTGTTCAAGGAAAAATGAGAACACCCGCTACTTCTGCTCATTTTTCTTCTACCAATCCTTCATCGCAAACGGTATATTCCGCTCATTCACCCGTTGTTTCTACAACTGGTTCTTTGGCATCAATAGGGGAAACGTCTTCTCCCATTCTTACCGACAAGACGACAAAGCCCGGAGTTTACCCGTTAACCAAGGAAGAAAAAATAATGAAGGAAAGAGAAGAACGCATGCTGGCCCCCTATCTTATACCCGATAAAGAAACACAAAAGAAAATTAATGATAATTTACAAAACCTCAGCGCTGCTATTGCACAAGCTGTGCAAAAAGCTTTAACACCAAAAAGTAAAAAAGAAGCCAATATTGAAAAATACTTAAATAAATCATCTACGGGAACTACCGCAGCTACAACAAGCATTTCCAATCCGTTCCAAACCATGATGGCACAAATCAACACTCAAAAACAGGATATCATTCAAAATGTTGCCAAAGCCTATGGTAAAGAAGCGGGGCAACGTGCCGGGCATTTAATGGACCAATTCCAAGGGGATTTACAACAGGCTATTTCTCAACCGGATCAAACACCTCAAACCATTGCAAAAAATGTGCAAAAGATTGCCGACAACTATCAACGTAAATTGAATAAGATGAATCAACAAAACCAATATGATAAATATGTCTCCGATCTTACAGACAACTATCATAATCAGGTAGCACAATTACAAAAATTATATCCAGACAATGATGCTTTGAATCAAGAATTTTCTCGTATTACTGAAGAAGCTTTAGCCAAAGAATTAGCACTCCCTTCATCAGAACTTACTCCTGAAGAATACGCAAAGCAACAGTATGCTATCCAGTACAATATGCGCCAACAATTAGAAGAAGCCACCAAAAAAGCGGGAGCTTCTACCACAGGGTTGCATACATATGATAATGACCGGGCCAAAGAAATATTAGAAAATTTACAACAACAAGAAGAAGCCGGCAATATCATTAGTGTAGCTCGTAAAGTTTCTGAATCGGATGCTGCCGGATTATCTGATACGCTTTTAAAAGAAGGATCCGATATGCTCGCCCAAGTAGAACAAGTATATGGGGCAGAAGAAGCGGCTGCCTTTAAACCTATCTTGGATAATTATTATCAGCAAATGATGGCTACTACTCAAGAAGAATTAACCCCGGCGCAACGCCAACAAAAACAAATGCAACTACGCCTTGATTCAAATCGGCAGATGTTGGAAATGCAACGGAATGCCATTTTACGTATGAACATTCCTCAAGAACAAAAAGAACAAGCTCTTCAATCTATCGAACAAGAACTCAATTCTCTCCCAAAAATGTAATATTGTGGCTACTTGCCGTAATAGATTCCATTTCTACGGGAGAATAAAAATCGGCTAACGGGAAATAATGTTTTAAAATGGTTTGATAATCTTGCCCTTCTTCCGCACGTCCGGCTGCGCCTGTCTGATCAAAGCCAACGCCATGCCCCCAACCTCCGCCGTAAAATACAAAATATTTTAGTTTATGCTTTTCATAATTAGGCTCGATTACAAAAAAACTGCTACGCAATAATCCCCAACTCAAATTAGCCCGAATCATATTTTCTTTATTTAGCACTACCTCGCCTTTTGTACCTTTGATGACCAATTTACTCACATACCCGGAAGCACTCCGGCGCAAAGGAACCAGTGCTACAATTGTGCCAATATCTTTTTTCTTACGCTTTATCATTTTTTGCAAATCTTCTACCCGCACAACGCGCGTCCAGCGAAAAGCGGCTTTACTGACATTTTTATCATAACGGCTATAAGAATCTATCGGGTATTGCAATAATTCTCTAAATTGATAGGGTTGTAAATTTTTTGTACCAAAATTTTTATAATCAGAAACCGAATGCAAGTAAGGAGTCTCACTCCAACCGGCATCTTTGGCACTTTGTGTAATTCCACCGGTATTGGCAGAAAAAACACTTTCGATGGGTTTATCTTCGTATAACAGCACTTCTCCTAACGTGGAAGAAACAGCCCTATTGCCCCTTTCCGTCTCTGCCGAAACCCCTCCATAAACCTGGCAATTCTGGCTATCACACACATCAAATCCGTACCGTTTATGCTTATTCTTATGTTTCAAAGCATACGTACGTGCCAGCACAGCTTGTGCTTTTAGCGCTTCCAATGGGAACGTGGTAGGCATTTCGGATGAAATAACTCCTTGTAAATATTCGTCCATTGTAACAATGTTAATGGGAATAAGTGTATTGAGTCCACTATGGTAGCTTACTTGTAATTTTCCTCGGTATTCCTTATCTGAAACGTTCATCCAAGTCATTCCCGCTCCGCTGACAATATCTTTCAGTATAATCGTAGAGACTCTGGTATCGTCATTAGAGATGGGGACAATCGTTACTGTCTTCTTAAACGGAATTTTTTTCCCTTTGGGGGTAAGAATAAACGGCTTACGCTGTTCCAACACTATCTTCCAAATTTCACCTGCTTTTCCACGCGTTAGCATAATGCCTTTTGAATTTTGAATTGAAAAATCATCTGAAAGTGAAAATGTTATGTTAGAGCGGACGGAAGGACGTCCATTTTGTTGTACACCCAATCCAATCTTGATTTCCTGTGGCGTATATCCTTCTTCTCGGGGTAAAGGAGTTACCGTTGTATGAGAGGGAGGGGTTGTAACGGTTATTTTAGAGGAAGTGCTTTCTGCCTTTACATTGGGAAATTTTGCTTTTAGACGTGTATAAGCCTGTGTGATACGTTCGTTATGTTTCTCCGATGCGTACAAGGTACGATATTGACGGAAAGCATCTTCGGGTTTTCCTGATTTTTCTAATGCTTCCGCCCAGGCTAATCGTGCTTCTGTAAATTGAGGATCATAGGCAACTGCCTTCTCAAAACATTTGGCTGCTTCCGCATATTTTTTATCTTCACTTTGCAGTGTTCCTAACAGATAATTGGCCAACGCCGTATGCGTTCCTGCCCGCGCCGCCATTTTTAGGTTATATTTGGCCAATTCACGTTCTTCCAAACCCAATTGTGTACGCGCTAAATTGATATAGTAAAAACCCGCTTTTTCGGAATTTTCCGGTAACAGCGATAGGATCCGTTCTGCCGCAGCATATTGGCCATCTGATAAAAAAGCCTCTGCCAACAACTCTAATATTTCCGTATCTTGCGGATAGATACGGTAAGCTGCTACCATAATATCCACCGCTCTTTTGGGTTGATTTTGTTCCAAAGCGATAAAAGCAGCATTAAGGAATGCTTGACGATTTTGTGTTTCTTTGGATAAAGCTGTATAGTCGTCCATGGCTTTAATCGGTTGCCCGGAAAAATAAAGTTGGCTAATCTCCGTTAACCGATCTTGTACTTCTTGTGGCCAAGACGGTATCGCCAAATATATTATCCCTAAAATCATCAAAAAAAGTTTCATATCTTCTATATTATAACTTTTAAGAGGAGCGTTTTTGTATAATAAATAATATGGAAATACCTGTTTGGTTAAAAGAAATGGTGGGTAAAAACAAGGCAGCTTTTCACTCGGAAACAGCCCAACGTGCCCAACATGCATTGGAAAATCACGCCTTACACACGGTGTGCCAAGAAGCGCACTGCCCTAACAGAGGAGAATGTTTTTCCTGTGGGGATGCTACTTTTATGGTATTAGGGGACCGTTGTACCCGCGGCTGTCGCTTTTGTGCGGTTACCAAGCAAAAGCCACTACCACCCGATTCTCAAGAACCTGCCCGCATTGCTCAAGAAATTAAAGCTTGGAATATTCGTTATGCCGTGCTGACAATGCCTACACGTGATGACCTTTCCGACGGTGGGGCTTCTCATTTTGCGAAAGTGATAACGGCTATCCATGCCCTGACCCCTGACGTAAAAATAGAACCTCTTATTTCTGACTTCAATGGAAATGAAACAGCTCTTTCCACACTTCTTCAGGCTCAACCACACGTTTTAGCACACAATGTTGAAACTGTCAAAGAACTTTATTCTTCCGTGCGAATTGGAGCCCAGTATACCCGTTCCCTACGTTTACTCAAACGCGTCAAAGAAATGGCTCCTTCTTGTTTTACCAAAACAGGATTTATGGTTGGATTAGGAGAAACGGAAGAACAAATTAAAACTCTTTTAAATGATTTACGTGCATGTAACGTAGATTTGCTAACAATTGGGCAATATTTGGCCCCTTCCAAAAATCATTATCCCGTACAATCTTATCCCACTCTAACAGATTATAAGCGTTGGGAGAATTACGCTTATAGTATTGGATTTAAAGCCGTAGCCAGCGGTCCGCTGGTACGGAGCAGTTACCATGCCGGAACATTATACAAACAAGCCTTACTTTGCGAGGTGCAATCATGAAAAAGTTTCTTCTGCTGGCCCTTCCTATTTTTATCTGTGCCTGTGCGGGAAATCCTCCTGCTTGGTGGAATCCATCTGGGAAATACCAGATGCCGGAAACGCACACGGCGACTTCGGACAACATAGAATCTCCCTCTGTCGATTCTACTGATTCTTCTATTTCCACTTTTACACCTGTAGAAAGTGTATTTGAAGAAATGATTATTGAACCTCTGCCTGACGAGTCGGTAGAAATAGAAACTGAAGACCTTGTCCCCAGTATTTTAGAAAAATAAAATACCCCTTGAAATTTTTGTAAAAACTCTTATACTAACACTATAAGCAGTTCGCCTAAAGTGCGGCGGGTTGCCGGGTTAATGTGTGGGTAGGGGGCTGTTAGAGGGGTTCTTGCCTGTGCATTTCCAAGTTGATAAATTGATTCGGCTTGAGGCCTGGTTGTAAAGCCCGTTGCCTAATCCAAGCGGACAGTGCAAAGAAGGAGGCGTATGACGCCGTGTAACTAGTACCCCCTGGTTGAAGAAACTGGGGGGATTTTTATGTCCTCCCGCTTATGCATTAGAAGGCTAACTAATCAACATAAAAATTCCCCGAAGCAGCCGGGGAATTGTAAATTATAATATCTTGTCGCCTATCTTTTCACTTGTTTTTATAATTATCTAAAAATAAGTATATTTTTCTATGACGGCAATCAACAAGCAAAATGAACGTATGAAGAGAAGTTTTTGGTTGGAAACGCATTTCCACCATTCCGTCTTGGTATTTTTTTGCCTCAAAAATGTAATCTCCATGAGCAGTTTTATATTTAAGCCCTTGCTTAAAAGCAGTGGCCAAATGGTCCACTTCCCATTGTGCTACACTGGTTAGATCCGTTGGAACAGGCACTACCAACTCATAACCTAATAGAATGCCATTTCCATTTATAGAGCGTTGTAAGAGATTCGTCCGTTTGGTAAACAACACTGCCTTTTCTTTCGCTACCGGAGCTTGCGAAAAAGTAGGAGTCTTGGAAGCGTAGGAAGACCCATAACAATTTACTTTTTCTTCTTCCACCCGCACCAACTGCACCCAAGGGAGCTCTTGCTCTTGGGCATTCGCCGCACTACGCTTTACAGATTCCTTATATCCTTTTTGTCTGGTACATCCTACAAAGAACTGCGCTTGTGCTATCGAAGGGAATAACAACCCCACAATAAGAATAAAAATAATATTTTTTTTCATTTTATATCACTATAACTGTGTAATATCAGCCGTAGTTTGTGTCAGGAGATTACGTGCGATATTCAATAAGGCTAAACGGTTATCGCGCACAGACGTCTCTTCCACATTGACCATAACATCTGTGAAGAATTTCTCCAGAGGTTCTTTTAGAGTCGTCAATTTTTTCAATACAGTCAAATATTCCTTTTCTGTTTTAGAAACGGACGGAATTTGCTCTTTTAAAGCATTCAAAGTAGCAAATAATTCCTTTTCCGCCGGAAGCTCAAAGAGCGATTTATTCACTTGCGTCGTGGGCGTATCTAATTTTTTCAAAATATTGCACACACGTTTAGCTGATTCCAATACGGAAGAGAATTTTTCATTATGCTTTACTTGTTCCAAAGCGCCAACCAATTCTTCTACCTGCCACAACGGCATTTCTTGCCATTGACGGACCGCATTTACAATTCCTGGTTGGTGCCCTCTCTGTTCTAACACCAAAGCCAAACGTTGAAATAAGAAAGAGGGTAATTCTTTCAACCCTTTATCCACTGCCCCCTTTGGATAAAGTGCAATGGATTGGGCAATTAATTCTTTAAATGTTACATCCATTTTATTTTCGAGCAAAATGCGTACAACCGCAAATGCTTGACGACGCAAAGCAAAAGGGTCTTCACTTCCCGTAGGAATTTGGCCGATCAAGAAATTCCCCACTAACGTATCGATTTTACCGGCGAGTGAAACAATGTTACCCTCCTCCGTTGAAGGCAAGGCAGATGTCGAGGTTAATGGGAAATAAAACTCTTCTATTGCTTTCGCTGCTTTTTTGTGACCTTCCAACGCAGCATATTGGCCACCCATATATCCTTGCAATTCCGGGAATTCATACACCACATGGCTCGCTAGGTCTGCATAGGCATGTGATGCTGCATAATTCACCGTCTCTTTTAACGACTGTTTTTGTAGCTTTTCCGTTAACCAAACGGCCAATCGTTGCGTTCGGGCAGATTTGTCAAACAAATTTCCGAGCCCTTCCAAAAATTGAATATTTTTAAGTTTTTCTTTGAATGTTTCCAATCCTTCTTTTTTGTCATTTTCAAAGAAAAACACAGCGTCAGACAAACGGGCAGACATTACTTTTTTAAATCCGTCTGACACTTCTGTCTGATTCACAGAAACTCCATCACGCACGGCAATGAAATAAGGTTGTAATTCTCCTTTTTTGTTCATTACAGGGAACATCTTAATTTGCTTTTTCAAAACCGTTGTAATCAAATCTTTGGGCAAAGTTAAAAAGCGAAGTTCAAAATCTCCACCCACAGCAACAGGATGTTCTGTAAAACAAACCGTTTCTTCTATCAAACTTTCATCCAAATCTGCCTGATAGCCACGAACTTTTGCTTCATTGGAAACTGTTTTAATCAAAGCTTCACGTCTTTCCTCTGGCAAAACCAAAATAGGAGGATACTGATTGCGCAGTAATTTAACATACGCATCCTTATCTGCCGAAAGCACTTTAATGGGTTTTCTGCCAAAAGATATCATCGGGTAAGTATAACGCCCTGATGTCACTCCGGCCACCGTAAATTTCACGACTTTGTCACCATACAACCCGATCAAAGAGCGAATGGGTCGCCCGTATTTGAGTTGCGTTTCTTCCCATACCATATTTTTGGCAAATTCAAGTCCGGTAACAATACGAGTAAAAATCTCCGGTAAAAGTTTGGAAGTTCTTTCTCCTTTTATTTTGATATCCGCATAAATAAAAGGCCCTTTGTCGGTTTCTTTAACAATTAATTTTTCCGGCGCAATTCCATTTTTTTGTGCAAAACCTGCCGACTGGGGGGTAAATTTTCCATCTGTCCCTTTTAGCAACTTAGCGGGGGGTCCTTTTACCTCTTTTTCCAAATCGGCTGATTTTTCTGCCAAATCATACACCATTACCACCAAACGACGGTAGGTACCAAATGTCTCCACATTTCTAAATGAAAGACGTTTTTCATTCAAAATTGTTTCCGTTAAGGTTTTTAATTGAGATAAGGCCGGGCGAACAAACCGTGCCGGTAAATGTTCTGTACCAATTTCTAATAAAGCGTTCATTTGGCCGCCTCCTCTTTTTTCCCTTCGACACTTTCCACATAAGCTTTAGCACAAGCTTTGGCCAAATTGCGAATCTTAGTAATGTTGTTAGTCCGATCAGAAACGGAAATCGCTCCTCGAGCTTCCAACATATTAAAATAGTGTGAGAGCTTCATGGCATCATCATACGCCGGCAGATAAAGTCCTTTTTTGCACAGGGCATAACATTCCTGTTCACATTCTTCAATATAACGGCGCAAATGGTCAACGTTAGATTCCTCAAAATAATAATGAGAAAATTGACGTTCATTTTCATGATGGACATCACGATAGGTAATTTTATCGTTCCAGCGCAAATCAAACACATTGTCCACTTTTTGACAATACATAGCAATTCGTTCCAATCCATACGTAATTTCAACCGTAATGGGATTCAGGGCAAACCCAGCCATATTCTGGAAATAAGTGAATTGTGTAATTTCCATTCCATCCAACCAAATTTCCCAACCTACCCCAGAAGCCCCTAACGTTGGAGATTGCCAATCATCTTCAATCCAGCGTACATCATGCTTCTTAGCGTCCAAACCAATAGCTTTTAGGGAATTTAAATAAATTTCTTGAATATTTTCCGGAGCCGGTTTCATAATCACTTGGTATTGATAATATTTTCCCAAGCGATTCGGATTTTCACCATAACGGCCATCAGCTGGCCGGCGGCAAGGTTCTACGTAGGCGCGGTTAACGGGTTTTTTGGTTAAAGAGCCGAAAAAAGTTTCCGGGTTATAGGTCCCGGCTCCTTTTTCCACGTCGTAAGGCTGTACTAAAATACAACCTTGTTTGGTCCAATAATGGTTCAAAGCGGATATCATATCCTGAAAATTCATACCGTGTTTCATAGTTACATTATATAAAAATTAAAGATACTATTTCCTTATGCATCTCTG
>JAEELM010000025.1 GCA_016282685.1 Elusimicrobiaceae bacterium | reverse complement strand
TTATGAATAAAGGGTTTACATTAATTGAATTATTGGTTGTGGTGTTAATTATCGGTATTTTGGCGGCCGTTGCGTTGCCACAATACGAGAAAGCCATTGAAAAAGCACGCGCGGCCGAAGCGATGGTGTTCCTGAGCAATTTGGAGAAAGCGGAACGAATTCACTTTAACGCCACAGGGTCTTTTACGCACGATTTATCTTCTTTGGAAATTGACGTGCGTGGCCAGTCTGTGGAAGAACCGGCAAGTCTACCCATTTGCACAAATTGCGACAGGGCGGTAAGATAAAAGTAACCGTTTTTGTTAGTTAAGGAGGTGACTCTTATGAATAAAGGGTTTACATTAATTGAATTATTGGTTGTGGTGTTAATTATCGGTATTTTGGCGGCCGTTGCGTTGCCACAATACGAGAAAGCCATTGAAAAAGCACGTGCTGCCGAAGCAATGGTGTTCCTGAGCAATTTGGAGAAAGCGGAACGGATTCACTTCAATGCTACGGGGTCTTTTACGCACGATTTATCTTCTTTGGAAATTGACGTGCGTGGCCAGTCTGCAGAGGAAGCAGTAGCACTACCGGACCCAGGGGGGCTTATTTGCACCAATTGTAGTAATTTGCGTCGGCTGGAAGATGAAAAAGAAATTTTGCAATCCATGTAACTGTTTTGTTAAAACAGGGGGGAAATTATGAAAATGATTAAATACTTATTATTAGCCGCCGTAATGGTTGCGTTCCCGGCTATGGCCCAACAAACAAAATCTGGAAAAGCGGTAGAAGCGGTAGAAGCTGTTACGTTACCCTATCAGGATATAGCGGTAAACAGTAAAGAAGCTGCTGAAGCGACCGGTGAGCTGAACAACTATGAATATCGGGTGGAAGCTACTGACATGAACTATAGAGGTAAATACAAAGGGTTGGTCGCTGAGGCAATAAACGAGGACAAAGGATACGCCTTGGTTATGCAGATTTTGCCCGGTGGTGCTGTCCACAAGTTCTGCGCTGGGAATGAAGAAGTATGTAAATCCATCAGCAACGGTGTGGAATGTGGCGATACTTGGCCGGCCTGGTGTTACCTTCCGGAGAAGCCGATGGTCGTTGTCGGTCCTGAACCAGAGGTCTATGCGAAATAAGCACCAAACTTTTTATTAAGGTAGGGGGGAGGGACTTATGAAAATGATTAAATACTTATTATTATTAGCCGCCGTAATGGTTGCGTTCCCGGCTGTGGCACAGAAAGAAGTGAAGCAACCTGCTCAAGTGGGGGAGCTGAACAACTATGAATACCGGGTGGAAGCTACGAATCCGAACTTCAAAGGCAAATATAAAGGCATAATTGCCGAGGCGGTGAATGTGGACAAAAAGTACGCATTAGTGATGCAGATTTTGCCCGGCGGTGCCGTTCACAAGTTTTGCACCGGAAATGATGAGGTTTGCAAATCTATCAGCAACGGTGTGGAATGCGGTGATACTTGGCCTGCCTGGTGCTACCTGCCGATGGACGGACTCGTGGAAGCCTCGATTGCCGAGGCAGAAATGGAATATGCAGTTGAAGATAAGGAAGAATATCATCACATGGAAGCGAGATAGGCACGAAGCTTTTTATTAAAGTAGGGAGGAGGAAATTATGAAAATGATTAAATACTTATTGTTATTAGCCGCCGTAGCGATTGCGTTCCCGGCTGTGGCACAGGATGAGAAGATAGACCTTGCAGATGTAACAAAAGCAACAAAATCAACAGAAGCAAAAGCTTATCCTGTTGAACTGGAAAAATTAATGAGCGAGGCCGGATTGAAAGACACTAAAGAAGAATATCCCGGCACTCCAATTCAGTCTGCCACCAAGGCCAAAGAATTTGCCTCTTACTCCGGCGAGTTGAATAACTACACCTATGAGGTGGCCGCTATGGAGCCGAACAGGCAGGGCAAATTCAAGGTACTACGTGCTACGGTAGAAAACGACAATGGATATATGTTGGCCATGGAAATGTTGGCTGACGGTACCGTTCACAAGTTCTGCATCGGAAATGATGAGATTTGTAAATCTATCAGCAACGGTGTGGAATGTGGCGATACCTGGCCGGCTTGGTGCTACATACCGCAAGACTCGTTTGTTCATGAGCCCGTCGGTGAGGTCTACAGGTAATTAGTTTTACAAAGAAAAACTCCCCGGGTAACCGGGGAGTTTTTTGTGGCAGTTATCGTTAAGCTTTCAAAAATAAAGTGGAAAGGATAGCTACAACCCCTATCGCTCCGCCGAATATCAACAACCAAATAAGCGGAACAATTACAGAAAGCCCAATGGCTATCCAGCCAAACACCGCTGCCCAGCGGGATAAACTTTTGGCATCTTCTAGGCGGTCTTGTTGGCACAGAGAAGGAATCCTCAACGAGAAAATCAATGCTGCAATGGCAATAGGCAACGGCCAAAAACCTGCGAAGCAGGTGGCTATAATCGCTACAACAGAAAGTTTAAAGTGATCTTTTACCGGAAGTTTTGCCATATAAAAACCCATTCCTCTAAAAAATTTTACGCAAGGTTCTTATTTATTATATAAAATATATTCTTAAGGGGAGATATTATGCCTATTACCAAAGAAGATGTGCTTACTACCGGCAAATTGGCGGATATGGCCGTCAGCGAAAAAGAAGCCGCGATTTATGAACAACAATTAGAAGCTTTATTTAAGTGGGTGACGGAGCTTTCTTCCGTCAATACGGACCATGTAAAATTGGATGCCCCCGGTTTGGCGGCCCATTTGCGCAGTGATCAACCCAAACCCGACGAAACATTAGCTAAAGCGTTGCGGGATAATTTTGCCGCAACCGAGAATGATTGTGTGAAAGTAAAGAAGGTGCTTTAATATGATGAACGTTTTTGAAATCGTAGAAGCCGTGACCTCCGGCAAAAAAACAGCCGAAGCTGTCGTGCGCGAAAGTTTGGAAGTAATTGCCCAAAAGAATCCGTCTATCAACGCTTTTGTAGAGGTGTTTACCCAAGATGCGTTGTCTCAAGCCAAAGCTATTGATGAAAAACGCGCCCGTGGAGAAAAATTAGGCCCCTTGGCGGGAGTCCCGGTCGGGATTAAAGATAATTTGCTTTTCAAAGGGCATAAAGCCACTTGTTGTTCTAAAATGTTGGCCAATTATACGGCTGCTTATAATTCAACGGTAGTGGAACGATTGTTGGCTGCAGATGCGGTAATTGTCGGACGGACCAATATGGACGAATTTGCCATGGGCAGTACCAACGAAACTTCCGTTTACGGCCCTGTGCGCAATCCGGTAGACCTTACCCGCGTGCCGGGTGGATCCTCCGGCGGTAGCGCAGCTGCCGTAGCTGCCGGGATGGTACCGGTTGCTTTGGGAACGGATACCGGCGGTTCCGTTCGTCAGCCGGCGGGCTTTTGCGGCGTAGTGGGTATTAAACCCGGCTATGGTCGTATTTCCCGTTACGGTGTGATTGCCTTTGCGTCCAGTGCGGACCAAGTGGGGGTTCTGGCGGCCAATGTGCGTGACGCAGCAGACGTATTGGAAGTTATTTCCGGCAAAGATGTAAAAGATGCTACTTCTTTAGAGGCTCCCGTTCCTGCATATCACACCTTATTTACACAAGATTTGAAAGGCGTAAAAGTAGGGTTGCCCAAGGGATTTTTAGAGGGATTAGATTCAAAAATTAAAGAACGGATGGAGCTCGCCGCACAAGCGTTGAAAGAGAGGGGGGCCCAGTTAGTAGAAGTAGAATTACCCTATGCAAAATATTCAGCTCCCTGTTACTATATCATTACCAGCGCGGAAGCCAGCTCTAACCTGGGTCGTTATGATGGAATCCGTTACGGATACCGCGACACACAGGCACAAGGTTTGAAAGAGTATTATGAAAAATCCCGTGCGCCTTTTGGGTTGGAAGTAAAAAAACGTATCATTATCGGTACGTATGCGTTGCGCTCGGATAATTATGAAGCGTGCTTTTTAAAAGCCATGAAAGTACGTGAATTAATCCGTGAAGATTTCAAAAAAGTATTTGAAAAAGTAGATGTTTTATTAACACCTACTTCGCCCACAACTGCTTTCGAGTTAGGGCATCATGATGCAAACCCCATTGCCATTTACTTGGCAGATTTGTATACGTGCCAGGGCAATATCGGCGGGTTAGCAGGGATCAGCGTTCCCTTCGGGCAGGACGATAAAGGTTTGCCTGTGGGAGTGCAATTTTACGGACCGATTTTACAAGAAGAAAAAATCTTAAACGTAGCGCATCATTTAGAGCAGAGTATATGATTGTTTCCGAATTTTCTTGCGGTGGCGTAATTCTTGACGGGCGCAAAGTATTGCTTGTGCAAGTGAAGAATATGAAAGGGAAAAAGATATGGACTTTTCCCAAAGGCCACATTGAGGCCGGTGAAACGCCCCGCCAAGCCGCCTTGCGTGAAGTGCTGGAAGAAACCGGCTACAAAGCCGTGATTGTCCGGCCTATGATACGTGTAAAATATGCGTTTACTTTCCAAGGTAACTATATCAAGAAAATGGTCCAATGGTATTTGATGAAAAAGTTGGGCCGTATCGGAAAACATGACGCCAGTGAAATTTTGTCTATTCGTTGGGTTTCTTTGCTCAAAGCGCATGAACTTGTGCAGTATCCCAGTGATATTCGCTTGGTGGATATGCTGTTGGCTTCGCTTAATATTACCCCTACGGAAACACCGGAAGTTACAGAAGAATAAAATTTTAGCAACTAAAAACCCCCGGCTGCCAAGCCGGGGGTTTTAAACTATAGGGTGTGATGGCTTAGTGAACGCCATGCATCCATTTTTTAATTTTGCCCGCCATAATCCACATGATTACGCCGAACGTCATTGAACCGATAGCCGGTACCGAGAACAGCGTGGTAAGACTCCAAGATTCATAGTGGCTGGCCAACCATCCGGCAAGAAGATTTCCAAAGAAGGATCCCATCAACCAAATCCCCATCAAAAGGGACATGAATTTTAAGGGAGCTAATTTGGTAACCATAGAAAGTCCCACCGGGCTCAAGCACAATTCACCCATTGTGCAGAACATATACATAAAGACAAGCCACAACGCACTTACCGGTCCATTAGAGGTATATACGGCGGCCCCAATTGCAATTACCACGAAAGCCAAGCCTTGTAAAAATAACCCCCAACCGAATTTAGCTGGGATGGACGGATCTTTGTCACCCAGTTTGATCCATAATTTGGCGAAGATCGGGGCCAAAAGCACCACGAAGATTGGGTTAATGGCTTGGAAGTATGAAGCTTTTAAATGTACTTCTCCTAAAAGCGGTAGTACTGGGTTTAAGTTAGTCGCTTCGGCTGCAAAGAAGTTAAGAGACGTACCTGCTTGTTCAAAGAAGGTAAAGAAGAATATCGCAAAGAAAGTAAAGGTAAAAATTGCTTTGATTTTATCCCATTCTTCCGGAGTAAGAGGCTGGTTAGCTGCCTCTGCCTTGGAGCGTTCTTCTTCGTCCTCGCTAGCACCATTCTTGCGTACCGGATGCAACCCGATATGACCCAAGTATTTGTTTTGGGAAACGGTGTACCAAATTAAACCGATTACCATCCCAATACCGGCTGCTAAGAAACCGTATTTCCATTTTGCATATGCGGTTGCCGGGTCCATTCCCGCACTAGGTTCACCAAAGAAACCGCAGATGAACGGTGCAAAGAAAGCTCCGATGTTGATACCCATATAAAAAATGGTAAAGCCTCCATCACGGCGCACGTCATTAGGTTCATACAATTCTCCAACGATAGAAGAAATGTTCGGTTTGAAGAAACCGTTCCCAATGATAATGAGCGTTAAGCCAATGGCAAGTGCTACTACCGGCGGAATAATCTCATAAGCGGCCAAAGTGAATTGACCGAGTGCCATTAACGATGCCCCAATGGTGATCGAATGGCGTTTGCCGATATAGCGATCTGCTAAATAACCGCCGATAACCGGGGTTAAATAAACAAGTGCCGTGAACATGCCATAGATATTGCTGGCTTTTTCTTTTGTGAAACCAATTACGGCGCTAATCATGAAGAGCGACAGGAGAGCTCTCATGCCGTAATAGTTGAAACGTTCCCACATTTCCACCATGAAAAGCATGTATAAACCTTTTGGGTGGCCTGCCTTGGAAACATTATGCTTTACTTCACTATCTGTCATTTACTTTTTCTCCTTAATTACTCAATAACGTACATTATATTATATAAAATATGACGGATAATTTGTTTATAAGCCGTTGGTAAGTAGGCTCATGGAAGTTTGTACTAACGTAAACAAGCGATAACACATAACTACAAGGTAGTATCCCATTAGAAGAAGGAAAAGAGAATAAATCCATTTGGCAATTGGGCCAATTACCTTACTCATCCATACACAGGGTAACGCAAAAGGACCCACCACCAAAGCCATAAGAATAATGCCGGTATGTGTAAACCAGAAACTATAGCCTTGCTTGAGACTTTTGCCACAAACGCGACAATAATTGTCCGTTTGTTCGACAGTGGCATGGCAATGTGAACAAGTAAGAATTTCGCTCATAATTCCACTCCCTTTCCGCGCAGGAAACGTTTGATATGGCTTCGGGCATTGGCTGTTTTTGCGAACTCCAGCCAATCCCGTTTGGGTTCTCCGTTTTTGCGGGTAATAATTTCGCACACGTCTCCGGTTTTGAATTTGTAATCCATCCGTACCATGCGGTTGTTTACACGGGCCCCCACATAATGATCGCCGATATCTGTGTGAATGGAATAAGCAAAATCAATGGGCGTAGAACCTTCCGGCAGGGATTTTACATCTGCTCTGGGAGTGAATACAAAAATTTGCTGCAAGTTTACGTCTGTTCGGAAACCTTCTAAAAATTCACGCGGGGCAGTTAGGTCTTGCTGCCATTCAATCCAACGACGTATCCAGTTGATTTTTTCATCAAAGTTTTTATCCTGTTTGCTGCCACCTAATTTATAACGCCAATGTGCAGCGATACCGTACTCACACGTTTTGTGCATTTCTTCCGTGCGAATTTGAATTTCAATGATATCTCCCGTTTGAGATAAAACGGTGGTGTGTATACTTTGGTACATGTTAGCTTTGGGTGTTGCAATATAATCGGTAAATGTACCGGCAATTGGTTTGAAGACGCTGTGTACCAAACCCAGGGCACGGTAACAATCTTGCAGGGTTTTAGTGATAATGCGTACCCCCAGCGAATCTTGAATTTCTTCAAAAGTGCAGTGATGCTTTTGCATCTTACGGTAAATGGAATAATAATTTTTAGCCCGTGCCAAAATACGGAATTCCAAATTATCGGCTTTTAAAGTAGGTTCCAATGTTTTTTTGAAAGCTTCCAAGGCAGCTTGCCGATCGGCGGTACGGGCCTCTACTTGTTTTTTGATATCTTCGTATTCTTCCGGGTGAAGGTATTTAAAAGACAAATCTTCCAAATCCGTTTTGATGGTAAACATTCCCAACCGCTGAGCAAGCGGGGCGTAGAGGGAAATGGTTTCATAAGCTTTGAATTTTTGTTTTTCAGGTGGCATTACAGCCAAGGTGCGCATGTTGTGGGTGCGGTCTGCCAATTTGATTAAAATAACACGTACATCTTCCGCCACAGCAATGAGCATTTTGCGCCAATTTTCCACGGTTTCCTCATCAGTGGAAGAAAATTTCAAATCGCCTATTTTGGTAACGCCTTGTACCATGTGGGCAATTTCTTTATTAAATTCTCGTCTCAAATCCTCACTCGTAACGGCGGTATCTTCTACGGTATCATGTAAAAGGCCTGCGCAGATTGTATCTTCATCCAGGTTAAAATCCATCAAAATGGAAGCCACATGGCAACAATGCGTGAAATAAGGTTCCCCACTCTCGCGTTTTTGGCCTTCGTGAGCTTTCTCGGCAAAATGGTAAGCCTTCTCAATCAAAGATGTGTCTTGATGAGGACTGTATTCTTGGAATTTCTTTAACAATTCGGCCAAGTTCGGTGCGGGTATCATAGTTTTAAGTCCGTTAAAATATCACGGGCGGCTCGTTGTGCTACGCCGGGCTCTCCCAAAGAAGAGCGTAATTGCAGCAATTGTTCACGCATGGCACCTAAACGTTGAGGATGATTTAACATCTCTAACGTTTCATGGGCGCAGGTGGTAGCGGTAGCTTTATGTTGTATCAATTCTGGCACCACTTCTTTATTGGCCAATATGTTAACCAATGAAATCATATCTACTTTTACTACCGCTTGCGCAATCAAATACGTAGGGAAAAACATTTTATAAGCCACCAACATGGGAATACCCAAAAGGGCATTTTCCAAGGTAGCAGTACCCGAGCAAGTCAATAAATAATCCATTTGTGAACGAATTTTATAATCCGTTTCTTTAATAATATGAAAATTGGCAGACGGTTTTTCCCCAATAAGCGCAACTAATTGTTTTTCATCAGCTTGCGGAAGGGCAAACCAATATGCTTGTGCGTTGGGATAATGCATTAAAACCTGTTCGAAAGCGTGATAGAAAACGGGGAGCAAACGATTGATTTCTCCCGGCCGACTTCCCGGTAAAAGGCCCAGTTTCCACGTGTAATTTGCGTCTGCTTTAGAAGGATATTGCTTCTCTTGTGGAGAGGGCATTTTATCTAAAAGTGGATTTCCCAAAAACACAGCTTTTCCTCCAAATTTTTGATGGAAGGCCGGTTCAAAAGGATAAATTACATACATTTTTTTTGTTAAAGCGGCTAACCGTTTGGCACGGTATTGACGGGAAGCCCACACTTGTGGAGTTACGTAATAATAGCAGGGAATGTTATATTTTTGGGCCAAACGCAAAACACGGTAATTAAACCCATAGTAATCTACGGTAATTACCGCTGCCGGACGGTTCGTTTCAAAATAAATGCGTATTTTTTTTAAGAGTTGTGCAAGAGCGGGGATCTTTTTGATAGGTTCTACAAATCCGGTAATTCCTTGGCTGGCTAAATCTACCCAAAACTGGTCTGCCAGAGGTCGCATACGCGGGCCACCGATTGCAGTTAATTTTAGAGAAGGTTTCTGCTCTTTCAGGGCAGCCATTAAATTGGCCGCGTGAATATCGCCAGATACGTCCCCCGCTACGATTAAAATTTCGTTTGCAGCCATGAACACTCCTGTTTTCTATATTATACTTAAATAACGCAAAATTTTACACGGCAAAGCATTGACACTAGCTCTTAGATTGGTATAATGTTTGTATGGTAGAAAGAACATTGGTGCTAATTAAGCCCGACGCTATTGAAAAACGCATTGCGGGAAATATTATCGATAGATTTGAACGCCTTGGTTTAACGATTGTAGGAGCCAAAGTAGTGCAGTTAACAGATGAATTGGCCCGGAAACATTACCAACATTTAGCGGACAAACCTTTTATCAATGGGGTAATCCGTTACATGATGGGGGAATATAATCACATTCACAACCATAAAATTTATGCGTTTGTTTTTCAAGGAGAAAATGCCATTTCTTTGGTGCGCCAGGCTTTGGGAGCTACCAATCCTGAAAAAGCAGACCCTTGGACCATCCGGGGTACTTTCGGGCGGATTGCCTTTGATGAAATGCTCAATTGTGCGCATGCGTCGGGTTCGATAGAAGATGCCAAGCGTGAAATTGAGTTATGGTTTTCCCCCAATGAGGTATTGGACGCATAATGCTTCGCATTTATACTTTTTTCGGTGTCTTATTTTTGATATCTCCACTTTGGGCTGCCCCTAAGGTGGAGGCTGTCACTTTAACCACCAAAGATGGCTGGTCTTTGGCAGCTTCTTATTTGCCGTCTCAATCTCAAAATAAAACCGTTGTTTTGTTGCATGATTTAAATAAAAAGAAAGAAGATTTTTCTTCTTTTAGCAGCGATTTGTCCAAAGCTGGTTTCGGTTATTTGGCCGTAGATTTGCGCGGCCATGGAAAAAGTACCGGTCGCGGGACAGTAAGTGGTTTTGAAAAAGAAGGAGTAGATAATCCGTTTAATAAAATGGCATATGATGCAGAGGCGGCCGTTTCCTTCTTAAAACACAAAGGTGTTCCAACGGAACAAATTGTTTTGTTGGGAGCGGGGCTTGGGGCACAAATTGCAGCCAAAAGCGCAGTATTGACGAATGTAAACATGGTGGCCCTTATCAGCCCGTCTGCTAATATACGGGACGTATTGGTTATCCCTTCTTTGCGGTTATATAAAGGGGATATATTAATTGCGGCCAGTTCCGACGATAGAAAAGGTTTTCTGGAAGCAAGTGTTATCCGCAATGTGGCATTTTTATCTTCCGGAGAAGGGAAAGTAACCTTTTTAACAGCGTATGATTTGACTTCTCATGAAATGCTAGATAAATATCTGCGTTCTTCTGTTGTTCAGTGGCTTAAAACACCACACCGCCCGGATGTTTTGCCGGATCGACCTCTTCCGGTTGATATTCCTACGGATACGGAAGGAATTCCAGTTGAAAAATCAGCCACAGAACAGGCATTAGTTCCTTCCATGTTGGGAGATTTTTAACCATGAAAGCAGCACGTATTGTATTCCCCGGCTTTTGGTTCGGCCATAGTAATCTGCAAGAGGCAGAGGCACTGGCTCGGAGAGGAGTAGGGGGGTTTTGTTTATATGGCGGAACTTCTCAACAGATCAAAGATTTTGTTTCACGCATACAAGATGTTTCGCCCTATGACAAATTGTTGTTTTGTTCGGATATTGCTGATAATTTGAATGAAGTAGTTACGGATGCGCCCTCTTTGCCTACCAATTCGCAGATTGCAAACATGCCGGAACATGATGCTCCTTATCGTAAAGGGTATTTGACCGCGCGCATGGCATTAAGTGTAGGGATTAACTGGGTGCTTTCGCCCGTAATAGATTTGGGGTATTCTTCTCCGGCATTTAGCGATATACCGTTAAGGGTAACGCAATTGGCGGGGGATTATGTGGCCGGCCTTTCCAATGGAGGGGCTTTGAATTGTATCAAATATTTTCCAGGGGTTTCCGGCGTGTTAAAAACATTGGCACAAATGGAAGATGCAGAGTTTGTGCCGTATAAACATTTGTTTCGCCGCGCAGATGCAGTAATGCCTTCGGATATGACATTCCCCAATATGGATAATGATAATCAGGCCATGTTGTCTGATAAAGTAATTCAAGGGGTACTTAAAAAACGTCTTAATTATAAAGGATGTGTGGTGAGTTTCCCGTTGCATAAAGGCCACTTGCGCTACGAAGAAGCCAGTGCAGTAAAAATGTTGCATTGCAAAGTGGAAAATATTTTGGCCCCGAAAGACGCTTCGGCAGTAATTGATGCAATTGAGAAAGAAATTTCCCGCGGATTACTGGTAGATGAAATCATTCATGCAGTTTCCAACCATGAACTGTTATTAAGTAAAGTAGCCGCCGGCCCCGAGCCACTTTCCACGCAAGAAGCTTTTGCGCTGGCAGAAAAAGATTTTAAAGTATTGGCTTAGAAAAGATTATTCATAAAAAAACCGGGCTTAATAGCCCGGTTTTTAAATCGATAAAGAATTATTAGTTTTCTTCTTTCCGAAATTTTGCTACGATTTCATCTTTACGGCGGTTAAATTCTTTGACCGCTTTTTCTTTTCCTTCATTGAATTTTTCCCGAGCATCTTCAAAATGTTCTTTGGCTTTATTTTTAAAGTCACGGGCATGTTCTAACATATATTCTTTTTGATCTTCGTATGTTTCATCAGCCCAACGTTTCAATTTGCGGCGGGTGGTTTCCCCTTTGGCAGGTGCAAATAGCACGCCAGCGGCTGCACCAATCAGTGCGCCCAGTAAAAAAGCAGCCACATTGCTTCCACAGTTTCTGTTACACATAATCGCCTCTCCTTTTGCTTTGGTATAATATTATTATAACTATTAAATGGTTAAATTTAAACCCATATTATTAATTAGAGGATTTAATTATGCCTACTCCTTCTGCTCCGCGTAACCCGGGGCGTCAGCAAGCTCCTGAAGAGCGCAAACATAACTTTGATGAAGTTGCTCAAATTTTTACCGACGAAGAAGCTCGGGCTGAAGCGAATCGTTGTCTTCATTGCAAAAATGCGCGTTGTCAAGCTAACTGCCCGGTAGGGGTACAAATCCCTGATTTTATTGCGTATGTTAAAGAGGGAAAAATAGGCGAGGCAGCCAGTAAAATCATGGAAACCAGTTTGCTGCCGGCCATTTGCGGTCGTGTCTGCCCTCAAGAAAAACATTGTGAAGGAAATTGTGTTTTAAAAGATAAATTCGGCTCGGTAAATATTGGTATGTTGGAACGTTACACAGCGGATACAGCCCGGCAAAGAGGCTTGCTTAAGGCGCCGCAAACAGCCTCTAAAACAGGGAAAAAGGTGGCGTGTATCGGTTCTGGGCCGTCTTCTATTGCGGCAGCAGCCGAATTGGCACGTGCCGGTCACGAAGTAACTGTTTTGGAAGCATTGCATGCATTTGGCGGAGTACTACGTTATGGTATTCCTTCTTTCCGGTTGCCCAGGGAAGTAATTGACCACGAAATTGAAACCGTCAAAGCCATGGGAGTTCGTTTTATACCGGATGTACTCGTTGGATCCACGGAAACAGTAGCAGATTTGCTCCACCAATTTGACGCTGTCTATGTGGGCAGTGGTGCCGGTTTACCAACTATGACGGGTATCCCCGGTGAAAATGGCGTGGGAGTTTATAGCGCTAATGAATTTTTAACACGCATTAATTTGATGCAGGCTTACAAATTTCCCCAAACAGATACGCCTATTAAAATTGGCAAACATGTAGTGGTGTTGGGGGCCGGTAATAGCGCTATGGATGCAGCCCGCAGTGCAATGCGCTTGGGGCCGCAAAGTGTTACCGTTTGTTATCGTCGTAGTGCTGCCGAAATGCCTGCCCGTGCTGCGGAAGTGGAGCATGCAAAGGAAGAGGGAGTAACATTTGAATTTTTACTCACTCCTAAAGAAATTTTAACAGAAGATGGCCGTGTAACAGGCATTCGATTTACCCGCAACGAATTAGGTGCCCCGGATGAAAAAGGGCGCCGCCGGCCGGTAGAAATACCGGGCACGGAGTTTGTAAAAAAAGCGGATACCATTATAGTGGCTATTGGCCAGCGGCCCAATCCAATTATCGCCAAAACTACGCCGGATTTAAAAACAACCTCGCGTGGGGTAGTGGAAATGGATGAACAGGGAAAAACATCTATCCCAGGAGTATACGCGGGAGGAGATATTATTCGCGGCGGGGCTACCGTTCTTTTGGCAATGAAAGACGGTATTGAGGCAGCCAAACGCATCAACGCTTATTTGGAGGGAAAATAGAATGCAGGAAAACGAAATCGTTTTGCGCGAGCAATTAAATGATGTGGTTGTTAAATTCGAGATTTATAAGCCGTTGATTGCCAAAAGTGCACGTGCCGGGCAATTTGTCATTTTGCGTGGTCGCGAAGGCGGTGAACGTGTGCCTGTTACGTTAGTAGATTGGAATAAACAGACAGGGACGATTACCGTAATCATTCAAGCCATCGGGAAATCTACTTCTCTATTTAATTCTTTTCAAAAAGGAGATCGTTTTTTAAATGTAGCGGGTCCTTTGGGAACTCCGGTGGAAATTAAAAATTATGGAACAGCCGTTGTAGTAGGCGGGGGAGTGGGTATTGCGGAAGTTTATCCCATTGCCAGGGCTCTTAAAGAAGCGGGGAACCGTGTTATTGCGGTGCTGGGTGCGCGAACCAAAGAGTTGTTAATTTTAGAAAAAGAAATGTGTGCTGTGTGTGATAAAACGGTAAGTGCCACTGACGACGGTTCTTATGGAATGAAAGGTAGAGTGACCGACGCTATTGAAGCTTTGTATAAAGCCGGAGAAAAAATGAATGTCGGTTTTATTATTGGTCCTATCGTGATGATGAAATTTACCTCTTGTTTGATGGATAAGTTGGGCATAGAACCTTATGCCAGTTTGAACCCCATTATGTTAGATGGTACCGGCATGTGCGGTTGTTGCCGTGTGAGCGTGGGTGGACAGGTAAAATTTGCTTGCGTAGATGGCCCCATGTTTCCATCCAGGACCATTGATTTTGACGAACTTATTCGGCGTACAAGTGAATATAAGGTACTAGAGCAAGAAAGTTTGGATAAATTCCAACATGAAAAAGACCACGTATGCAAGTGTGGGTTGCATTAAAGATTGGGTACAATAAAAAGCCTCCGTTTAGAACGGAGGCTTTTTATTAAAGTTCTCTTAATAAGTCCCTAGACTTTCACGTAATTCAGGAGCGTATATATTTAAGATGCTCCATTTATAGCCTTCTTCGGATCTAATTAAAGTTGCCATGGAGGCATCCAAATCAGTGCCGGGGGCTGTGTACATAGCAATCTGCGTGTTCATAAACATTTCCAGTTGTTCATTTACTGCAGATAGCATTGAAGCATCTTCCAAAAGTTTAGGTGCATACGTTGCCAAAATCAAATAGTTGGTTTGTTGGCGGAAGGCTGCCAATTCAGCCCAAGAGTTTTCATCCAATTTTTCTCGCAACTGTTTCCAAAAGTTCAGGTTACTTCCGGCTTTGTCACTGTACTTTTGTACAACTTGGCCTAGGCCTTCTTCCCGTTCTTGGAGAAGTTGCTGTAAGGCTTCTTCATTGGTTTTCAAACTCTCATCCTTAGATACTTTCTCACGATATTGGCTCAGTATTGCTTTCACCTCTTTTTCCATTTCGGGATAGACCGTGGAAAGCATCCTAATATCCCAGCCTTTTAATGTCAAATTGTCTTGTGCATCCAAAAGGATATTGTCCAGCACATGGCTAAATTTCTCTCCCTCTTGTTCTGCTTGTTTTTGCTTTTGAACAAGGGAAAGGCGAGTGTCTTTTTCTATTGCATTGACTTTGGCAAAGTAATCGCGGAAAGCTTTGTCAATTTGCGGTTCCAATGTCGGGTCCAATTCAATAAAGTCTTTAATACTCTGATCCGATTTGTAGAGCAAGATGTTTCCTTCTTGTATAACATTGGTCACTCTATCCGCCAATGTTTGTTGAGCTTCCACCAATTTCTTAGCTTTGGCCTCCGGAGAAAGTTTCTTATTATCGTTAATCTGGCGTTCTTGTACACGGTATTGACTGTAGGCCAGGTGAATTTGATCTTCAACAGCAGGAACTGCCTTTATCAAATTCTGTACATCCGGCGAATTAATGTAAGCTTTCTCTTGCGTATCCATAATGGCCGCATTCAAATCTCGGTACATTTTGGTACGGGCTTCCGTTAGCGGGGCCTGTTTAGCCTCTTCTTTTAGATTGTCGTTATCCAAAATTCGTTTTTCTACTTGGCGATAATCTTGGAAGATTTTTCTTATCTTACCGGATAATTCTTTATTATCTTTGATGTCTGCCCGGGTCAAGTAAGAAGTTTCTTCCGCATTTAATTGCACTTCATTCAAAGCGGAAGAGAAACGCTTTTGGGCGGCCGTCAACTGTTCATTTTTTTGTTCCGGTGTAGAATTTTTGTCACGCAAAATCTGAGCCATTTTTTCTTTGTGTGTGGCATAAGTTTTGGTGATATCTGATTTGAGCGATGGAACAACCGCAATTAAAGCGCGGATGTTATCCGTGGCCAACAAAGCATCCCGTTGATTATCCAAAGCCATTTTAGTTGTATTAATACTTACCTCTTGCATGTAATCTTCAACTATTGGCCGGGTGAACAATTGACCGTTTTGAACAGCGAACTGCGCTCTTTGGGCATCATTGACCAAGTTAAAATTCAACCATTTTACACCGTCAATTCCCGCCCAGTTTGCAGTGTTGGAAACTCCTCTGTACAAAGCCAATAAAGGAATGGCGAATGCTACACCGGAAGAAATAACTTCTTTATTATTGGCGGCAACACTCTGCATTATAGGAGCAGGTGTTTTTTCGCTATCCTTTTTCTTAGCATCTTCCTCTTTTTGTTCATCCAAATATTTTTGGAGAGCAGGGTAAAGTTTTAAGGCTTCCTCTACATCTTCTTGGGCATAAGACTGTATTTGATTGCTGAACACAGTTTGAAGGTATTGGATCATATCAAAACTTTCCAAAATTTCGAAAGCAATCACGTTCTTCATATAATGGGACTTTCCAAAACGTGCCAATTGTGTGTAGAACGGTTTGGCAGCCGGTGCCCATTTCGGAGCAATCCGGGCGGAAAATGCCGGCGCTATTTTAGCCTGAGGTAATCCTTTCCCGAGGAATTCCACAGAACTTTTGAAGAAATTTATAAAGTAGTTGGTAATTCCTCTTTGAGGGAGTACAGGGCGAGGGAACAGCAATTGCGGTTTTACAGCGGCTTTGGATGCTGCTCTGGCCTGTGCTTTAAGGGCCAACTTTTCATGCAAAGGCATTCCCTGTGCCAAGTGTTCCACGGTAATGTTCTTGAGTTCACCGGCCAGTGCCTGTTCGCTAATTTCCGCCATTAAGGCGTCCACTGCCGCATCTTGCAGAGCTCCGTGTTCTATAGCGGCGGCTCCTTGTTTAAGCAACTCTTTTTCCGTGGCAGAGGCGGCCGCTCCTCTGGGCAAGAGGTAAACCGTGCTTGTCTGCTCTCCTACAACCTCAGCAGGCGGGTTGGGAAAGCGAGTGTTCCAATAAGTTCCGTTTTTGAGGGGTACAAAAAGGTCCACCCCGCCATCTTCTTCAATCGCATTCGCTACTTGCTGTTGTAACCTGGCGTTTTCCATTAACGCATCTCTTGTAGCAATGTTATAAAGATTGAACAACGGGACTTCTCCTTCACGTAAGCCCTTCAAGGCTTGCCACATTCGACCCATTTCCACTATGTTGCTTGGCATATAGTCCACTGCGAATATTGTGGCTTCCTGTCCCAAACGTTCTTGACGGATCAACAGTTGGCCGGGTTGATTACGAACTTGACGCCAAATCTTGTTGCTTCTTATTTCAATCTGGACAAGTTTTCCTTCTTTATCAGCGGTTTGGTAAATCAATTTGGCCGCATTTCTATTTAACGGGCCTTTAATAAGGTTAAATCCGTTTCCGCCGTCTCTTAATGTTTCGACAAATAAGCGTAAACGGCTTACTTTTTCTGTACTCAGAGCGGCATTGGCGGCCCCTGCAGTTGCTCCCGTAGCGGTGCCTGCGCCTGTGCCCGTTGCCATAGAACCAAGTTCAGCGGCGCCTTCTCCAAAGCGGGCGGTTTCACCGGTGACAGTTAATCCTTTGACAGCACCCCCTCCTGCTCCGAGGATTCTTTCCCCTTCGGTTGCAACTTTGACTATTTGGGTACCATTCTTACCTGTTCTATAAGAGCCGGCCAAGAGGGTAACTTCTGCTTCCCTTCCCAAACGAGCTCCTTTAACAGTGGTTTGTATTGCTTTTGGTAAAGAAACAGTTGCACCGATTAGAAAGCGGCTTCCTCTGGCAATTAATCCAAAAATTTCACCCCCGTAAATCCACAGGAAACCTTCACCCAAAATGCGCACTTGTTTCTTTTCTATTTCGACAGCGGCCACATAGGTATTAAAGTTTCCGCCTTTTGGGAAAATATCACACGTAATGTGTCCTTCCGGGAATTTGCCGGGGACATAAAATTCTTGAAACAATCTTGCTAAATTGTCGGCCAATTCTTCCATTCCGCGGGATTGTAATCCATATTTACTTGTTTTTCCATCCACTAACGGACAATATATTTGTGCGGCATAATAAGCAAAATATTGTTTGTGTTCGGCCAATTTCGGAGTCATTTTTTTAGCATCCAGATTTTGGTAAATCAAAGAAGCTGCCTCTAATGCATTAACCCGCAAAGAGACGGAGAAGGTGTGTCCCGTGTACAGGCTATCCTCTGATGTGGCAACAAGTTGATGTAAAAATTTAACAGCATCATCCAACGATTGTTGATTGGTAATCATCTGGGATGCATTAACCAACATAGCTTGTGTAATAGCAGAAAAACGGTGCATGAACTTATCATTTTTGTCCGCTTGATCAAAAATTTTGAAAAGATCAAACAGCTTTGTTTTATCGTGTAAATAAACGTAAATAACAGCATATTGGGACGCATAAGTTGCATTAACAAAGGGCACTTTGGTTTGGTCCAAATCTTTGTCGTTTGCGAATGCTTTTAATTCTTTCACAAGAGCCTGGTACATATTGTTCATAAGGGCGCGTTGTGATTTATCTTTGTTTTCTTGCGTTAATTCAGAAACAGTTGCAGGTTTTTTAGAAGCACTGGCAACGGTCTCATCTTCTTCAAAAAGAATAGGATTAGGGATTTTATTTTGAAAATAAAAGTTTAATATTTTCCACAAGGCTACACGCATGGAATCTTTAGCTAGTTCTTCTCCGGGAGTAAGAAGCTGTTTGTTCGCCAATTTTCCAATGGATTCTAGCAATATTTGTTGGATATAAATCAAATTGGTGCGATAGGTATTGGGTTTGTTGGGGTTGTTTGGGTCCCATGCCAAAGCATTATCGGTAAATCCTTTTATAAGCGTAGGATCTTTGGTGGCGGCCACGGCCTCTACTGTGCCACCTAACATATCCGCTGCCGAAGCGACCACAATCGGATCAGCCGAATGGATTACATCTAAATCTAACGGAGAAATATAATCAATTAAATCTTTAAATTCTATTTTTTTGTTTTCTTGTCTTTTATTGAACTCCTGGGGAGTAATGACAGAAGGCAGGCTTGCATATGTGGCAAGCGTGCGGTCATTTGCTTCTTGTTCTTGGTACATTACAGATAAAGGATCTTGCCCTCCAACCCCCGGACCAGAAGCCATTGCTTCGGAGTAGTCCTTGACTGCTTGTTGTCGGTAATTTCTGTTGATAGATTCATAATTTAGCGTTTGTTGCAGGACAAGTTTTTCTAGTTCTTGTCGGATTTGCTCTGCTTCTTGCCAATCTTCGTTATTCAACGCTTCTTCCAACTGTTTGGTTAAAACAGTTGCCTGTTGTTCCAAATCTTTGGAATTTTTCATAGCTTCTTCAATTTGAGCTCTTAAGTGAGGGTCCGAAACCCCCGGTTCTGTTTGGATTTTGACATTGGATAAATCTACTTTAGACGCAGAGGTCTTTGCCTTTGCTTTAGGGGTTTGTGCAAAAGCCGGTACGACGGAATTAAAGATAAGAGCTAGACTGAGAACTTGGGCCAACAGTTTTTTCATAAGGTCTCCTTTGTGAAGCGGTGTTACATATATATTATAACGGCTCTTCATAATTTTTCAAGGGAATTTGGGCCCATTTCAAAAGGGCCAAAAGGCCTATGTTTTGGTTGGGTATAAAACATACCGCAAAACCTTTCGTCTTGCGGTATGTGTAAAGGAAGACAACCAGTGCTATTATAACAACCGGCTTGCCAAATCGGCCAGACGGCTGCGTTCCGTTTTGGTAAAGGTAATATGACCATAATTTTTTTGACCTTTTAAACGATCTACCAAATAAGTTAAACCGTTGGAAGATACATCCAAATAAGGGGTATCAATTTGATAGGGGTCACCGGTAATGACAACCTTGGTCCCTTCTCCAGCACGAGTCAAGATGGTTTTCATTTCGTGCGGAGTTAGGTTTTGCGCATCATCTACAATCATATATTGGCCCGGTAAAGAACGTCCGCGCATATGAGTAACAGAAGCGATTTCAATTTTGCCGCTATCTAATAGGTAATGCGCTTTTTCTTCTCCTTCATCCGGATTTTTACGATCAGATAAGAAAGCTAAGTTGTCGTAAATAGCCCCCATCCAGGCTTCTAATTTTTCTTCTTTTGACCCTGGTAAGAAACCTAAATCTCTGCCGACAGGAACAATAGAGCGGCACACTACCATTCGGCGGTAAGCGTTTTCATCCATTGTGCGTTGCAAGCCGGTTGCCAGTGTAATTAAGGTTTTCCCCGTTCCGGCTGTGCCTACTAATGTTACAATATCTAAACTGTCGTCTAGCAATAACTCCATGGCAAAGCGTTGTTCCTTGTTTAAGGGTTTAATGCCCCATGCTATGGGTTCTTGATTGGGTAGTGGGCGTAGGACAAATTCGCCCGAATTGGCAATCCGTCCAATGGCTGATTTTTTGCTGCCATCTACTGTTTTTAAAATAACGAATTGATTGGCGAAGAAACGAGTTTCATCCATTTTCAGTTGTTTGTTGTGGTAGAAGGCATCAATTTCTTCCGAAGAAACTTCCAATTCCGCTACCCCGGTATAAAGTTCATCCACGTTTACTTTGTCTTTATTGTAGTCTTGCGCAGCAAGGCCCAGAGCTTCGGCTTTCAAGCGCATATTGATATCTTTGGTAACTACAATAACGGGGGGAGTGTTTTTCTTGTAAGAACCTTCTTTCTTGCTTAATGTGTATGCGATATTGAGTAGTGCATTATCTGCTTTATTGAAAGCCAACGAAGTGGGGAGGGAGTTGGGCTTGTCCAATTCAATTTTAAGCATTCCTCCTTTGGGTAACGGAACGCCCTCATTGAGGTGCCCCAGTTTGCGCATTTCATCTAACGTGCGAGAGGCCATGCGGGCGTTTTTCCCGCGGGTATCTCCCTCGGTTTTGAAGGCATCCAATTCTTCAATGACGGCCATTGGAATGATAATGTCATTATCTTCAAAAGCTTGCAAACAGTTAATATCGTGTAGTAATACGTTTGTATCTAAAATGAATGTTTTTTTCATAAATCCCCTCTTAAAGTTGACGTGTTAATATATTATAACCTTTTTTTTGTTTGGGTCAATACAAAAACTTTCTGAAAAATTTTATAAGAATTGATATAAAATATAAATATGAAATATTTATGCATACATGGTCACTTTTATCAACCGCCGCGAGAAAATGCTTGGTTGGAGACCATAGAATTACAAGATAGTGCAGCCCCTGCACATGACTGGAATGAACGGATTTGTTCGGAGTGTTACTCTCCCAATTCGCTAGCGCGTGTACTGGATGATAAAAGAAATTTAATAGATTTAGCCAGCAACTATTCACGTATTAGCTTTAACTTTGGACCTACGCTTTTATCCTGGATGGAAAAATATGCACCCGAAGTTTATCAGTCCATCCTAGAGGCGGATCATAAAAGCCAGCAACGTTTTGGCGGCCATGGAAGCGCTATTGCACAAGTCTATAACCATATCATTTTGCCTTTAGCCAATGCGCATGATAAGGAAACCCAAATCAAATGGGGAATTACTGATTTTGAAAAACGTTTTGGCCGCAAGCCGGAGTCTGTTTGGCTGGCGGAAACCGCTTGTAATACCGATACATTGGAAGCGTTAGCGGCAGAAGGGATGAAATTTGTTATTTTGGCACCGGGCCAATGTGCGCGCGTGCGCAAGATAGGTGCGCCGGAATGGGAAGAAGTAGGTGTGCGGGTAGATCCCAAACGTGCCTATCAATGCAATTTGCCCAGCGGCAAACAAATCGTTCTTTTCTTTTATGATGGCCCGATTTCACAAGGGATTGCTTTTTCAGACACGTTATCTTCCGGTGAAAAATTTGCCGGGCGGTTACTAAGCACTTATAATCCTACGGACGAACCCCAACTAATGCACATTGCCACTGATGGAGAGACGTATGGGCATCACCAGAAATTTTCGGAAATGGCTCTGGCATACTGTTTGAAGAAAGTGGAAGAAAACCCGGATGTAAAATTAACCGTGTATGGCGAATTTCTAGAAAAACATCCACCAACATATGAGGCACAAATAGTAGAAAATACCTCCTGGAGCTGTTTCCACGGAGTAGAACGTTGGCGTAGTAACTGTGGATGTAATTCAGGTGGAAAACCCGGCTGGCAACAAAAATGGCGCGGTCCGTTGCGTGAAGCTTTGGATTTTGTGCGTGATGAGGGTATTAAAACATTTGAAACACTGGGTCCCAAATATTTAAAAGATATCTGGGCAGCTCGTAACGCTTATATTGAATTGATTCTAGATAGAAGCGAGCAGAACAGAGAACGTTTCTTGCAAACTTATGCTACGGCAGAGGGGGTGGAAAACCCTTCCCAACCGTTAATGCTTTTGGAGATGCAACGCAATGCCCTCCTTATGTATACCAGTTGTGGGTGGTTCTTTGATGAAGTAAGCGGTATTGAAACTGTACAAATTATGCAATATGCCGCCCGTGCAATAGAATTAAATACAGCCCTTACCGGGAAGGACATAGAACCGGAATTTATGGAGCGTTTAAGTAAAGCTCCCAGCAATTTGCCGGAATTGGGTAATGGCGCAGTGGTGTATGAACGTTATGTAAAACCACAAATAATGCCCATGGAAAAAATTGCCCTGGAGTATGTGGTTTCTCTATTGGCCGATAAAACGGTCAACCCCAAACGCATCTACACGTATGACATTTTGCACTATGCTCCGGTTGATTTGCATCACAAGCACGCTAAATTAGTGTATGGCTCTTTTACACTAAAATCTTCTATCACATTGGAAGAGAAAGCATTGCAGTTTGCCGTGCTTCGGTTAAGCGAATCTAACTTCGTATGTGTAGCAGGGCCCTTGGCTGATCGAACGCCGATTTATAATCAACTTTCCGCGTTGTTTGGAGAAGGCCATTATGAGGCCTGTGCTGCGCTGATGCGTCGTGCTTTTGAGCAAGAATATCCGTTGTCTTCTATGCTTACGGATGTTCGCCGCAAAGTAGTGGCTACTGCCCGCAAACGGATGGCAGCGGAAACGTATGATGAATTTTCAGCTATTTTTGAACATCATTATCCCATTGTTCGCGGGTTGCAATCGGTTGGAACGCCGATACCCCCGCTCTTCCTAACGGTGGCGGAACAAGTGCTTATGGCTGACTTGAAAGCGCAGTTTAGCGCAGCCACAACAAACATTAACGAAATAGAAGAAATTATGGAAGATGTAAAGACGTTGGGGATTAACGTTATGTCGGACGAACTCAAAGGAGTAGTAACGACGAGGCTTAATTCTTTGGCATTTGCTTTTGCGCGAGATCCACACAATAAAGTAACTGCCTATAAATTGGTGGAATTTTTAAATTATTTGGAAATTTTTGATTTTCCTGTCGATACCGTTAAAGCGCAAGAATTCGCTTTCTTAGGAGTACGTGCTTTGGGAGAAGAGGCCAAAAAGAAAGATATTATCCGGGCCTTGGCGCGAAAATTAAAAATTGCATTAAAATAGGAGACTTCTATGGCACGGCAAGACAAAATAAATTATTACTTGGATTTGGCGGATATTGTTTCCAAACGAGGCACTTGTTTGCGTCGTCGTTATGGAGCGGTAATTGTAAAAAATGATGAAGTCATTTCCACCGGATATGTAGGGGCTCCGCGCGGGCGAAAAAATTGCTGTGATTTGGGGACTTGTATTCGACAAGAAATGAATATCCCTCGCGGGGAACGTTATGAATTATGCCGCAGTGTTCATGCGGAAGCCAATGCCATTATCAGTGCCTCTCGTGATAAGATGTTGGGGGCTGACTTATATCTTTCCGGGAGAGAAGTATCCACCGGTGAGTATATTAAAAATTCCAACAGCTGTTCTATGTGTAAACGTATGATTATCAACGCCGGTATAGAAAAAGTATATGTGCGTGATACCGCCACTGAGTACCGGGAAATCAACGTCAAAGATTGGGTTGAGCATGATGAATCTTTAACGGGTGTAAAAGGTTATTAATTTCAACGCATCAAAAACCCCGGCTTTTGCCGGGGTTTTTGTGTATAACACTAACAGGGGGACTGAATTATTTGCGAGATTTTTGTGTTTGTTTTGTTTTAGAAGTATTTGTTTTCTTCGTTTGTCCACTGGATTTAGATTGGGTGGTGGTTGTTTTCTTTTGGCTGGCAGTACCGCAATCTCCGTTAGGAGCCGGACAAGCCTTTTTCCCTTTTTGTTTGTAAATCGGTTTTACTGTTCCTTCCCCTCTTTCCATGTAATCAAAAGGCTTTCCCGTAGGCTTTCCGTGTTTGTCCAATCCATACTTGCCTCCCAAGTAGTAATTGGTAATTTTGCGGCTGATATGGGTAAAAATCCATTCACAGGCCATGGTGGCTTGCTCTTGGCCTGGTGTACCGTATTGGGCAAATGCCGGTAGGGCATTGATGAGTAAGACGGCTAAAACTGCTAGTGTAATTTTTTTCATATTTTCCCCCTTGTGTTTTAGTTACTTCCTACTATTAAGATAAGAGTTTTTATTTCTTTTTACCAGGGCATTTAGACCTATTTCCAAGGGCATTTTGGACCTACTTCTTTTTTGGGTCCAAACTAATTAATTTTTAGGATAGGAAAAAGGGTAGGGAACTGTTAGACTATAGGTCCTAGTTGTTAATAGGAATTATTCTTAAAAAGGAGGACGCCTATGGGACTCAAAGGAAGAGAAATTGTAGAACGTGCGGGAGTAGATGTAAACACGCTCATCAAAGTACTCAACCAAGCGTATTGTGATGAATGGTTGGCCTACTACCAATATTGGGCCGGTGCGAAAGTCGCCGCTGGGCCACAAGCCCATGCCCTTATCCCTGAGTTGGAAGAACACGCCCAGGAAGAATTGGACCATGCAAACAAACTCGCGAAACGAATTATCGAACTGGGCGGCACTCCGGCTCTTTCTCCGTCAGAATGGATGAGTGAAAGTACCTGCGGGTATTCAACTCCTTCCAATCCTGATGCCCTGGAATTATTACAACAAAATATTCAGGCAGAGCGATGCGCTATAGAAGTATATAACCGCATTTTGGAACGGTTAAGAGGCCGTGACCCGGTAACTGCCAAAGTTATTTTGGATATTTTAGAGGATGAAATAAGGCACGAGGAGGAATTGGAGGCCTTCAAATTACCGGGAAAGCAAAAAATGGTCTCCAGCAAAAAATAACTATTCCCACTCGTTATTATGAGACGATTCAAAAAGGGGCTCTCTGGGTTTGGAGGGCCCTATTTTTGTGAGGGATAAGCTTTTTCGTAAATTTCTTAAACGAAAAGTACACAAACAGGCATTTTCTTATTATAATATAGAGGCAGTAATACCTCGCAATAAAGGAGAACAAAATGTGGTATGGAATTTCATCCCTGCGACTCGGTGAGCAATACGCTTTGTTCGGTGTATTATTCATTGCAGTTTTGGGGCTTTTATATGCCTTGTTTTTACGTAAACAAGTAATTCGTGAAGATGCTGGTACTCCCGAAATGCAAAAAGTTTGGGGTGCTATCCGTGAAGGCGCTAACGCCTATTTGAAACGGCAGTTGAAGACCATTCTGCCTCTTATTGGTTTGCTGACTGTGTGTTTGTTTTTATCGGTTTATATTGTGCCGGTCTCGCAAGATTCTATGGAACGTTTCGCCGGTCTTTCTGCCGATACGATAAAATTGATTGCCGCTTTTGGACGCGCAGGGGCGTTCATTTTGGGGGCGGTATTCTCGCTTTTAGTAGGCCAATTAGGGATGCGCATCGCTGTAGATGCCAACGTACGTGTAACGGCGGCTTCTAAACGCAGCTTTGGAGATGCATTACGCATTGCCTATCGTGCCGGAACAGTAACCGGGATGCTTACAGACGGCCTGGGATTATTCGGCGGTACAATTATATTCATTATTTTTGGTATTGCGGCTCCGGATGCTTTGTTAGGGTTTGGTTTCGGGGGAACCTTGTTGGCACTCTTTATGCGTGTAGGTGGTGGTATTTACACCAAAGCTGCTGACGTAGGGGCCGATTTGGTCGGTAAAGTAGAAGCAGGTATCCCGGAAGATGATCCACGCAATCCGGCTGTGGTAGCGGATTTGGTAGGGGATAATGTAGGCGACTGCGCCGGTATGGCGGCAGATATTTTTGAATCCTACGAAGTAACGATCGTTTCCGGCCTTATTTTAGGGATTGGCTTGTGGCGTTTGACAGGTCATCATGAGTGGATTGTTTATCCGCTTTTGGTACGCGGAATCGGCGTATTATGTTCCATTATTGGTACTTACGCTGTAAAAGATTCCAAACGTTCGGCCGGCAATGCCATGAAAGCCATCTTTAAGGGATATTCTATCTCGGCGGCTATTTCAGTAGCTATTTTTGGCGTGCTTGCCTATTATTACATGAAAGATGTAGTAGGCGGCTGGTGGCGGCCCTTTGCAGCAACCACTATCGGTATTCTGTTGGCAATTTCCATTGATCGTTTGACAGAGTATTTTACCGGTACGGAAAATAAACCGGTACAAGAAGTCAAAAAATCAACAGCTACCGGATCGGCCACTACGATTTTATCAGGTATTGCCGTTGGGTTTGAATCAGCAGTATGGACGACTCTTGTAATTGCAGCGTCTATCTTCTGTTCCGTGGCTATTTTCGGTACAATTGACGGACTTAATGCCGTGGAGAAATTTAATTTCATTCTCTACGGTGTAGCCATGACAGGTATTGGTATGCTTACGTTGACCGGCAACAATGTGGCCATGGATTCTTTCGGTCCAATCGCCGACAATGCAAACGGTATTGGTGAAATGGCTTGGCATGATGCCAACGATGAAGAAACCAAAAAAGCCCGTCAAATTATGGCAGATTTGGATGGCGTAGGTAACACCACCAAAGCCATTACCAAAGGGGTAGCAATCGGATCAGCCGTGATTGCGGCAGTATCTTTGTTTGCTTCCTACATGGTAGATGTAAGCAACGTTCAAAGCTTGCTCAATGATGCTTGGGCCAATGCCGGGGAAGATAAAGTTTTGACACTTTTATCCGAAGTAGGCATTGTGGTTTCTAACCCTGTGGTGTTTGTGGGGATGCTTATCGGTGGAGCGCTGCCGTGGTTATTCTCCTCATTTGCTATTAACGCTGTAAGCCGTGCGGCTGCACTAATCGTACAAGAAGTTCGCCGCCAGTTTAAAGGCGGGGTGTTAGAAGGAAAAGCTAAACCGGACTATACCCGTGCAGTGAGTATTTCTACGATTGCCGCACAAAAGGAATTAGTGATTCTGGCATTATTAGGGATCATCTCGCCGGTAGTGGTGGGGCTCGCCTTTGGTGTGGAAGCACTCGGTGGTTTCTTGGCCGGGATTATTGTTTCCGGGCAGCTTTTAGCTGTGTTTATGTCCAATGCCGGTGGGGCATGGGACAACGCTAAAAAAGTGGTGGAAGATGAAAAATCAGATATCGCTGCCAACACGGGGAAAGGGTCCGAACGTCACAAAGCCAGTGTTGTAGGTGATACGGTGGGAGACCCCTTGAAAGATACGGCCGGCCCGGCAGTTAATCCGCTTATTAAAGTGGTCAATATGGTGGCCGTAATCGTTGCCCCGATTATCGTAAATTACCATAATGATTTTACTCCTTTAGGTAAAATCGGTTGGTGTGTGGTAATTGTTCTTATGGCGGTACTTTCTTGGGCTATCTTAACAAGTAAGAAACCGGCACAAGATATCAATAAATAAAATTTATTGTCAAAATACCCCCTATGCAAAATAGGGGGTATTTTTTTATTTACTCGAACGGCACATTCCTTCATATCGGCATTGGTTTTGATATAATGAAGATATGAGAGCAAAAGGGGTTATTGGTTTACTTTTATTTAGTGCTTTGTCTGTCCAAGGGACTACATTTACGGTACAGGATGCCCTTTCTTCCAACGAACCGCCTCAAACAAATTTTACATTGGATAGTTTTATCCGACAGTATTTAAAGCAATCTCCAAAGGTGGCTTCTCAAAAAAACATATTGCTTAATGCCCGAGCAAATTATCAAAATGCATTTACGGAAGCATTTCTGCCATCGTTTTCCGTATCAGCCACGGCAGATAAAACATATACACGCCCAGATAAGATTCGCTCGTGGAATGAATTGCGCCATTTTGATTCCAATGCGAGAGCTTCGGGCACGTGGAATTTGCTCAATAGCGGTAAAGACAGGCTTGCCTATCAAAGTGCTTCTTTATCATATGAGGCAGCACAAATAGCTTTTGATGCATTTGTGCAGGAAACGGTGTTATCTGCTGTGCAGATGTATTACAATTTGTTGCTCAATAAGAAGTTGTTGGAAGTATATCAAGCGGATTTAGAAATTAACCGTAAGCAGTACGATCAGGATAAGGTACTCTATGATAACGGTTTGAAAACACGTTCGGATTTATTATCCAGTGAAACAAATTATCGCTCTAGCCAATTATCTTTATTTTCTGCCCAAAATGATTATGCCAATGCGTTAACTGCTTTTAACATTGCGTTAAATCAACCCACGGAAACGGAAATTACGTTGGATGGAACATTGGATAAAGAAATAACCCCTCTACCTTCTTTGGATACGGATCTAACAAATGCTTTGGCATATCGTCATGATGTGCGGGAACGACGTTTACAGCTCAAACAAGAAGATATCGCTTTTAAGCAAAGTAAATTAAACACTTTGCCATCTCTATTTGTAGATTTGTTTGGTTCTACCGGAAGAGGACTTAACGGCCATGAATTGTGGAATTATAATTATGGAATATCGGCCGGAATTATGTTTGATTTGGGGTTTTTGTACATAGACAAATACCGTACTCGTCAAAATCTTGCTCGCAGTCACGAAAATGCCGAATTGGAATTTGAACAATTTTTGCGCTCCATACGTGATGATGTCGTTCAATCCCGTAACGCATTATCTCTCAAAATGCAGAGTATGGAAATATCGGATCTGCGTTTGCAGGCGGCTATCCAAAAGTTTGAAGCTACACAAACCAAGTATAAGAATGGACTTATGAGTGCAACAGATCTGACCGTGGCCCAACAAGCTATGGTGTCTGCCCAAATTGAGCATGCCCGTTTGCTGACCGATTTAGAAATTACCCGCTTGCGCTATCAATACGCCGTCGGACAAAATATTTTCGAATATACATTGGAGGATTTGTAATGAAACGTTTTTTTAAGAAACACTGGAGAAAGTTTGTGTTTGTAGTAATACTGGCAGGAGTCTTGACGGCCGGGTGGTTTTATGGTGTCAAACCGTTAATTGCAAAGATAAAAGGGACTGCTATTAACCCGGATGATATTGTGACGGTTAAAAAAGATAAAGTGGAAGTGCTGTTTACAGGGTCCGGAACGGTTACGGCTAAGCAAGATGTAAAGGTGACTTCCAAACCCAGCGGTATTCTGAAAGCTATCTATGTAAAAGAAGGCGATTACGTGAAAAAGGGGCAGGAAGTTGGTCTCATCAAACCGGGCCGTAATGAATTTGAAGATTATAAACCCATGCCTATTTATGCAGAAGCATCCGGCACAGTAGTTAAGTGTATCGGGACAGAGGACTATCGTAAGAATTTGGCGGATAAAGATTTATCGTTACCTCGTTTAGGTATTTTTTTACAAGGGCGTTATGATAACGCCGAAAATGCTACCTGTTTTTTGCGAATAGTTAATATGGATTCTCTGCTTATTTCCACCTATGTTACCGAGGCTCAAGTTATGAAATTAAAACCGGAAATGCCTGTAGATGTAACTGTTAGAGCGCTTGGAGAAAATGCCCCTAAACTCAAAGGGAAAATTTCGCACGTATCTTCCCAAAGCGAAGCGACCGGGCGCTGGGGCGATAGTTCTGGGTTTTTAGTAGTTACAGAGTTGGCAAACCCGGACAAACAAATTTTATTGGGCGTAAGTGCGGAAATGAGCGTGGCAATTGATAAAAAAGAAGATGTACTCACTATCCCTGCGAATGCGCTCTTTGAAAAAGACGGAAAGAATTACGCTTTTAAAGTAACAGGCAAAAACAAAGCCGAGAAAGTGGAAATTGAAATCGGACTTGCCAGCGATAAAAATGTAGAAGTAACCAAAGGCCTTGCAGAGAATGACCAAGTTTTAACTACCCTTCCATACGGGGAATCATGGTAATAGCACAGTGTAAAAAACTTATCAAAATATATTCTTCAGCGCAAAATTTTCGTGCGTTAGATGAGGTATCATTGTCTATTAAACAAGGGGAATTTGTGTCCATTATGGGCCCCAGCGGTTGCGGCAAAAGTACGTTATTAAATATTTTAGGGTTATTAGATGAGCCGACAGGAGGGGAATACTTGTTAGAAGGCGTACCTACTGCCCGGTTAAATGATGCCCGCCGTACTCAGCTTAGACGTAACCACATCGGGTTTATTTTCCAATCTTTTAATCTAATGCCGCGCTTGTCGGTGTTGGAAAATATTGCCTTGCCTATGCGTTACAGCGATATGCCACGCGCAGATATTTTGCCGCGGGCGCGCGAACTGGCCGTACGGGTGGGACTGGAAAAAAAGCTACACAGTACGCCTTTACAATTGTCCGGTGGGCAATGCCAGCGTGTGGCGTGCGCACGTTCCTTGGCCAATAATCCGTCTATCATCTTAGCGGATGAACCTACCGGGAATTTGGATTCCAAATCCAGTGCCGATATTTTAGATTTACTGCAAGATTTAAACAAAAACGGTATGACAATTATCATGGTTACCCATGATCCCAAAATTGCAGCGGGCACCCACCGCACGATTCATATGAAGGACGGTAAAATTTTATGAGATTGCCCGACTTAATGGCTACCGGTTGGGCGGAGATTTGGGCGCACAAGATGCGTAGCTTTTTAAGTTTCTTTGCTATTGCAATTGGGATTGCTACATTTTTTTATACGCTTAGTGTGCTCAGTCAACGTTACCGGCAGTTGGATAAAAGTGCGGCTCTGGCCGGCGTGGGGCGTGTAGATACGGAAACGAACCATCCGCTAGGGCTTACCCAATACAAAGATTTAAGTTTTCGCTTGCCGGAAGGAAGTTCTTTGTCGTTTACCACAGACAATGAATGGTTGTGGGGTGGCTGGTGGGGGTCGCGCCTTTCCCACAAAGGGCAACTGCTGGCGGGATGTGCTATCAAAGGAATTATGCCTACTTGGAAGGATTCTAACTTTGTTTATAAATTGGAAGGGCGGTTTATTAATTGGCAAGATGTGGAAAATAAACATCGAGTAATTGTGCTAACGGTATATCCTAACGAAAAGGAAAAGCGTAAACTGTGGAGTGACGGAGATGATTACGGAGAAAAGACAGTTAAATTAACCGATTATACACAACACCATCATTTGTTAAATCAGCAGATTATTGTACGTAACGAAACTTTTACAGTGGTGGGGCTTTTGCATATACCTCCTATCGAAAAAGACGCCCGATTCAAAAAAGATCAAGAACGTGATTCTACCCTGTATATTCCCTACACTACGTGGTATGATTTGTTTGCTTCTGACGAAGGAAAAGGAAGTACCAATATTCGAATCGTCACGGGCAAAGAGTCAACTGCCCGCACCGCCGGTAAATCTCTTTCCAGTTATTTGCGCTCTCAATTCGGTCCAAAGGAAAAACCGGAAATAGAGTTCTTTTATGAAAAATTGGAAGAACGTCTTAAAGACGCACGCAAGTCCTTAAATAATATGCTATTTATGGGTATTATAGCTATGATTGCGGGCGGTATCGGTATTATGAACGTGACCATGGCGGTTATTTTTTCACGCACGAAAGAAATCGGTATCCGCCGTGCATTGGGGGCTTCTCGTAAAGACATTTTATTTCAATTTGTAGTGGAAGCCATGTTGCTAGGCTTGTGTGGGGCTATAGCAGGTATGATTTTGGGGTATTTAGCTGTACTACACCTGGCCGAAGATACCAGCCAAATGACCTTCTCATGGTGGGTGGTAGTCGGTTCGGTGTTAATTGCTTTGGTGACCAGTTTCTTATTTGCCTTATATCCGGCCTGGCAGGCTGCCAAGCTTAAACCTGTAGAAGCGCTCAAAAACGAATAGCATTCGTCTATTTCAAAATCCCGGTAGTGAAATTTAGATAATGTATTTATTTAACAGAGGAATACGTCTAATGATTTCTACAAAGGCCCATGACAAAATGAATACAAGGAAAGTAATGAGCGGAATGGAAAATAGCGGATTAAAACTGGTGCTGGACAAGTTAAAACACACATCCAAACAGCTTTGTACCCCAACATGTACTAAATAAATTCCCAAAACGCATTTAGATAAATAATTAAAAACCGATATTAATTTGGCGGGTAACATATGGATATGATATTTGACGAAAACAAATACAGCTGATGTTTCGAATAATATGGGTAACATTACATCCCATCCTGTATAAAAATCAAAAAGTTGGTGAGTGGTACGACTGACAAATTGTGTAAAGAGAACAGAACATTCCCATCCTAAAATGCCCAACAGATAAAGGACTTTTCGTTGGTTGGCTGATAATTGCAAATTGTGTATGTAGTAGCCCAATACAAAATAGGCGGCATAACCCAATGTAAAATGGAAATGAGTTTGCTCGAATAACCTATTTACCACTCGCAAACTTTTAGAATAGATGGAATTGGGGAACGTTAAGTCCAATCCTGTCAAAATTTTCACAATAGTGGGAATTAAAAACGAGAAGAATAAACTAAGTAGCAAAAAGTAGTGTACCAATTTGATATCCCGGCAAATGGGACGTAATAACGGAACTATCATATATAATCCCAACAACATATAGAGAAACCAGAGATGGAAATGCCCGATTACTATGTGAGACAATAACTTTTCTATATTTCCTTGGGAAGGTCCTGTTATAAAACCTACTCCCGCATAACAGATAGACCAAAATAGAAGGGCACACGCGATATGAAAAATGTTTTTGGAATATAATTTATGAAAATCAATTTCCCTCGTGGGATCCAAAAATAGGGCACCTGAAATCATTACGAAAACGGGAACTCCCCACCTGACGAGGCCGTCCAACATATTTGACACTCCCCAAGTAAAAGAAAGCACGTCCGTATCATAGAAATGTGCGGTTGCAACATGTAATGTGATAACTGCAAAAATCGCTATCACTCGCAATACATCAAAATATGCAATATGTTCTTTCATAGTATCATGCTTTTTTCATCGGTAAATTCAAAAATCTGCGCAAGGTGTCTTTTAAATTCATACGGTGGGTGTAGTTTTTGGGTAGCACAGTGCTTATTCTTTGGCTCCGGCGGGTTTTAGAGATTTCACAATGTGTCAAGATATTCTTACATAACGACAAAAGGAACGTCTTATTCATCGTTGTGGAAATACCTCTCCCAACTAGACAATTTTTTTATTTCTTTTTTATATCGCTTGATTTCTCGTCTAAACCAACTGATGATGAAGAATATAATTGCCAAAAAGAACAGTGCCGGTAATAAAAATTCAACTACTATTCGCTGAAAAATATTAGTCCAGTTCATTTTTTTGTTCTTCTAAAAATAAATGTTTGGTGAAGTTTATATGAGACATCTTTATGGAACAAAAATGCTTCCAAACATCCTGGAGGAATTACTTCTGTTATTGTGGCATGTTGATAGAATTCCCATCCTTCTCTCTGGAGAGAATTGAGTGTTTCTTCTAGGATGTTGGAAATAGATTTTTCAGTCTTTGATTTGTCTATGTCCCCCGAAATTACTTTGTACTCGTACATGGTTTCCTCCAACATAATTAGAGATGTTTTTATTATAGAATATTTCAATTCGTATTTGCGTTATCTATTGATAAGTGCTTTTAGCATAAAACAAAAACCCGCACTAGGCAGGTTTTCAAATCCATACGGAGTCGACGAGATTCGTCCTGCGTCAATTTCTTGACGGGAATCGCGCTCTCGGGACCGCCTTCGCGGTTTTTGCCTTTCGCGGCTTACGCACGCTCAAACAAAAACATCGCTCCGGGCTTCGAATCTCGACGCGGCATAAAGCAGTTTATGCCGCTCGATACTCCCCATAAATTTAAAAACCCGCACAAGGCGGGTTTCAAATTCATACGGAGTCGACGAGATTCGAACTCGCGGTCTCTGCCTTGACAGGGCAGCGTGTTAACCAGGCTACACCACGACTCCTTAACTATGTATATATTGTATCTTAATTTTTTTCCTGCGTCAAACTTTTATGAAGAACGGCCGTGAGCAGTTAATGCGCTTCGTCGAAATTGCCCCACAAAATTTGTTCTAATTCCAATTCTACTCCAAATTTTGTTTTTACTTCTTGGCGTACTTTATCAATGAGCAATTTAATATCCAAGGCGGAAGCCCGATTGAAATTTACGATAAAACCTGCATGTTTTTCCGAGACTTTTGCTCCGCCGATAGACAATCCGCGTAAACCGGCTTCATCAATCAGTCGGGAAGCGTAATCATTGACCGGACGTTTGAATACACTACCGGCGGAAGGGTATTCCAAAGGTTGCTTTTCCAAACGGTTGTGCTGTATGGTATTGCGCGCGGCAATTAATTGGGTATAATCCCCTTTTGGTAGTTTAAACCCGGCTGATAAAATAATATAATTTTCAATTCCTTCTACTTTGCGATAACCGTATTTGATATCACTTTTTAGAAAAGTTGCAGGGCGGCCTTCCCAATCAATTACATCAAAATACTCCAAACAATCGAAAGTTTCTTGCCCAAAAGCACCGGCATTCATGTATACGGCGCCACCCACGCTGCCGGGAATGCCCGATAGTTTTTCCATGCCGCTTAATCCGGCCTTACAGGCCATTTCACATACCTTATCTAATGCTGCCCCGGCTTGAGCTTGAATGGTATCTCCCGTTAAGGAAATATGGTCCATTTTTTTGGTAGAACAGGTGATGCCACCAATTCCGTTTTGGCTGACCAGAATGTTAGAACCAAAGCCAATGATGCGTAAGGGGATGTTTTCCGTTCGGGCCAGTTTCAGCACGAAACTCCATTCTTCTTTGGTTTGCGGATAGAGATATACTTCCGCCGGTCCTCCCGCCCGATAGGTTGTATGGGAGGACATAGGTTCCCCAAATAAGCAATTTTCTCCAAAAAATTCTTTTAATGTATCTTTATAAGTCATGATTAAAAACTAAGGCCTAAACCACCTGTAAAACCGTGATTGTCTTTGGTAACGGTATAGGCTACAAAGCCGGAAAATAACGGGAACGGATGAATTTTTACTCCCACCATGGCACGGGCTTGCCCGTCGGAAGTATCACGATTGTTGGTTCCAAACCCGCGGGTAGCCAATTTACCGTAATCGTACCCTACCCCGGCATAAGGAGTAAGGGCCAAAATGGTTGTGGAAGCAATAGCGGAGGCGGAGTAATGGTCCGAAGTGTAATAGTCGGTACGGCCGTTATCATAAAAGGCCCCAAAGGATAAATTGACAATTTCCAAAATATCCATTTGATAAGTTAAACCACCACCGATAGACCGGTAGCCACTCATGCTAGTGCCGCGCACAGCTACGCCTACATTGATAACAGGGATTTTAGTTTCTGCTATTATAAAGGGCAAAACAGTGTAACTGTCGGAGGAAATATCATTATCTCCCGACGGTTTAAACACACCTATGGAAGCCCCGATACTGATAGCCGGGAAATTGGCAGCACGCCCGGTATGGAAATCTGCTACCCCAATTAAAGAGTTTAAATCCCGGTTATAGGCTGCTAAATTGGAAGATGGAGAGTAATGGTTATAAAAATCGTCTCCCATATTGGTAGCATAAGTTGCGGTAGCAACACAGAGAACAGCAAATAAGGCAAGTATTTTCTTCATAATAGGCTCCATTTGATAAATCTTCGTATATATAATATCATAGAAAAAGAGAAAAAAAATCGCAACCTTAACATATCATAGGGAGACAATTTTATGGTAAGTAAATTGGCAGGGACACTTACAAAGGAAAAAATAGATGTAAAAATTTTAGAACAGAATTTTTGGAATCCCGGCACAGATGTTGCTCCGGTTAAGTTTGGCACCTCTGGTCATCGAGGGGAATTAGGACGCGGCTTTTGTGCTTTGCATGTAAAAGCAATTGCCCAAGCGGTAGCTCGCATCCATACAGAGAAAAAAATACAAGGGAAAATTTTAGTAGGGGGAGATACCCGTTTGATGTCCCGTTCCGTGGCTGAAATTTGTGCCCAAGTATTAACGGCTAATGGTTTTTGTGTCGTTTTGCCGGATCGTCCGATTCCTACACCGGTTTTTTCATTTGAAATTTTATCAGAGCATGCAGTGGCTTGTTTGAATGGGACAGCCAGCCATAATCCGCCGCAAGATATGGGATTAAAATACAACCCTTCCACCGGTGGTCCGGCAGATAGTGCACTTACCGGATTGATTGAAAAATATGCGAACCAGTATTTACAGGATCCTTCCAAAATAAAAGAAATTCCTTTGCAGGAAGCTATGTCCAAAGGCTTGATTGAAAACAGTGATATTATTACTCCTTACATCACAGCCTTAGGAAAGAAAATTGATTTTGATGCTATTGCCAATTGCGGCCAAAAATTCGCCGTTCATCCGTTGGGCGGTACCAGCCTTGCTTTCTATCAAGCTATCAAAGCCAAATATCAACTTACCAATATGGATATTGTCAGTACGGAAATAGATCCTACCTTCTATTTCATTCCTATTGATCATGATGGAAAAATCCGTATGGACCCGTCATCTAAATATCCCATGGCCACTTTGTTGGATGTGGTAGAAGGAGGCGGATGTTCCTTTGCCGGGGCTTCTGACCCTGATGCGGATCGTTTTGGTTGTGCCACGCAAAAAGGTGGTTTAATTCCGCCCAATCATGCACTTTGTGTAATGGCAGACTATTTGATTCGCCATCATAAAGTGGCAGGAGCTACGGCCATAGGACGCACTTTGGGAACAACGTCTTTGCTGGATCGAATTGCCAAAGCGCATCATCTTAAACTGGAAGAAGTAAATGTGGGATTCAAATATTTCGTTCCCGGGCTTATCAAACATACGTACGTTTTGGCAGGTGAAGAAAGTGCCGGAATGAGCGTGGGCGATTGGACTACGGAAAAAGACGGAATTTTTGCTGTATTTTTATTAATGGAGATTCAGGCAAAAGAAGGCGATATTTTTGATTTGTATAACCAGCTGACCGAGCGTTACGGAACGCCCTATTATACCCGTGTAGATGTTCCTACAGATGAGGATACTAAAAAGAAGGTAAAGGAATTGAAAGCGGCTGATTTTAAAACGCTCACAGAAGTTTGCGGAGAAACTGTACAGAAGGTGCGTGATACAGACGGAATAAAAATTTATCTGCAAGATTCCTGGTTCTTGGTGCGACCTTCAGGTACGGAGAATATTCTAAAGATTTATGCGGAGACCTATAAGAGCCCGGAACACTTGGAAAAAATAATTGAGCAAGCCCAGCAGATACTTAAGTAAATCCCTTATTTTTTCAGCAAAAAACCGCCCTCTAGAGGGGGCGGTACTTTATGAAAACTTGCGGGGACTGGATTTGAACCAGTGATCTCAAGGTTATGGGCCTTGCGAGATACCAGGCTTCTCTACCCCGCATATTTATTATACAAAACTATTTTTTAAAAAACAAATTGCTTTTGATTATGTATAATTAATCTATAGACTAAATTAATAAAAGGAAGAAACAAAAAATGAAAACAGTTATTTTCTTAGGAACACCGGAAAGCATGCGTTTAGGAGTTTACTTGGCAGATCACCTTTCTGCAAAAGGAGAACGTATCTTTTTAATGGGTAGGAAGGGCACGCTACCCACTCATACCAACTTAAAGAAAATCGTATTAGCTCCCTGTGCTACTTCACGGACAATGACCAGCGCATTATCCAAGATCGGAGCAGATAAAGTAATTTCTTTTATGAGCTTGCCTGTTTGTGCTGCCGCTCAATCTTTGAAGATTCCGTTTATCTACACGGAAGTAGAAAACTATAAAGAAAAGAAATCTTTCCAAAATAAAAAAGCCCTTTTAAAAGCCGCACAACGCGTAGTTATCATTGGAAAAGATGATAAAAAAGTGAACACGCGCTTGTACGCTCCCAACACGGTACGCACAATTAATCCGGCTGTGTGGGTAGAACACTATAATAACAATAAACCTTCTTGCTTTAAGAAAGAAAACAACATTGTTGCAGCGGGGAATTTTACTAAATCGGGCGGATTTGATGTGTTGTTGGAAACCTGGGCACGCTTGGCCCCGGCGCATACTACCTGGCACTTAACATTGGTAGGAAACGGTACACAAAAAAGCGCTCTCAACAAATTTATTAAAAAATACAATTTGGAAAACAGCACCGAAGTTGTCAGCTCTAATACAGATTTGTATAGCTTGTTGCGCAACGCAGATATCTATGTGAATCCTGCTCGCAAATCGGAAGGGTTGGAAACAGTATTAGATGCCATGGCCAGCAAACTGCCCGTTTTGGTAACGGATGTAAAAGGTGCGGATAAATTGGTTTCTAATGGTATTAACGGTTTAGTAGTAAATGCCGGTGAAGAAAAGCCTTTGACCTCTGCCTTGGATGATTTGATGGTAAACTGGGGCAAACGGGTAGGAATGGCTGTTCAAGCGGAACACTTGAAAAACCGTTATCCTTTCGAAGAATTCGTTGCTTTATTTGAGTAATGATTAATTGGGAAAGTAACCAAACGCAATTAGCGCTGAAAGAAATACAATCTGCCGTGCAGATGTATGGGCGCGGTAGCCGCGTGGTGCGTTTGGCGTACTGTTACCGTCGTTTACGTAATCTTGTTTATTATGGGGTGCAACAACAGTTACAAGGCTGTTTTTGGCACCCCCATTTAGATTCTTCCAAACTACATGTTTTGTTACATCTACGCGGTGGGTTAGGCGATTGTGCTTCTTACCGCGTGTGTATATTAGCATTGCGCGAGAAATTGCCCAATGCTGTTTTTCACTACTATACTGATTCCCCGCATGCTGCAGAAGTTTTGTTTGAAGCAGATGAAAAAAATGTATTATTGCCAAGCGGGAAAATACCATATCGCCGCGCCTATGATATGGCGTGCGAATTGTGTATTTCGTTCAAAACAGTATATGTAAATCATGCACGCATACAGCAACTGGCCCCGGATTTTTTGCCGGTGTTAACTCTTTCTCTTTCTCGGCAAAAGAAATTATCTTTTTTCTTGCAGGACAATTATTTATTAGATGATGCCTTGGGGCGTTTTTTATATCGGCAGGGAGCTGATAAATTAGAAGCACAACGTTATTTAAGTGCGCTTGATTTTGATGGGACCCAAACAGGCTCTTTACCGGATAGTATTTTGAAAAAAGATGTGTCTGGTTACGGTTTGAAAAAACCTTACATTACGTTACACAGTGGTATTGATGCTACTTTTAATATGAAGGGGAGTACTCCTCTTAAATGTTGGCCAAAGGAAAATTGGAGTACGTTTGTAAAACTTTTTCGAGAAAAATTCCCGCATATCCAAATTGTGCAGTTAGGGGGGAAAAATAGTCCCAAATTTGATTTTGTAGATGTTTGTTTGGTCGGTAAAAGCGGCTTACAAGATCTGCCAGCTTTATTGGCGGGTTCTACCTTGCACATAGATGGAGAAAGCGGCCTGGTGCAACTTACGCGTTGGCTGCCCACTCGAGCGGTAGTATTGTTTGCCAATACAGCAGCTTCTTTGTTTGCACTTCCTAAAAACATCAATTTAACATCCGATAAATGCGGTGCGTGCATGTGGCTAAAAGGCCCTTCTTGGCATACCCATTGTATGTTAGGGTATTCCTCATGCCAAAATATGCAAACGTACACCCCCGAATACGTACTGGAGATTGTTTCTCGTCATTTAGCCGCGTAAGTAGCCAGTTTTTTTATATCTCCGCTCATGTGCAGCAGAAAAATATATCCGCCCAAATAGATGCTTCCACATATACCGACGCGTATCCACACGTTGTCGGGTAGCCAAACGGTCAGCAAAGTGGCTGGAATTATGGCACAGAAACCGATAAATGCCAAGCGGAAAATTTCCAACAAACTGCGCCCATACGGGAGAAAGGGAAAATGTTTCCTGAAAAAGAAATAATTAAGGAAGAATCCAAACCCATATCCCGCCAACAGTAAATAGGGGTAGCTGAAAGCTCCGTAAAGTGGCAAAAACAGTGCAAACAAGAGAACGGAAAATAGTGCAGACGCGAAGGTATAAGGGAAAATTTCTTTTACTTTTCGATAGGCAGCAATGGCGTTATTTTGCACATATCCTACAGCTATAAACAACAGCGTGATAATCATAGGACGCAGGAACAGTATGGTACGGTGCGCGGCAACAGAGGTGAATGCTCCGCGTTTAAAGAACAAGGTAACAATGTCGGATGCAAAGAATGCGGTAAATACAACCAGTGGCGTTAGAATTAGCAAAAGGATGTGCGTGGTTTTGAAGTAATTATGTGCGGCTGCGGCCATATCTTTATCAGCAGCGTTTTCCGTTAATTCTATTTTAAGTACATTACAAATGCGGGTGGTAATAATTTCGGTGGGGGAATCTGTTAATTGTTTGCAATAATTCAGCGCGCTAATAATTCCGCCCGGCATGGCGCTAATTAAAAACAAAGGTAATAAACTGTTAATAATATCCATAAGGGCCATAGTTTGCCCGGTAGCTATATTTTGTTTTATGCGTTTGGAGAGGGGGAAATAGACGGGGTTAAACGACCAATTTAATTGGAACTTTAAAATGGTTCCTAAAACTAATATTTGCAGCACATTGGCTACAATAAAGCCGTATACCATGCTTAAAAGGCCAATGCTGCGCCCCCATAAAAGCAACGAGACCAGAGGACACAAGGCGTTTAATATGCCCAACCAAGCGGTAGTAAAAAATTTATACATTTCTGCTACAGCTTGTAAGTAGTAAGAAATTAATTGTAGCGAGAACCAACAAAATCCGGCCACGAGCAATATGCGTTGGGATTGAAGAGCCCCCATGCCAAAACGGGAAAACAACTGCCAGGTTTGTATGGGGAAAACCCCTCCAATTACTATTATGATCCCAGCAAACAAGATATAGGCGTACAAACAAAAGGTTAAAAATTCTTGGTCTTTTGCGGGATTTTGCCGGTGTAAAAAAATAGCTTCCGGGATGAGGACAGTATGGTTTAACCGTTGCATAAAAGATACGCCAAATCCCATCAACATTACCAAGTAAAAATAAATATCCGTTTTAGCAGTGGCTCCAAAGCCAAAAGCCAACAAAAGGGCATTCAAAAAGGAGATAAACTTCCATATAAAAGAGGCAACTACGGCAATAGCTGCCCCTTTGTGATAAGAAGTAGGCTTAAAAAGTGCTTTCATATTTGATATTATAATAATTTAGGAGCCACTATGACTGAATTTGAACCTGTTATTGGCCTGGAAATACACGTCCAGTTAGCCAGTCAAACAAAATTGTTTTGTGCCTGCCCAAACGGTGTAGGCGAAAATTCAAAACCCAATACTTCGGTTTGTCCCGTATGTATGGGTCATCCGGGGGTACTCCCGGTAATGACGGAAGGGGCCGTTCGTTTGGCGGTCCGTGCCGGACTTGCACTTAACTGTGCCATTCAAAAACATTCTACTTTTTCACGCAAACATTATTTTTATCCGGATTTGCCCAAAGGTTATCAAATTACCCAATATGATGAGCCTATAAACGGAGCAGGGTTTATTGAAATTACCTACGGCCCTAAAGATAATTTACAAAAGAAAAAAATAGGGATTCACCATGCTCACCTGGAAGAAGATGCGGCAAAATCTTCTCACGAAAGCACCTATTCTTTGGTAGATTACAACCGGGCAGGATCTCCTTTGTTGGAAATTGTTTCTTTGCCTGACCTGCGATCTCCCGACGAGGCGTATGCTTATTTAACTGAAATCAAGCGCCTGATGCGTTGGGTGGGTGCCTCTAACTGCGATATGGAAAAGGGAGAGTTGCGCGTGGATGTAAACATTTCTTTGCGTCCAAAAGGTCAAGAAAAATTCGGTACACGTGCCGAGATAAAAAATTTAAATTCCTTTAAAGGGGTGCGCGAAGCGTTAATTTATGAAATCGCTCGCCAGACAAAGATTTTGAATGAAGGCGGAACCGTGAAACAAGAAACCCGGTTGTGGGATAAGGAAGAATTAGTTACCAAACCCATGCGCTCTAAAGAAGATGCGTTGGACTATCGCTATTTCCCAGAACCGGATTTACCGCCACTGGTCTTAAAAGAGAGCTGGTTGGATGAAGTGAAAGCGCAAATGCCGGAATTACCTGCCAGTAAGGAAGCCCGTTTTATGGCGGCTGGGCTTTCTGCGTATGATGCGGGAGTGTTGACCTCCTCACGTGAAATTTCCGATTATTTTGAAGCGGTTACCCAATCGGGTAAAGTCACTTTAAAAACAGCCTCCAATTGGATTCAGACAGACCTGCTGGGGCTGTTGCATGCCGAGAAGAAGGAAATAGAAGATTCCCCAATCCCGGCCGATCGTTTGGCTCAATTACTAGAAATGGTGGAGAGCGGAAAAATTACCCGCAAACAAGGGCGAGAAGTTTTTGAAGAGATTTGGAAAACCGGCGAGTCCCCGGCCGCGGTAGTAGAAAAACGCGGAATGGTGCAGGTAAGTGATGAAGCCCAATTGGAAGAATGGGCCAAAGCGGCTATTGCCGCTAACCCCAAAGCAGTAGCTGATTATCAAAAAGGCAACAAGGCCGCGATAGGCGCATTAATCGGCGGAGTAATGAAACTGAGCAAAGGGAAAGCCAACCCAAAGGTGATGGGAAAGATTTTTACGCAACTATTGGGATAAACTAAACCTCGGTTTCCATTGACCCATGTGCGTAAAAGTTAGTATTATTTACATATAGTAAAAACTATAAAATTACGGAGAGAGAAATGAAAAACTTACTGAAAGTTGTACTCGTACTCACGATTGCTGCCGGGCTGAGCGCCTGCCACAAAAACGTGAAAGATGGTGCTAATGCCGACGGTACCACCGAAATGGTGCTTACCGAAAGCGAAATTGAATCGGTAACTGCCAACGTTCCCACTCAAGAAGTTACGTTAGGTACGGTTCATTTTGCCTTGGACAAATATGATTTGTCTGCTGATGCTCGCAAAATCGTAGAAGCCAACGTCAAAGCCATTAAGGCTGCTGCCAGTGCCGTTTCTACCTATCAAGTAACCATTGAAGGTAACTGTGATGACAGAGGCACAACCTCTTACAACATTGCTTTGGGCCAAAAACGTGCTGATGAAGTGAAAGCTTATTATGTACGCTTGGGAATCCCGGCTGATAAAATCGCTACAGTTTCTTACGGCGAAGAAAAACCGGTTTGCTATGAAGCTACCCAAGAATGCTGGACCAAAAATCGTCGTGCTGACACGTTGTTGAGCGCTAACTAATTTCGTATAAAAGGAGCCCGAATCACTATGAAAAAAATATCCTTGTTTCTTTTTATGGCCGGTTCGGGCTTCTTGTTGTCTGGTTGTGTAGCCAGCGAACGGGATATGGGCACGCTCAAGTTGCAATTGCAGGAATTAAATAACACTATTTTTCAAATGCAATCCAACCAAGCGGAATTAGCCGGGAAAATGGACGAATTAAATCGCAATTTGTCCGTTTCTAATGAGAATTTTTCTCAATTGGGAGATAAATTTACAAATTTATCTACAAAACTGGATGATATTTCCACTACGGTTCGCCAGATAGCTACTTCCCAAGAAAATGCAACGGTTCAGGCTCAAACGCTTCTCCCATCCGATTTGTTTAATGAAGCTAAAGGTTTGTTAGACAAAGGGGTATATGACCAGGCAGCGAACGGGTTTAAGATTTACGTGTCTAAATATCCGGATACAGAACAAGCAGACCAAGCCTATCTTTACATGGGGGATGCATATGTTGCTGTAGGACAGACCAAACAAGCTGCCATTGCGTACGCTACGTTGCTACAAAAATATCCAAAAAGCGAATGGATTCCCAGTGCTCGTTTAAAATATGCTTTGAGTATTGTACCGCTAGGTAAAAAAGATGAAGCTAAACGGTATTTAAATTCTATTGTAAAAGAATTTGCTTCTTCTCCGGAAGCCACTCAGGCGAAAGCCGAACTTGCCAAATTGAAATAAGGCCTGTTGCCTTTACTGCTTATGAAAAAACCCCTTTTATTGTTAATTTCTTTAATTTTGTTTTTATCGAGTAGCGCTTTATGGGCTGCTTCCCAGACAGATGTTTACATCGGTATTACTTCTCGCGGAGATAAGCGTGTTCCTACGATTGGGATGCCCGCCTTCTCTGCCTATACTCCTGAGGCAGGAGAAGCTGCTCGTTTGGTACAGGATGTAGTTCGGGCGGATTTATTGTTTGCACGTTACTTTGATGTTTCCGAAAATGGGCCTGTGATCACAACGGACACCTTAAGAGAATCCCTTGCTTCTTGGGGAAAAACCGGTGCCAGCTATGTAATAAGGGGGGATGTTTCTTACGAAGCTCCTTACTATACCATTCAAATCTATGTATATGATGTTTTAACCCGAAAAACAGTTGCTCCTTTCCCTAAAAAATTCAAAGGAGAACAGAGAAGCTTACGTCGTTTGTCCCATATGGTTTCGGACCAAATAGTGTCTCTGTTGACGGGAAAACGCGGAATTGCAGATACGCGTATTGCTTTTGCCAATAATTCTACCCATCATAAAGAAATTTATGTGGTAGATTATGACGGGGAAAATTTACGTAAGTTAACCAGCGACAATAGCATTGCGTTATTGCCGCGTTGGAGTAAAGACGGCCGTATTTTTTACACTACATACAGAAACCGCAATCCGGATATTTTTGCGATTGATTTAAAAGCCGGCAAAGTTTCGCCTATTATTTTGAAAGGAGGGCTTAGCTTAATCGGGGGAGTATCTCCCGACGGAAAAGCTTTAGCTTTTACGAGTACCGGAGGGAGCAACCCCAGCATTTTTATCTATAATTTGGAAACTCATAAGAAAACACAAATTTCTAATAAAAATACTGCTGTAGAAGGCTCTCCTTCTTACTCACCGGATGGTAAATATATTGTTTTTGTATCCAACCGGGCAGGAAATCCGCAGATTTATTTAATGGATTTATCTACCGGGAAATCTCGCGCATTGACTACTAAATTTAATTGGGCTGATAGCCCGCAATGGTCTCCGACAGGGGAATGGGTTGTATTTTCAGGGAGAGAATCTCCTTATCATCCCATGGATATTTTCTTAGTAGACCTAACCGGCACACAGATTCGCAGGCTCACCACAGATGCGGGATCCAATGAGGACCCTACCTGGTCTCCTGACGGACGGTTTATTGCTTTTACCACTACCCGCAACGGGAAACGACAGTTGTATATGATGGATATGGATGGGAGTGCCCCACACTTATTAGCAGATTTAAAAGGGGATTCCTTTACTCCTCATTGGAGCATGTAGTTTTAGTAGGAAATCAAAAAACGCCTCGGATTTAGATCCGGGGCGTTTTTATTGAGAATATTTATTTATTTTTGGGTTTTTTGTAGCACCGGCGGCAACGAGCTTGGTAGGCATCTGTAGTGCCCACTACAATGCGTTTGGTATCTTTACTGGTGCGTTGGGTGAAACTAGCCGGATTGCCACATTTTGTACAAACAGCCAGGTTTTTAGTTACATATTCTGCCTTTGCCATTAGAGCTGCGGTAACTTCAAAGGGTTCGGCACGGTAATCCGTATCTAATCCGGCCACAATCACACGTTTGCCCATGTTGGCCAATTTTTCACACACTTCAATGATCCCTTTGTCGAAGAAATTTACTTCGTCAATAGCAATAACCTGCGTATCTTTTTCCACATGGTCTAAAATCTCAGCAGATTTTTGCACACAAGTAGCGGCTACTTTATTCTGATTGTGGCTTGTGATACTATCAATGCCGTAGCGGGTATCAATTTTCGAATTAAACAGTTGTACTTTTTGCTTAGCAATCAATGCCGTACGTACGCGACGGATAAGTTCCTCCGTTTTACCGGAAAACATACATCCGCAAATTACCTCAATCCAACCCTGTTTATGATAGATTAGTGGACTTACCATAGTTTGCTCCTTTTATTGATTAATCTCTCAAATCGTTTTGTTGTCGCCAGGGATACCAATAAGAATCCTGCTTTTGTTGTTGTTCGCGTGGGTTCGTACCACACAAAATATTGATACGGAAGGCAAAAGACAAATTGTGATTGCGGTCTCTTGCTGTCAGTTCCAAGCGGGCATCATGGAATATATAAGTTAATCGGGCTAATTTATTAAATCCGTACCAAGAATCGCGGAACAAAGATACATCTAACCCTAAATCAAGTTTCCATTTATCGGAAGGTGGGCGTATTCCCCAGGTGGTTGTAAAAGTGTAGCGATCAGACTGGGTTTGGTAAAGGGAACCCGGGTCAGTATGGTTGGCAAAATTATTTACCCCTAAACCAATATTTTGGTTTTTAATCATGAAATTAGACTGGGCAATAAAATGAATGTTTTTGTCTGCAATATCATACATGTCTCGCATAAAAAAGTTTATTTTCCCATTGGGGGAATTGTACCCCCATTCTATGGTAAGAGGCTCAATTCTTGTTTTTAAGTGTTCCCAGGTTAATTCCTGAATATAGCCTGTTTCCAGATTGGTGGTTGTATCGGATAAATTAAACCCGGTTTCAAACCGTACATACGTGTTAAGAGAAGGGCGATAGTAATTTTTTAAGTACAGATGGCTTCGCTCAATTCCCCGGTCCAATGATTCATGATCGGAAGTTAGCGTTCCGGTGGATAGACGTTTTGTAAACTGATAGCCAATATCTGTACTTCCCAAGAATGAACGTGTACGTAAATTTATATCAGTTCCCACACGAGCGACCCATGCATCTGTTTTGTTGTTTTTTTCATCAGCAAAAGTAACCGTTTGGTCATAAAAAACCTGAGGTAAAAGTGTAAAATGTTTGTTTAGACGAAATGATTTTTCAGTGGTCCACTTAGCGTGTGCTTGGCGTTTGTAAGGGCCTTCTTCGTTAGGCATACCGTCTTTATATTCCAAAGAAGAAGTATTGTTAAAATCGACTTCTAGGCGGTTGGAAGTGAGTAACCAGGGATCGTTAAAGGGCAACAATTCATACTTTATTTCGGGCAGGGACCTTTTTTCGGCCATAAATTCTTGTTTATCCCAAGCGAAAATATCTTTTTGTTGATAACTTAAACGTAATGTAGAACGACGTGTTTGGCGCGAAAAAGAGAAATTTGTTTCTTGGTCCGGCATAAATACGTAAGGATTACTGCGGAAGAAAGAATCATAAAAATAAGGATCCGATACCATACGGAATTGCGTTTGGAATTGATACAAAGCACCGGAGGGGCTATTGAAATGATCAGAGGAATCATGCATTTCCCACCAGTATCCGCCCTGCATTCCCCAACGTTTCTTATCGTCAATGGTAATATCTTTATAATCTGCCTGATCATTGATGTAATAGAACTCACCGCTCCCCCGCACGGTGGGGGATTCTACCGCTGTTATTTCAGTGCCTATTCCCAAGCCGGACTTTGTATAGTAATCCAAAATTAGTTTAGGCCGCAATTGCAACACTGCAGGGAAAGCCGTGGTAGTAAGAATTCCCCACCCGGTACGGTTACTTTGGGTAAAATCTACATAAGTAGTCCAAGGTTTTTGGGAATCAAACGAACGCCAAAAAACGGGTAACCAAAGCACGGGAATGTCATCTAAACGCAAAACTGCATTTGTGCCAAATATTTTCTGGTGCGGAGAAACGGACAGGCGTCCTACGGATAAAGTGTAATGAGGATCCGGTTTGTCACAACAGGTGACAGTAGCTTTTTTCAAAATTTTCTTTCCGTTTTTAGAACGGATTTGTTTGGCGGATAATATACGAAGAGGGGGGTACTGAGTGGTAATGGAGTCTGCCTTAAAATCCTTGGTAGTATAATTAAACAAAATGTTATTGGCTTCTAATTGGTTGCCGGAAGAATCTTCTACATGTACCAATCCTTCCGAAGAAACTTCAGTGTTGAGTTGGTCATATTTTAATTGATCCCCTGTGATAGTACGGGTGGAACCGTCAGGGGCTTTTTGAATGATTTGTACATCACCGAAAAGCTGAATTATTTTTTGAGAAGGTTCAACGGAAGCCTCGTTTGCGGTAAAATAGATAAAGCCGTCATCTCCGGGGGCAGGAAGCACGCGGTCCGCTGCCCCAAGCGGCAACGTACTGCAAATACTTCCTAGTAAAATGACGAGAAAACGTTTCATTTTATTTGTTTGCGCAAGGCTTGGTTGATGGCATACATGGCTGCCCCTACGCCTCCAATATTCGGATTCTTAGAAGTGATAACCGTCAGGTGGTTAAACGGTGTTTTAATTTGTTGGTTGCTAAGTACCTGTCTCAAAGCAGGCATAAAATAGCGCGCCGCTCCAGAAACTCCACCTGTTAGTACGACGGTATCCATATCTAAAATCAAAGCAAAATTAGCGATTCCTATTCCCAGATAATGGCCGGTATCTTCCCAAATTTTAAGAGCTTCTGGACACCCCTGTTCGGCGGCGCGGAAAGCTACCTCTATTTTAAAATTAGGGTTTTCTTTTACCAATTGGGCCAAAATGGAGGTTGGATTTGCTTCAACGGCAGCTAAAATCCGGCGTTTGATGCCAATGGTGCCTATAAAAGCCTCCAAACAACCATGTGCACCACATCCGCAGACCGGGCCGGAGGTAACATCGGCAATTTTAGTATGTCCAATTTCACCGGCTGTTCCGTGAGAGCCTTGATAAAGTTCTTTATTTATAATCATTCCCCCACCAACGCCTGTTCCTAAGGTAACGACTAGGACATTGGTGCCTTGCCGTTTTAAATCGGATTCATACACTCCCCACGTAGCCAGGGTGGCATCATTGGCTACCACCGGGCGGATGGAGGTGTATTTTTCTAATTGATCGGCCAGGGGCCAATCAGCCACATCTGTAAATTTAAGATTAGGATTGTAGCGCAAAATCCCTTTTTCATGATCTACATCTCCGGGAGCTCCTACTGCTACGGCAATTTCCTGATCTGAAAATTCCTGGCGGATATTTTTAATAAAATCTCCAACGGTAGCAATAAAACCGGCAGAACCTTTAGAATAATCGGTTTCCATTTTCTCTTGGCGAACAATCTCGCCACGTTCATTCATGACAAAAAATTTGACAAATGTTCCGCCTACATCAACGCCAATGCCTATCATAGGTTTTCCTCACTTTTGGGGTGTGCCTGGTTGTAGACACTTTTTAATTTCTCTAGCGACACATGAGTATAAACCTGCGTCGCGGCCAGGCTTTTGTGGCCCAGCATTTCTTGCAGGCTACGCAAGTCACAGCCGTTATTGAGCAAATGGGTGGCAAAAGAATGTCGCAAACTGTGCGGTGTTACTTTGCGCGCCAGGTGAGAAGCGATAGCTGTGTTTTTGAAAATATAAGCCAGTCCGTCTCCTGTTAATCGCTGGTTATTCTTATTTAAGAACAAGGGATCTTGCGGACGGGGATTTTTACGGCAAGCCAAATACGTTTTGATTGCTTCTAGAGCGGTGTCTGTCACAGGGACCAAACGTTCTTTGGAACCCTTCCCCAATACTTTTACAATTCCGTTAAAAAAATCAATATCGCGGATATTGAGGCGAGTCACTTCACTGCGTCGCAGACCGCTAGAGTAGATGAGTTCAAAGAGGGCTTTGTCTCTTGCAGCAAAATGGGGACTTTTCTGCGTAGTATTTAGCAGACGATCCGTTTCTTCCACAGATAAAAATTTAGGTAAAATGCGTTCTCTTTTGGGGGCAGGCAGTAATTTGAACGGATTTTGTTCTATTTTCCCTTGTTGTAACAAATAAGCCCCAAAACTGCGTAAGGAAGCAATTTTACGCAATATGGTGTTACGTGCCGGGTGAGCCGTATTTTGTACGGAGGATAAAAAAGAACGAATAACGGCAGGCACAAAATCAGATAAATTGTTCTGCCGGCGTGATTTGCAAAATTGAAGGAATTGGTCCAAATCTTCCCGATAACTTTTAATTGTCAACGGGGAGAAATTTTTGTTCTCCAAGTGCAGCAAAAACGCTTTTACAAGTTCATCCATAGAGTTATTTTTCTTGTTTTTTAGCGTGGGCTTGTTTTATTTGTTCAATTTCTTCCGGTGTGACGGTTACAATGGTTTTGCATTTTGGATACCCGGAACATCCTAAAAATTCCCCTCGCTTGGAAGTACGCAGTACCATGGGCTTTCCGCATTTTTCACACAGGCGGTCCGTGATAATGGGGCCGGAGGATGCCACTTTGTTCCCTTCGGCATCAATGGAATAAGTATTTTTGCATTTGGGATAGGCCGAGCAAGCCATAAATTTACCTCTCCTTCCCATGCGAATTACCATAGGAGCCCCACATTTATCACATTTTTCTTTTGTCTCTTGCGGGGCTACTTTTTCTATCTTTTCACCGGAACTGGACAAATTAATTTTTCCTTTACAGGTATCGTCACTGCAAACTAAATACTCTCCGAAACGGCTTCTTTTTTTGAGCATCATTTTACCGCAGATGGGACATTTTTCATCCGTTTCTTTTGCTGCCGGACGTTTCATTTCCTGTTCAGCTTGGGCGAGTTCTTGTTTGAAGTTTTTGTAAAATGTGTTTAACAAATCTATCCATTTTTCTCCGCCTTCAGCTACTTTATCTAATTTTTCTTCTACGCCGGCCGTATAGGACAAATCCATAATTTCCTTAAAGAAATCTTTCAAACTGTCCGTTACGGTAATCCCTAAATCGGTTGCAATCAACTTGTTCGATTTCGGTTGGCGCGCAATATATTTGCGGTCCAATATGTTTTTGATAGTGGGAGCATAAGTAGAAGGGCGCCCAATTCCATGTTTTTCCAGCGTTTTAATCAAGCTGGCTTCGTTGTAGTAGGGGGGAGGAGTGGTCTTGTGAGATTTCGTTTTAATCTCTACTAATTTTAATGTATCTCCTTCCGTCAACACGGGCAACAAAGCAGAGGATGAATTTTCTTCTTCGTTTTCTTCTTCCGGATCTTTATAAACAGATAAATATCCGGGGAATTTCACGGTTCTGCCGGTAGCGCGCAACACACATTCTTTCTCATCTTTTGCGGCAATATCAATAGATACTGTATTGAATACAGCGTCGGCCATTTGAGAAGCCACAAACCGCAGCCAGATAAGCTCATACAATTTGTATTGGTCATCCGTTAGGAACGGTTTCATGTTTTGCGGCGTGCGCCGAACATCTGTAGGGTGAATAGCTTCGTGAGCTTCTTGAGCGCCCATCACCTTGCTTTTATAGACAGGTTGTTTAGCGGGAACAAATTGGGCACCATACTTCTCCCCGATAAATTTTTTGGTTTGTTCTTGCAGTAGTTTTGATACATTAAATGAATCTGTACGCATGTATGTAATCAAACCAAACGTTTGCCCCTCTACAGAAATACCTTCGTAGAGGTGTTGGGCCGTTTGCATGGTTTTTTGAGAAGAAAAGCCCAACTTGTTATAAGCATCCTGCTGCATGGAACTGGTGATAAACGGTGGTTTCGGTTTTTGTTTTACTTCCTTTTTCTCTACTTTTAGTACGGTGTTGGGCCCTTTGCGCAGCAAATCGGATACCGGGGCCAACTTTTCCGGTTTATCAAAGACTGTATTTTTTACTTTATAATCTTCGGCAAATAATTTATAAGTTTTGGTTTGTTCTACATTTTTACCTTTGTATTTAGTAACGCGTGCCCAGAATTGCGGGGCGGCATTGGGTTTTTCAAATTGTGCCCCGATACTCCAATATTCTTGTTCTTTAAATTGGGCGATTTCTTTAGCGCGCTCAGCCAAAAGCCGTACGGCTACAGACTGTACTCGGCCGGCTGATAACCCGGAGGTAATTTTTTTCCACAAGAGGGGGGACAATTTATAACCTACAATACGGTCTAAAATGCGCCGCGCCTGTTGAGCATTTACCAAATTATCATCAATTTTGCGAGCATGAGAGAAGGATTCTTTGATGGCAGCAGGGGTAATTTCGTGAAAGAAAATACGTTGATAGCGGTTTTTGGGTAATTTTAACAGTTCCACCAAATGCCAGGCGATAGCTTCTCCCTCTCGGTCAGGGTCGGTAGCCAGATAAATTTCGCTGGCTGTTTTGGCAATGGCAGTAAGTTCCGCAATAATACGTTTAGCACGGTCCACCGGGACATACGTGGGAGTAAAAGCGTTGTCGATATCTACGCCGATATCTTTTGTGGGTAAATCTCGCACGTGCCCGAAAGAACTGCGGACAATAAAATCATTTCCTAAAATTTTGCTGATGGTTTTTTGTTTAGTAGGAGACTCTACAATTACCAGTTTTTTTCCTTTTACATTTGTAGCTGACATAATTCACTTCCTTATAAATTTAAAATTTGCTTTTACTATACAAGCCGTTTTCGCAAGCCAAAAATCCTTTTACTTCCAATTCAAAAAGCAGTTGAGCGGTTTCGGGCACGCTGGCTTGCAGTCTCTCTGCAATTTGATCCAGACTTAGTTGTCCGTCCGCTACCAACCCCATTACCTGTTGTTCGCGTTCCGGCAATTTTTCTTCCGGTTTGGCGGGAACATCAGCAGTGTGCACAAAGAAACGGCTATCCAATCCAAAACGGGATTGCTGTGGTATATAGTCTAGAATATCTGCTACTGAGGTTACAACCCCCGCCCCATCTTTTACGAGGGAATTGGGCCCTCCGGAAGTGGGGCTGTCTATTGGCCCCGGAACGGCCAAGACGTCTTTTCCCATTTCCAAAGCTAATTTGGCTGTAATAAGAGCACCGGACTTAACTTCTCCTTCTATCACTACAATTGGTTGAGATAAAGCAGCAATTAAGCGGTTGCGCCGTGGGAAATGGAAAGCATTCGGGGGACGATCAAACGGAAGCTCCGAAATGACCGCTCCGCCGTATTGTAAAATGGCTTTTTCCAGATTGCGATTTTCGGGGGGGTAACAACGTCCGATTCCCGTACCGATAACAGCTAATGTAGGCTTTTTTAATTCTACGGCTGCAGTGTGACAAACGCTGTCAATACCGCGGGCTAAACCGCTTACTACCGTTACTCCGCATTGGGCCAGTTCTGTGGATAGTTTGTGGGCCACTCGTCGGCCGTACGGCGTGATTTTGCGCGTTCCTACCATGGCTACACAAGCTGCATTTTCGGCCGGGAGTTGTCCCAACACATAAAGAGCTATAGGGGCTTCCTTGCAATTGCGTAGCGACTGGGGATATTCCTCATCTTCCAATACATAGATATGTCCCCCTAATTTTTCGGTTTTTTCCCATTCTTCTTGTGGGTGAATAGCATATGCTTCTTGCAATAAGTGGGCAGCTGTTTGAGGATTTAAATTGGCCTCATTAGCCAAAGTGGCCGCATCTTGTTTTAAAATTTCTTGGGCAGAGCCAAAAATTTCAATAAGGCGTTGCAACCAATCGGCCCGAAAATACAAGAAAGCATTGAGTTGGATACGGGCCAGGCGTTCTTGTGCGGAAATGGCATTGTTCATAAATCTGCCACTCCTTTACGGTCTAACGGGCGGTATTGCATGACTTCAATTAAATGTTTGGTTTCAATGTTTTTAGCCCCATCTAAATCAGCAATAGTCCGTGCTGTTTTTAAAATTTTATCCAAACTGCGTGCACTTAAACCGAACTTGCGCATGGCAGCTTCCAAAACGGTATCAGCCTCCGGAGGTAGGGGACAAAAAGTTTTGATTTCCTTAGGTGTCATAAAGGCATTGGCCGTTGTAGAGGAATGCGCAAAACGTTCTTTTTGAATGGCACGCGCCTTGAGTACTCGTTCCCGGATTTGAGCAGAGGTTTCCCCTTCGCTGGGTTTGTTCCAATCGGTATATTTAACGGGATTCAAAGTAACAGTTAGATCGATACGGTCCAAGAGCGGGCCGGAGATGCGTGATTTATAACGATTTACTTGCATGGGAGTACAAGTGCAAGGTTTTAAGGGATTCCCCAAATTTCCGCAAGGGCACGGATTCATAGCAGCCAATAGCGTAAATCTTGCCGGATAAGAAACGGTTTCTTTAGCCCGTGAAATGGTTACTTGCCCGTTTTCCAAAGGTTCGCGTAAAACCTCTAAAGAAGAACGGGAAAATTCCGCAAATTCATCAAGGAATAACACGCCATTATGTGCCAATGACACTTCTCCCGGGCGGGGGGTTGTTCCTCCCCCGATTAGAGCCACATCTGAAATGGTATGGTGGGGATCACGGAAGGGACGGCGTGTAAAAAGTTTGCTTTTCCCTAGTAAGTTGCAAATAGAATAAATTTTGGTAATTTCCAGGGCTTCTTCTTGCGTAAGAGGGGGTAGAATGCTGGCAAAACGTTTGGCTAGCATGCTTTTGCCCGTACCAGGCAGACCAATCATGAGCACATTATGTCCTCCGGCGGCAGCAATTTCTAATGCACGTTTGGCTAGGGCCTGCCCTTTTACATCTGAAAAATCCAATTCGCTGGCTATTTCTTCCTCTTCCGGCGGCAAATAGGAAACGGTTACGTTCTCTAGTGAAATTTTTTCTTCTAAATAATCAGCCAGTTCTTTTAAGGTATGAGGTGAAATAAAGGGTGAGCCGGATACATGCCCTTCCAAAACGTTGGCAGGAGGAATGACGGCAGTTTTGCCCAATTTCTGGCAAGAAATTAACATGGGTAACACTCCGGCACAGGGCCTGAGAGATCCGTCTAACGCGACTTCTCCCATAACGAGAAGATCTTTTATTTTACCAACCGCGGAAGGAGAAAGCTGTTCGCTGGCGGCCAAAATTCCTAGTGCAATGGGTAAATCAAAATGAGTACCGCTTTTTCGTAATTCGGCGGGGCTCAAGTTAACGGTAATACGTTTTAACGGAAAATCGAAACCGCTATTTCGAATAGCGGCTATCACGCGGTCTTTGCTTTCTTTTACTTCTGCATCAGGAAGCCCTACTACGGCAAGGGTAGGCATTCCCGGCGCGATATCTACTTCTACCGATACCGCAAATCCCTCGATCCCTTTAATGGCTCCCGTACAGATATTGGCTAACATAACTAATTAAAATTGAGGATAATTGTTGTTGGGGTAATGTTCAGTACCGTAAAATAAATATTATATTTACGGATGATTTTAGCCGTTAGTTCCTCCGGAGTGGAAATATTGGCTGATACATCAAACTGTGCCGCTGAATTAGCGTAGCGGACTAAGTTAAAATCTTCAATCTCTCGTAGCGTGCGCAATACTTCCTGCAATTGTTTTAACCGTTCAATGGTATTAACGTTCTTAACAGTAACAGAAAAAACTTTTGCAGAGTTAATTGCATCATTGATAGGCTCTATCAATTGCTTGGCGGCGGCTTCGCAGGCAGTGGAGATAGATTTTTGTGCGGCGATTTCATCTAACGGGTCCAGCCCGCTTTGTTGTTGGGCTCCTTCGGCCACAATGGCATAATTGTTGGTAGAGTAAGTGCGTATATTGGCGCGTGCCCTATACGATTTGAAAGGAGAGGGCATCCCCCCTGGCAAGGCTGTTAAAGGGTTTGCTTCTACATCAGCCATAATCACAAACCGTGCTCCTTCCGTGCGGGCTTTATCAATGGCAGGATTGGGATTGTCCAAATTGTTTTTGCTTAAATTGTCTCCGTTTACCAAAGCATAGGGTTGGTTTTTCAGCGCCCGGTAGATAGCTTGTTTGCAATCTTGCGTTAAAGATAAATTCTCGCCGATTTGCTCCCGAGAAGCCACCACAATATTGGTTTTTTTAGCGAAAGCATCTTCATCTGATTGCTTAATGATTTCCCCGATATCTTTTACCAATACCATGGCTTTAATTTTCGTGTAGAATTCATCCCCTTTGCGATAACTTTTAGTAACGTGAGATTTGCGGATAAAACCGGCAGTTTTAGATGTAATTTTATCTTCTACTAATTGTGCTTGGTCAACGGTAGTGGCAGAAGAAATAAAAACTCCGGCTACTTTTTCCACTGCGCTTTTTTGAGCTGCCAGGATACCATCTTTTTTCATTTGACGAATATTGTTTTCATCATAAGGAACAAGTGATTCTGCTTCTACAAATTCTCCTTCTCCTTTCGGGCCGATATGGAACGTGCCACATGCACTGAGAAACAGAATAACGGCAAGAAATATAGGTGAAATTTTCTTCATTTTTTCATCTCCGGATCAATGCCTGCTTTTTTCAAGTAAGAACGGTTTAGACGCATAATAACGCTACATCCGCCGTCTTCCAGATATTCGGTAGATACAAGTTCCATGTTTTGAATGGTCCCTTGGGTGGAAGAGTCAATGGAGCTGTCATAAGAAACAGCATCCACTACTTGTACATTGGCTTCTACTTGAGCGCCGTACAACACTTCGCTGGCTCGTTGATAAGCATGGGCAATAGCAGCTTCACGGCTCATAATTCTTCGTTGAGAATCGGAAGTATGGTTGGGATTGGCTGCTCCAAATCCACGTACCCATAGATAGTCTCCGGTAAGCAGTGTGTCATTAAAAGCCGGAGCTAAGGCCCCTTCCTTTACGGCGCTTTTTAACGAGTGGGAGCAAGCCCCTAAGGCTAAAATGGCTACTAACAACGGAAACAGTTTTTTCATGTTTACCTCAACAGTTCTGCCAAAACTTTCACGTACATGCTAGGCTGTCGGAGACTTTCAAAATTGATAATACCGCAGCGGATAAGCATAACTTCTAACATGTGAGTCAAAATATCATAGAAGTTCTCTCTTATAGAGAGGTCACATTCTTGGTGGCTAGGCCCCAAAATAACCGCTCCTTTGAGTTTCTTGTTATCGCAAAGGTTGGCAATTTTAAACGCAGAGGAAATAATATTTTCCGTTGCGTAAGAAGAACGGACAACAATTTCCGGGCCTCCTTCAATTCCCAGTTCTCGGGCACGTTCTTGCAGGGAATAAACCATCCAATTCATCTTATCGGAGCAATTGGCCGGGTAGAAGAATCCGATACGGCCCCATTCGCCATTTCCGATAGGGGTAATGGCGCTTATTTCTTCTGGGTCCGTTGTCAATATTCGGCTTCTTTCATCTTCCCCTTGTGGTGCCAATAAACGTTCCAAAATGGCAGCGGCCGAGCGTTGTTGCGGGCTAAGGCTCTGAGGAAGCAAATTTTCCAGCACTTTCATGCGTCGGACACTGCGTTGTACGGTTCCCAACGTCATATTATCTGCGCTGAAAAATTCTGTTATTTGATTGTCCGTCAAATCCACGTGATTGTCCACTAACATTTTCTTCGCAATTTTAAATTGGACTTGTCCCGTAGGAGATTTTAATTCACTAATCCAACCGGAATCCAATCGGAATTTAATTAGTTCTTCCAATTTTTCCAAACTTTCCGGTGGATATTTGGAAGTAATAACGATTTGTTTTTGTTCTTTGAGGAATGTGTTTAATAATTTGGAAATATAAGCACGGTTCTGTTCGTTGATGGCTAACAAGTGAATATCGTCGATTAGCAACACTTTAACCGTGGACATAAATTGATCGAATTTCTCAATATTTCCTTCGGTAATATAGCGTTGAATTCCTCGTGACAAACGTACCCCGTTAGTCATAAAGATGTTGGCTTGCCCGAATTTTTGGCTAAAAGCATACGCCATGGCGTTGAGAAAATGGCTTTTGCCTGTGCCGGTGGCGCCATGCAAAACCAGAGGGTTATACAATTTGCCGGGAGATTCAATTACAGAAATAGCTGTGGCATGGGCAAAACGGTTTACGGACATTACCATATTGCTGAGCGTATACGTGGGAACCAAAGGCACCTCTAATGGCCAATTGTGTTTCTTGAGTTCCGAAAGAGAGACTTGAATAGAGTGATCTATGGTTTTTGTTTTTTCCCCTGCTTTGCTGGATTTGTTCGCCTGAGAGGTAACAGGTGCTTTTACCGGCGGAACTATAGGTTTTGGCGGTATGGTGTTGCTGGAATTAGGTGCAGCCGGTTTCGGCGCGCTGGGCGGAACCGGGGATTTGGCTGAAGGTTTCTTCAGTTTGATTCTAAAAAAAGTTTTTTGTGTATTTTCGTCCATAGATTCTTTCCTTCGTAACTTAGGTGCAGCTTTGGCAGAAGGACCCTTTTTAGGAGTTTCCTTCGGTTTTTCAGGGGAAGAAACGTCCGTTTTTCTTTCCTCTGCAACAGGGGCAACTTCTTTTGTGTCTTGAGCAGGAGTTTCCTCTGTAGGCTGCGGTTCCTTTAAATCATTTTGATACGGAGTCATCCGCAATGTAATAGCTGGCAAATCTTCACTGATAGGCGTAGAAGACCGGACCGTGTGTAAAGCAGGGTCTTTCTCTTCTTGTTTAAGGGCGCTTTCAACGGAAACGTCAGCTGATTGGGGTTGCGCATCCGCAACTGTATCGTTCTTCTTCTGCGAAGTATTATCGGCGGAAGGAGAAACCTGCTCCTCTTGCGCGGTAGCAGGGGTTTTTACTTCATTTATATCAATAAAATCGGTTTGTTCTTTTAAATTTTTGGTAAAAATGGAGGTTTCCCAACCACTTTTGGTAGATTCAACGGTAGCTTGCTGTAATTTATCTTCTCGTTGTTGCTGCGTTTCTTTCGATTTTTCTTTGTCTTCCACATCTACGAACATATCATACTTGGTTTCTGCCGCAAAAATATCTTCAATAGGCATGTGATTTAAGACAGTTCCCTCCATGTCTTTAATCAACATATCTTTGTCATCTAGTGGCATGGCTACTTCGGCCGCTTCAGATGATTGGGAAGGCGAGGTTGCGGCATTTTGCGTATTTTTGTTGGCGGAAGATTCGCTTTTCGGGGAAGAGACTGACTTGTCATACGGATCGGCAAACACTTCTTCCGCAGAAGTAGGGGCAATTTTATTTTCGTCTAAAACAGCTTCTTCCTCTTTCTCTTCAGCCTCTTTTTCCTTCGGCAAATCAGCACCGAAAGTATCTCCCACTTGGGTAGCCGGAATGAAAGAAGTAAATGTCTTTTCTCCTTCTTGATGCGCAGGTAAAACCATTTCTGGCAAATCGTCTATCGTTCTTGTGCGTTGATGTTCATCAATGATCTCTGTTGCTGGGATGTAAGAAGTGAAAGTGGGTGCTACAGGATCATGCGCAGGCAAAACCATTTCTGGTAACGAGACAGCATCTTTTTTTTCTTCCTCTTTCGGAGGGTCCTTTTTCGGATCGGTTTTTAAGGATAGTCCTTCTCCTTCATCCAAATTGATAGATTGCAAGCCACCGGCCGATTGGTTAAAGGGGAGCGCAGCATTGGCAAGGAAAGTTTCCATATTGCCGGCATCGGAAGGATCAGAGTTAAATAAAGGGTCTCCCAATACTCCACCCGGTACAAACTGGCTTACTTTGTTGGCGGCATCTACACCTTCGCGAGTAGCGGTACGAATCTTTTCTTGGATGCTTTCATCCAAGTTATCAGGTAATGCAAACGCATAGACAAAAGGAGGATCTGCCGGTCCCGGTTCTTTAGCAAAGCCCTTTAATTTTTTAGCAATTAAACGGGCATCATTCTCGGTACCGTCTATAACTAGGGAAAACACCATGTTTCCCGTTTCTTCATCCATGTGTGAGACTAGGTCCCAATTTGTAATCATTAAGCAACTTACCCTTCTACAATCTTAACCCCGCTGCTAGCCCCGATACGGGTGGCTCCTGCTGCAACCATTTTATCAAAGTCTTCCCGAGTGCGCACCCCTCCTGAGGCTTTTACTTCCATGTGAATAGGAATAGATTTGCGCATCAAAGCAACATCTTCTGCCGTGGCTCCTGTTCCGATAAATCCCGTAGATGTTTTTACAAAATCAGCATCTGCCTGAGCAGAAAGTTCACAGGCTTTTACTTTTTCTTCGTTAGACAATTGCGAAGTTTCAATAATCACTTTTAGCACATGTCCCAGGCAGGCTTGGCGTACGGAGCGGATATCTTCTAACACAGTTTGGTAATCCTGAGCTTTCAAAGCCCCGTTATTGATAACCATGTCAATTTCGTCGGCTCCGTTTTTAATAGCGTTTTCTGTTTCAAAAACCTTTACCGCAGTAGTGTTGGCCCCGAGGGGAAAACCAATTACTGTGCAAACTTTTACATCCGAACCCGCCAATTGTTCTTTGGCAAAAGATACCCAAAACGGATTGACACATACGCTGCAAAAATGATGCGTACGTGCCTCTTGGCACAAATGAGCTATATCACTTTTTGTAGCAATGGGTTTCAATAAAGTATGGTCAATCAATTTGGCGCGTTCCATAAAAGCTCCTATTTATTAAAATTAATGATTCGGGCGAACTTTTCCGCAATCAAAGATTGGCCGCCAACCAAGGCACCGTCTACATCTTCTTTTGCCATAATTTCATCGACGTTGGTGTCTTTTACGCTACCACCGTAAAGAATGCGGGTAGCAGCCCCAAAAGCAGCCCCATAGGTTTTTGTTAAGTATGATCGAATGGCTGCATGTACTTCTTGGGCTTGATCCGGTGTAGCAGTTTTACCTGTTCCAATGGCCCAAACCGGTTCATAAGCAATGATAATGCCGTTTAATTGCTCGGCGGTAAAACCTGCCAAACCGTTTTTAAGTTGGCCTTCCACTACTTCTAATGTTTTATTGGCTTCGCGTTCTTGCAATGTTTCCCCGACGCAGAAAATGACTTTCAAGCCGTGGCGTAATGCGGCAGCTACTTTTTTGTTTAAGATTTCGTCTGTATCCCCAAATACGCTGCGGCGTTCACTGTGGCCGATTAAAGTCAACGTAGCTCCGGCATCTTTGGCTTGCCCTGCAGAGACAGCGCTAGTAAAGGCCCCTTTGTCTTCCCAGTGAACGTCTTGAGCGGCTACTTGGATAGGTGTATCTTTGAGTAAACGGGTAGCAATATTGAGCGAAGGATACGACGGAGCGACAATAATTTCTGCGTTATTTTTATTTTCTACTTTTGCTAAAGCGGTTACCAATTCGGCCGCTTGTGCAATTGTGTTATGCATTTTCCAATTTCCGGCAATGATAGGTGTTCTGCTTGTCATAATAAATCCCCTTATATATATAAAGTGATGGCGCGTCCCGTACTACGGGAAACTTCCTACTATAATGTTATCATAAAGAAAGCAAAATGAAAAGCAATATTGTAAAAAAGGAGTAGAACTTTTTAGAGAAGCTAAAATAAAACAAAACCCAGCCTTAACGGCTGGGAAACAAAGCATTTTTGGTTAATTTTTTAGATAGCTATCAAACACATTTGGTATTTGTTTGCCAGGGCGACTACTTCGTCTAATTCCATGACCAGCGTTTTCTCGGCTTCAAAAGCCAATACACCGAAACCGGCTTTGTGCATGGTCCGCAACGTTCCGGTTCCTATAACGGGCAAATCGTAGCGGTTATCTTGATTAGGGCGTGCTACTTTTACAACAGCGGCCGGAGCATTTTTGTCTTCATTCGTTTTATAAAGCTCACCTGCCCGCAAAATACAACGGTCCGTTCCTTCCATACCTTCCACGGCAATAACTGTTTGTCGGCTTACCACGCAGGTCAGGCCAATATCCATGCGTGCTATTTCTTTGGCAATATGGTAGCCATAGTCAATGGTTAGTTGTTCTTGCTGCGTAGGGTGGCGTTGGGAGAGAACTCCTTTTTGGGGAAAGAAATCTTCCAAAAATAAAGCTGAATTATCGCACGTAAGTCCTTCTTTTTGTACTTCTTCTATCAAGCGTGAAAGGAGATATTTGGTTTGCATGCTTTTTAAAGAAGCCAAAAATTTTGCTCCTCTTACATCCGGCATCATGTTAGTAAACACGGAAACATGTTGCACGCGGCCTGCCATTACAAAACGCGTTACTCCACACGATTTAAAAAATTCAATGCCTGCCCCCAATTGGCCCAAGCGAATGTATTTGAAACGAGTAGCGCAATTTTTATAATCTTCTTCTCGGGCATTGCCTTTAATGCCTAAAACAAATACTTCATAATTTTGTTCCTTGGCTTTTTGAGCAATGGCAAGAGGCATTTTACCTTCGCCGGCAATAAGTCCTAATTTATTGTTCATCATTTTCACTCATTTTACGTTTGGCAGGAGTTAATCCGCGTTGAGAAGCACGGCAAAAATCAATCATATGTTTTACTTCTGCGCAAGGGTTACCGGCTTCTAATTCTGCACAGGCTTCTTCTATGCGTTTGTCGCTGCGAAAAAGAATTTTATAGGCACGCCGTACATCACTGATGACGGTTCGGTCTAAGCCGGCCCGTCGCATACCAATAATGTTAATACCCACTGTTTTAGCGCGATCTCCCTGAGCGATACAATAAGGCGGAATATCTAACGGAACCATGCTGCCGCCGGATACCATAGCCATTGTGCCGATACGGGCAAATTGGTGCACCCCTACCAGGCCGGAGATAACCACTCTGTCTTCTACAATTACATGCCCGGCAATACCCGTGCAATTGGCTACAATGATATTATTCCCCAACTGTACATCATGTGCTAAGTGAGCGTTCGCCATTAGCAAGCAATTATTACCCAACGTGGTGGGTTTATCTACAAAAGTAGAGCGGTGAATGGTAACGCATTCGCGGATTTTGTTTCCGTTGCCAATAACTACGCGGGTGTGTTCATCTTTATATGATAAATCTTGCGGTTTTACACCAATAAAACAACTGGCGATTAATTCGTTATTGTCTCCCATGGTGGTGTTTTCGATTACACAATGGGGGCCGATATGATTATTTTTTCCGATTTGTACATCTGCACCAATAACGGTAAATGGGCCTACAACGGTGGAAGGGTCAATTTTAGCCGATGGATCAATGACAGCGGTGGAATGGATGTTAGACATGGATGGATTCTCCTAGAATAAAATTGAGTGTAGCTTGAGCACACAGTTTGCCGTTTACATAGGCCTCCGCATAGATTTTTGAAATTTTTCCCAAACGAATTATCTCAAGCGGCATGAGAATGGTGTCGTTTGGGCGAACTATGCCTCGGAATTTTGCATCTTCGATACTTAAAAACAGAGGGATCCCTTCGCCTTTATTGACACCGGCCATAGCGGCCCCTCCAAAAGCTTGGGACATGCTTTCTATTACAAGCACCCCTGGCATTACCGGACTATTGGGAAAATGTCCTTTGAAATAATATTCATCTTCCCGAACATGATGAACACCTACATATTTTTTATTTTCCTCCAAAACACGTATCTCATCTACCAACAGAAAAGGCTCCCTGTGAGGAATGTTCCTTTTAATTTCTTCTGTCCCGTAAGAAGTTACTACGGGTAATGTTAGAAAATCTTTTAAATTGTTTTTTTCTTTCATTTCGTCTCCGAATTGGCTAGGAGCAGAGAAGCAAAAAGCACGTTGTGTTTATGGCCCCCGCCTTGGCAAATAATTTTAAGAGGGGGGAGCTTTTTGCCTGTTAAGCTGATATCCCCGATTAAATCCAGCAGTTTATGACGGACCGGTTCTTCCGGGAAACGCAGCTCATTTATAAATTTGTCCTTGCCAATAATAACTGCATTTTCTAAATTGCCGCCTTTTGCAAGCCCATGTGCCTTCAAAAATTCTAATTCTTCTTCAAAACCGAAAGTACGTGCCCGAGCAATTTGCTTTCGGTAATTTTCCAGGTTAAATTCCAGTGTATACTCTTGATAAGCTACCAACGGATTTTTATGGCGGTAAATAAAAGTAAAGGTTAACGTATCAGCGGGTTCTGCACTGTAAGAAATGGGACCGCATGAATAGGTTATTTTTTGTTTTAAATTTAAAACAGGTTGTTCCTGTTCCAACTCTTGAAATCCCGCTTTTAAGAATGTGTCCAAATAGACATCACTGGCGCCGTCAGTAACGGGAGGTTCGGGGCCGTCCATTTCGATAGCCACATCTGTAATGGCTGCCGCATGAAGGGCAGAGAGTACGTGTTCTACAGTCCATACTTCGGCTGTTTCATTTTTTAAGTTGGTACCGCGCAAAGTGGACCCTACGCTGGAAACATGGGCCACAATAGGGGTTGCGTTCGGTAAATCAGTACGTAAAAAAGTAATTCCGTTGTTTGCGGGTTTGAACGTCATCGTGGAAGGAACACCCGTGTGTAAGCCAATTCCCTTTACCACCGTTTCTTTTGCTAACGTTTTTCTCATATTAAAATCCTACAAATTTTTTGAGTTTTTGCAAAAATGACTTATTTTTAAATTCTTGTGCCTGTTTTTGCATAGCGCGGAACTCTTTATACATTTCCGGCATTTTGCGCAAGATAGCCTGCTGCTTGAAGGCTTCCATTTTTGGCATGGCAGGATAGCCGAAATAGGTGGCTCCTGCGGGAACAGAAGTAATTACTCCCGATTGGGCTCCCACTTGCACCCTGTCTCCAATGGTCATATGCCCGGCCAATCCTACTTGCCCGGCCAGAATAACCCCGTTACCGATATCGGTTGTGCCGGCAATTCCCACTTGTGCACAGAAAATATCGCTCATTCCCGTTCTGACGTTATGCCCTACTTGTACAAGGTTGTCAATTTTGGTGTTATCGCCGATAATTGTGCTGGAAATTTTAGCGCGATCAATACAAGAATTAGACTGCACTTCGACATCATTTCCTAAAATAACATTTCCCACCTGGGGGATTTTCTGGTGGCGCCCTTCATGAAATGTAAAACCGAATCCGTCAGAGCCAATTTTTGCGCCCGCTTGCAGTATAACATTATCTTTCAACACACAATGTTCCCGGATGACAACTTGCGGATAGATATAACAGTTTTTACCTACGGTCACATTTTTGCCGATATAACATTGTGGGAAAATGACGGTGTTATCTCCTATGGTTACATTGTCTTCAATAACGCTATATGCTCCTACCGACACGTTAGCCCCCAATTTAGCGCTGGAACTGATGACAGCGGTAGGGTGGATACCCGAGGTATGTTTTTGTTGTAAATTATCCACATACTTTAATAATAAAATGAAAGCCCATTCCGGATTTTTAGCATAAAGAAGAGCCCCGTTGAAAAAGTTTTCCTTTTCTTTGGCATTTTCCGGTACAATGATGGCAGAAGCCTGGAGTTGAGTTAATTGTTCCAGTTTTTCAGCGTTATTGATATAGCAGACGCCACCTTCCTGTGCATCTTCTAATGAGCAAAGCCGCGTAACAACGGCGCCCGTGTCTTTGTTAAGTTGCGTTTGGGTAATTTTTGCTAATTCCGGTAATGTTAAGTGAAGCATAGTTCCTCTATTTTCCACGTTTATTGTATTTTTTAGATTTTTTTAACCGGTTGATGAAATCTTGGGTTACATTAACCGGTTTTTCACCATAGAGCACTTCATCTTTGCGTACAATAGCACCAATGTTGCGCTTTTTGGCGAAAGATTTAATTTCGCTATAAATATCCTGCAGAATTTCATTTACTTCTTTTTTTTCCAATTGCAAAATTTCTTCTCGTGTTTGATAACGGTAATTATCAACGAAAAATTCACGTTCTTGAATGATTTGTTTGTTGGCGGCAATGCGAGATGTTAATTCATCTTCTCGTGCCGGGGTGTTTAACGGGCTGGTGGTGACGGGCAAAGCTCCGGCGAAAGTAAGGCGATTAATTAAATTATCAAAAGAGAGTGTATCTTGTGTTTCTGTGGGAAGCGGTTGTAATTTTTGTGGCTCTACCACTACCCGTTCGTAAAAAGGTTTTATTTCGTTGAGTTGCGAAGCCAATTGGTTGTTTTCCATGGTAAGGATTTGGATAAGTTGTTTGGCCCCACGGACTTCCTCTTCTTTGGCAAGGATTTTTAAACGTATTTGCTCTTTTACGGCTACCGTTCTTGGGTGGGCATTGAAGGCTTCATCAATATCTACAAAGGCTACGGTAAGGCATTGTTGGGGAACGGATGAGGATACCTCTGGTTCGGGAATTTGCGTGGCTGTAGATTGTTTTTCCGATACGGAGGATTTCTCGGCTTCCTTAGCAGGGAGGGCAGCTTCTTTTTGGGCGTTGGCCAAAATGGCAGCCACAGCAGCGGATTCTTCTTGCGAAAGAGTAGAAGGATCTATCGTTTCTGCAAAAGTTACCAACGCACTCAGAAGCACACATCCAACCAACCACGTTTTTCTCATAGCTCCTCTACATCATGTTGGAGATGTTGAAGTAAAAATGGGAACGGTCTTGCCCTGCGGCATGATTCAAACCATACCCCCAATCAATACGGATAGGGAGAGAAGGTGTTGTAAAGCGCAATCCAACCCCTACGCCGGCTTTAAATTGATTTTCATTGGGGCCTAACGAAAAGTCTAAATCATCAAAATGATTCCATGAATTACCCAGATCAAAGAAGAAAGCAAATTGCGCCATATTACGCCGTCCTTCACGTGCTAACGGGAAACGCAATTCCGCATTCATGACGTAATACATGTCTCCACCGTATTTGGGGCCAATTTCACCGGCGCGTTCATATCCGCGGATTGTATCAGCACCGCCCAAATAAAACTTTTCGAATGCGGGGACCATGTCTGTACGGCCATATGCGCGGACAGAACCGATTTTATTAGAAAGTACAAATACAATGGGGTAATTCCCGCCCACATTAAGCACGGTATAGTTGAAAATAGAACGGGCATTTAAATACCACAAATCCAAATCGCCGCCAATCGGTCCACCGGCAAGGGCTAAGCCAATAGAATTGCGCCACCCAGACGTTGGATCCCACATATTGTCGCGTGTATCAATAGCAAAATCCGCACTGATGGTTGATAAATTGGTACGCCCTTCCGCTAAACATTCCGGACCTTCCGTACCAGGCGGGCATTGAAATTCCTCATCAATATCATAAAGTCGGATATTTTCAAAAGAATAGCCAAAAGAAAGCTGATAAATATCGTCGTTAAAACGAGGACCTACTTTTAACCGTCCTCCAAGCCGTTTCTCTGTATAAGCCTGGTTATCCGTATAGAAAGAACGGTAACGGCGGGTATTGAATAAGTCTACTCCCAAAGAAGTGGGCTTATCGTAAATCCAAGGAGTGGACCAACTGACGGTATAATCCAAGATCTCTTTCCCGAATAAGGTACGGGCAGAAAGCCGTTGGGCACGTCCAAAGAGATTGAGATGGTTGACGGAAACTTCCCCATATAAGCCGTCCATAGAGCTCATGGCTAAACCGGCGGTGAACATTCCGGGACGTCCTTCCACAACATTGAAATCCAAATCTACTTTATTGGGATCTGCCGTGGGTTGCAACCCAATTTGTACGTCGTTGATAAATCCCAGGTTTAAGATTTTGGTTTGGCTGCGTTTGATTTTTCGGTTATCATATAAATCTCCGGGTTGGATGGAGAGTTCACGGGTAAATACATATTTTTTAGTGTCTTTGTAGCCGGTAACATCTACATGGTCAATGTAAAAAATATGTCCTTCCGAAATATCGAACGTTAAATTTAATTTTCCATCTTCGATGTTTTTAATTGGCTCCACGCGGGCCTGCAAATAACCTTTGTCCGCATATTGCTCTTGGATAGCCATAATGGTTTCATCAAAATCTTTTTGGTTATAACGCTTCCCTTCCCGGAAAAACACTTGCTCATCTAATTCTTCTTTCGTGAAAACATTGTTTCCTTCAAAGGAAACGGTACCGAAATCGACTTGTGGCCCCTCGGTAAGTTGATAAGAAATTTGTGCCAGTGTTTTCTCTTCGTTAAATGAAACTTTGGGGGTGGATAAATTAAATTCGCTATAGCCTTTGTTACGGCCGTAGAGCATCATTTTGGTCCAATCTTTTTGCAAATTTTGCGGTTTGAATACCTTGCCGGCGCGGTTGGAAGATTTTTTGATGATTTTTTCCGTGGGAAGTTCTACTTCCCCTTCACTTTCCAGGGTCACATCTTGCACGCGCATGCGGTTTCCTTCATCAATGATAAGTTTTACGTACACAACTCTTAAATTTTCATTTTTTTCCAATTCGTAGGAAACTTGTGCGTTTACGTACCCTTTTTCGGCATATTTGGCTTTGATTTTTTCCAAATCGGCTTGTAATTTTATTTCGTTAAAAGGATCTTTAAGTTTGAGGGTCATGGCCTGCGTAATGGAGCCTTTGCCCAGATGTTTTCTTCCTTGATAAGTGAGTCGATCAAAAATAGGTTTTTCTTCTACGATATAGGTTAGGCGGTTACACGGATATACTTCATCTGTATCTTTGTCTTTGCGTGTTCCTTCCATGGAGGAAACGTCTACCTCCACGCTATTGAAAGCCCCTAAAGCGGAGATGTCTTGCACGTCTTCTGTGACGGTTGTGCGTTCGTAGAGAGTGCCTTTTTTGGAATGGGCGGCTTTAGTAACGGTGCGTTTGCGTATGTTTTTTAACCCCGATACATCAATACTGCAAATCATCCAAGGCCCATTTGGGTCGGGTTCGGGGAGGAGCGTTTCCTCTTCCGCGCGCGCGTACGAAAAAACAAAAATCAAAAGGGATGCTACCAAACTAAAACGACGAATTATATTCACAGGAGTCTCCTTAATAAAAAAGCCCGCACTACACATAGCACGGGCTAATTTGTCCAAAAAGCGACACTTATTTGGCTGGTCTTTTTGCTAAACCGCTTTTAATACAACCCGTGCATACATAAGCAGTTTGGGTTTTTCCGTTCAAAACAACTTTTTGTTTTTGAAGGTTCGGTTTAAACGTTCTTTTTGTTTTCAGGTTGGAGTGGCTGTAAGAACCGCCTGAGACGGATGCTTTGCCACATACTGCACATTTATACGCCATAGTTTTCTTCCTTATAATGAAATAAATTTAGTTTTTTATATTCTAGTAAATTTTGCGGGAAAATGTCTAGTCCCTTACGCTTTGGGGAGGGAAAAGTTTACTGGCCGCTATAGACAATGCCAAAATACCTACGATTATTCCCAGTGATACGGAAATGGGGACTTTTACCATGTGTGATAGCAGCATTTTTACACCTACAAAGAACAAAATGACAGAAATCCCATATTTGAGATAAGGAAACTTCCCTGCCATTCCGGAAAGTAAAAAGTATAAGGAGCGTAGCCCGATAATTGCAAAAATATTGGAAGAATATACCAAAAAAGTATCTTGGGTAATGGATAAAACAGCCGGAATAGAATCTACCGCAAAAATGAGGTCGCTCATTTCAATTACCAATACGGCTGCAAAAAGAGGGGTAGCAAACCAATGTGCATTGTCTTTTACAAAGAAGTTTTCCCCATGGTAATCTGTTTTTATGGACATAAATTTACGCAACAGTTTTAGGATAAATGATTGACTGGGATCAAAATTCTCATCTTCTTTTTGCAAAAGCATTCGAACAGCTGTGAAAAGCAAAAGTGCTCCAAAAACATAGATGGTCCAAGAGAAAAGAGAAATTAATTGCACCCCCGCAAAGATAAATGCAAAACGTAGTACCACCGCTCCCAAAATTCCCCACAAAAGAGCCTTGGGTTGCAATTCATGCGGAATTGCAAAATAACCGAAGATCATAATAAATACAAACATGTTGTCAATGGAGAGAGAATATTCCAGCACGTAACCGGTATAAAATTCCAGAGCATGCCGAGGCCCTTCAAAAAGCCAAATTGCCCCACCGAATAATAAAGCCAGGGATACCCACGCGCACACCATTAATCCGGCTTCCTTCATAGATACTTTTCCATGATGTTTATTTAGAACGGTTAAATCGATAAAAAGGGCAAGTATGACGATAATCCAAAAAGCTGCCCACATAGCAATTGAAACAGATGTAGTAACTGGTTCCATTGTTTTCTCCTGTTTGTTTAATTATATCAATTTGCAAGCGGCGAAATTAAAAAGGAGTAAAAGTGTTTACATAAAAAATCCACCCGTTGGGTGGCTTCTAATTTAGCCGAGGATGGGAGTCGAACCCACAACCTACGGTTTACAAAACCGTTGCTCTGCCAGTTGAGCTACCTCGGCATTTGATACGCCTTTTTTATTATTCTACCATTTTTTGCCTTCTAAATCTATTTTATTATTTTGCTATACTTATAATGTATGAAAAAAATACTTTTATTTACTTTTCTTTTGTCTCCGCTGTATCTGATAGCACAATCAAATTGTTCTATTTCTGATGAAAAACCCATTCAACTTTTGTCAGCTGAAATGAGACGAGGGTTCCCTCTGCTTAAAAAACAAAAACCGCCCATTTATTATTTATCTTATACATTAAAAAACGGGAAAGAAAATTCTATTTATATTTCTAACCAAGGGGAAAGAGCTAGTTACATTCAAGAATTTTCTGACTTAAAAGTGATGGCGCGTGCGGGGAGCCCCCAATTAGACAATACGCGCACGCTAAAGAAAAAGCAATCTGATTTTGCTGTATCTATTCAAGATATGCCACAAGCAACTTCGGATGGGAAAGCCTTCACCTTGAAAGTGTGGGACGCTACCCAACAAGCGGCAGAACAAGCCCAAAGAATGTACGGGGAAGTGCAAACCGACGTGCAAACAGCTTCTAAAAGGGGGGATGATTCGCATGATTTTGTTTTCCCGCCAAAAGAAACCTATTGTCACACGCAGCAATTTACCGATTTTAATATTCAACGCATCAAAGATATGTTAATAAAAGTTTCTGCGCTTACGAAAGGGAAAGCTTACGTGCTATCCAGTTCGTTTAGCCTTTCCCAGGAGTATGGGCATTATTATTTTGTAGATTCCGTGGGTACACGTTTGAAAACTCCTTTTCAATATGTTCGCTTGTCGTTTAAAGTATCCGGAAGAACACCGGAAGGGTTGAGCCTTAGCCGTGGTCGGATTTATGATGTGCTGGAGGAAGAAAAACTCCCTACGGAAGAACAACTGGCCGAAGATGTGAAGCAAGCCCTTGAAGAGCTAGAACAACAAATCAAGGCACCTGAGGCCGAACCTGCTACTGTGCCGGCTATTTTGAAAAACAAAGCCATGGCGGTTTTTGTCCATGAAGTATTGGGACATCGGGTGGAAGGTCACCGCCAAAAAGAGGATTCCTTTGGTAAAACATTTACAGATAAAGTAGGGCAGATGATTACATCCCCCTTGATTACTATCGTGGATGATGCCACGTTACCTTCTTTCAAAGGAGAGCCTCTACGTGGATTTTACGAATATGATAGTGAAGGAGTCAAAGCTCGCCCGGTTACATTGGTAGAAAACGGAATATTGAAAAACTTTTTAATGAGCAGCAGCCCCATTAAAGGGTTTGCCCAATCCAACGGACATGGACGAGCTGAATTTGAGAAGCGTCCGGTGGCGCGTATGGGGAATACACGTGTAATTGCTTCGCAAACCATATCGTATGAAGAATTAGAGAAAAAGCTATTAGAAGAAATAAAAAAACAAGGTAAGCCTTATGGGGTAATTATTGAAGATCTCTCCGGCGGTTTTACTATTACCGATACACTGGCTCCTCAATCATTCAAGTTAGAGCCTACATACATCATGCGTCTTTATCCGGATGGACGTAAAGAATTGGTGAGAGGGGTGGATATGGTAGGTACGCCGCTGGTTAGTTTTAAGGAAATAATAGCGGCTGCCGATGATGATGCTGTATTTAACGGTACTTGTGGCGCAGAATCGGGTTGGGTACCGGTATCCAGTATCGCTCCCAGTGTGCTGTTACGTTCGCTTGAATTAGAGAAAACGCAAAAGACAAATAAAAAATTGCCTATCTTGCCACCCCCTATGTCGGAGGTAACAAAATGAAGAGAACATTTTTACTTTTTTGTGCTTTTTTAACTTCTTTCGCTTGGGCGGCCAAATTACCGGATAATGTATATTTTAAGGCCATGCATGATGAAATGCAACGTTCCATGAAGAAGCTGCATTTGAAGGGGAGTCCAAATCCGTACTACATTCTTTATCATTTAGAAGAAAGACAGTATGATTTTGGGGCCAGTGCTTCTTTGGGAACTTTGTATCAATCCCACCAAGAGTGGTCTCCATGGTTAAATGCTTCGGTGTTATTAGCATCCGGTGACGACCGGGATGATAGTTTTGGTGTTAAGGAAAATGAAGAAAATATTCAGGGAACGACCAGCAAAAGTTATGAGGGGATTCGTACGTCTCTTTGGGGATTGACGAATCAAGCTTATTTACAGGCTAGTGATTTTTATGAGAAAAAGCAATCCTACAAACGCCAAAAAGGCGCAGAAACGGATTTGCCGCATTTAGTGCCACAAAAACAGGGAACTTATCAGGAAGAATTGCCGGTTTTTACACCTATTTCTCAGGAAAAAGCCCAGGAACTTGTTATGCGGCTGTCTGCCAAAGGGAAAGAAGTTCCTGGAATGGAAGATTTTTCCGTTTCTCTCACAAAGTTTTCTGTCAATCATTATCTTTTAAATAACTTAGGAAGTTTTGCTCAGTATAATGTGCAATATATTGATATAGATTGGGAAGTTTCTTTCCGTACGAAAGCAGGGTTTAAATGGAAATTTCAAGATTCGGTTTATTTCTCCGCTGATGCCGACAATTGGGAAGAATTGGCCGAAAAAAGAGTAGATGAATTGCTTCAACGAATCAAACAAGAGTACAACGCGCCGAAAGGGAGTTCTTTTTTAGGCCCCGTGTTGCTGATGCCCTCTGCTGCCGCCGATTTGTGGAAAGATGTATTTATGAATAATGCGTCCAATTTTGGCACATTGATTACTGTGGATGGGAAGGAAGAAATTAGCGGGAGTTTCAAAAATAAAGTCGGGAAACGTGTGCTTTCCAACGTTGTAAATGTGTATGATCGTCCTCGACTTAAAACATACCAAGGGCAAGTACTTTTTGGTTTTCTTCCTATAGATGATGAAGGTGTTGCTACGCAAGAATTAACATTGGTGGAAGATGGGTTTCTACGCGAAATTCCGCTTTCTTCTCGACCCTTCAAGAAAGGGGCTAAAAGTAATGGGCACGGACGTTTCCTAAAAGGGGCATTGCAAGAGCATTTGACCAATATAGTGGTGGAAGCGCGCCATCCGCTTTCCATGGAACAATTGGAACAGCAATTACGTCAAGAGTGTCGTGCCGTTGATTTGGAGTATTGCTATATTATTCACTCTCTAAATCCGGATAGTGAAGGGGCCTGGGAGCGAATTTACACCGAAGACGGACATAAAGAAATGGTTACCGGGTTACAGCTTGAATCCGGGCTTAGTAACCGTTCTTTAAGAGATATTCGCGCTGCGGGAACGGAAAAAATAGTTCGAAATATTGATTGGACACAATCTATTATTACCCCTGCTTTACTGCTGGAGGAAATGGAGTTAAAAGAAAGTGACAGAAAACCCGATCGGAAATCTTTTGTTCCAAAGCCTTAATTAATAAATGAAACTAAAACCGCCCTATACAATCTGTTGGGGCGGTTTTTTGTGACAAATCAAAACGCTTAAGATTATAATTGCGAAACAATTCCATGGGCAACTTTTCCTACGAACGAGGTAGGAGCCAATTGTTCCGTTTGTTTCAAGCGATCGATTGCTGTTTTTTTATTTCCCTTTTTATACAAGCAAAGGGCTTGTACCAACTGCGCTAATTGATTTTGGGGAATACTATCTAAAATTTGTTGGGCAGTTTGATAAGCCTGTTCATATTGTTGGTCTTCATATAACCATAACGCTTTTGTGGCTAAAAATTCTTGATTCTCTGGCAGAAGAAGCAAAGCTGTTTCAAGGTGTTCCAATGCTTCCTGCGTTTTTCCCAATCCGTGCAAAGAGCGGGCACTTACTAACCAAAAGGCAGCGTTTTCGTTATCTTCCGTCAGGGCTTGGGTAATATGAATGAAAGAATTTTCATAGTTGCGTTGACGTAAAAATGTTTGTGCGTAGCGCGCTCTGTGAAGGGGGGAAGCATTTGGTGAAACGGCAAAGAAACGATCATAAAATTCCCGTGCTTTTGAATCAAAGCCGGTCAAATAGTAGTTGTAGGCTAAGCCGGAAAGGGCTTGTAAGTTATTTCCATCTTCTTTCAATGCTCTTTCATACAATTGTTGGGAACGATCCAACAATTCCGTGCGTTGATACAAATCAGCAGCGGCAATGAGAAGGGGAACGTTTTGTGGATGAAATTCCAGGGCTTCTAAATAGATTTCCAGTGCTTTGTCTAAATTCCCCAATTTTTCGTAACTGCTTCCGATTAAACGATAGGCTCTTTCTTCTCGTCGTCGCACATTGTGGGTTTTGTAAACGTACGTGGTCAAGGCTTCAATGGCTTGTTGATAATTTCCCTGGCTATAGGCTTCGCGCGCTTGCAGATAAGCCTTTTTGTCACCAACAGGGGCAAACCCCAGGAAACCATTTTGAAAGGAAGAACAGCCTCCGGTAATGAAGGATAAAGCCAGCACTGTTATTAATTTATTTTTCCAGTACATAAGGCAATGCAAAAAGCAAGAGATCTTCCTGCAATTCTCCTAAATGTGAATTTGTTTCTTTTACCCCGACCTCTCCCGCTTGATGCAAACGGGTCAATTCCAAAGTCCCCGTATCTAATACGCGGTTGGTAATAACGAAGTTGGCCTTTTGAGAAGCCTCCTCAATCATGGCAGCCCCGCGCACATCCCCTACACGCAGTAGGTAGGCCGCTACGGTTTGTGGGGTTTTAGAATAAAAATCCGGCGGGGTTACAGAAGCAATAATGTAATCAGCCCCCATTTTTCGCACCGTGTCTACAGGTAAATAATCTACAACAGCTCCATCTACCAAGGCTCGGTGGCGGTACTGAACAGGTTCAAATACGCCGGGCAAATTCATACTGGCCCGAACGGCTATGGCTAAGGGGCCGGAGTTAAATAATACACGCTCCCCGGTTTTTACATCCATTGCCGAGCAAGAAAAAGGAATGGGCATCTGTTCAAATTGGATATCCCCTAATTGTTCTTGAAAGAAATCAGCCAAATTAGCAGAGGTGGGCAATTTTTTAGAAAACAAAAAACGGAATAGTCCCATTACATTTAGGTCAGGAGTAATATTTTTTAGTGTGATATGCTCGCTGATTTCCCACAATTTTTGAGTGGGAAGCCCGGCTGCATATAACCCGCCGACAACAGATCCCATTGAAGTTCCGGCTACCATATCGATAGGCACAGCCGCATTATTTAATACTTCCAATACACCCACATGGGCAAATCCGCGTACACCACCCGCCGACAGAGCCAATCCCACCTTCGGGCGTGCTTCTTTAGGTAATGAAACAAAGCGATCCCACAAAAAATTACGCAAGATAGCATCATCTGTTTGGGCCGAAACTGCATTGCTTGGCAAATAGCATTGTCCCAGCAAGAAGGCTGCCCAAAGCAGGTGACGAAAAATTTTCATTCTATATCCTTGCCAATAGCCCACTCTAATTGCGCTTTGGCGATATGATTTTCTTTTACAGCTACTAAATAATCCTGGGCGGCATGTAAATAAGCCAGGGCCGCTTGAAGAGGGGCTGTTCCAGATTTGGAAGCATTTTTAGAAGCTTTTTCGAACAGAGAAGTCAGATCTTGGTAAGTTTGCTGCCGGTTGAGTGCTTCCTGTTGCCAAAAAGTCATATTTTCAAAACTCAGGGCCACTTGCGTACGGATGTTATCTTCCATTAAGGCGCGTTTAAGTTCGCTTTTTTTCTGCTCTGCCCGTTTTTGAGTGATTTGTTCAGAAAAATTATAAGGGATAGGTAAGCGGACTGCCAAAGAAATTTGTTTATTTACATCTTCCAAATTTTGCGTTCCCAATTTTTCATAAGAAGCATTCAAAATGATATCCGGATAACGTTTGGAGAGAGCCAAGTCGATAGAGATATTATCCAGTTCCAGCTCGTAGATGGCCGATTTTAATTCGGGTCTAAATTCAGTAGCCCACAAGTTGTAACGAGCCAAATCCCCTTCCAGGGTGGTGGGGGAAAAAGTGCCCGATATAGACAACGGCGAGTTTAATTCTTTATTCAAACTGACCAACATGGCCAAGCGCGCTTTTGTTAACTCGTTTTTAGCAATAGAAGAAGCATTCTCTAATTGAGCCAAAGCAGAACGGTTTTGAATTTGTGTCCATACGTCTGTATTGTTTTTATTCCACGAAATTGCTTTTTGATAAATATCTTCGGTCAATGCAGCATTTTCTTGCGCATACAACAATTGTGCAAAAGCTTGTTTGATGGTTAAGACAACCTGATTTTTAACAGTTTCGTAACGTGTTTGTACTTGCTTCAAATTAGCCCGGGCTGCCTTGAGTGTACCATGGATGCGCCCTCCGGAATATAGATATTGGGTCGCTGTAACTCCCACGGCATAGAAACGGTTATCATCATTGAGCATTTTACCGGGAAGAAATCGGTTGGCTACAGAATCAGACAAAACCATAGGATAATCCAGATCAAACCAAGTGGCTGTTCCCTGTAAAGCGAACTGGGGAAGATAGCGGAATTTCGCCTCGTTAACCTTTTGTTCGGCAATAATGATTTCTTGTTGAGCAGTAAGGAAATCCGAATTGTTTTCCAGCCCTAAGCGAATTGCATTTTCCAAGGTAAGGTTATCACTAACCAAGCTGGAAAATTTTAATCCATACTCTTTTTGTGCCAGTGACGGCAAGGCTAGGCACAGAATCCCCAGAACAAGTAACAACGATTTCTTCATTTGGTTGTTTCCCCTTGTTTTGCTTTTAATTCAGCTTCCACCCGGTCCATCATTTTATTGAATTCCTCTTGTAATTCTACAAATTGGTCTCCTTTACGCAAGTGGACACGTTGTGAAAAATCTCCTTTAGCGATAGCTTTGCACGTTTGTTCAAAACGGTAAATAGGCCCTGCCATTTTATGTGACAAAATGGCAGAAATTAAAATTACAAATAGTATATAAATTGCAATTTTATAGAAGAAATTAGACAAGATAGGCAGGAAAGCGTCGTAGAGCGGTTGCATCAAAATAGGATAACTGTCAAACAGTTCGTTGAAGGTTAGAGTAAGCTCCATTGTCATGATAGTTAATCCACACAAGACACTCAAGCAGATAAGCAACATGTAGCGTATCTGTAGCTTTTTCTTAATGAAAATAGTTCTTCTTTGAAAAGATTTTTGTGGAGTTTTTTCCATAATTCCTCTAGAAATTAGTTACATAACGAATTTGCAAAATACGTTCGCTTTCATCTCCGCGGCCAATGCGACGTACTGCCCCGTCTAAAGCCAAAGAGGGATGCAGGTAAAAGCGTACTCCTGCGTTAAAGCGTGAGTCGCGGATATTGCGGATATTGTCCCATTCAGCTAAGAGGGAAGCTTGTCCCGCAATTTTATAATATACCCCGGTAAACATGTAAAATTCTTTCCATTCAAAATCGGAAAAATTAGCTCCGGCTGACATTTGTAATCCCGGAATGAAAACTTCCCGCGAAAAAGACACGTATCCGCCGCGGCGATTGTCCAAGTATTTTTTAGAACGTGTATAATGGCGTTGTTCATTATACCCGTAACCATATCGGCGTCCGTCATAACCGATAGAAATGGCCGGCAGATAGAGGTTCCCATCATACACTTTCCATTTGGCCTGGAAATCCGGGTTGAGTATCCGTACCGAATCGGAGGAGCCCAACAATTCGTGAGCGGCCACACTAACCCCCAGATTAATCCGCGGATAAATACCAAAATCAATCGTTTCCATGACTGTGCCATGGTCGTAGGCACGTGTTAGAAAAGAAGCTTGATAACGATCCAGTGTTTCGGAGGTCGGAACGTCTAAAATTAACGTTTCCGAATTGATAGGATCCCCTTTGACAGGGTCTCCGTTGGCGGCCGTAGCAACAGCCGGGCAAATGGCCAGCAAAAATAAAAACATCCATTTAGCTATATATATTTTTTTCATATTTCCCCTTATAAAAACGTACGAACATCTTTTACGCGCGGCTCGATAATAAAGCGCACGTTATGTGTATATACACTTTCCCGTGCGGCGTTAAAGTCTTGGCTATCCCGTGGGAAAGTAAGCGTGACAATGCCTTTGTTTTGGCGTGAAATGTTGGAGACTACCCCTTTGTGCCAGCGGGAAGTTTGGCTTTTATCATCCCGGGAAGCGGGATTTTCGTAATTTCGCAAAACCACCTGCCCTAGTTCCAAAAAACCATCTTCGGCCGGTTCCGTTTTAAGAATCACGTCTTTTGTCCAACGGGAACTTCCTTTACAAGGTCCGTCAACGAACGTTACCTTGTAATAAGGGTCTCGTTCGGAAGGACGTTTGTTTAAATAAGCCAAAGAATAGGTGGCGTAGGCTTTTCCATCATTATTGCAGGCGGCAAAAATATGAGAATTGATATATTTTTCATATTCTTGATGTGGATCTTCCCTCTCGTAGGGAGTAGTTTGACAGGCAGCAGCTATTAATAAAAAGAAACCTAATAGATAGGCAAATTTTTTCATACAAAACTCCTAGAAAAATAGATGGGAAAAGCACAACTCCCCATCTATCATTATACCCATTTTACAATTGAATTAAAACTTATTTTTGGTCACCTTTTTGTTTTTGCAATATTTGAAAGAAGGCTCCCAGGGCATCATTGCCATTGTCTTCTAACAAATTATTGTATTCAGTAATAGCGTCACCGATGCGAATTTTAGTGGCTTCGGAAGCTAAAGGAGCAATTACTTCGGCGGCGGCGTTCCAAGAGTCACGCATTAATTCCGCGGAACTTGTCACAAAGTGATTACTGACCTCAGCGGGGGTTTTGCTTTTTTCCTGGAGTAAAATCGGGTCGGTATCATACAAAAAACCGGTGCCGTTTAGCGTATCGGACAAAGAAGAAGCCTGGGTGCCGTTCATCATAAAGAAGAAGGAAGTATTATCTGCGCGGACACCCGAGCGTACCACCTGCCCCAATTGTTGGTAGTGTTGTTGCATGTTTTCTTTGTTGTAAATCAAATAGGGGGGAGCGTATTTTTGGTAATCACTTCTTGCTTTTTCTTCTTCTTTCTTACGAGCTTCTTCTGATGCATTTTCCCCTAATTTATCCAAACGATGTTGAATGTAAGCAGCTTCTCCTTTTGGATAGAGGTTGTTAGGATCGCCCACGAAAGAGCTTGTCATCATATGGAAAACATCTTTTAGAGTGGAGTCCGGTTGAGCACTGTTAGCCACATAATAACATTCGCTTCCTTCTTCCGCACAATTGGCTTCATCAAACATCCAATTGTAAAGATCGTTAACAATTTGAATTTCTCTTCGAGCGTTCTGAATAGGATTTACTTTAACGGCTTCTGGAAGGAAAGGACTTGTGCGGCTTTCCTCACTGTCAGGCGAAATTTGGATAGCGGAAGAAGCGCGGCTTAACACAGGGGTTAAAGGGACCTGTGGGAGAGGCAATTGAGTGATGCTTTCAAATTTTGCCTGATTTATTTGTTGGACGGCTTTTAATTCTTCCTGAGAAACGGAGGATTCGGGCTTTTCTTTTCTAGGCAGAGGAGGAAATTCACAGCTATTTGACAGAGGCAGTGATTCATTCTTGCAAGCTTCTTGGAATTTTTCATGGAGGGGCATGTCATCATAATAAATGTCCATCCTCTTTTTCTGAAAGTCTTGTAATTGGGCCCAAAGAGCAGATGCATTTTCATGGATGAATTGGTCTTTCTCCTCTTGTTGTTTTTCGCTGAGTTCCCCCGGGAATTTGGCGTCGGCTAATGCTTGGACCGCACTCTCAATGAGAGATTCAGGGTGAAGACGATAGTATACTTCCCGCATATCTTGCATCACATCATGGGGAGCAATTTCCTCGCTGCTAGAGATAGTGGGATTGAAGGAAGGCAAAGACGGGTCGATAGGGCCGCGGATGGAAGATGATCCAGCCTGTATTAATCCATTATTAAGTCCTTTGACGGAAGCTAATTGGGCGGCACCTTCACCACTAGATTTTGTTGCTCCGAAAGAAGCTGCCTGCAATTGTTGAGCATCTCCGAATCCGAAGAAACGTTTTACAGGATCGATTAATTTCTGAAAACGGGAAGGAGTTGACGTGGCAGGTGTATTTAGTGTAAAAGCGGTTGGAGTGGTGTCCGGTATATGGGCGGCATTCTTCTGCTGACGGATATAGGATTCATAAGGGTTGTCTTTTACATTGATTTCATGCATCCCAAGTTTACTGGCGGTAGGATTGGTTTGTCGGATAAGTACCCAATCCTCATTTCCTTTTGAGTTGGAGGAGACCGTGTTATCATTTCCATTGGAAACAGGAGCGTTCGCATCTGTCTTTTGAACAGAGTCATCGGCTTCTTTCCCTGCAGAAGCATTTTGTGACAATGGCTTAGCAGATGCCAATGCCCCGTCTTTTGGTTTGCCAAACATTTCATCTATTTGGCGAGGATTGAGCGTAGCTTTCTTTTCCTGGTGTGCTCGCAAGCGGAAAAAAGGAGATAACTTCTGTAACAAAGCGGTTAAGGGGTTGGAAGTAAATATTTGAGGTTCCGCTTTTGCATTAATTCCTTCTTGGGAAGGAGTGGAAGTTTCTAAGAAAGGTAACAACAAAAATAAAATGATACCTATACAGACAATAAATAAAGTCGTTTTGAAAATTGTTTTTTTCATAAATACTCCTACTTTCTCCGTCCTTTTAGTGTACCTGTTTCTTTTTTGATTTTCAAGATTTTTTTATTCGCAATAACCTCATTAAAATAGACCAAGATTTTTTAAGATGTGCCCAAATGAGATTTGTCTGCGGAGAATTATCTGCTGAAGTCGCAGAGGAGAAGTTCTCTGGCAGCGAATAACCCGCATTTTCTATCAATTGTTTAAGATAATTAACGGGTACAGAAAAATTGAGGTTTTGGTCTCCTTCTCCTACATAACTGGCAAAAGCAATGGAAATTACTTTCCCCTCACTATTAAATACAGGGCTTCCGCTGGAACTATGTGAAATGGGAGCGCTGATTTGATGCCAAAGGGTGCCGTCGGCTTTTTGGCGAACTTGGCTGATAAGGCCGGAAGAAATGGTATTTTGCAGACGTCTCGGGTTACCTATAACGGTAATCGTTTGCCCCGGAAGAACAGTATCAGAATCTCCCAATATGACATAGGGCAAAAAAACGGCATCTATTTTTAATAAAGCTAAATCTACATTGGAAGATACAGACAACGGATGCGCTTCTCCCGATACAACTCCCGTATTAAATGTTATATTGATAAAAAGAGCATCTTGTATAACATGCTTATTGGTGGCGATTAATCCGTCTGGGGTAACAATGAATCCCGTCCCCGTAAAGGTAGAGCCGTCCTTTTTAAGAACATTAATGGCCACTACGGCGGGGGTATTTTGTTTGGCAATGCGTACATGGTCGTTTTGCCCCCAACAGGGGAAAACAATATTTAAGCCGATTGTAATCAATAGCAGTATACGCATACTTGTATTATACCAATAATAAAAAGGGGCGGGAATTGAAATCTATGCGCTAAAATAGTACACTTAAGGGTAACTTGAAAAGGAGTTCAATATGGCAGAAGTATATTATGTAAGTCGCAAGAAATATGAAGCTCTTGTGAACGAATTAAAAAATTTAAAAGATTTGAAAGCTTCTTTATCCAACGAAATCGGAGAGGCCGCCGCTCAAGGGGATCTGAAAGAGAATGCTGAATATCATGCAGCAAAAGAGAAGCAAGCGGAAACACTCATTCGAATCCAAGAGTTAGAGACCAAATTGCGCAATGCTGAAATCACAGATGATCTAACAGTGGACCATAGTGAGGCACGTATTGGTGCGACGGTTACGATTAAAGATTTAGATGCTGATATCGAATTTACTTACACGTTGGTTGGATCTATGGAATCTAACCCAGATAAAGGGCTTTTGTCTGTGAAATCGCCTTTGGCCAACGGTGTTCTTGGTAAAAAAGAAGGGGAAACTTTTGAAGCCATTTTGCCACGCGGCCCCAAGAAATACAAATTGATAAAATTAGAATATAAGTAGAGTGAAAAACCATTCAAAACCCCGGCTTTTGCCGGGGTTTTTGTTATAGGTAAAATATTTTGTATTTATTGATATGTTTCTATTACATTTTTTATCCGTTTTATATACATATTTATTGGATAAAAATTGTCTTTTTCTAAGAAAAATCTAAATGTGTCCAATTCAGAAGACAATCTTCTTTCTTCCGCAGTTGCAAAGGATAAAGAAGTAGGCAAGCGGTGGTGTTCTTTTGAAAACCTTTCTAAACGGTCTGTAAAGCTATTGTATGTGGTACGAAGCAGTTGGATGCGTTGATTGTCCAGTAATTTATCGGTAAGGATAATTGTTTCGGCATCATTGGCTGTATCAAAATCAAAATATTTTTTCATTCTTTCAAGAAGATAGGTATATTTTTCTTGTGGAATCCATCGATTTTTTAAAATCCCCAGCCATACATATCGGGTCGTTTCCTGTACGGAAGATAGAGATTGAATTTGTTGTTGTAGCTGAGAGATGGCAGGCGGATTTTTTTGCCAATCAGCTATTTGGGCGTAAACGCTTTTGGCTTGTTGAATTTGGGGAGTATAAACTTCCTTGGGGATATTATTTCTTAAAATATCTTTTATAAAAAAAGAGGTTTGTAGAGTGGCTCGAGTATCTGCTAACCAGGCGCGAGAGGCTATTGTGGGTGGGAGTGCACGGGTAACATTTTCTGCCAATTCTTCCGGGCCTGCTCCTAATATTTTTTCAGTGACTCCTCTTATCACCTGAGCTTCGATGGGGGTATTCATTATCAAAAATACTGTTGCGGTTAAAAAAATAGATTTTAATAGATGTAAATTTTTCATAAATCTCCTCCCTTTTCTTATTTTAAATTTTCTCTTTGGTAAGAGCAAGGGCTTTTAGCCCTAGAAAGAAAATAGGCCTTTAGGGTATAAAAAACCCGCTCCCGTAAGAGGGGAGCGGGTGAGTTATAATGAAAGATTAATACTTAGCCAAAACGGCTTCTTTAGCCGCGCTGGAATAGACATTATAATCTATTTGTTGAAAAATGGAATCTTTCAATTCTAACTCGTACACATAGGCCTCGTTGATGCGATTGCCTTGTATTTGTTCATAAAGCTCATTAAAACGCTTTACGTGGTCTTTGGTACGTTTGGTGGAATACTCCTTAGCCGTTCCGGTTGTCATTAAGAAAGCCCAATCCGAAGATTGCATTAATACCAATTCACGTGCCAACTGGTTCAACGCACGACGCAAAAGCCCCTGTGCATTGGGGAAGCGGTTAGCCAATTCCATCATGCGTTCAGCCGATTTAATTAGGTGACGATAAATCCAGTCGTTGCCACTATTGAGCCAAACTTCATGATATCCTTTATCCCCCCAGGAAGACATAGACGGTTGTACAATCTGGTTTTCCGGGTATATGGACAAGTACTCCATAGGAGTAATGAGTTTGATTTCATCTTGGTCGTAGTAAATTTTCTTAAATAAATATTCCAGGAAATCAATTCCTTCATACCACCAGTGGCCGTAAAGTTCCGCATCATACATGGAAACTACTAACGGTTTACGGTCAATAATTGTGCTGAGATATTCAATTTGTTTTTGGCGGTTGAACATGAAGTTGCCTGCATGTTGGGCAGCCACTTCCCGTGCTTCTGCGGGATTATAAGCCCGTTTTTGGTTAAGGGAGACTTTCCCGGTAATTTTGTGGTATTTCATTCCGATATTGCGACGGACACCATCAGAATGTAAATAGGGTTTAATATAGTCGTAGTCCAAATCATACCCTAAATCGCGGTAAAATTCTCGGTAGCGGGCATCACCGGGATAACCTGATTCGGCACTCCAAACTTGTTGGGCTGATTCCATATCGCGTGCAAAAGCAGCCACCCCTGTATTGGGACAATAAACCGGAGCATAAATACCATATTTAGGGCGGGGAGTTCCGTGTAAAATCCCGTGAGATTCCGTGAAGAAGAAACGGATTCCTTCATCACGCAGGAATTTATCGTCACCGGGGTTATAGGCGCATTCTGCCAGCCAAATTCCGCGAGGGTTGCGCCCAAAGCGACTGCGATAATCTTGTGCGGCAATTTTAATTTGGGCATTGACGCTTTCTTTGTGTACCATTAAGGGCAAGTATCCATGAGTAGCGCAACAGGTAATAATTTCCAATTTGCCCATGTCTTGAAATTTTTTAAATCCTTCCAAAACATTGCGGTGATAGCGGTTTTCAAATAAATCTTTATAGCGGCGGAATTTGTCAAAATACATCCGTGCCACAGCTTCAAATTCCGTTCCGGCTGTACGGTGTAATTCTTTTTCGGATAATTCAACCCGTTGATTCAAATAACGAGAGAAACGGTTCGTCAACAATGGGTCCGCCATCATGTTGCACAATGGAGGCGTGAGAGACATGGTTAAGCGAAAATCAACGCCTTCCTCTGTTAAGTTTTCAAATACATTTAGCAGAGGAATGTACGTTTCTACCATGTCCTCATAAAACCAATCTTCTTCCAAGAAATCCGGGTATTCCGGATGTTTGATAAACGGCAAGTGTGCGTGCAATACCAGTGCTAAATAACCCTTTTCATTCCCCATATTATTTTCCTTGCTCGCGCAGAGCCTTAATCATAATTTGACGCGTTTTATCGCCTTTAGCGTTACGCGCGCGAATAGGCAAATCTACCACGCTGCCAGCGGATAAGTGTTGGCGAATAGAAAATTTCCCATCTTTTAGTTCAATGTCTTTCCCATTAATAGATACGATGGCGTTTTTGGAGGCAGAACCATAGATGATAATCTCACAATCAGCTTCCAGCCAAATATCTTCCTCCTCTTCTTGCACTTTATCTAAGTGCAGAGCAAAGGAAGACCAGGAAGTGGAAGAGCCGGAAGAAGTAAGCTCTGTCAATTTCCAATGCTGGCTGACTACCTGCATTCGTTCGCTGGAGCCCAAACCGATATAATCAGCACCCGAAAGTTTTAACAATTTTTGGAAATCGCCTTCCACAATCATCCATTTGTCATCAATTATATCGGAAATGTGACCGGGCGGTACGGAAGTTAGGTTGCTACGTGATACTAAAATAAAATGTCCGTCCGCTGTTAAATAACCTAAATCTGCAATGTAGGAACGCCCCGTTTTCGGCACATTAATATACCAGCTGCGTGCTTCAAAAATAACGGGCATATCGTAGTATTCTACGGAATTGTTTCCATTGAAAAAAGGAACCCCGGTTACGTCATGCAAGCGGATGATGGTACGGGCTTGCTTTAGGGTTTCTTCTCCGTATTGGCTTCTTAAATAATCAAACGTTCCTTGGGTAATTTCCCAAAAAAGAAACATCCATGCCGGATCTTTTGGAAGTAAGTAACTCTCCGTTTTACCATAGCCGGTAGGAACGTCCATTTCGGCCTGCGGGTCTTTGACAATGGGTCTAACCAAAGTCGCTGACGATAAATTTTGTTCCATATTAAAACCTCACCCTGTTTACATTTTCTAATTAGTCATTTTATACCCCTACATTTTACCATTTTTTGGTAGCGAGAGCAGGTTTTGTTTGTTTGTAATTCGTTATTTCGATGGAAAAGAGTCTTTCTTGGCCATTAAAAGGAGCTGATTTTGGTCTTTTGTAAGCGTTGGATTGAACCGCAGAAATTAGGAGTGCTATCTTAACAAACTCCCCCAAAATTTTTTGGGGGAGACACTTTTGCTATGCTGCTGAAAATTCTTTAAGCTTCTACTTTTTTCTGGATAAGCCATAAGCTGACAAAAATAAAGCATAAGCCGATTAATTCAAAGCGATTGGGCATTCTTCCTCGGACAATCATATCGCTAAACATGGCAATTACCGGAGTAAAATAAGTAACGGATGCCATGCGTGTAGCACCCCAACGTTTGATAAGTTCTACCATCAATAAGAAGGCCACTGCAGAGGAAAATACACCCGCACTTATAATGGAGAGAGTCACTTTGGTATTAAACGCACTCCACGCAGGGGTTGGCTCCATGCAAAGTGAAATTAACAGTAGCACAATGGTTGAAAACAAGTATTGATGGAAGGTATTAGCCTCTAATCCTACCGCATTGCTATCCACCATAATTTTTTTGGTGAGCACATTGCCTAAACTGTACGACCATGCCATGAGTAGCAAAGCTAAGCAACCGTAAATAGCCATTTTTCCGCTTTCCAAAGAGATACCGCTAATTACCGGGTACATGATAATCAATAATCCTAACAAACCTATCGTAACTCCGGCTGCGCGTCGCCAGGTAAAGCGGTCTACTCCTTTTAGTAAGATGGCTCCCATTATGAAACTCCATATGGGTACGGTTCCGTTAAAAATACCGCCGATAGTAGGTGCTACAAAACGTTGGCCCCAAGACATTGCCGCAAAGGGGATCAAGATGAGCAATAGACCAATGGCCCAGGGACGCCACAATTCTTTGAGCGGACATTTTAAATTTTTTCTTCTTATTCCATATAAGATAGCAAAAAATAAAAGCCCTGCAAGCACGCGATAAAAAGTACCCCAATAGGGGGGTAAAACTTCTACGATATTTTTAGAAGCTAAAAAGGCAGTTCCCCAACATAATGCTAAACAAAAAGCTAAAAAATAAGCCATAATTTTTCCTCCTATTTGTATTATATAAATTTTGTCAATTTCCTGAAAGGTTTGAAAATCGTATAATATAATTATGAAAAAGAAAATTGCCTGGATTTGTGCTGGTTTTATGTTATTGATTGGGTTATTTATGTGTTTGGTTTTAATTCATTCCTACCGGACACAACAAAATTCGCATGCTCAAAAAGCACAGGCAAAGATTATTGTTTCTGGGTATGTGCCTTATACATTAGTGCGGCAATTATCTGGGAATACAGTATCAGTGGAAATGATTTTACCACCTGGTGCGGAACCACATTCTTTTGAACCGACACCCGGAACGCTAGTAGCTTTAAAGCAGACTAATGGATTTATTTATATTTCAGATGATTTGGAACCTTGGGCTTTGGATCTAGCAAAAAATGCGGGGGAAAATACCCGTTTGCTACGTTTAGCGGATTCAGTAGAGCAAACGCCAGATCCTCATATTTGGATGCGTTTGGAAAATATGCCGATTTTGGCAGAAAATATAACAGAATTTTTGAAAGAAATTTGCCCGCAATTTGCGAAAAATTACACGCAAAATTTAAACCGTTTTAAGAGTGATATTTACCGCTTGCAGCAAGATTTTGCTACTTCACTAAAACATTGTCGTTATCGAAAGGTAGTACATATTGGGCATTTGGCCTTTGAAAATTTACTTATTCCGTATGGATTACAGTTAACCACTTTGTCCGGCACTTCGCACGAAGGGGAACATTCTGTTAAAAAATTGATTGGCTTGACTCGAGATATAAAACGTCAAGGATTGAAAGCTATTTTTACGGAAAATATGGTTTCTGGCCGATTGGCCGAAGTGGTGGCACGGGAAACAGACGTAACTATTCTGCCTTTGTATCCTATTGAACATATTTCTAAACAAGATTTTGAAAATAATGTGACCTATGTGGAACTGATGCGTCGTAATTTGGATAGCTTGAAGAGGGGGCTGCAATGTCCAGCGTTTTAAAAGCAGAAAAAGTAAGCTTTGCTTATACACGGGTGCCGGTGCTGGAAAATGTGTCGTTTGACGTGCAGAGTGGAGATTACGTGGGCATTATTGGCCCCAACGGCGGCGGGAAAACCACTTTACTTAAAGTGATGTTAGGTTTGGAAAGAGGAAGGGGAAAAATTGAACTATTTGGTACCCCTTTGAAGCAATTTAATGCATGGCATAAAATAGGGTATTTGGCTCAAAAAAGTCCGGTATCCCAAGCTCGTTTCCCTGTTTCGGCCCAAGAAGTAGTACTAATGGGGCTAACGGACCATCACGGTAGCGGTGTGTCAGTAGGGGAACTGAAGCAGGTATATGCGGCTATGCAACAAACCAATACACGGCAATACGCCGGTAAAATATTTCATGATTTATCAATCGGCCAACAACAACGTGTTTTGCTCGCTCGGGCATTGGTAAGCCAACCGGAGGTATTGATTTTAGATGAGCCTTCTACGGCTTTGGATGGTACTAGCCGGGAAATGTTTTTTGATTTACTTGCCCAACTTAACCAAAAATATCATACAACAATTCTGCTTATTACACACGATACCGGTGAAGTGGGAAAATATATTTCTAAATTTATGTACGTGGATAAAACAGTTGTCTTTTTTGGAACAAAAGAGGAATTCTGCCATTCCAAGGCAGTAGCTGAAAAATTAGGCGCTTTTGCCCAGCATACTATTGACCATCTGCACAATCAACACGGGCATTGCCCGTTGGGAGGAACGTGCCAGGAGTGTGGCAAATGATAGAATTTTTGAGTTATGGTTTTGTACAAAAAGGTTTGGTAGCCGGTACGTTGGTAGCAGCTGCTTGCGCACTATTAGGTGTATTTTTGGTATTAAAGAGGCTTTCTCTTATTGGCGATGGAATGAGCCATGTGTGTCTAACAGGGGTTGCCCTTGCCTTGGTTACTTCTACCCAACCTGTTTATATGTCTGTTCCGGTTGTCCTTCTTTCTTCTTTGGGTATCATGAAATTGGTTCAAAAAGTTCGTATCTACGGAGATGCAGCTATTGGAATAGTGAGTGCCGCAGGTTTATCGGTGGGGCTGCTTATTACGGCCCTGGCCGGAGGATTTAATACCGATTTATTGAGTTATCTGTTTGGAAGCATTCTTACCGTTTCCGCTGCGGAAGCTGTTTTATGTGGTTTGTTGTTACTGGTTATATTGGTATTGCTTCGTCTATTTTATAGAGATTTTACGTCAGCTTGTTTTGATGAGCCCTTTGCCAAAACGCGTGGTATTAATGTATCCTTATTAAACACGGGATTAATCATGGTAACCTCGATAGCGGTGGTGCTTGCTTTTAAGGTAGTGGGAATTTTCTTAATTTCTGCTTTGTTGATAATTCCCCCAGTAGCGGCCTTGCTTGTTTCTCGTACGTTTAGACAGGTGCTTGGATGGGCGGTATGTTTTGGTGTAATCAGCGTATGGGTAGGCATTTATATATCTTTTTTATGGGATATTCCTTCAGGGGCCTCCATTATTTTAATAAATTTATTGTTTCTATCCGGCAGTTATGTGTTCAGCAAATTTGGAAAAAAATCACATGACTAAAACGCAAGTTATGGCCTTGCTCAAGGCCCTTAAAAAATTATATCCCAAACACGTTATTCCCCTGCACCACCACAATGCGTGGGAACTGTTGTGTGCCGTAATTTTGTCTGCCCAGTGTACAGATGCTCGTGTAAATACGATTACTCCTCATTTATTTGCAAAATATTCTACTGTACAAGATTTAGCAAAAGCCAAACTAAGTGATGTGGAAAAAATTATTCACTCGGCCGGTTTCTACCATAGCAAGGCCGTTTCTTTAATTGAAATGTCCAAACGGATTTGTTCTACATACGGTGGGGAAGTGCCGCAGAATATGGACGATTTACTCACATTGCGCGGAGTAGCTCGTAAAACAGCTAATGTAATGTTGGGCGATTATTTCAAAAAGCCTGCCGGAATAGTAGTAGATACACATGTAAAACGTTTGGCTAAACGTCTGGGACTCACCCAACAAACTGATCCGGTAAAAGTGGAGAAAGATCTTACCAAAATAATCCCTTACGAATATTGGGGCTGGTTGGCAATTGCGCTTATCTTACATGGCCGGCAAATATGCAATGCGCGCAAACCAGCATGCTCTTGTTGCGGTTTAGCTAAATTGTGTCCTCGAAAAGGGGTTACGACAAGTAGTTAATTTCATAAATAAAGAGGGGGAAGAATAATTGATTCTTCCCCCTCTTTAATGGAAATTATTATTTTCCTAAGAGTGCCAGTAACACACCTGCCGCTACAGCACTTCCAATAACTCCGGCCACGTTGGGCCCCATGGCGTGCATCAACAGGTAGTTCTGTTTATCATATTCCAAACCTACTTTGTTGGAAACGCGGGCCGCCATAGGAACAGCGGATACACCTGCCGATCCAATGAGTGGGTTGATTTTTTCTTTGCTCAATACGTTCATGAATTTTGCCAATAATACCCCTGAAGCGGTGGCTACAGAGAAGGCAATAACACCTAACACTAAAATCCCCAGTGTTTCGGTGGTCAGGAAATGGTCGTACTGTAACTTGGATCCTACCGATAACCCAAGTAAGATGGTTACGATATTGCAAAATTCATTTTGCAATGTTTTAGACAATCGTTCCGCCACTCCGGATTCTTTGACTAAATTGCCGAATGTTAAACAGCCAATTAACGGAGCCGCAGAAGGCAACAAGAGAGCACATAAGATCAAAATAACCAGTGGAAATAAGATTTTTTCACGTTTGGAAACGGGGCGAAGTTGTGTCATGCGGATTTTGCGTTCGGCATCCGTAGTAAGCAACTTCATAATAGGGGGTTGAATTACGGGGACCAACGCCATATAAGAATAAGCTGCCACGGCAATAGAACCCAGCAATTGCGGGGCAAGGCGCGTTGTAAGGTAAATGGATGTCGGGCCATCTGCGCCACCGATAATTCCAATAGAAGCAGCTTCCTTTAATCCGAAAGCAAAGAGTTGTTTGTCCCCTATGTAAATGTAAGACAAAGCTACAGCACCAATGAGTGTAGCAAAGATACCAAACTGGGCAGCTCCCCCCAATAAGGCCATTTTAGGGTTGGCAATTAAAGGCCCAAAATCTGTCATGGCACCAACAGCCATGAAGATGAATAGCGGGAATAATCCCGTGTCAATACCGGCATGGAAAATAATTCCTAAAAAGCCGCCGAAGGTAGTCATCACTTCACCCGTAGAGGGATCTACCATAGTGGTAGATAAGCTGGCAATCATTTCTCCCGGAGGCATAGGAATGTTGGCTAAGATGCCACCGAAAGCAATAGGAACCAGCAAAAGCGGCTCAAATTGTTTTTTGATACCTAACCATAGCAAGAAACAGCACACCGCAATCATCACGCCTTGTTGCCATGCCATGTTGTATAGTCCGGTAGTGTGCCAGATTTGAATAAACGCTTGTGTGAAATCCATACCGGCCTCCTATTTAATCTCCGCCAGAACGTGCCCCGTTTGTACTTGGTCACCTTGCTTAACGTTGAAGTGAATGACCCCACTGGCGGGGGCAGCTACAGGAGTTTCCATTTTCATAGCTTCTAACACAAGTATTTCTTGCCCTTCGCTTACTTGCTCGGCCTCTTTGACGCTAAAACGCAGGACTGCTCCGGGGACAGGGGATTTTACGGTTGCTCCGCTACCTGTGGAAGGAGCCGCTGCTTGTTTTTTAGTATCACCGGCAGCAGTAGAGATATCGTAGCGTTTGCCGTTTACGGTGGCCACTGTATCAGAAGCAAAGACTACTTCATAGGCTTTGCCGTTAACAGTTACTTTTACAGAGTCCATATCGGTGGAAGCCGTTTTCTTTTGATCGGCAGCCCAACGGATACCATTTACTTTTGCTTCCCCTTTGAGGAACAAGATGCCTTTGTCGGCACAGGTTGCCACGATAAATTTATTTTCTTCAGTTACCGGTAAGCTAGCTTCTTTGAGTTTTGCTTCCGCCACTTTTAAACCTTTTTTAGGATCTGCATCATTGATTTCAAGCGGTGTCTTTTTGGTGGGTTCTAGGCCTAATTGCTCGCTGGCGGCTTTTACGACCATTGGGTCCGGTTCTACCGGGGTTCGTCCGAAATATCCCAACACCATCTTTCCATAACCGGGGGTAATTTTTTTCCAAGGTCCATTCATTACATTAGAATAAGCTTGTTGGAAATAAAATTGTGAAACCGGTGTAACGGAAGTTCCGAATCCACCTAATTTTACGCATTCTCCCATTGCTTTAACAACTTCCGGGAATTTGTTAAACGTGCCATTGTCGCGCATCATTTGCGTATTGGCAGTCAATGCGCCTCCCGGCAAGGGAGAGAAAGGAATAATTGGATTGACGGAAGTGGCTTCCGGCGGCAAGAAGTATTTGGCCATGCAATCTTTGAAGACATTTTCTGCTTCTTGGATTTTCTTCGGATCAATATCCAACGTATAATCTGTACCGCGCAAAGCATGCCACATGGTTAAGATATCCGGCTGGCAAGTGCCGCTGGAAACGGGTTGCATGGAGAGGTCTAAGCTGTCAACTCCCGCTTTAATTGCTTCTAAACAGCAAGCAATGGAATTACCGGCCGTTTCGTGTGTATGAAATACAATTTTGGTTTCTTTGGGTAAGAGTCTGCGGGCCATGGCAATGGTTCTTCCTACGGTGGTGGGAGTAGAAGTGCCAGAGGCATCTTTGAAACATAAGGAATCAAACGGAACGCCGGAATTTAAAATTTCACGTAGGATTTTTTCATAGAAAATCTCATTGTGAATTTTTCCCGTTGTATCCCAGCCCGGTGCCAAAGACATCATAGTTACACAGATCTCATGTTTAAGTCCGGCATCATGAATGCATTGCCCGGAATAAATTAAATTGTTTACATCATTGAGAGCATCAAAGTTGCGGATGGTTGTGGTGCCATGCTTTTTAAACAATTGTGCATGTGCTTTAATAACGTCGGAGGATTGACTATCCAACCCTACTACGTTTACTCCACGTGCTAACGTTTGTAAATTGGCATCCGGCCCGGCTGTTTTGCGGAAGGTATCCATCATATCAAAGGCGTTTTCATTGCAGTAGAAATACAAAGCTTGAAAGCGCGCTCCTCCACCAAACTCCATATGGCTGATACCCGCATGACGGGCAGCCTCTACGGCAGGCATAAAATCTTTCGTTAGTACACGCGCTCCATAAACAGACTGAAAGCCGTCTCGAAACGCTGTTAACATAAAATTAATTTTCTTCATAATCTTTTACTCCCTTACTTATTTTCCTTGAAATTTTTTAGCAGCTGCGATAGCCACGGCAATAAAGGAAGTATCGTCACTCCCGGGAATAGTTTGCGGGAAATACACTTCCATTATTTGTACCGTTTTACCCAGTACTTTCATCATTCCTACTAAAAGAACCAAAAAAATGAACACCACTGACATACCGATTAAGGTAATATTGATGGATTGTAAGAATAAACTTTCGGCATTCATACAATTAAGTCTCCTATTAAAATTTCTTCAAGGCCGTTGTCGGCATTTAACAACAACGTTCCTTTGGCGGAAATATCTGTTACAGTTCCGGTAGCATCCGCCGTTCCGTTTTTAACGGAAATTACTTTTCCTAAATAGGGAAATCGTTTTTTATATTCCTCTCGCAAAGAAGCAAAACCCTGCGAAAGGACTTGGTCATACTTTTGCCAAAAATGATTCAAAATGGAAGGAAGTAAAATATCCGGATCTATGAAAATACCCGCTTCCCTCAAGGAAATGGCCGGTTGACCGACGTATGAAACATCTCTTTGTGCTACGTTTACACCCGCGCCTACTATTACGCAAGCAATGCCGTTTTGTTGAGTGATTGTTTCACTCAAAATACCACATATTTTTTTACCGTTGAGTTGTACGTCATTAGGCCATTTGATGGTGGGTTTTGCGCCTAAATCTTCTATGGCTTTGCAAATAGAAAGAGCCATCAGCTGTGTTAAATTCACAATATAATCGGTCTGAGTCGGTTTTAAAAGAATGGAAAAATAAAGCCCTCCTTTTTGGGAGATCCATTGGCGATTAAAACGTCCTCTGCCAGCCGTTTGAATGTCGGCCGAAACAACAGTTTTATCTGCTAATGCGGCGAAGTTTTCTTTTAGATAGGTATTAGTGGAATTTAATTCCGCAAAATGTATCAACTTTCCCATATACTAATATTGTATCAAATCTGGAGGCGCTAAGGCGTAAAAATTAATGTGAAAGAGCGAACAAAATAGCAGCCAACATGCTGTTGTGATTTGCACGGTTTTTTCCGGCTATATCAAAGGCTGTGCCATGGGCAGGTGAAGTGCGCAGGAAAGGAAGGCCGGCTGTCAAATGAACCAAAGGTTCCTCCGTGGCCAGTTTTAACCCTAGCAGAGCTTGATCGTGATACATGCATAATAGGCCATCATATTTCCCGGCTTTATGTGCCAGCCAGGCTGTATCGGATGGGAGCGGCCCCAGGAAAGATCCTTTGCGTTGCAAATGTTTTAAAGCTGGGTGCAACAATCGCTTCTCCTCTGTCCCGAATTTACCATTGTCCCCTGCGTGTGGATTGACGGCACAGAGAGCAATTTTGGGGTGAGTAGCACCCAAACGCTTAAGGGCTTGTTGAAAAAGCAAAGCCGCAGATTCTATTTTTTGTTGGGTAAGAGGTAAATGGGTAAGGGCAAAATGTTCCGTTACCAATCCGCAACGCAATGTGCCTCCTACAAACATCATAAGACCGTTTTGTTTTGTACGTGCGCGTAGAAGTTCGGTGTGTCCGGTAAAGGGGATATGGGCCAAGGTCCAACTTTGTTTAGAGATAGGAGCTGTTACAAGAGGAGCATCCGTTTTTGATGCCAATTTAATACCGGTTTCTACGGCTTGAAAAGAGACAAGGCCCCCTTCTTTTGAGGGAGCGTGCGTTTTTTGTAATCGAGGAGCACTTAAAGCGATTAAAGCGCTTAACTGGGGAGTCCATCCGGCTTTTTTTAAAGAAGTTTCCTCTCCAATTACAACCGGTGTGCAAATCCGTTGTATTGTTGGATTTTGCAGTGCTTTTACGGTAATTTCCGGGCCAATTCCTAAGGGATCCCCGGCGGTAATTAAGAGGGTTGGTTTCATATAAAAAAGCCCCTTGATATCAAGGGGCTTAGTGATAGAATTTATTTTCCAGCAGGAGTTTGTTGTTCGGCTTGGGCTTGAGCTTGAGCCATAGCTTTATCTAATTCAAACTCTTTCGTTACTTTGATATCGGCTTTATCCCACAAATCGCCGATATATTTATTAATAGCTTCCTGTACGCGGGATTGGTCGAGGTAGTGGAATAAGTCTTGTTTAATATCATCATAACCAATTTGTTTTTCTGCCTGTTTGCCTTTGATTTTGATGATATGGTAACCTATGTTGGTTTTAATAGGATCACTTACCTTTCCTACGGACAATGAGAAGGCTTTGGCATCAATTTCCTTTGGAGCAATTCCTTTAATCAAGACCATGTCTGTGTCTGTATTCTTGTCTTCACTATAGGTTTTTACTGCGGTAGAAAAGTCCATTCCGCCGTCAATCTCTTTTTTAATTTTTTTAGCTAATTCTTCTTTCTTTTTTACTTCAGCGGCAGGCATATCTTTTGTAACGGCCAAATAGATGTGCCCAATACGAACTTGCTCGGCCGTTAATTGTTTCAATTTGGCCGCAATCATTTTAGATTCAGCCGCTTTACGTTCGTCTTTTTCAATTTCTTTAATTTTTTTCGTATTGTTTTTCAAATAGGCTTCGACGTTGACGTAGAGATCTTTCACATCTTTCTCTTCAACGGCTTTTGTTATTTCTTGTACTCTTTGTTTCAGCAAATTTTGAGCACGCAATTCTTCGGTCAACTCTTTTTTGTAACTATTCAAGGTTTTTCCCTCTTTTTTCAATGCTGCGTTAAAGCGTTTTTCAGCTCCTTTGGGGTCTTCTTTCCCGGTTTTTTCGTCAATAATGAAGTTGGCTTTGATGGTATTAAGAGCATTATCTATTTCCGAATCTTTAACCGTTACTTTGGCCTCTTTTGCAGCTTGGGAAACCAATTTCTTTGCGAGGAGCTTTTGTAATACTTCTTTCCCGATAAAATCTTCTGCATACGGTTGTTCCAACACTTGGGGACGTTCCTCTTTGTAGTATTGAATGATGCTTTGCACATAGTTATTGTATTCGGTAGCGGTAATGGGATCTCCGTTTATGGTAGCGACGGAAGATTCAATTACTTTTGCTTGAGCACTTACCCCTAAAGCCGCAATTAACACAGCGGCGGCTAATTTATTCATTTTTGTCATAAATAATAACCTCGTATTTTGTTTTTAAGGACTCTAACAGCTCGTCCAACTTCTGATTTTCCAACACTTGGCGAATGCGTGGCTGCGCTTCTTCAAACGAAAGCCGTCTTTCACCTGTTTTCATTATTATATGAAATCCTTGCGGAGTTTTAAAGAACCCTTGCACTTTCCCGATAGAAGAGTTGGCGGCTACAGCTTCTAAATTGGTTAAATACTCTCCGGGCATAAAAGACAGGGTTTTGAGAGAATCGGGGGCAATATTGTGTTGATGCGAAAGAGAATTCCAGCTCCCGGGGGATCCTTTTAGGGAGCGGAGTATTTGGTCTGCTGTTTGGGCATTGTCCACAATAATTTGCTTGATGGTCATCTCATAAGGGTATTTATTGTAATAGTCTTTTATTTCTTTGTCCGTAACAGAGATGGGCCCATCTGTTTGTTGATGAGTATACCAGAATTGCGTTAGCAATTGGGAGGCAAAATCATTATAAATTTTATCCAATTCGGAACGTTTGGCAGCCAACATTTCTTGATATTGAGGATCTTGAAACAATTGAGAATGTTTGGCATCTGCTTCTATCAGTTTTTCGCGTGTAATAATCTGTAATAAATTTTGATACCCCATAGGAGTTTGAGCAAAAGCCTGATCTTGGGGAGAAAGCAGTTTTAACCGGGTTTGTATGTCTTCTTGCGTGATAAACGCATTGCCAACACGCACAGCCACCATATCGGCCGAAGATGTTTCAGACGGAGATTTATGGCAACCTGTTAGCAATAAACCGGCGGTTAGACAAATTATCCAGTAGCGCATACTCATACTATATCATTTTTGGGGAGAAAATAAGTGTTCTAAGAAGGATAGTACTTGCTGAGTAAATAATACGGGTGTTATGGTCCCGCGCGGTTTGATGCGCAGGCCATCGCCGTTTTTGGACTTAACAAATTCTAATGTATCTAAACCAAATTGGTTAATGAGGAGATTTAAGCCATTTTCCGGTAATTTGAAACGGCGTGTAAACAATAGTTCCAGTCGGTCCTGTAACCAGTCAACATTGTAAATTTCTAAAGATCCTGCTCTCCTGGAAATATTAATAATTTTTAATAAATTTCGCACCTCTTCGGGGGCCGGGCCACACAGGTCTTGCAACCGAGCCAAGAGTTGTTGGACTCTATTAGTATCTGCGGATAAAAACTCTTTGTAAAATTTTAACCGTTCTGCATCATCCGGTAGATAGTCCGGTGGAATAAAAGCCGGTAACGGAAGGCTGACTTTTGCCTGTAAATTGCGTTGCGGGGTTTGACCTTTCAATTTTTTTACTTCAGCAGCTACTAAATCACAGTAAAGGGTAAGGCCCACTTCATTGACGTATCCGTGTTGTTTTACTCCCAATAATTCACCCGCCCCGCGAATTTCCATATCGCGCAACGCCAAGCGGAACCCACTTCCTAAATCGCTGAACTCCATTAACGCGGATAGACGTTCACGAGCTTCTTCGGAGGGGTCTTTGTCTGGTTTTGTTTTTAAATAGACGGCAGCCAAATCGGCATAATTATTATCGTCTTGTTCCGGTTTTTTAAACAGCCAGTCCGGGTGAAATAAATAACAATAAGCTTTGGTGCTTCCACGGCCGATGCGTCCACGCAGTTGATAAAGTTGTGCCAGTCCAAATTGATGGGCATTTTCCACAATTAGGGTATTGGCGTTGGTAATGTCAATACCGGATTCTATGATAGTGGAAGCTAACAGCAAATCATATTTCCCTTTATTAAAATCCCACAACGTTTGTTCTAATTGTTTTTCATCCATTTGCCCATGGGCCATGCAAATTTTTGCTTCAGGAACCAATTTCTGCAAGAGAAGCAATCGCGATTCCATGCTTTGTACACTGTTGTAAACGTAATACACTTGGCCGCCTCTGGCCAATTCTTGCCGGATAGCCGCGGCAGCCAACTGATCGTTCCAAGCGGTAACAACAGTTTTGATAGGGGTACGACCATGGGGGGGAGTATCAATTAAGGAAATGTCACGTAATGACGAAAGGGATTGGTTAAGCGTACGTGGAATGGGGGTGGCGCTTAGCATTAATGCATGTACCCCCGTGCTGATGGCGCGAATTTTTTCTTTTTGTTTAACTCCGAAACGGTGCTCTTCATCAATAATAACAAGTCCTAAATTTTTAAATCCAATGTCTTTACTCATTAAGCGATGGGTACCAATGATGATATCGCAAGTGCCATTTTTTAATTGTTCGATGGTTTCTTTTTGTTCTTTGATAGTTTGGAAACGACAAAGCATACATACTTGTACGGGAAATCCTGCCAATCGTTTGGAAAAAGTTTTGTAATGCTGATCCGCCAATATAGTTGTAGGTACAAGCACCATAACTTGTTTACCTGATAAAACTACTTTCAAAGCTGCTCTCATGGCTACTTCTGTTTTCCCGAAACCTACGTCTCCTACCAATACACGATCCATTGGTTTGGGAAGATCCAAATCGTGCAGGGTTTCTTTGATGGCCTGTTCTTGACCGCTGGTAAGTGTATAAGGAAAGGAATCGGCAAATTCCTTCTCAATACGTTCATCTCCTGTAATTTGAGGGGCTGGGGTAGCTTGGCGCAGCGCTTCCAGCTTCAAAATTTCTTTTGCGGCTTTTTGGGCTTCTTCCTTTACTCGCTTTTTAACCTCTTTCCAGGTGTTTCCTCCCAATACCGATAGGGTGGGGCGCTTTCCCCCTGCGTTGATATATTTTTGTACTTTTTTAAAATCGTACATAGGCACATACAAACGGCTACCGCGGCGATATTCTATAACCAGGCAATCGGTGGGTTTTTCGGTTCGGTTCATTACCTCCAACCCTAAATAACGGCCTATACCGTATTCTTGGTGGACTACGTAATCCCCTTCTTGTAATTCTTTAAACCGCACGCGTTTGGCGTTTTCTACATCAAATCGTTTCAACACCGAAGAGGTGGTGTAGCGTCGGTTCAGGATTTCGTTGGAAGTTAGTAACGCAAAGTGAGCTTCCGGGTGAATAAAACCCTTTGTAAGCGGAGAAATTTTAAACTCTACATGGGCCAGTTCCTTCCGGCCGGACAGCAACTCGGTTAAACGGTCCAGCTCCCCGCGATTAAGACAACAAATAGTGACTTGCATCCCCTGTTGTTTTAGGGAATGAATTTCCTGGGATAGCAAGTCCATATTTGCTCCGAAAGAAAGGTTAGCTTTCAGGTTGCAATTGGTGCCTTGAGTGTTGGGCAATAAGTTGATAACAGCACGAGGGGAAAAAGAGGCTAAATCAATTTGCTTGTCCGGTTCATCAAATACATATGTATAATCTTGCAAATAGTCTTTAAGTGTGGCTGGAAATTGGTCAAAATGGAGCGGAAGAACAACCGCTTGCTCCACATGTTCTTTAGTATTTTGAGTGTCCAAATCAAAAGCGCTGATACTGTCTATGCGATTACCGGAAAAATAGAGGCGTAGCGGCTCTTGCCGATTTAAACAAAAAATATCCACTACACTGCCACGAGCTGCATATTGGCCGGGAGTTTCGGCATAATCTTCACGCGAGTAACCGTTAGCATCCAACTTATCCAGTAGTTCATTGCGGCGGATGTTATCTCCTCGATGTAGGATAAATAGTTTTTGTTTGAATTGTTCGGGAGAAGGTAAAGGTGCCTGTAAAGAATCGTAATGGGTACTAATAATGCGTGTCCCTTTTGCCGGGGATAAGAGTGTAAACAGCGTATGCATTCGCCCCGTATCCGTTTCCGGAAAGTGGAGCACTTCTGCACCGCGGGGAGCAAATTCCAGAGCTCCGTTGTCAAAATCTTCGGTATCTTCTTGTGTAATAAAGACGGCATTTTGGTCAAAATTGAGGTATTTTTGGCAAACAAAATACGCTTTCGCGGTGCCGCCCGGCAACCCGAAATAATAGGGAATCGCTGACGAAGATTTTTTAATCATACCAACTGGGCACGTTCCTAAAAGCTTTGAGGTTCCGTGCCGGTAATAAATGCTTCTAAAAATTTATTTTTCTCTGAAGGAGTAGCCAGTTTACCGGTGTTGGGGTTGATATAGGCCAAAGAAATTCCCTCTGGTACGGAAAAATCTTCGTTAGGTTCGTCTTTCAATACTTCTTCCATGATGTCTGTCCACCACTTGGCCGTGGTGCTACCGGTAAAACGAGCTCCCTTTTCGTGTGAGGTATCATCATCATACCCCATCCAGGCAGCGGCAGAAGTGCGGGGTGTCATTCCCACGAACCACATATCACGGTGGCTTTGTGTGGTGCCGGTTTTCCCTGCGATAGAACGGCCCAAACGTGCTGCAGCTGTACCGCTACCACGTTGCACTACCCCTTTCATCATATTTATAAGCAAGTAGGATTCTTTTGGAGAGAAAGCAGCCTGTTCAATAGGGATATGTTGTTCCAATATGCGACCGTTCGCATCTTCCACGCGTTCAATAAAGTAATTGTCAGTATGGATGCCACCGTTAGCGAAGGTTGTCAGCGCAGCCAAATGTTCATCCATTTGCACCACGCTTACTCCCAAAGCTAAAGCGGGCACACGTGGTAAATTAGCGGTAATACCTGCTTTGCGGGCCACCTGGATTACATTCATGACCCCTACTGCATCAATTAAATTAACAGCCACCAGGTTTTTGGATTTTTCCAGACCTTTACGCAAGGTAATCCACCCTTCCGATTTTCCACCGTAGTTTTGTGGAACCCATACGTTAAAGTCTTTACTGGCAATAAAAGATTGTTTGGCTAAATCCAACGAGTATAAATCGGCATTTTCATCAAAAGCATGCCAATTTTTTCCGTCATAATAGAACATAGTGGCCAAATCTTTTACTAAAGTGGCTGGAGTGTAACCTTTTTGTAAGGCAGCCATCCAAACGTAGGGTTTGAAAGAAGACCCCGGTTGACGTTTAGCCTGGGTAGCACGGTTAAATTTGCTTTCATCAAATTCCCGTCCTCCTATCATTACGCGCACAGCACCCGTTTTCACATCTCGGGCCATGAAAGCGCCTTGTAAGCGAGGATATTCTTTGGAGGGGTCTCGCGGAGCTTCTTCTTCCTCTTCTTCAGGGCCGGCAACATCAGCTTCGGCGTCATTAGGATCGATTTCAATTCCTAATCCTTTGGCTACTTGTTCATCAAATTGTGTCAACCATTTATTCATGGTTTTTTCAGCAAACTCTTGTTTTTTGATATCAATGGTCGTATAAATGTTGAGGCCGGCTTTCCATAAAACGTCCATTCCATATTTGGGTTCCAAAATTCGACGCACATGTTCAATAAAATAGCGACCCGGTTTGTTTTCTTTCACTTGGGAAGGTTTGGTGGGCATAGGCTCTTGCTTGGCCTGTTCTAATTCTTCTTTGGAAATATAATTTTGGTTGTGCATTACTTCCAATACCAAATCTCTCCGTTGGCGGGAAAGATCCGGATTGGCAAACGGATTATATCTTTCAGGAGCCGGAATAAGCCCCACCAGAAGGGCCGATTCCCCGATGGTCAGTTCATTTAACTCTTTATCGAAATATTTTCGAGCTGCCGCTTTTACCCCATAGGCTCCTCTACCCAAATAGATCTGATTGAGGTATAACTGCAAAATTTCACGTTTGCTAAATTGATGCTCTATTTGAATGGCCAAAATAACTTCGCGGATTTTGCGGATTAGCTTTTTTTCTTGTGTTAAAAATACACCGCGGGAAAGTTGCTGGGTAAGGGTGGAAGCCCCTTGTTTGGCATGTCCTGTGATTAAATCGTTGAACAAAGCGCGAAAAATACCGCGAATAGAAAAGCCGGGATGCTTGAAAAAATTGCGATCTTCCATAGCTACCACAGCATTTTGCAAATCTACTGGGATATCCTCCAGCGGCACCATGGCACGTTTTTCAATGGAGAACTCATGAATAAGTAAGTTGTTGCGATCAAAGACTTTGGTAGTAAGGGCAGGGGTATATTCTTCCATTTCATATACGGGCGGTAAGCCGGAAAAAATATATCGCATAAACACGGCAACGGCCAAAATGCCTACAAATAACGTTACCAATCCCGTAACAATAAGAACTTTTTTCAACTGTTTTCCCATAATTTAATTATATCAAATCCGCATTTATCCTGCCGAGGATATGTAAAAATAAATAGAACTAAGGTACAAATCTAATGCAAAATACCTAAAACTATAGTAAAATAAGACTACTAGATATTGCTTCGTGGATTAGGTCTATGGTAAAGGAAAAAGGATTTGCTACTCGTGGGATCGCTTCGCTGGATAGAGTGTCTGTTGAACAGGCAAGTCTGAAATTTATTGGGTATATTCCCCGCAAAGGGAAGCCGGAGATTGTTTGGAATTCTTTGTCACAAGCTATTGCTAAAGATTTGGTTAAAGATTTTCATGCACAAAAGTTAAAAAAGGCTTTTGCCGGGGATATACAGCAATACTGTTGGAGTGAGGATACAAAGCCGGCTTTTTATCAGACCACGCTTCTGCCGCTGTTGTTTATCTCTAAAAAACCGCTTGTACTGATGACTGTGCGGGAAATTAAACTGGGAAAGGTGCCTACGGCACATTCGCTTTTTTTGCGAGAAACCAATGAACAGCAACTTACTGTTGCTCAGTTGCTTTTGTTAGCCCGAGAGGAGGAGAAACGCAAAATCTCTAAATCTTTGCATGATGAATTGGGGTCTGCTGCCGTTATTTTGACTTCCTTGTTGAGTCTGGTGCGCTTGCAGATAGAAAAAAACCAAAAGAAAAAAGCACTTGCCCAATTGCAAGAATTAGACGGGCAAATCAAAAATTGTATTGGGCGGTTAAAGAATATAGTAGTTTCTCTACGTCCACCCAGTTTGGAACAGGAAGGAGCTTTGTGTGGCTTTATCGGAGAACTTTTAGAGAATGTAAGCCGGTATGCAAACATTCCCTTTACGTTCGATTGTAAGGATGCAGGAGAACAAGGGGTTTCGGACAGTGTTAAAATTACGCTTTATCGTGTTGTGCAAGAAGCTCTTAACAATATTGTAAAGCATGCTAAAGCAAAACATATCTACGTTTCTTTGCATCGAAAAGAAGCCTCCTTCTATTTAACTATTCAAGATGATGGAGTGGGTTTTCGTAAAAAGAGCCAACATTCCATCCGCAGCATGGGACTGCTGGCAATGAAAGAAAGCGTTCTCTCGTTGGGAGGAACCATTTCTATTAAAAGCACTTTGGGAAAGGGAACGTGTATTAAAGTCGTTTGCCCGTGTGCCGTATATGAGGAAGAAATATGACAACGAAAATTGTATTAGCTGATGATCATTCTATTGTCCGCAGAGGCGTGCGGGCTATTTTAGAAAATATTGGTACCGATTTGAAAGTTGTAGAAGAATTTTCCAATGGGAAAGAATTGGTAGATTATGCTGATAAAAACAAAGGGATAGGCGTTTTTATCGTAGATATCGCCATGCCTATATTAAACGGGGTGGAAGCCACCGCACATATTACTAAAAACAACCCCAAAGCCAATGTAATTATGTTAAGCATGTATGATGACCGTGTATCTGTAGAAAAATCTCTTAAAGCAGGTGCAAAAGGATTTGTGGTAAAGGTAGCCGCTGCCGATGAAATTTTAGAAGCTATATCAGAAGTGCTCAACGGCCGTTTTTACCTTTCCAAAAGTGTTTCTAAATATATTGTGCAAGGGTATTTGGATAAATCCTCTCCGCGTAAACGCGGGGCTTCCGGTTTAACCCATAAAGAGAAAGAAATTTTGCAATTGATAGCGGAAGGACATAGCAGTAAGCAAATTGCAAGGGACTTAAATTTATCTTTAAACACAGTGCATGTTCACCGCAACAACATTATGAAAAAACTGAACATTCATAAGCAAGCAGAGTTGGTGCGTTATGCATTGAAAGAAGGGATTGCTCAATTGTAGGAGTTTTTTGTTATGCGTATTATTGCAGGAACAGCTCGTGGCCGACGAATTTTTTCCGTTTCCAAAAATTTACCTGTGAAACCGATTTCGGACAGAATGAAACAATCTCTGTTTGATATTTTGCGTCCTCGCATACCGGGGGCCAAAATGTTAGATTTGTTTGCCGGTACGGGAAGTGTTTCGTTGGAGGCTCTTTCCCGCGGAGCTCTGCATACCGTAATGGTAGATAAAGAGCCGGCTTGTATTAAAAATATTCACCGCAATTTGGCTCATTTGGGGTTTGCGGAGCGGGCGACTGTTTTGAAAGCCGATGTGCTAAAACCGTTGGATTGGTTGTTGGCATATAGTGATAATGACGGCTACGATATTATTTTTATGGGCCCTCCCTACCGCGATATTAATAACAAAATGTTGTCACTTTCCGAGCCTTCTTTGAACAACGTGGCCCAAGCCCAATTGTTGGCTCCGGGCGGGATTTTGGTGATTCAAACGCACAAAACGGAACAATTTGTTATTCCTGCCACGCTTGAAGTGTTCCGTGTCGAAAAATACGGAGATACTTTAGTGCGCTTTCTGCGGAAGCCTAAATTAAAAGCGGAGAAATAAATGCAGCCGGAGCATAATGTTTACGAGTTGAATTTTTCCAAAATCAAAACTTATTTGGAATGTCCTATTCTCTACAAATACAAATACATAGAAGGGAAAAGAGAGGGATTGGTGCCGGCTTCTTCCCTGGGGGTTTCCATTCACCGCACACTTGAAGAATACCACCGCAATAGCAACGATCCGTCGGAATTACTCTCATATTATGATGATTGTTGGTTGGGAGCTGGCTACTCTAGTGCAGGGGAGCAAATGGAGTGGTATTTGAAGGGGAAAAAGATGCTGGAGACGTACGCCCAGGCAGAATATGAACGTAAAACAATTGTGGACAGTACAGAACGGGAATTTATTTTTCAGGAAGGCCCCTGGACATTGCGCGGAAAAATTGATCGAACGGATAAATGGCCCGACGGTTCTTGGGAAGTAATTGATTATAAAACCGGTACGGACGTAGATTTATCTATACCTGTTACCGAATCTTTGCAACTGGGTATTTATGCAATTGGTGCTCGGCGTGCTTGGAATATGAAAACAGGCCGCGCCAGTTATTATTTTACTGCATTTAATACAAAACAAAGTGCCCCTTTCGAAGCTTTTGATGAGGAAAAAATCTTGGCTACTTATATCGATATCGGTAAGAAAATAGAAGTGGGAGATTTTGAACCGAATCACAAACATTGTGCTTTGTGCCCCTTCAATAATCGTTGCGAACACGCAAAAATCGAAGGAGAATAAGTCCGTCTCACAAGGTTTTCACATTATCAGTGTAAGATTTATCTGCAAAAGTAAAATATTATAATGGTTGCTCCCAGCAACCATCGATAATATACAAAGATATCAAACGAATGTGTTTTGATATACTTCATTAACCAGCCAATTACCAACAAGGCACCTACAAATGCGCTTAGAAATCCCCAGAAAAGGACAAGGTTGAAATCGCTGGCCGTGAGTTTTGTGGCTTCCAACAAAGCTGCTCCGGCAATGATGGGCGTAGAGAGTAGGAACGATATGCGGGCGCTGGTAGGCCTTGAGAGTCCCAGTAGCAACGCAGCAGTAATAGTAATCCCACTCCTGGAAACACCGGGCATAATAGCTAGCATTTGCGCGCATCCGATAAGCATGATAGTTTTAAAGGAAATTTTCTCTTCTTTGTCTTGTTTTGCATTGTGATCTGCCCAAAATAGAAATCCTGCAAAAACAATCAAACACAAAGCGATTGAAAGAGGATTGCGAAAAGCATTTTCTGCCCAATCATTTAGTAACAGCCCTGCTAAAGCTGCCGGTATCGTGGCCGCTGCCAAATACCAAATCATTTTTCCTTGGGAGGACGTTGGGCGCGTCAGGCCGTCTTTGATTAATACTACCCAATCTTTGGCGAAATATAGCAATACCGCTAACAAAGTGGCGGCATGAAGCATAACATCAAAAGCCAGACCTTGATAAATTTGTCCACGGAAATAAGGGACCAACACCAAGTGCGCAGAGCTGGAAATAGGTAAGAATTCTCCCAAAGCCTGCACTAATCCAAGTAAAACGGCATCAAAAATAGTCATTCTATTCTCCAAAAAACATCAATTGCGGTTTCAAATCATCATCCATATTGATAATAGCAAAAGCCCCTGGCGCAAAAGGAAGCACTTCCCTAAACAATAAGTGCCCAACATAGGTTATGTTGGGATTATGGCCCACCGCCAGTACAGTATGATATGTATCAAATTGGGCAGTTAAAAACTCGCAAACTTCGTTATCACTGGCGAAACCATTTAAAATATTTTCCGGTTGAACGGGTGCTTCTAATGTTTTGGACAAGAAGGCAGCTGTTTGGGTGGCTCTCACCAAGGGACTGGTGAAAATAATTTCCGGGTGTATCCCCTGCTTTGCAAGAGCTTGGGCAGTATGTTGGGCCTTTTCTTGCCCCGCTGGGGATAGCGGTCGTAAACGGTCCGATTCTACTTTTGCTTCCCAGGCGGACAAGGCATTTGCGTGCCTTACCAGTATCAATTTTTTCATATACAATATAGTTTGATTCGTTTCTTTGAAAATGTAATAATAACCTTTGTATCTCCTATTTTACTATTTATAGGTTTTCCTATGCAGTTATTTTACGGTAATTATCCCGCATTAGAAAAGGAATTCTTGGCCTTTACTTGTAAGAATCGGCATCACCCGTTGGAAAAATGGTTGGTGATATGCGCTTCTTCTTTCATGGCACAGGAGCTGCGAACTCGTCTGGCCAGAGAAATGGGAGCATTGGCCAACATTCATTTTATAACAGTGGGAGGGCTTATTTCCCAATTGGATGCACAAGAAGAAAGCCAATTACCCCTTTTCCCACAAGATCATTTGCGTGATTTTCTCTTAAAAGAAATTTTAACCGAACCTGGGCTGGACCGTTATCCTGTTTCTAATGGTTTCGTACAAGCTGTCAAGAGTGCTTTGCGGGATATGTCTGATAGTTTGGTAGATCCGGACGTATTACAAGAGCATACGCTTTCATTACCCGATAGTGTATTGGAACAAGAAGGAGATCGCCTTTTATGGCTCAATCGTGTTTACCGCCGATATATGGAACAGGAAAACAAAATACCGGGTTACCGTTCTTATCAAGATGCTTTTGAACATGCTTTAAAGGAAGCGGAAAAGGGGACTTATTTAAAAGAATTTCAACAAATTATTTGGTATGGATTCTACGAACTTTCAGGTCGTCAATTAGAATTTTTTGATCGTATCAAAAGCAAATATCCCTTGACGGTGTTTGCCGCTTATAATCGCCATCCTGCCTACCAGTTTGCAAGAAAGTTCTTCGAAACTAACTGGTTAAGCATTCCCGGAGCGACAGCTTTACCGGAGGAAACTTCCGGTGCATTGAAAGAAAGTGCCGCTTGTTTGTTTTCGTCAGAAAAGAGCACGCCTTGTGAAAATGTACAATTGGTCAACGCGGCAGATATGCAAGGAGAAGTATTTTTTGCAGCAAAAGAAATTCTACGATTAGTGGAGCAAGGAAAATGTAATTTTGATGAAATTGCCATCATTGCCCGCACATCAGCTCCTTATCAAGAAGAAATACGTCGTGTTTTTGAAACTAATAAAATCCCGTTGAACGCTTCGTTTTCTTATTCATTGTCTCATTATGCATTAGGAGTGTTTTGCAAGGGATTATTTCATTTGAGCAAGGACGGTTTTTCCCGTAATGCTATGTTGCAATTGATTTCTTCTCCTTATTTTAAACATTCTTCTAAGCGAAACTGGCGCGAATTAATCCGTCGGAGTTTGGTAAGCAGAGACCTATCGCAATGGAGGGATTTGTTACCGAGAAAGGAGGAAGAAAGCCTTTCGTTTCTAAATTGGTTGGAGCAATTGGCAGCCCGACTGGAACAATTAGCTTCTCCTGCCAAATGGGAGGAAAGTGTATCTCTTGCTTTACAGCTGTTGCAAGAATTGGTAGACCCTACAGCATTTCAAGGAAAAGATGAAGAAATTTTTCAACAGATTTGCCAGACGGTTGAAAAAATGAAAACATATGGCGTGTTGCGTCCTTTTAGTCAACGGGGAGAATTCTTACGGGAAATAGAGGATGCCTTAGCGAGTCTAACGTTTAATGAAGCGGAAAGTATTCCTACCGGAGTTCTATTTACAGATGCCTTACGTGCCCGTGGAATTCAACGTAAGTTTGTTTTTATTTTGGGTCTTAATGACCGATCTTTTCCTCAGGTAATTTCTGAAGATCCTATTTTAAAAGATTACTATCGTTATATTTTGCGAGATGTATTGGGATACTGGATTAATCAAAGTCTGGAACGTTTTGACGAAGAGAAATTACTTTTTTATGTCGCTCTTACTGCGGCTAAAGAAAAAATATATGTTACGTATTACCGGCGGGGAGAAGATGGAAAAGAAGCGGTTCCTTCTGTATACTTAGCAGAATTAGCCCGTGCCTGTCAGCTTGATTTGCAATCGCAGGGCACAATAAGAGTAGGCGGGGCTTTGCAAGAACAATTGGCAAATACGGATCTTTCTCTTTGGACTTCCAAAGAAATGTCTTATGCATGTGTGTTGGATTCTTCTAACACCAACGAGCTGTTGAGGCAAGCTGACTTGCTTGACCAAGAAAAAGAAAATTCCTTAACGGCTGCAACGGCATTGCATAATCGGGGGGAATTGGGCCCTTATGACGGCATAATTAGGAGCGGGAAGGAATTATTTGATTCCCAAAATAGAAAAGGGTTCTCTCCTTCTGCTTTACAGGAATTGGCTTCTTGTCCTTTGAAGTATTTTTTTAATAAAGGTCTTGGCTTGTCGGAGCCTGATACTCCTTTGAGTCGCCAAGAATTAGCAGCAGACCAAAAGGGGAATGCCTATCATGAAATTTTGCACGAATTCTATGATATGCTTTATAAAAAACATCTAACACATTCCTTATTTCCATCAGGAGTGAATGAATATTTAAATCGGGTATTTGAAAAACACTACAAATCAAATTCTTATAAAGCTTTTGGTATCTATCCCGTAGTATGGGAACTGATTGTGGAGAATATTCGCCAAAAACTGACCGCATTTGTGCAAGAAGATTTACAACAATTAGGTTCTTTTGTTCCCAGTAAATTTGAACAACCGGTTTCTTTGGCTCCAACCATGGAATTGCCTATTCGCTTGCGTGGAATTATAGATCGTTTGGATATAAATGAAAAAGAGAAAACTTTTTTTGTAGTAGATTATAAATCTTCTCGTAAAGGAACAAAAGATTTGGCGGCGGATTTATTTACACATTTAATTTTTCAACCTTTTTTGTATGTATTTATCGCCTTGCATTTAGAAGAATTAAAGGATTATACGTCTGCCGGTTCGTGTTTATTATCCATACAACCCAAATATGACAAGCGTACGCTTTCCGCTGATTCATTCCAGGCAGTTCGGGAACATGCTTGCCGCTTTTTTACTCAAATTACCGATTTGATTAAGCAAGGGGTCTTTTTCCTTTTTCCCTCGGATTTATGTCAATATTGTCCATACAGTACTATTTGCCGCCGGGACAACTTTTTCTCTCTATTGCGTGCACGAAAAAGTGAAGCCAGCAAGCTATTAGAGGAGGCCCGCAAATGATACAAGAAGATCGCACCGCTTTACAAACTTCTTTGGGGATAAATGTAGTGGTGGAGGCAGGAGCGGGTACGGGGAAAACAACGTTGCTCATTGACCGCTTGTGCTTATCTGTTCTGGCACAAGGAACCCCTATGGAAAAATTAGTTGCACTCACTTTTACAGAAAAAGCTGCTGCCGAAATTAAGACACGTTTTATTTTCAAATTACAAGCATTGTTGCAAGCGGTTCGTGAGCACACTGAAAATCGCACGCTCTCTTTACTGCGTTCGAATTTTAATGTTTCTGATCAAGATATTATAAGCCGTGCAGAAAAGGCATTAGCCCGCTTGGACAGGGCCTCTATAGGGACAATCCATGGCTTTTGTGCTGAAATCTTAAAAGCTTTTCCGTTAGAAGCTGGCCTTCCGCCTAATGTGCAGATAGACGAGGGAACACAGGGAAGCAATTTATTTGAGGCCCGATGGAATCATTTTTTAGATGAAGAGCTGGGTTTAAGTGCGGCGCGGAAGACCCAATGGAAGCAGGTATTAACGGAAGTTTCTTTGGATGATTTAAAAGTTTTTGCCCGTGAATTATGCAGTGGAAAAATTGAACAGTATGACTATTATCAATATCGAAAGATGATGATAGGTATCTGTCGGGAAAAAATTACTCGCGCACAGGAATTAATTGAACAGTTTTTAAAAAATCCGGATAAGCCGCGTGCAATCGAAAAAGCCCTCCAATGGGCGACGGTTTCTCTAACACGCACGGAGACCTTTTTAAACGATAATCCCGTGTTACCTGATGAATGGGAAGCCCCTACTACGAAACCCTCCCGTCCAAAAGATTGGGAGGAAGATGCTTTTGAAGAAGCCTTATCCATCTATCAATTTGCGGCAAAGGTGACGCCAGAAAAACAACGCATTTTTTTGGTGGCATATCAGTTGGTAGCGCCGTTGATTGCCCTGGTACGGCAAGATTATCGAGAAATTGGATTATTAAGTTTTGATGATTTAATTGTTAAAACGCGCAATTTATTACGTAGCAATTTCTACGTTCGGCGACTGTTAAAAGAGAAATTTGATGTTTTGTTTATTGATGAATTCCAGGATACAGACCCCGTACAAGGAGAATTGCTACTCTTTTTAGCAGAAGAAAAACCACAAGCTGCAGAACGTTGGCAAGAAGTGAAGTTACTGCCCGGGAAACTGTTTATCGTTGGGGATCCCAAGCAATCTATTTATCGTTTTCGTGGAGCCGATATTACAGCGTATGAATTATTTACCAATTTGATTTTACAGCAAGGTGGAAAAAAGTTTTTTCTGCAACGCAATTTTCGCAGTACTCCCGAAATTATTGATACAGCCAATAGTATTTGTTCGCGGGCTATGGTGCAACAAACCTCTTTTCAGCCGGCTTATGTGCCCATTTATACTCCTCAAACCCAGCGTTGTCAAAGCGTGCAATGGTTATTTATTAATGCAGGGAAAACGGATCTTAGCGCAGATGATTTTCGTCAAAACCAAGCAGAACAAATTGCCCGATGGATTAAGAAAAATGTGGGAGTGATGACATTAAAAGACGGCCGCAAATTGGCTTACCGGGATATAGCGCTTTTATTGCGTGCATCTACTCAAACTTCTTTTTATACGGATGCTTTCCGACGTCATAGCATTTCGTTTAACGTAGAAGTGGATAAAGATTTTTTTCGCAAACAAGAGATAAACGATTTTCTCAACTTTCTACAGGTTATTTCCAACCCTTCTAATAAAATTGCTCTAGCAGGTGTCTTGCGTAGCCCACTAGTGGGGATGACAGATGAAGAATTGTATCAGCTGTCTTTACGGGGGGAGTTGTCATTGTCTTCCCCGACCAAAGATCCCAAGGCACATTGTGCTTATGAAATGATTCGTAAATTTGTATTTTTGGCTGGCAGGGTCTCAACTGCCGAATTGGTAAGGCGTGTTTTTGAGGATACTTTTTTACCCCAAATTTGTGCTGCCGCTTATGAAGGCGCTCGCAGTGTAGCTTATTTACAGCAATTGGTTAAGTTGGTGGAATCCTACCATGCACAAGATACTTCCGACGCAGCTACTTTCTTTGAACGTTTGCAACAAGAAGTGCAAGAAAGCCCTGATTTGTTAAGTGTTTCAAAAGCAGATGAGGCGTTGGACGCTGTTTCCATTTTAACCGTGCACAAATCGAAGGGATTGGAATTCCCCGTTGTTATTTTGGCAGATTTAACACGTCAGGATTCTGCGGGAAGTGCAGATCCTACACATCATATTTTTTCTTGGCAATATAATATGCATGGTTTACGCGTTGGGAATATTTGCGATATTAATTTAGCTTTTTTAGAAGAAGAGCAAAAACAACATAGTAAATGCGAAGAAATTCGTGTTTTATATGTCTCCTTAACACGGGCACGGGAAAAACTTCTTTTAGTAGGAGATGAACGATTGCGTGCGGGGAAAGCCGCCGCTCCGTTCGTGCAAGCGGGCCTTTTCCCGGATGGAGAGAAAAAAATACCTTTTGTACAAGACGGCGATTTAGTTATTCCTATCACCTATGAAGAAGGGATGGCAGTTGATGCTTTTAGATATCGTCAGTCAGCCGAGAAAAAGGCAACATCACTAATAACCGACATTTCTAAGTGGAAGGATTGTTTTCATGCACGCTGTGAACGCTATGAGCTTTTAAAACGTCAGGCGCGTATGAGTCCCAGTGAACAGAATGAGTTGAACTTACTTACAAAAGCCCAACAAGAAGGAGCAGCACTGGGAACGCTTTGCCATCATGCTTTGGAATTATTATTAAGCCAGCCGGGACTTACTTTAGACAAGTGCCTTTCCAAGGCGACGCAGCAGCATACTTCCCCCTTTGTTGAACAAGCGCACAGTTTGCTCAAGTCGTTTATTCAAAGTCCTCTTTATAAACAAATAAGTGCATGTAAAGTATTGGCATGTGAATTACCGTTTTCTTACCTGCGAAGTGACGGGAATGTTTCTTCCGGGGTGGTGGATGTGTTATTAGAAAAACCGGATGGCTCTTTGTGGATTGTGGACTACAAGACAGACAAAGTTTTGCCGGGGAAGGAAGATCAATTGTTACGGGAAAAATATGCCGACCAACTACAAGCCTATCAAGTGGCCATACAAAAATTATTTCAGGGGAAAAAAGTATCTGCTTCGGCAATCTTCATTCGTACATTTGCAGACGTAAAACTATAAAAGTTACAATATAATAAAAATAAGAGGGAGAAATATGCTAGATAAACTTGGACAATTAAAAGATTTGTGGAAATTGAAAAGCCAGATGGAAGAGATAAAAAAACGATTGGATGGAATGGTTATTAAGGTGGATAGTCCGCGCCATTTGGTAGAGATTACAATTTCCGGTTCTCAAGAAGTAAAAGAAGTACGCGTAGACCCGCTGGCAAAGAACTTCTCTGAAGGGGATTTAGCCGAAGATATTAAAAACGTATTCAATAAAGCGGTAAGAGATAGCCAGGCAATGGCGGCACAGGCCATGGGGAATTTTGGGCTGCCTCAATAATTTAATTGCTACTAAAATTTTCATTTTGGTTACCAAATAAACGTTACACATGAATTATTATCATTTGAAAAATACAGGATTACACCTTTCGGTTGTGGGGTTAGGTGCATGGCCTTTTTCAAGTGGTTATGATTGGAGTAATATAGATGCACCGGATGTGGCTTCTGTTTTATCGGCTGCCCGGGAGAGCGGTATCAATTGGATAGATACGGCCCCAATTTACGAAGAGAGTGAAAAAAGACTGGGGGCAGCTCTTAAAGGGCGTCGTGAACAGTTTGTGCTAGCCACCAAATGTGGCCTTGTCAAAAACGGTGCCTGGACCGACCATGATTTGCATCCTGCTACCCTGCAAAAACAATTGGAAAATTCGTTGCGCGCTTTACGTACAGACGTTATCGATTTATATCAAATTCATTATCCGGATCCTACTGTTGCGCTGGAGGATGCTTTGGCGGTTTTATTTCGTTTCCGGGAGCAAGGGAAAATACGTGCCATAGGGGTGTGTAACATAACAGAGCAGCAGCTTCTTGCCCTCCCTGCGGAAGTGGATAGCGTACAGCAAGAATTTTCGCTTATTCATGCGCAAAAAGGAAAAAAGCTGCTGGATGCTTGTCAAAAAAAACAAATCGCATTCCTGGGGTATGGTACGTTGGGCGGAGGTATTTTGAGCGGGAAATACAAACAAGAGCCTAATTTCCGTCGTGCGGATGCTCGCAATTATTTTTATAAATGTTATCGCGGAGAGTCTTTTGACAAACTCCAGCCGTTGCTCGCTCGTGTATCTCAATTGGCGCAACAAAAACGAACATCTATGGCCGGTTTATCGGTAGCCTGGGCATTGTCTTACCCGGGGGTAAGTAGCGTTTTGGTTGGGGCCAAAACAACTGCCCAGGTATTACAAAATGCCCAAGGTGCGGTTGTACATTTAAATGAAGAAGAAAAAGCGTATTTAGAGGGGCTTTAATGCAACAGATAGAAAACTATATTCTTTCTTGTATGCCTAAATTAGGGGTAAATAAGTTGCGGGAATTGGTACGCCTTGTTTATGAAATTCAAAAACGTGACCGAATATCTCTGCCGGAAATTTTACCATTTGAAAAAAATCTTTCGTTTGAGACAGCCAAAAAACAGCTATTGCAAAAGCGTTACCCTGTAAATTTTAAAACTACGGCCAGGGACCGTTTTTATTTGCCTAAATTAGATTTAGATCCTTCTTTAAAGGCTGATTTAACACCTCGCCCTTTTTATCCGCATACGATATATATAGAAACAGGTGCGGAACAAATGCCGTTAACCCAACGGGTGCGGCAACGTTTCCCCAAGGCAACTTTTTTGGAATGGGACGGCAAAATGCAGGTGGGTGAAAAAAATTTTTCACGTCGATTGGAAACCTTGGTAATTCATCGGGAAAAATATGATTTTCTCAAACCGTGCCCTTGTAGTTGTGCGGCAGCCTGTTGTGGATATAATTTAATTAATTTGGGGTTCGGTTGCCGTTTTGAATGTGAGTATTGTTTTTTGCAACAATATCAAAATTTACATGCGGTTTTATTACCTGCCAACGTGGAAGAATTTTTACAAAAAATAGACCATGTTGCTTTCCGGAAAGGACCGTTTGATCGCCCGCGTATCGGAAGCGGTGAATTTACCGATTCATTAGTATTTGACGATTTGACTCATTATTCTGAGATGCTAGTTCCCTTTTTTCGTCAAAGGCCCCATTTACAGTTTGAATTTAAAACCAAAAGTACCCAAGTGGAAGAATTACTAAAAATAGGAGGACAAAAAAATATCGTAATTTCCTGGTCAGTTAATTCGGAATATATAACGAAAAATGCGGAACATTTTACTCCTCCGTTGGCAGCGCGCCTGCATAGTGCTTGTGAGGTAGCCAAGGCGGGTTATCGTTTGGGTTTCCATTTTGATCCTGTGATTATTTACGAAGGCTATCAGGAGGATTATGCTAGAACGGTGGAGCATATGGCAGATGTGTTGCCTCAGGACAAAATTGCTTGGATCAGTGTGGGTACTTTGCGTTTTAGCCGGGAATTAAAGAAAATGATGGAAACCCGTTTTCCTGACAACACCCTTTTGAATGGGGAATTTTTGCTCGATTTCGATGGAAAAATGCGGTACAGTGATATCCAACGATTGGAAGTGTACCGCTTCTTGATTCCTTTATTACGTAAAACATTCCCGAAAGCGTACGTTTATTTGTGCATGGAAGATCCGGTAATAGTACAGAAGATTCATTAAAGTTTCCGTTAAGAATAAAATACCCCACCTATAGGCGGGGTATTTTAGTGGGTAACTTCGGTTAAAGAGTTGTTTTCTTAAATTCTTGATAGATAAACGATATACCCAACATAATGAGGGCTACCCCAATTAAGACCGTGATGCGCAAACCGGCAGAGAGTGCCCATATGTCCGACAGGAACAATTTAAGAACGGCCAGCCCTACCAGGCCTATTCCCACTTTTACCAGCCAAGACATCTTTCGAGGAGCCAAGAACATACAGAGCGCTCCGCTCAAGGCCCAGGCAATTGTGTAAGCGGCGGCTTCGGACACGCCTCCACAGAAATTAAAAGACAAGGTTCCATCTTCGGAGAAAGAATTGGCAATTTCAATATTTAGCAAAACGAAGAGAAGTATACCGCCTCCGATACGTAGCAAGTAAATGGGAGATTTGTTCCCGTTTTCTCTCCAAAAATAAGCCGCGGCAAACAGCATTGTTGCACAGAAACCGTAAGTGTACAAATAACCGTTGAAGAAGGGAGCAGCGTCTTCAAAATACTCTAGTACAAATGGATTGAGCACCAATCGGATCATTACAAGTAGGAAAATGCCCAGTCCAATATTTTGCGATACGTTAAGCCGCAAAGAATGCCATAGCCAAACCAAGAGGAAAGCTTCCGCCGCAAAAGCGATGGTTTCCCAGTGATTGGTAAACTGCAGCGCAATCCCAAGCGTTAAGAAAACAACAGGCGCCCAAATTAAGCAATTTAAACGGAATTTTTGATTTCCTTCATCCAGTTTTTGCCAATAGGTTGCTTGAAGGAAAATCAAGGCATAGAAAAACGCCAGGATAAAAGACACGGCGCCGGCCCCTAGCAGGGCACTCTTTTCTATTTGGCATATCAGTAACAATAGCGCTCCTGCGAGCAGGTTACAACTGGCTACGGTAATCCAAGGGAGTTTCGCATTTTCAAAATGGGATTTGAATAGGAAGGGTGTTAATGTTACCAATACATTCCATGCGATTAGCCATCCTATTAATTCAGCTCCCCGATTATGAATTAAAGTATAAATAGTCAAAATAGCAAATGGAATTGCCAAAGAGGCAGCCGCTGCAGAGAAGATATCGCCGTTTTTTTGTCGTACAGCAAAATAGCCATAAAAAATAGTTGTGGCTAATGCAAATCCAAGAATGAAGTGCAAGTTTAATTTTCCTAATGCACAAACAAACAGCGTACAAAGAGCCGTTAACAAAATGGAAAACAACTGAAGTTGCGTGTCTTGCATTTTGCTACTTAAACTACCAAAAAACAGAGTAAAAAAAGTTGTTAGTAATGTTAAATAAATTTCATTGCGGAAAGGAACTAAAAACAGGAAAAATAATAACGTTATACCCATGGTACTTAAAAACAGCGTGGTGTTTTTCTGTCTATATGAAACAATTCCAAACAGTAGTGTGAAAAACACCGTAAATCCGGTTAAGTAGGGTAAATAACTTTGCTCCAGTCCGTTGGTTAAATCAAAGAACAGAGTAATAAATCCCAGTGCAGCCAACGCCATGCTACCGACCTGAAGAGAGCGTTTTTCCCATTTGGCAGAAAGGATTCCAAAAAAGAAGGAGAGCAACCCCACTAAAATAAACAACGCTATGAATGATTTGGAGGTTGCTACTGATATAAATGCTACAAATGTAAAAGCAAGAGCACAAAAGCACAGATCTTCCTGTTTTTTCCACAAAGAAAGAAGGCCGAATCCAATACTAAAAATCAGGGCAAAGGTTATTACGTAAGGCAAGCCCTCTGCCGGGAGAAGGGAAGAAGCACAACTCGTTAATACAAGCAAGGTAATGGTAGCGAAGGCAAAAGATGCGCGTAGCAGACCGGTATGTTGACGCCAAGTAGCTACGGCTGCATACAATAATATAAACAGCATGGGGAAAACGGTTAATTGGAGTAAATTCCCGGGCTGAATAATGGCGATAAAACACAAGAAGGTAAAGGCCATGCCTGTAAACAATTGATGCGTCCAATTCCGTTTCACCGCTGCTGAAACGGCTGCTAAGTTGATCAGGCCTGTGTAAATTAATAAGAACCAAATATGCGGGGTTTCAGAGTGGAACAAAAAAGGAGTTACAAACCCAACTAATTGCGCCAATATTCCAATGTATTGTGCATTTTTCCATACAGCCGTAGCAAAACAAGCAAAGGAGATAAATGCCAGTAATGCCAGTGTTATGGCAGGAGGAATCATATGATAAAAATAATAGGCGGCAAACCATACCGCATAGCAAATACATAACCCGCAAGCGCATAACGTGTCCGAAGTGGTTTTTACTCTCGGTTTACGTAAAAGGGCTCCTGCAATCCACATTCCAATCCCTGTCAGTGTGCCTAACACGATACGTAAAGTGGGGGAAATAAGTTCCTTTTCTAACGAATATTTAATAGCAAAAATAATGCCTAATAATAAAATAAACCCACCCAACCAGGAGAATAATTGTACAAAGGAAATATGAAAAGCCGGTTTTTTGGGGATGGATTCAGAGAATACTTCTTGACTGCTAGGGGAAGCATCTTGAGAATCTTCTGTTGAAAATTCGACCGGTTGCAAAAGAGGTTCATTATTAGAATCGCTTAAGGAGTCGCCTTTTTCGTTTTGTGAAGAAATTTCTTTTGTTTCAGAGGAGGAATTCATTTCCGTATCTAAATCTTCTTTTTTTACTACGGAAAGATTTTGTATATTATCAGACAATTTTTCCACTTTGATTTGCAAAAAAATCAGCCATACGAAACAGACAAAAGAAAAAAAAGGCATTATAAATTCTTCCATAATTTCTCCTTAAATAAATTCCCCGCTTTTGGCGGGGAGTATGTTTATTATAAAACGCGCTTAACTTGCTTGTCGAACTCTGTTTCAAAGTCGGGGTTATAGCCTTCCCATACTTTGACGGCCCGGTGTTTCTTATCAAAAAGTACCGTGTAAGGAATTCCGGATACGCCCATTCCTTCCCCAGCTTCTCCGGCATTAAATAAGGCCTTAACATGCAAATCATATTCGGCTAATACATCTTTTACCGGGCCTGGGGTAGTATCCATAAAAGCACCCACAATCTCCAGTTTATCCCCATATTTTTCCTGGATAGCGTTAAGTGCCGGCATGGTTCGTTTGCACCAGGGGCACCAAGAACCCATAAATACAACAAGCACAGGCTTGTTTGCATAGTCTTCCGCTACCCATAATCCGTTCTCATTGACCTGTGGAATAGAGGTGTTCTTTAAAGTAGGCACTTCCGGCAGGCGTGCAGAACAAGCTACCGTGAAAGCAGCTAATAATGCGGTTAAAAATAACTTTTTCATTTTATCTCCTTAATTGCAACAAAATTGCTCGGATTGCTCCGTATATGATAAAATACAAAAGATGGGTAAATTAGTCAATGGTTTGGTCCGTATATTAGGCGAGCAAGTAGATTTATTTATTATGCCCCGCCACGGTAACTCCGTAAAGTTCAAAGTTCGCGTTCTTACTCTTCTGACGATAGGGTTGGTATGGGGTCTGTTGACACTGGGGGGGATTTTCTTTTTTATTCGTGGATATGATTATCATCTCGTGAAAGCGGATAATCAGTTAATGCGAATGAAAATGAAGTTAATTGCGGATGAATTAGAGAGAGGACGTAAATTCTTAGACTTGACCCATACTACCGATACGCAGATGCGCCAGATGTTGGGAATGCCAGGCGGAAAAAGTGTTAATTTGCCACACGGGTGGGAAGAAACTCATAATCAGGAAAATGAACGATTCCAAGCCATGCTTGACGGAGATCTAAAAGATTTGGATACAGACGAGTTTTCCCACTATGTTGATGTTATTGAAGATAGTTCAAAAACCCGTTTAGCCAGTTTTCAAGAGATTGCTTGGTACTATGCCAACCAACGTGAAAATTTGAACTCCACTCCCTCTATTCGGCCTTCCAGTGCACCGATTAGTTCGGGCTTCGGATATCGGTTGGATCCTTTTGGGAACCGTTCCTCCAAACGGCATAACGGCGTAGATTTTGCAGGTAAGCCGGATAGTCCGATTTTTGTAACAGCTGATGGGGTTGTACGCCATGCAGGATGGGTGCCCAGTTTTGGACAATCTATTTTGGTGGATCATGGGTTTGGATATTCCACGTTATACGCACATACTACTGGAATACAAGTAAAAGCGGGTGATGTTGTTAAACGTGGCGATAAAATTGCTACAATGGGTTCTAGTGGGCATTCTACCGGTACACATTTGCATTATGAAGTGTGGAAAGACGGAGAAGCCGTAAATCCGCGAAACTATTTTAAGTAAACGGAGGCAATATGGGTTTTTTAAAAAAAGATTCAGATTTTTCTTCAGGGGAACATTTTTCCGTTGTTAGTGCAGAGTGTTATTTTCAAGGGACATTAAGTGTACAAGGTTCGTTACGTGTAGACGGAACATTGGAAGGTTCTGTAGATAATGCTCGTCACGTTATTGTTGGTACGGAAGGTAAAATTGTAGGAGATGTAACGGCAGAGTTGGTGGTTTGTGGCGGAACAATTGAAGGAAATGTGTGCGCTACTCGTTTGGAAATATTAGGAGAGGCTTCAATTTTAGGAGATATCCGCGCTAAAAAAATGACGGTGGAAGAAGGTGGCCGTATTGAAGGGAAATGTTCTATCGGAGAAGTCAAAGAAGAACAATAATTTTAGAAATTAATTAAGGAGAAGCAGCAATATGATTTCATTTCTGATCAAACACAAAAAAAGCATTCTTGTTATTACATTGGCTTTTTTCATAGGAAGTATTGTTTACATTGGGCTAGATGCTTATTCTCGTTCCAATAATAGCTTAGTAGCAGCTATGGTGGGTTCGCAAAAAATTACCCGTCGTGATTTCGATCGTGCCCGGGAACAACAGGCAACAGTCCTTCGCAATAGAGGGATTGATGTGGATGAAGCTATGCAAAAATATTTGGACCAAGAAACTTTATCTGCGTTAATTAGCTCTGAAATTTTAAATCAGGCCGCTCAAAAAGCGGGAATAAGTGTAGCTGATTATGAAATTGCCTATGATATTAAAAATTCGCCCATGTTTGCTCCTAACGGGAATTTTGATAAAAATGCTTATCAGCAAATTTTAAAAGGTGTTTTGAAAATGACGGCTTCTGAGTTCGAAACGCAGTTGCGTCGCAACAAAGCAGCGGATCGTTTCCGCATGGCGCTTTACTCTATATACAAATTAACCCCTGCAGAAACGAAATATTCTTATCAAGTACAGCATGGCAATTTGACTAAATTTGATAGCGATAAAGCCGATTTTGCTCCTCAATTGCTAGATACTAAAATGTTAACGGCACAAAAAGGTTTTTCAGACAAATTTAATAGCGAAGTGGTCATTAAAACTTTTTTAGAGGACTGATCCGTGAATAACGATATCTTGGTAGTGGGTTCGGTGGCTTTTGACACCATTGAAAATGCGAACGGATGCGCGAAACGCGTGTTAGGCGGTGCGACCAGTTATGCCTCTATATGCGCCAGTTATTTTGCACACCCCTCCGTTGTAGCTGTGGTCGGTACGGATTTTACGGCCCAAGATAAAGCCCCTTTTATTAAACGTAAAATCAACCTCAAAGGATTAGAGGTAAAAGAGGGAAAAACATTCCATTGGGGTGGAAGTTACGATAAGGATTTTAATACTGCCATCACAAAATTTACCGATTTGAATGTATTTAAAGATTTCAAACCGGTGCTTTCTAAAGAACAGCAAAATATTCAAACTGTCTTTTTAGCCAACATTGATCCTGAATTGCAATTATCTGTTTTAAAACAGGTAAAACGTCCGCGTATTGTGGCATGTGATACAATGAATTTTTGGATTTCATCCAAAAAAGCCGCCTTACTTAGGGTTATCAAACAGGTAGATGTTTTGTTCCTTAATGAGACAGAAGCCCGCCAATTAACGGGCATTTACAATTTAATTTCCGCTGGGAAATGGTTGCTCAAAAAAGGTGTTAAATACGTTATTATTAAACTGGGATCCAACGGCTCTATGCTGGTGAGCGAGGAAGGAATTGCCCAGCTCCCACCGTATATCTTAGAACATGTACACGATACAACCGGAGCCGGAGATACTTTCGGCGGGGGGTTTACGGGATATTTAGCTAGCTTAAAATCGTGGGATAATCTAACGGCTATTAAGCGGGCTATGATGATTGGTAACGTGATGGCTTCATTTACAATTGAGTCTTTTAGTGTCAAACGACTGGCCAGCCTTACGAAGCGGGATATCGATAAACGCTTAAAAGAATATACGGCCATGCTGAAGTTTTAAATTGGACCCGATTTAAAAATAAAAACCGCCTTGATGGCGGTTTTTATATTTTACCGGGGAAGGGACTTGAACCCTTAAGCCCGTGCGGGCAATAGTTTTTGAGACTATCCTGTATACCAATTCCAGCACCCCGGCATAAATCGGATACTTTTATTATAGCAAATTTCAGGTTGAAAAACGAGATTTCTCTATTCAATTTTAAAAATAGTAAAATAATCTATTATGGCGATTCAAAATTTCCTGAAGAAAGAGATCAATCTTTTTACTTGGATTTTTGCCTTTTTCGTAGCATTGGGCATTGTTTGTCGTTTTGTCCTTTTAGGGGTGGGATATGAATATGATGAAATATTTACGGCCGTTGCTGCCAACCCTGCACTTTCTTGGTTTTATATTGTAAAGCATTATTTGATTGTGGACTGCCATCCCCCGTTATATAATTTTTTGATGTGGTTGTATAACCATTGTGTTCCCTATGGCCCTGAATGGGTGGCCCGGTTGCCCAGTGTGTTTTTTAGCTTGATTTCCTTGTGGGTGAGTTGGAAGTTTTTTCCTAAGTTTTTGGGGAAAACCGCCCGATGGATATTTCTATTGTTGTTATCTTCCTGCATATATTTGATTTTTTATTCCCAGCAAGCACGATCTTACATGTTGACGGAGTTATTGGCTATTGGGTTAACTTTCCTTTATATTCAAATGGCCCGGCGTATATGGCACCGAAAAGGAATATCAACCCGTCAATGGGGGTTATATGGAATTGTCGCGCTTTTGTTGTGTTATACACATTATTTTGGAGCGTTTGCTTTTGGGATTTTTTCAATTATTCTTTTTGTTTTAGCTTGTATTTATAAACAGGAAAAACGGTGGTTTATATGGGTGCCTCTTCTGGTTTTTATTTTATTTGTACCATGGTTGTTTCCCAATCTGTTACACAATATATTTTTGGAACGTTTCAATGGAAATTGGTGGGGAAATACTAACCGGATAACGTGGGGTATGTTTTCCCAATTTCCTCGTTTCTTCTTTTCTTCATTTCGAGATTGCATTGTTATTTTTATACCATTCTTCGCGAGTTTGTTTTATGTGATTAAAAAAACAGGTTCTTTTCGTAAAATCCCTTGGGTAAGAGAATATGTTTTATTGTGTTTGCCTTTTCTGTTATCCTTTGGGATTATACTGTTGGCTTATACTAAAATTTTTTTATTGATGAGTCGTTATTTTATTCCATTTTCAATAGGAATATATTTGACAGTTTCCGGTGTAATAGCCACTTCTTGCCGCCGTCACAAATGGCTTGAAGTGCTCTTTTTGGTAGGATTGATATCTCAATTCTACACTTTTTCAATTTTTATGCCGGCTTTGTATAAGGGAGAAGCTTTCTCTGCTCGTGCAACAGCACTGGAATACCAACGTAAATATTCGGACAAGGAATTATTTGTAGTAGCATTTGAAGGATTCCCTAAAGAATCCTTTGAACCCATGTACGCTTATTATCCACAGGTGCGTTTAGGGATGACACAACCAGTCACGGAATTGTTGCATCTTTCAGAAGCTGAGCGTGAGGAAGTGCTAAAACGCAAAGATAAAGCTATCGTTTACTTGCCTAATTGTCATATAACCAAAATCCGTAATTTGGGAATGTTGTTGCAGCGGGAAGTAATCATAGAATACGTGGTAGGTACCTCTTGCTTTTTGTCTTTTTCCGAAAAGAAAAACTATCCTGTCTACATGAAGGATATTCTAATAAGAGAAGATGCTATGCCACCCAATAGACTGTAGGTGGTTTGCAAGTATTTATAGATTAATTTTTTCTTCTATAAGATAAAGGGGACGTTGTTTGGCTTCCATAAAGATACGGCTTAAGTATTCCCCTATGATTCCAAGAGAAATCAATTGTATTCCGCTACAGAATAAAATAGTTACCATAATAGACGCATATCCATTTACGGGATTTCCATAAATAATTTTTTTCAACGCTACCCAGCACGCAAATAGGACGGCGATAATAGCTATAATAATTCCGACATAGGTCCATAATCGTAACAATAATGTGCTACCGGCAGTAATTCCTTGGAGAGAAAATTTCCATAGTTGCCAGTAATTCCATTTTGTGTTTCCTGCTTGGCGGGGTTGACGGACGGAGGGAACAGAAGTACTTTTGAACCCTACCCAATTGAAAAGTCCTTTCATGAACCGTTCTCTCTCGGGCAGTTGCAACAAGGATTTTATTACAACTCGGCTTAGCAAGCGGCAGTCTCCCGCGTGAGGGGGCATTGGCCGATCTGCCAGTAGATTGTAAAATTTATAAAAATAATTGGCAGTGATTCGTTTCAGCCAAGGGTCGCTTGCCCGGGTGGTTCTCACCGCATATACCATTTCGAATCCTTCTTGCCATTTCTGAATAAACGTGGGGATTAGGGAAGGAGGGTCTTGCAAATCTACATCCATAATGATGACCGCATCATAATTTTGCGCGGCAGTTAGACCGGCAGTGATGGCAGCTTCTTTTCCGAAATTGCGAGAAAAAGAAATGACGTGGACCAAGGGGTTTTCCTGCGCTATTTTTTTGAGTAGTGAAAAGGTTTTGTCTTGGCTACCATCATTTACAAATAAATAATGCAGTTCTATCCTTTCCTTTTGAGGAAAGGAAAATTTTTGAAGTGTATCGTAAAAAAGAGGCAAGGCTTCTTCTTCGTTATATACGGGAATTAGTAGTGCAATCTTCATGGAATCATTATAGTAATTTTTATTAGTGAAAACGAGAATTTTATCTTAGATGAGGATTCGCTTGACGGTTTTTTCTGTTTTATGGTACATTTTTATACAAGGAAAGGAGAAAAATATGCAAATGAAAAAAGGTTTTACGTTGATTGAATTATTAATGGTAGTTTTGATTTTGGGAATTTTGGTTGGGTTCGCTTTGCCGCAGTACCGGCGGTCAGTATCGCGTAGCTTTACTACGGAGGGAGGTAACGTCATTAGTGCGGTGGTTAGAGCAATGAATGCGTATTCTGCCGAATACAATAAGAAAGCAACTGACATTAAATTCTTATCTATTGCCATGAAAAATGGGGATCTGCAGTTTTATCAATATGAATTAACGGATGGCCCTGAATATGATGTAAGGATTTTTCCACGAGAAGGTAGTTCAAATAAAACCTCTGCCATTCTTTTTGTGGTTACAGCTCCGGACGGTTCTGCGCAGTCATTGGAGTGTGCCGGGAAAGATTGCAATTTGTACCGGGAATTTAATTGTACTTCTTCCGAAGAAAGAACGGAATGTAAGAGATTTTAAAAAATTGATGTAAGAAAAATATTTTATAGTTCAGATTCCCCCAAGATGAATTGGGGGAATTTTCGTGATAACTACTTTTAGTTATTTAATTCCCGGTATAGGTTTTTTACAATAATATTATGAAGTATGTACTGATATCTTTTTTCTTATTTAGTTTTAGTTTATCTTTTGGACAAATTTATCGGGCCGGAGAGGCACCCTCTTCATCTCCAGAGTTGCACTGGGAAGTTGCGGCCGGTTGGAGTGCTTCTACCGGAGAAACGGAATTAAAAGAGGGGAGTTCTTCCACAAGCGGACAGCATGGATGGTCAGGGCGTTTTCTTTACATTCCTTCTACCCGCTGGGCTTTGGGAGGAGAAGGAACGTTTTTCCTATCCCACAAGATTAACCCTTTGGTTGCCCGTTATCATTCATATCGTGTAGGTTTGTTGGCACAATACCGTTTAACGCCGGATACAATCCCGCTTGTTTATTTATTAGCTGGTGCGGGGGTAACATCTCATCATTTAAATTATGTTTCCGCCTATTGGAAGAAGGAAGATACAAAAGAAATCGTATACGCTATGGCGGGTGCGGGCTTAGAAGCTCCCTTGTGGCAAAACATATTTGTTGCTGTAGAAGGAAGAGCTGTTTATAACAAAGGGAGAAATTTAAGCGAATTTTATGGATTATCTTCTCGTTGGGAAGCGGAAGGGAAGATATGGTTGGGCGTGCGCTTTTGATATATAAACATCTAAAAAAGGCCTCTTTTAGGGGCCTTTTTATTTGGTGTTTACACTACGGAAAAAGTCTAAAATGCCTGCCTTTAAGGCCGTAACTAATTTGCTTCGGCCTTCTTTTGTACGAGCCATTTCTTCTTGTTCCGGGAACATGAGATAGGCACTTTCCACTAAAATACTGGGCATTTCGGAAATACGGGGAATAAACAGTACATTATTAGAAATCATCCCGTTATCTGCCAGCGGAACATGTTTTGTATAGGCTTTATGCATGGCATTGGCTAAGTCAAAGCTATGAGGATAAGTGTAGTAGACTTGAAAGCCACGAGGCCGGATTAACGGATTGACGGTTTCAGGGAATGCATTGTAATGCAGACTAACAAAGATATGTGCCTGGTTACGCAGTGCATGTTCATAGCGTTGTTGCAATGTCATTTTATTATTCCCTCGTCGGGTTAGGATGACGGTGGCTCCTTCTTTTTCCAGTGCGGTTTTTAGTTCTTCTGCCAGTGCCATTGTTCCCTCAAATTCCAGATATCCGGTAGGCCCTACGGCTCCGTCATAAGGGGCCGATTTCTTTGGGTTATGCCCTGCATCTATCAAGATGCGTGCTCCAGCCAATGGTGCCTGGACAGTGGGAGTAAGAGAAGGCGCATGGAAAAGGTCTATCTCTAGGCCGTTTTCGTTAAATTCGTAGGAATATCCCCACAAACGTGCTTTAGGAGAAAAATAAAGTTTTAACAATAGTGTATCATTCGAAGGGCGAGACCAAAGGATTTTCTCTAAGATAGGACTAGTGTTATCAATACTAAAATTCTCATCTACATTATCCACATAATAAAGTTGCACTTCCAAGCGGTCTTTAAATTCTTGAATTTGAATAGGGGTAGCACGAGAAGAGTGGACCGTGATATGTGTTTTTGTATCCAAATTATTAGTTTCTAACCCGGAAATTGTATTTCCCGGCATTTTCTTTGGACAAGGAATCGGTTCAATTTTTTCTTTTTCTAGCCATGCCTGTTCGGTTTCGTTAAGCCAAATGTGATACTGATTATTTTTTTGACCGGTTATGCGTACTTCTCCGAAGGCACGGTAGTGCGGAAAGAGGTTCCCTTGAGAAGTGGGAAGTTGACGGACTTTAATGCCGGGATGTGTAATTTTGGCGCAAGAAAAAGGATGGCGTTTCGAACGTACAGTTACCTTTCCGGGTGCTGTTATTTTGGCTTTTGAGTTTTCGGGTCCGTTGCTCATCTTATATATAACTTTAGAGTTTTTGGCTCGTTGTTTTTCTAAGATTGTAAAATCGGCACGATAAACCCCGGGATTGGAGGGATCTTCAGCTAAAAGGATATTTTTCCCATTTTTTAACCCCGGTAAAGAAGCTTCCACCGTAGCCTGCGGGGTACCGCGAACGTAAAGAGGCAAAGTTTCTCCGGCCACCAATTCAATATCATGCTGCGGGAATGTTTCGCCTTCTTCAAAAGAAGCTGTTTGAGAAAAATCAGTAATATCTTGCCCGCGCACATGAATGTTCCGGACCGCTTGATAGGTTTGTTGTCCATCGGAAGCTTGTAGCAAAAATGTAAAAGGTCCTGTTTCTACGGGAACAAATGCCAGGAAAGAACCGCTTTTATGTAATGGAATGGTTTGACCGTTGATTTGTAAAGTCTTCGGATGAGGAAAGTGTAAATGCCCAAATATAAAGATATTCTTGGCACCGCGCGGCATTTTCATATTTTCTTGAGGAAATTGTACCGTTATAGGCGCCTTGGTTTGGGTAGCCAACGTTTGCTGGGCCGGTAAATAAGGCGCTACGGGAATTTCTTGTCCCATGACGGTGCCGGCGCTTACAAGCAGTATTGCGACTAAAAAAACTATTCTATTCATTCTTATAAAATGATAACATAATTCTATGGTAAATTGTGCAGACGTTCTCCATTTTTTGGACACCTATTTGGATATCGCCCATATCCCGGATGCAAGCCATAATGGTTTGCAGGTGGAAGGGAAAGAAAAAATTAACAAGATTGTTTTTGGCGTATCTGCGTCTATGGAATTGTTCAAACAAGCGCAGTATGCAGGGGCGGATTTGATAGTGGTTCACCATGGCCTGTTATGGGGGCAGGAACAGCCCCTTACGGGGATGTTTAAGGAGCGGATTGCCTTTTTACTGAAAGAAAATATCGGTTTAGCGGGTTACCACTTGCCATTGGATAAGCATGCCGTAGTGGGGCACAATGCGTGCCTCATGCGTGCTATCGGAGGGGGAACACCGCTGCCGTTTGGGGAATATCACGGCAATTTAATTGGTTTTTCGGGCCGTATTCCTTCTCGTCCGTTGGGAGAATTGGTAAAAATCTTAGAAGATTTTTGCCAAACTCAAGCGAAAGTGCTTGCTTTTGGACCGGAGAAAATAGCATCTGTTGGGATTGTTAGCGGTGGCGCTTATAGCATGTTGCCGCAAGCTATTAACGACAAGTTGGACCTCTATATTACCGGTGCATTAGATGAGCCTGTACAAGAATGGTGTCGCGAAGGGCATATTAACTGCGTATCGTTAGGCCATTATAATTCCGAAAAACCCGGTGTACGCGCGCTGAAAGATTTAGTAGCCAAGCGTTTTGACGTACAAACCGAATTCATTGATGTGGCAAACCCGTTATAGGGCTTGGAGGAAAAATGCAGAAAGAATTATTTAAAAAAATTGATACATACAAAGATACCGTCATTGATTTGCAAACACATATGATTGCTTGCCCTGCCGTATCTCCGCACGAGGGTGGCGCGGGAGAAAAAGCAAAAGCTGATTATTTACTTTCCGTTTTAAAAACAATGAAATTTGATGAATTATCTGTTATTAACGTAAAAGATTCAAAGGCAACAGGGGGCGTTCGACCGAATATTGTTGCTAAATATTACGGAAAGAATAAACAAAAAACATTTTGGGTTATGGCCCATTTGGATGTAGTTCCCCCAGGGGATTTGAATTTATGGAAAACCGATCCTTTCAAAGCAGTTGTTAAAGGAGATAGAATTTATGGGCGTGGTTCTGAAGACAATCAACAAGGGTTAGTTTCAGGTTTGTTGGCTGTAAAAGCCATGATGGAATTGGGTATTCGCCCGCCTTGTAACTATGCTTTATTGCTTAATGCGGACGAAGAAATCGGCAGCCAGTATGGTATCGTAGAAATCATTAAAAAACATGGCAAATTATTTGGAAAAGAAGATGTTTTTATGGTACCTGATGGGGGAAATCCCAAAGGAACAATGGTAGAAGTGGCCGAAAAGAATATGTTATGGCTTAAATTTACCGTTTCCGGCAAACAGACTCATTCCTCTACGCCACATGCCGGGATCAATGCGCATAGAGCTTCTGCACATCTAATTGTGAGACTGGAGGATTTGTATAAGAAATTTAACAAAAAAGATGCATTGTTTGCTCCGGAATCTACCAGTACTTTTGAACCTACTAAAAAAGAGGCCAATGTTCCTAACGTCAACACCATTCCGGGGACGGATGTTTTTTACTTAGATTGTCGGGTACTTCCTTGCTATTCCAATGCACAGGTATTGGCAGAAATTGCCAAAATGAACAAAGAAATTGAGAAAAAATACAAGGTAAAAGTAAAAGTAGAAGATTTAATTAATGAATCTTCCAAACCGACGGATAAAAAGCATGATTTAATCAGACTTACCCAACAAGCTGCCAAAATGGTGTATAAGAACAATCCACGTGCGATGGGTGTAGGTGGCGGAACGGTAGGAGCTTTTTTGCGCAATGCCGGTTATCCGGTAGTTGTGTTTTCTAAATTAGATGATATGGCGCATCAACCCAATGAATATAGTAGTATTAAAAATACGTTGGGAGATGCCAAAGTATTTACTTATATTGCATTGAACTTAAAATAGGGGGACCTATGAAAAAAGGCTTTACAATAACGGAAGTTGTAGTAATGTTGGTAGTGTTTGCTGTGCTTTTGGGATTTACCATTCCAAAATTTATGTTGTTATTGCATAAAGCCGAGGAAGGAAGTACAAAACATAAGTTGGTCCAGGTGCGCAGTGCGATTGCGGCCTATTATGGCGAACACCAGGGGATTTATCCTACGGATGATTTAACCAGCCTTATTCCGCAATATTTGGAAAAAATACCACAAGCCCAGGTACCCGGATATACTCCTTCCAATCATGTCTCTGTCGGGAATTTTGAACAATGTTTTACTAATGAGGGGGGATGGTCCTATGTAAACGATCCCTCCGATCCCCGATTTGGCGACTTTTTTGTAAATGTAGATGCAGAAGATAGCTATGGGAAGGCGTGGATGTCGCATTAATTGTGTGTCATCAACGGGTTGTTAACAAATAGGAGTATTATGCAGACGTTAATTTTGATTTTTGCAGGATTGTTCGGTTTGGTATTTGGTAGTTTTTTTAATGTGTGTATTTACCGTATTCCGCGCCACAAATCCATTGCGTGGCCGGCTTCGTTTTGCCCACGTTGCCGACAACCAATTAAGTGGTATGACAATATTCCGTTGTTAAGTTATTTGTTCCTGTTGGGAAAGTGCCGTCATTGTAAGGGAAAAATTTCCATTCAATATCAGGCCGTAGAATTGCTGACTGCGTTGGCAACCGTGTTATTTGTGTACCGCTATGGCCTTTCTCTGTGGACTTTTGTTGTGTTGACGGCGATTTACTTTTTAATTATTCTATCGGTCATTGATTTACAATTAATGATTATTCCGGACCGCTTTTCTATAGGACTTTTAATATTAGGAATTGCTTTTGCTTGGGCCAATCCCTATTTTGAAGGTCTTTGGTGGGAAAAAGAGTTAACTTCATTTTTAGGGGCCGGTGTGGGCCTTTTCGGTGTGCTTGGGATTGCTCTGGTGGGAACCTGGATTTTTGGCAAAGAAGCTATGGGCGGAGGCGATATTAAACTAATGGCTGGTGTGGGGGCATTTTTAGGCTGGAGAGGGGTTATCACAACGATTATCATAGGATCTTTCTTTGGCCTTGTTAACGCATTAATTTTGATGATTTGGAAAGGAAAGAAAGGTTCGGATGCTATTCCATTTGGACCTAGTTTAAGTTTGGCTGCCGCAGTAAATTTATGGTATCTTATTACTCCGGCAATGTTGGTAATTGAATTTTAAAAACAAACCCCACTAAAAGGTGGGGTTTTCTTTTACATATTGGGCTAGTTTTTTAAACGCACGGGCACGGTGGCTCAGTGCGTTTTTTTCTTCAGGCGACATTTGTGCAAAAGTTTTGTTGGTTGCGGTTACAATAAAGATGGGATCGTATCCAAAACCATTTTTGCCGGAGTAAGACTGAGCAATATGTCCTTCCGCCGTTCCTTCAAAAAGAACCGTTTTGCCGTTGGGATAAGCCAGGCAAGCTACCGTGCGAAAACGGGCGGTTCGTTGGGGCATGGGCACATCTTTGAGTGCTGCTAAGAGTTTTTGATTGTTGGCCTGTGCATTGCCGTGTTCTCCTGCGTAACGGGCTGTATAAATGCCGGGGGCTCCATTCAAAAAATCCACTTCCAAACCTGTATCGTCAGAAATTGCCGGAAGACCTGTTTGCCGGGCTACATATACGGCTTTCAGTTGGGCGTTTTCTTGAAGAGAGGTGCCTGTTTCCGGCGGGAGTGTAAGAGAAAATGATTGCATTCCTGTGTAGATTATAGAAGATCCATCCGGGAAAGAGGAAGGCAAAATAGCTTGCAACTCATTAAGTTTGTGTAAATTCTCTGTAGCGATAACAATCTGCATTTTAATCATTCTTCTCTGGAATAGAGACTTGGGTTAAAATTTGCATAGCAGTACGGAAAGAAGCTTCCATTTCATCCAAGTCGGCATATTCATACTGGGTATTGTCGTTGTAATGGCCTGTAAATAATGTGACAATAGGCCAATTGCCGGCGGCTAGCAAGGCTGCACTATTGGGAATACGCGTGGGGATGCGTTTAGAAGATATTTCTTCTTTCTGCATGGCCTTTTCTGCAAGGAGCAGAGCTTGGTCTGCTTGTTCAGATGCTAAATTTTTTTGTTCTTCTTTCCAGGAAAGCGAAAAATCTTTTGCTTTGTGATGCATGGCTTTGACGGTGGTAAAGGCACGGGTAACTTCAGCGGTTAACCGTTGCATTTCTTCTTCTGAGAAAGCTTGTATTTCCCCGGAAATATGGGTATGATCGCCCGTGTGTTCAATGGTGTCCACATAGATAAAGCCTTTATCTCCAGAAGTGGTTTCCGGGCGGTTAGCCCTCGGAAGGAGTGAATGAAAATCCGACGCAATGAGTAGATTGTCAGCAAATGCGGAATTAATAGCATCTCCCAATGCGACTTGCCGGTTTCCTTCAAAATTGATATCAAAGCGTTGAATATTAAAAATTTGATTAGATAATTCCCCTTTTTGCGTTCCTTCCAAAGTATATATATAGGGAGTATTTGGTTTTTTATCTAGCAAGGTTTTTAATCCGGCTTGTCCCGGTACAAACAACAAAGTAATGGGTCCGTGCGAAACAGAAGGATGTTCATCTAGAAAACGGGCAATTTCCATGGCAATGGTTGCCCCGGCTTTGGTACTGGTTCCCAGGGTGTTTTGCCCGGAAGCAGTTAATAAATCATGCCCGTAAGCGCGCGTTAATTGTGGGGCATTGTAAATATCCAATGCAAAACGGGGAGAAGCTTGTATAGCAATTTCTCCTCCCTTATAATTTTCATGGATTTGCGGTGAAACAGCGGTAGCGGAAGCATCTGTACGGGCGATAAATACAACTTCCGGAACATTTCCCTTGATGTTGGAAGGAATTTTTACTTGTACTAAACCATTCTTTTCTTGTGTGCCGGATAACCCATACCGCCGCAGTTCTTTAAGGAGTGCTTTCGCAAATTTCAGTTGTTCTGCCGATGTGTTTGTATCTTGTTTCACATAACTAGTTAAACGAGAAGTTAGACTGGCTTTAACCGGCTTTTTAGTATAAGAAGCGGCTGTTTTCCAATCTAGGTTTTGTGCTGCAAGTACAAGCGGGCAAAGAATCCCGCTTGTGATTAGCAAGAAATGTTTGCAGGGTATCATTTCAAATCCTCTAACGAGGATTGTGCTTGCGCTAATGCTAATTGTGCGGCAGCCAACTCTCCCCGGGTTTTATCAATTTGCTCTTGCGGGGCATGTTTCAGGAAATTTTCCTGTTTTAAACGTGCTTCGCGTGAAACAATATTTGCATTGGCGAGCGTAATTTCTTTTTCCAAACGTTTGCGTTCTTTATCAAAATCTATCAGGCCGGTAAGCGGCACATAAATTGTTAATTTATCAAAAGTAGCAGTGGCCGTTTGTCTGGGTTTAGCTTGATTAATTCCCACAGTAAGCGTATCGGTCTTTGTCATTAATTTGATGTAATCTTCATACGATTTTACTGTATCTAAATCTGCTTCATTCTTGGCAGAAACAACAGTTGTAATTTTAAGAGTGGGGGGAACGTTAAATTGTGCACGGATGGTGCGAATTTCTTTGGTAACCCCTTGAATGACTGTCATTTTTGCTTGTGCGTCTGCATTGAACCAAGAAGCATTGCACTCCGGATACTTTTCATTGAGTAAAAATTCTTCCGTTGTTCCGACAAACGGTTTCAATGAAGTGGCAATTTCTTCTGTAACAAACGGAATGAGAGGATGTAATGCCTTGAGTGTTTCGTATAAAATATGTACACATAAGGCCATTACCTTCTCTTTTTCCGCTGTTTGAAAACGTTGTTTGGCAAGTTCAATATACCAATCGCAGAAATCATCCCACAAGAAGTGATAGAGCGTATTGGCAGTAAGGGCCAAGTTATAATTTTTGATCCCTTCCCGTGCTGTTTTGATGGCGGTGGCAAAGCGATCCAGAATCCACACGTCGGCCAGTTCGGTTACTTTTTCCGGCATGGACAGCGGGCCGTTAATGCCTTGCATATTCATCAAAATGAAGCGTGAAGCATTATAGAGTTTATTACAAAAATTGCGTGCACCTGTAATGCTATCTTCCGAATATGGAATATCTTTACCGGGCACAGCTTGCATCAACAAGGAAAAACGCACTGCGTCTGTACCGTATTTGGCGGTCATATCTAGCGGATCAATAACATTGCCTTTGGATTTGGACATTTTCTGACCGGATTTATCGCGGACAATTCCGTTTAAATACACATCTTTGAACGGTAGTTTTCCCGTGAAATCAAGCCCCGTCATTACCATGCGTGCTACCCACAGATAGAGAATTTCATACCCGGTAACGAGCGTAGAAGAGGGGTAGAAATACTGCATATCGGGGGTATTTTCTGGCCAACCGAAAACGGACATTGGCCAGAGAGAGGAGGAAAACCACGTATCGAGTACGTCGGGATCTTGTACCAAATCGTGGCCGTGGCAATGCGGACACTGGGCAGGTTTATTAAAAGAAACAATCGGTTTGGCTCCGTCTTCAAATGAAACTTTGGTCAGTTGTTCTTTACCTTGTTGGTCTTTGGCAAATGTAAGTCCGTTCTTGCTACATTCGCGGCAATACCAAACGGGGATGCGGTGCCCCCACCAAATTTGACGGGAAATACACCAATCTTGTAGGTTTTTGAGCCAATTTACAAAAGGAGTTTTCCAACTGGCCGGGTGAAATTGCAGTTCGCCCGTTTCGGCGGCCTTGATAGCCGGTGCGGCCAGTTTATCCATTTTTACGAACCATTGTTCGCTCATAAACGGTTCAATGGCACTATGGCAGCGGTAGCAAGTGGAAACGGCGTTATTGTATTTTTCTTCTTTAATAAGCAGTCCGGCTTCTTCCAAATCTTTTACCGTTTCTTTGCGGCAGACTTCGCGGTCCATGCCCAGATATTTTTCCGGGCAGTTAATCATCTTGCCTTTGTCGTTAATGACGGTCATAATCGGTAAGTTGTGGCGTTTGCCCACTTCATAGTCTGTGGCGTCGTGCGCCGGAGTGATTTTGAGGGCGCCCGTTCCAAATTCCATTTCCACGGCTTCATCGGCAATAATTGGAATTGCGCGGTTAGCCAGCGGAATAATTACCTTCTTGCCGACTAAATTTTTAAAGCGTTCATCTTTGGGGTTAACGGCAATAGCTGCGTCAGCGTAAATGGTTTCCGGACGGGTAGTAGCGATAATAATACCCTCACTTCCGTCTTCTCCTTTGTAGCGCAAGTGCCAGAGTTTGCCGGCGTGTTGTTCATGTTCTACTTCAATATCGGAAAGAGCTGTGGAGCACCGTACACACCAGTTAATAAGGCGTTTGCCGCGATAAATATATTTTTTCTCCCACCATTGTTTGAAACATTCAAATACAGCTTGTGCGCGCTTTTCGTCCATGGTAAAGCGTATGTCGGAGAGGTCCAGTGCCCAACCCATTTTACGAAATTGTGTAAAAATGGCATTACCGCATTCGTCGTACCAATTCCAGACGGTTTTTACAAATTCTTCGCGGCCTAAATCATGACGGGATTTATGTTGTTCTTTAGCCAATTTCTTTTCAATGACGTTTTGTGTAGCAATACCGCCGTGGTCCGTACCCGGCACCCACAGGGCTTCTTCCCCAAACATACGGTGGGACCGAATGAGTACGTCTTGCAACGTGTTGTTAAGGGCATGCCCCATGTGTAGTACCCCGGTAATGTTTGGCGGGGGAATAACGATAACAAAAGGTTTTTTATTTTTATCGGTCTTAGCAGCGAAAAGATGTGCATTTTGCCATTTTTCGGCGAGTTTTTTTTCTACTTCTTGCGGTTCATACGCTTTGGGTAACATAATTCTTCCTCGGTCTTTAAAATTGCGTGATGTGACTTCACGCGTAACCTATTTATATTTTACTATTTTTGAAAGGAATAATTGTTATAATGTGTAACGGAGAATACTGATATGAAAAAGATATTAATCGTTTTATATCTAATATTTTGTGTAGGATTTTTAGCTGTATGGATGGGGGAATATCGTGCCATATCCCCCAATTTTAGGCACATAGTATTGATTTTTGGAGCGTTTTTTGGGGTTATTTATACAACGTTGTTTTGCGCTTTTTATTATGCCGGTAAATGGGGAACAGAAAATGGACATGACTTGGAAAAACTCCTTTTTACTGAAGAATATCAAGAATTAAGAAAGAAATATAGTTCTCCTTTGAAAGAAATTTTTGTTCGATTGCACGTACATGGGCTCATAACGGGGAGATTCGGAGTCAGAGTAAAATTAAGTATATGCCAGGATGCATTGTTTATAACGGACGGGGTAGGAAAATCCCTTTGTGTGCCGTATCTACAGTACCCTATCCGTGGAAAGAAAAGTTTTTGGGGAAGGACATTATTCGTAGAGGATATTGTGCCTGAAAAAATATTCCGGCGGATTTTTCCTAAAAAATATCTTAACAAGGGGCCCCGCCCTCTTTGCTTCCCAGATTTACCAAAGAAGGAATTTGATTTTATTCTATCCCTAGTACGCCAAGCACGAGAAAAGCAGGTTTACTGTAGGATGAAGGAAGAAATATGAAAAAGCACCCTAACGGGTGCTTTTTAAATTCATACGGAGAGGGAGAGATTCGAACTCTCGATACGGTTTCCCGTATGCAGTCTTTCCAGGACTGTGCCTTAAACCGCTCGGCCACCTCTCCAATAAACGCGGTTTTATTGTCTAAGACTATTATATCAAATTAATCGTTTTTCGGGAAGTTTATCTTTTCCGCAGTGATATTGGATGGCCTAATAAACGGCCTATAAGAGAAAGAGGAAGTAAAATGCAAATACTGAAAATGAGGACTGCTACAGTCACTGCAAAACCGAATAAAAATACGAAAAAACCACTTAAAAGGCCATGTGGATCCCCCTGGGGGCGTGCATGATCTTTCGGATCATTCCAAGCGGGCGGAGTGTTGGCTTGAATAACTGTTCCGCTTTCATCTAATACTTCCGGTTCTATTACATTTTTTTGCTCTTCCATACTTACTATTGTGACAAAAAATGCGGCAGAATGCCAGCCTGTTTATGGGTAAGATAGTGAGTTTGCTCCTTTATGGCAGTAAAAGTCTTATATTTTATAAAATATATTTATGAAACAACGATATGGCCGCTGGTTATTACCTTTATTTTTATTCGCTTTCACTTATAGTTACGGGCAATTACCCCAAGTAAGTGAGCAGGCGTTGCGCGTGCTGGCTGCAGAGGGAAAGGTGGTATCAAGTGATTGGTATATTCCATTAGTTGCGCAGCCAAATTTTGTGTTTCCATATAAAGGAATTACAAATAAAACGGCAGTCTATCCGTCCCCATCTATTTTGCAAGGAGTTCCTTCTTTAAAAGTGTTAGTGGAGCGCGCATCCGCGCCCGCTCGTATGTATTTGTCCGGGCAATTCCCTATACCGGTGATTAAAGAGCCTTTGAAACGGGCACAAAGTTTGTTTTCCAAAGAGCGTATAGATGCTTTTATTTTCGATTTAGACGGTACGTTACTTAATTCATTAAGTGCTTGGGACAACGCAGCTACCAATTATTTGCGCTCTCGGGGAATAGAGCCGGATCCCGGTTTGCAGCAGGAAATAGAGGAATTGTCCTTACTGGATGGAGCGCGTATCATCAAAGAGCGCTACCAGTTGCCAGAACCAACAGAAGAATTGATAGAGGCTGTTCTTTTCCCTGTTGGCGAGCACTATTATCACGATATTCCTGCTAAAGAGAAAGTTCCTGCGCTACTAGCTCATTTACATTTACAGGGAATTAAAATGGCTGTAGCAACGGCTTCTCACCCTGATTTTGCCCGCGGTGCTTTAGAGCGCTTGGGGTTACTTCCTTATTTTGAATTTATTATTACTTGTGATGAGGTAGGAATTGGAAAACGAAGCCCTCGTGTTTATGAGGAAGCAATAGCCCGTTTGGGAACTCAAAAAAACCGTACTGTAGTGGTGGAGGATGCCTTCTATGCACTTAAAACTGCACATGATGCAGGGTTTAAAACAGTAGGAGTAGCGGAATCTCATTCATCAAAGGAAGATGTGTTGCAAATACAACAAACAGCCAACCTGTTCGTCAATTTTGATAAATAAGAGACCTCTAATCAAAAACGCGCCCCTTGCGGAGCGCGTTTTTTTGCAGCAATATTTTTTACTTGGTAGTTTTAAACCCTTTCCACATCAAAGCAGCTAAGGCAGCTCCGATAGCCGGGCCAATGATGAATACCCACAATTGGCACATGGCTTGTCCGCCTACTATCAAAGCCGGACCAAAACTGCGAGCCGGGTTAACGGAAGTACCCGTGAGCGGGATACCCATAATGTGTACGAAGGTAAGTGTTAAGCCGATTACTAAACCGGCGATAACGCTGGTTTTTTCGCCATCAGTTACACCCAGGATGGTCAGTACAAAAACGGCAGTCAAAATTACTTCTACCAACAAAGCACCCCAAGCATTTAATCCTACGGCAGACATTGTACCATAGCCGTTGATTCCCAAATTGGAAGCGGATCCGCCTAAGTGGGCGCAGTTGATGATTAACAACAATACCAAAGCTGCCAATGTGGCACCGATAAATTGGGCAATGATGTAACCTAAGAAATCTTTGCCGGACATTTTTCCGCTCATCCATACACCCAGTGAAACTGCAGGGTTAATGTGGCAGCCGGATACATTGCCAATTGCATACGCCATGGCAACAATAGATAAACCAAACGCAAAGGCAATCCCTAATGTGCCCAAAGTTTGGCCTGCAATGGCTGCGGAACCGCAACCAAACAAAGTAAGAACGAACGTTCCTAGTAATTCTGCACTGTATTTTTTCACGTATTATCTCCTTTAACTACTTTAAGCAGTAGATAAACATATTCTATCATTTTCACCAATAATGGAGGAGAATATGTGTAAATTCTAATGCGACATGCAGTTGCTGCGTACGTACTCAAAGAATTGAGCAACGCATTTGTCACATAAAATATCCTTTACTTTTATGGGTTTTTTAAGATGTATTCCTTTCAAGCTGCGGCAACGGCTCAAGGCTACATAAGTTTGTCCGGTAGCGAAGGCGCCTTGCCCGATATCCAAATAAATATTGTCAAACGTAAGCCCCTGCGATTTATGAATTGTAATGGCCCAACCTAACTTTATGGGATACTGTTTGAAAAACCCTTTGACTTTAGGTTGTAGTTTTTGGGAAAGAGGATTAAATTCATAGCGGATATCTTCCCATACATTGGGTTCTATTTGGTATACGGCGCCATTCAGTTCAACTTTAATAAAATCAGCTCCTAAATCATAAATAGTGCCTAAATCCCCGTTAACCCAGTCTTTTGTATTGGTAAGCATCATGATTTTTGCCCCCTTTTTCAAATGTAATTCGGGGTCGGCCGGAGGTGTTTTGGTAAATGTTTCATCTGCTTGTGCATGATAAATATATTCCTGCCCCGGTAATTGAGCCAAATAATGGCGATTACGCCAAGAAGCATTCTGGTTGGTAGGAGCCAAAATGATGCTATTTTCCAGCTGTTCCGGAACGACGGGGGTTTGATGCGTATTTAAAAGGGCATCTAACTGTGCTTGTGTTGTTTTCCCTTCACGAATGGTATTTAAGAGACGGGCAAAATCCGGGTCTTCTTTTTGGCGGAAAATACGATTCAGTTCAAACACTTCCAACGGGAGTTGGCGTAAAACTTTGGCTTCGAAGAAATAGGGACTGGGATAAATTTGGCGAAAGTAATCAAACAAGCCGTTTTCAGGATCTTCTTCTACCGGAGGGAGTTGAAACAAATCTCCAAAAAGAATTATTTTTTTTCCACCGAACGGTTCATCATTGTGTGTAGATATACGCAAAATGTAATCCATGGCATCCAGCAAATCAGCGCGCAACATAGATGCTTCATCAACGATAAGGGTGTCAATGTTTTCTACTTTTTTGCGAGGTAAACGTTTCAATAAATGCGTATCCAGTAAATTGCCGGGTTTTAATTGGAAAAAAGAATGAATGGTTTGACCGCGCACATTGATGGCCGCTAGCCCGGTAGTAGCCAAGACAACGGTGTTTTGCCCGGTATGTTCCACAAAATAGCGTAGCAAGGTTGTTTTGCCTGTACCGGCACGACCTGTTATGAAAATAAGAGGGGTAATGGCAGGGCGCGACTCTAGTAATGATAAGGCCTTTTTGAATTCATCGGTTAAAATAAACTGCGTAGCGGACATAATTAAATTATACCAATTACAAAAAGAGAATAAATTAGTATAGTGCGGGGTATGAACGACACTTATATCCTTGCTTTTTGCCTCAGTTTTTTGGCGGGGGCTGCTACTGTTATAGGGGCAGCCGTTGCCTTTGTAATTAAAAGAGAAAATCTATCTCTTTTGGCGATAGGATTAGGCTTTTCGGCAGGTGTTATGTTATATGTTTCGTTTATGGAAATTTTACCGCATGCCAAAGAAGCCCTTATCCAACTCTACGGCCAGATCGGTAGTTGGTTGTCCACCGGTGTGTTTTTCGTTGGGATTTTTCTAGCCGGCGGTATTGACCGTTGTTTGCCTTCTCATCATGTGCAAATACATACGCTAGATCCATCTGACAAATTGAAACGTTTGGGATTGTTTACTGCGTTGGCGTTGGCTATTCATAATTTTCCGGAAGGTTTGGCTACCTTCTTGGCTACCATAGATAATACTACCTTGGGAATATCGGTGGCTGTGGCAGTAGCGTTGCATAATATCCCGGAGGGAATAGCGGTGGCTTTACCAATTTTCCATGCCACGGAAAATCGTCGTCAGGCGTTTTGGTATAGTGCTTTTTCGGGATTGGCGGAACCTTTGGGAGCATGTATTGGATTTTTCTTCATTACCTGGATATTGCATCAGGCAGCCTTGGGCATGATGTTTGCGTTGGTGGCCGGAATTATGGTGTATATTTCGTTAGATGAATTGTTGCCCACTGCACACGACTACGGAAACGGACACCTCGTAATTATGGGTGTAATCGGAGGAATGGGACTGATGGCGCTATCTCTATTGATTTTCTAATCTCACTTAGGCAAGCAGAAAGGATAAAATCATTCCCAGAGAATAACTGGTTACATTGATAATGAAACTAATTTGGGCGCTTTCCATGAGGCTGATATTTTTGCGGTTGAATGCCCAAATGAGGGCGCCTTCCGCTACAGTACAAAAAGCCCACAAGACAAAGAGATTGCTAATACAATGAGGCAATATTGTCCAAGCCAATAGTGTAGTAATTAAGTTGGCCCCTGCCACACTATACAATACCGTAAAACTTTTCTGTGCGTAAATTACATAAGCCAAAGCGGCCCCTAACTCTAAGAAAAGAATCAATAACAGGGCCAGCCACATATTGCCATGCCCTTTTTCTAGTAGGCTCGGCTTATAGTCGGAGGGCTCTACTTTTAAGCTATTTTCTTCCACATACACATTGTAACGGTTGAAAAGGTTTTTTCCCACAGGGAAGATATCACTTTGTCGTACGGTTCCGTCCGTAAATGCAATGACTAAGCGTTGGTAGGGATCAAAATCATACGCAATCGCATAACAGGAACCGGCTGAACAGTATAATTTTTGTGTGCCGTAAGAACCCAGGGGCGCGTTTTGGAGACAAAGGCTGTCTTTGCATTGCAGTTGTTCGCTGTGAACAGGATCGATTAATGGTTTTGCCTCTGTATTGTAGATAAAGGAAAATTGGATTTCCGGCTTGGGAAAAACATCTGCCCAAGTGGGGGTAAAGAAAGCAATCAATATAGAAAAAAATATCAATTTTTTCATGTTCATCTCGCTAAATAAGTCTGTTATTTTGTATTATAACATTAATAGAGAGAAGGGGGAAGAAAATGTTTTTAACCAATACTCAAATCGAAAAATATGCTGATGTTATGATTTGGGCCTTACAAACGGCCCGTCGCAATGGGAAGTACAAGAAATACGATACGGTTTTTTTACGCACCGATATCCACGCCATGCCGTTGGCCCATGCCATTTACAAGAAATTGTTAACTAAACGGTTTCATGTGGTGGTGCGGTTTAACCAACCCGAAGCATTTGCAACTGATTTTTATAAATTGGCAGATGGAAAACAGCTGGATTTTATGGCTCCGGGAGAATTAGAGTTTAACGGAGGAGTGAACGGGTTAATTTCCTTACATGCTCCGCAAGATCTGACTCACTTAAAGAATGTCGATCCGGCCCGTATTGGGCGGGCAGCTGTTGCGCGTAAGCCGTTGCGTGAAATTTGGGATGCCCGGGAACAAAAAGGGCTTTTCTCCTGGACATTGTGTAATTATCCGACAGAAGAATTGGCCAAACGTGCCGGTTTGACAGGTAAGGAATATGCTAACCAAATTGCACGGGCTTGTTTTTTGAATGAAAAAGACCCTGTTGCCAAATGGAAAGAAGTAACAAAAAATACAACCGAAATTGGAAAATGGCTGTCTTCTTTACCCATTAAAACTTTCCATGTGGAAAGTGAACATATGGATTTTGAAGTGTTGTTGGGTGAAAAGCGAAAATTTATCGCCGGCAGCGGTTGCAATATCCCTTCTTTCGAAATTTTTACTTCTCCCGACTGGCGTGGTACAAAAGGCATTTATTTTGCCGATTTATCTTCTTACAGAAGCGGTAATTATGTAAAGGGGGTTCGACTTGAGTTTAAAGATGGCCGTGTCATTAAAGCAGATGCTGAAATGGGCGCCGACTTTGTGCGAAAAATGGTTGCCATGGATCGTGGAGCGGCCCAAATTGGGGAATTTTCTTTAACGGATCGTCGTTTCTCCAAAATTACCAAATTTATGGCCGATATTCTCTACGATGAAAATTTTGGTGGTAGATATGGCAACTGTCATGTGGCTATCGGAGCCAGTTATGCGGATACCTTTACCGGGCCGCAAAACAAATTGGATAAGAAATTGAAACAGCAATTAGGATTTAACGACTCTTCCTTACATTGGGACCTTATCAATACAGAGAATAAAACAGTGACAGCTGTCTTGAAAGACGGTTCTAAAAAGATTGTCTATGAGAAGGGAGAATTTAAATACTAGTATAAAAGGCCCAGATCAAAACTAGGTACAAAGACCCTCGCGCAAGTTTTGCAAGAATTATAAAATACTAGTAGAAGTAAGACAAAAACCACAAAAGGAGACTACAGTGAATAAATTAACTGCCTTGATGAGTTTACTAGTATCTGTTGTGCCGGCATTTGCACTTAACGGAATGAGCATACCGGAAGCGGTGTCAAATGTTCAACGCATGGCTTCTGTTTCTATGCCTAATCAAACTGGAAATATTGAGCCAGCAATTGCAAGCTTGATAGATGCCTACCACGCGCAAAAGCCCTTTGCTAGCTTTCTTGCCGAAACGGAATTAACGTTTGCGAACGGCCAAAAAGTTACGCTTGGCGAATATTTAGAGGATTATGCGGAAAATAATCTTGAAGAGTTCGCAGCTTTTAATAAAGAAATCAAGAATTTTGAAGGTGATGCCAATATGGTCGGACAATTTGTTTTGTTCAATATGGCTGACCCGATGAAGAAATTGGAAAAGAATGAAGAAGCGACGACTCTTGCAAAGAAATATGTGAAATATACCGTAAATGGTCAACCCTTGGTACAGTTTGCAAAAGAACCGGGTGTTCGCTGGGCACAAAGTGCTCTGGACGAGCTGGCCACTTTCGGAGAGAGAGTTGAACGTTTAACCAAATAAAATTATCTGCTGATAATAAAAACCCCCCGCTAATGCGGGGGGTTTCTATGATAAAATTCTTATAATTCTTCGTGTAGTACTTTAAGAGCAGCTTTTTCTTTGGCCACCGGCAAGCATTCCTGTACTCGGAAATTTTCCCCGGCAACTGCATTGGAAATAGTAGCGATATCTTCGTCGCTTAAAACTTCCTTGTCATACGTAGTACGAAATTCATGCGGTAAGCCACTTTTTCGGATTAAATCGATAGATTGCTCAATAATGGCAGAATTGGTATCAACCCCGGTAATCAAAGCATATTTGTCGAATGGGGCTTTTAGGTCCATCGCAATGAAATCTACCAATTTGTCTTGAATTAATTGTTTGAGCATTTCGGGCCGAGATCCATTCGTGTCCAGTTTTACCTTGTAACCCAGCGATTTGATGTCAAGCAAAAAACGAGGCAAATCATCATGTAAAGTAGGTTCCCCTCCGGACACTACAACTCCGTCTAGGGTACCTTGTCGGCGTGCTAAAAAAGAAAAGAATTCATCTTCAGAAAAAGGCTCCGTAAATAAGTGGGGATAGACCAATTCCGGATTGTGACAGTAACGACAGCGAAAATTACATCCTTGCGTAAACACAATTGCTGCCGGCCTTCCCGGAAAATCTATCAAGGTAAATTTTACCATTCCTCCCAATTTCATACGGAGCCTAAAGTGTTAAAACGAATTACTTACCGCAACATTCACAAGATTCTACGTTCATGGTTTTGCGCATTTCAAATTCTTCTTTTTTACCTTTGTTCCAGTTTTGTACCGGGCGCAAATAACCTACTACGCGAGAATATACTTCGCATTTAGAACCTTGTACTTCACTCATTTCTTTTTTAAGATCAGAAATCTTGGTTTCTACAGCTTGCTTTTCTTGTGCGGTCATATTTTTTGTCTCCTTGTGTAATATAATGGGGAGCATAACTATTCTCAAGAATTTTTTAATACACCCCGTGAATTTTAAGTGTAGTCAACTCCCATGAGGCAATGCCTCTAAGGCTTTACAGGTCCGTGAAAACCTGTGTACTAACATTATGGCAGTTTCCTACCGGTAATTCAACTCTTTTTTTAGATTAGGGTTACTAACCTAAAGCAATAGTTGAAGAAGAACTTCTGCAAACAAAAAGTAATATCCTTGAACTTCTTATTTGCTGTACAACTGTTCTTCTAAAAGTTTAATTTTATGTTCCAGCTCCTGCATTCGTTCGGCTTTGCATTTGGGACATTCAAAATGTTCCCCAGGAATGTAGCCGCATTTGGGGCAGACGCTGAACGTAGGTGTGATAGAGAAATACGGTAACGTATATCTTTCGCACACGGTTTTGATGAATTTCTTCATCGCTTCTAAATCTTTGATCCGTTCTCCGGTAAAAATATGTTGCACTGTTCCGCCGGTGTATTTGGATTGAATGCCGGATTGCAAATCTAACATTTCAAATACATCGTCGGTATAATTTACCGGCAGTTGGGATGAATTGGTATAGAAAGGTTGATGGCCTTGTTTGTAGAGCGATTCATTGGCGCAAATAATTTCCGGATAGCGCTCTTTATCTAATTTGGCCAAACGGTAAGAAGTTCCTTCCGCCGGGGTAGCTTCCAAGTTATAATTGTTCCCCGTTTCTTCTTGGAACTGGACCAATGTCTCACGCATAAAGACCAGGACTTTCTCTGCGAATTTGCGGCCTTTTTCGGTACCGATATCTTCGCCGATTAAGTTGAGGGAACATTCATTCAAGCCTACCAAGCCGATAGTGGAAAAGTGATTTTTCCAAAACTCGCCAAACCGTTGCCGAATAGAACGCAGATAGAAACTCATATACGGATAGAGATTCCCTTTGGTAAAGCGTTCAATTACTTTACGTTTGATTTCCAAGCTTGTTTTTGCAACTTCCATACGGTCTTTTAAGTTGGCAAAAAATTCTTCTTCATTTTTGGATAAATATCCCAAACGAGGCAAGTTGATAGTCACTACGCCGATAGATCCTGTCAGCGGTGCGGAACCGAATAATCCGCCGCCGCGTTTGCGCAATTCGCGGTTATCAATACGCAAACGGCAACACATAGAACGTGCATCTTCAGGATTCATATCAGAATTGATGAAATTGGCAAAGTACGGAATACCATATTTGGCCGTCATTTCCCAAAGAGGGGAGAGCTTGGGGTTGTTCCAGTCAAAATCACGGGTAATGTTATAAGTAGGAATGGGGAAAGTAAACACACGTCCCTTGGCATCCCCGGCTAACATGACTTCACAGAAAGCCCGGTTGAGCATGTCCATTTGCTCTTGGAACTCTCCATATGTTTTATCTTGCAATTTTCCACCGATAATAACGGGTTGGTCCTTATAATAAGAAGGAACCGTTAAATCTAACGTTAAGTTCGTAAACGGAGTTTGGAATCCAACGCGCGTGGGAACGTTTACGTTAAACAAAAATTCCTGCAAAGCTTGTTTTACTTCTTCATAGGAAAGTTTATCATAGTAGATAAAAGGAGCGAGCAACGTGTCAAAGTTAGAGAAGGCTTGTGCACCGGCGCTTTCTCCTTGCAATGTATAGAAGAAATTAACCACTTGCCCCAAAGCGGTGCGGAAGTGTTTGGCCGGTTTACTTTCTGCTTTTCCTACCACTCCGGTAAAACCGCTTAAAAGCAAATCTTGTAAATCCCAGCCCACGCAATAGGCACCTAACAAACCCAAGTCGTGGAGGTGGAAATCACCTTCGCTGTGCATGCGGCGAACATTTTCAGGGTAAATTTTATTCAACCAATATACCTTGCTGATTTCCGAAGAAATATAGTTGTTCAATCCCTGTAAGGAATATCCCATGTTGCTGTTTTCGTTTACTTGCCAGTCAAGTTTTTGCAGGTATTGATCTACCAAATCGACATTAAATTTGGAAGAGATTTCACGCATGCGAGCATGTTGATCGCGATACAAAATATAGGCTTTGGCTGTTTTATGATAATTGGAAGTGAGTAATACGTCTTCTACAATATCCTGAACATTTTCCACGTTGGGAATTGTATCTGAGTAAAGTTGCTGAATGATATTGATAGCGCGAATAGTCAGTTTTTTGGCTGTGTCTGCATCAAATTCGCCAGTAGCTTCTGCTGCTTTTGTGATGGCTTTTGTAATTTTTTTAGAGTCAAAAGGTTGCGTAGTACCGTCTCTCTTAACGATACGAGTAATTACTTCTGAAGTTTCCATAATATCAAGTCCTGGTTAGAAAATACCGCGATGAAATCTTTTGAAATCCTGCGGGTAACAAAAATTAAAACATAAACAAACCAAAAATGCAAATCTCTTCTAAATGAAAGGGCTGTCGTGAGACCCAAAAAATAATTCTCCGTCGGAGAATTGTTTTTTGCAGCTTTTAAACAGGCTATTTCAGGCTTGTTAATAATAATTATTACTAATAAGAAAAATCTTGTCAAATAATTTATGGACCTAGATGTATTCCCCTAAAAAATAAGTGAATTAAAAAAAGCATCTAGGCCTTTTTAGGCTTGCAAAAGGAAGCGTTTTCACTTGACTGTTTGCCCTGAAACTGATTAAATTTAAAAAAACACAAAGGGGGTTTTATGACTTTTTACGAAGGTTGTGCATTAGCGGCCGTGTTGGCCTTTATCATATTGGTTATTTTCATAGTACGTGCAGCTTTTCAAATTACCCGTACGGCGGAAGCGGCCGAGTATCTGTTAATCACCACGGCTGAAAAAGTAGATCAAACTAAAAACACGTTCGATCTGATTGAAAATGTAAGTGGTCTTTTAGATGCTGGTTGGTATAAGGCGCTCAGATTTGGGATGGATTTTGTCCAACGGCTTAAACAAAAATAAAAATACGGAACGTAATAAAAACTCCGCGCCCCATACGCGCGGAGTTTTTTTTATCTGTTTATCCCCCAAAACCCAATGGTCAAATATAATGCAAACACTAACCATCCCCAGTAGGGGTATAGTAAAACGGCGGCTTTTTTATCTAGCCGCTTAATTGTGCGGTGTAGATAAATGCCTTCCCCTAACATAAACACCAATATTACCACGGCCCCGGCAAAACTATGAAGCCCAAAAAATACTGGTGTCCAAAGTGCATTGAGTACCAACTGCACCAGCAGCAATAACATGGCGGTTTTTGTCCGCTCATTAAGCCCCGATCGGAAGGCTTTTGCTGCCGCCACGCCCACCAGTATGTATAGCACGCTCCATATCATGCCAAATAATATATCCGGCGGTGTGAGTAGAGGTTTTTGAAGTGTTTGATACCACGCCATGTTAGGATAGACAAATCCTATCCCTGCTAGCGCGGGGAGTTGGCACACTGCCAACCATACAACAAACCCTGCTATCCATTTCATATACCTCATATCGATAGTATAAGGGAAAGAAAGGGAAGGAGCAAGTTATAAAATTAATTAGTATTTGTTCCCTATTTGAAATAGAAAAATGCTAGAATAATATTACGTATTTCTATTTTTTGCATTGAGGATTGTATGGATACTAAACTTATTTCGGAAGTAACCAAGTGGATGAAAACAACCGATTTGACTGAATTTTGTTATGAAAAAGACGGCGATTCTATTGAAATTAAGACGAAAGAGGCTTTGCCTGAGCCAGCAGAATTCTCTTGTTCTCTAATTCCGGTTTCTGCGCCAGCCATTGGTGTTTATCGCATGGCAGAAAAGGGGAAGGATATGCAATTGACCGAAGGACAAATAGTGAACGAAGGGGACTCTTTGGGTGTAGTAGAAACGGTAGGTAAGGAACACAAAATTATCGCCCCCGCAACAGGAAAATTGCGTTTTGCCGCAGCCGAAAACGGAGCTGCTGTGGAATATGGACTTCCTTTGTTTTTTATTGAGAAATAAGTATGGCCAACGAACAGATTATTCCCTTCCAAAAAGTTTTGATTGCCAATCGTGGAGAAATTGCTTTACGTATTATCCGTACATTGCGAGAGATGAATATCCGCTCTGTGGCGGTTTATTCGGAGGCAGATCGCAATAGTTTGCATGTACGTATGGCTGACGAAGCCGTTTGTATAGGAGATTCCCCGTCAGTAGGCAGTTATCTTAACATAGATGCTCTTGTAACCGCCGCTCGGATTACAAAAGCGGATGCGGTGCATCCCGGGTATGGTTTTTTGTCAGAAAATGCAGAATTTGCGAAAGCTGTTACAAAAGCCGGAATGGTTTTTATTGGACCTACCGCTAAATCAATAGAAATGTTAGGAGTGAAATCTACCGCACGGGCTATTGCCCAAAAGGCAGAAGTGGCTGTAACACCGGGTTCCGACGGTATTGTAGGTAAAAATTATCGTGCGATTGCTCAAAAAATCGGTTTTCCAATTATGATAAAGGCTGCTTTGGGCGGTGGCGGCAAAGGGATGCGTGCTTGTTTGCGTGAAGAAGATTTGGATTTGATGATGCAAACTGCCCAGGGGGAGGCAAAAGCTAACTTCGGAGATGACCGCGTTTACTTTGAAAAACTTGTTTTAAATCCGCGTCATATTGAGGTACAAGTAGCGGCCGATAACTATGGCAACGTTGTTGCATTTACAGAACGCGATTGTAGTATGCAACGCCGACATCAGAAGTTAGTAGAAGAATCTCCTTCCCCTTTTGTAGATGATAAGACGCGCAAAAAGCTGCAGGAAGCGGCAGCTAAATTAATTAAAGCAGCTGATTATCATGGGGTAGGAACCGTGGAATTTTTGATGGCGCCGAACCGTGAATTTTACTTTATGGAAGTTAATACCCGCTTGCAGGTAGAACATCCCGTAACGGAAGAAGTCAGTGCGGTAGATTTGGTAAAGATGCAAATTGAAATAGCGCAAGGCAAAAAATTATCTCTTTCACAAGCCGCAGCCGCCCGTATTTATTGTCATGCTATTGAGCACCGTATCAATGCGGAAGATAGTGAACAGAATTTCAGACCGTGCCCGGGAACAGTTACGGAATGGATTCCGTCCGGTGGATTAGGAATACGAGTGGATAGCCACGTTTATACAGGTTATACAATCCCCACGTATTATGACAGTTTGATTGCAAAATTAATTGTAACTGCTTCTAATCGCAAGGAATTATTGCAAAGAAGTCGCCGGGCACTAGGTGAATTTTTAGTGGAAGGAATTAAAACGACAATTCCTTTCCACCAACAGATTTTAGCCAACACAGATTTTTGCAACGGAAATATAGATACAGGGCTCATTGAGCGGATGATGAAGAAAAATGAAAGCAAAGAGCAAAATTAAATCTCGCCGTAGTCTGGCAAAATGGCTGAAAGAACAACGGGCCCAAGGGAAAAAAATTGTTTTTACGAACGGGTGCTTTGATATTTTACATGCCGGACACGTGAGTGTGTTGGAGTTCTCCCGTAGTAAAGGTGATGTGCTAGTGGTGGGGCTTAACAGCGATGCTTCTGTCAAACGGTTAAAAGGATCATCCCGCCCCGTGAACAGCCAGTTGGATCGGGCTCTTGTTTTGGCAGCATTAGAGAGTGTATCCGCTGTTTGTATTTTTGAAGAAGATACTCCCTACGAGCTAATTAAAATGGTTTGTCCTGATGTGTTGGTAAAGGGAGGGGACTATAAGCCCAGCGAGATTGTCGGACGAGAATTTGCAAAGAAAGTGGTGCGTTTTGCGTTGCTTAAGGGACGTTCCACTACCAATATTATTAAAAAAATAAATAAGTAAAATTATTTGAGGAAATTATGGCTGATATTTTTGATAAATGCAGAAATTATAAAGACGCTAAAATAGCAATGCGTATGGGGATATATGGTTATTTCCAACCTATTTCGTCAGCACAGGGGCCGGAAGTGCAATTGGAGGGAAAAACCTATATTATGGCGGGCTCCAATAATTATTTGGGGCTTGCTGATGACCCGGAAATGAAAAAAATAGCAGCCGAAACTGCCCTCAAATACGGAACGGGAGTAGCCGGTTCCCGTTTACTCAACGGCAATACGCAATTAGCCGAAAATTTGGAAAAGAAACTTGCCTCTTTTAAACGCAAAGAAGCTGCTTTATTATTCGCTACGGGCTATCAAATGAACGTGGGGGTCGTTTCCTGTTTGGTTAAAAAAGGGGATTATGCCATTGTGGATAAATTGGATCATGCCAGTATTTTAGACGGAGTAAAACTGTCTGATGGAGAAATGGTTCGCTTTAAACACAACGATATGGCTGACTTGGAACGGGTCCTTGCTAAACTCCCCGCTGATGCTGGAAAGTTAATCATTACAGATGGTGTTTTTAGCATGGAGGGAGATATTTGTCCCTTGCCCGATATTGTGAAAATCGGTAAAAAATATGGGGCACGAATTATGGTAGATGATGCCCATGCTACCGGAATTATTGGAAAAACGGGCCGTGGCACATGCGAATATTTTAATATGGAAAACGGAGAAGTGGATTTAATTGTAGGGACTTGCTCTAAAACATTTGCTACTGTGGGCGGATTTGTAGTAGGAGATGAAGAAATTATTCACTATATTCGTCATAATGCTCGCAGTCAAATTTTTTCAGCCTCTATGCCGCCAGCTTCAATCGCTTCTATTACAAAGGCTATTGAACTTATAGAAAATGACACTTCTCGTCGTGATAATTTATTCCGATTGACGGCCGATTTGAAAAAAGGATTGGAAAAATTGGGTTACGATTTGGGTACAAGCACCACGCCTATTTTGCCTGTTCACGTAGGTAGCAATGAAAATTGTTTTAAGATGTGGCGCGCCCTGCATGAAATGGGTATTTTTGCTAATCCGGTCATCTCTCCTGCGGTGCCTCCAGGCCGGGCATTGATTCGCTTGACGCTTATGGCTACCCATACAGATGCGCACGTTAAGAAAATTATTGCTGCATTTGAAAAAGCGGGTAAGGCAATTGGTGTGATTAAATAATTCAGGGAGAGTCTATGACTGTTTCCATCAAGCAACTCTCTGAAAATGAACTGGATGTTTTCATTCATTTCCCTTTTGAATTATATCGGAAAGACCCCTATTGGGTAGGGGAATTGAAAACAGATACTCGCAAACTTATTTCTGCTAATCATCCCTTTTGGGAAAAAGGCGCTCGGGCACTTTTCATGGCTTACCAAGATGAAAAACCTGTGGGACGTTTAATGGCTCTTGTCAACGGGGCTCATAATACCTATTACCAGGAAAAAATGGGTTTTTTTGGTTTTTTTGATTGTATAAATGATACGGCAGTTTCTTCGGCATTATTTGCCGCTGGAGAAAAATGGCTTCGTGCCCAAGGTATGACTGCTGTACGGGGACCGGCAAATCCGTCTAGTAATCACGTATATGGATTACTGGTAGACGGATTTGACAGTATGCCTGCTATTATGATGCCGTACAATTATTCCTATTATGCTGACTTAATTGAGAAGGCCGGTTTCCAAAAAGCAAAAGACTTGCTTGCCTTCTATCGCCATCGCAACGATAAATTTTCCGAACGTTTCTTAAAGGTATGTGCCCGTTGCGAACGCCATCAGCAGGTAACACTGCGCCGTTTGAATCTAAAAAATATTGATCGGGAAGCAGAAATAATTCGTCAAGTTTATAATGAAGCTTGGGCAAATAATTGGGGGTTTGTGCCATTAAATAAAGAGGAAATGGCGGAGATAGTAGGTGAGTTGAAACCCATTTTGCGTACGGAAGGAACGTGTGTGCTGGAAGTGGAGGGGAAACCAGCGGGTTTTTATATTTGTATTCCCAATATGAATCATGTGCTGAAAATTTTACACGGTAGCTTAAAAAATCCAATACGTGTATTAAAAGCTCTTTTGGCCTGGCGTAAAATTAAAGATGCACGGCTTATTATGTTGGGAGTGCTGCCGGAGTTTCGTCAACGTGGAATTGATTTAATACTCATTAAACATATTGTGGACCATGGGGTAGCCGTATGGGATGAGGCAGAATTGTCCTGGGTGTTGGAAGATAATGCCGGTATGATACGTGGTATTGAAGAATGTGGTTGCCATCCCTATAAACGGTACCGGATTTATCAAAAAGATTTATAATTTTTGTTATTATTTCGAGTTTTCTATATGAAACAGCCCTGCCTTTTGGCAGGGCCTTTTACAATAAAACTTTTCCGGTATTTGTTTTATTTTTTGGTTACACGTTTCCAAGCATCCAAAAAATCTTGCGGAACGGGTGCTTCAAAAGATAGTTTCCTGCCGTTAAGAGGATGTTTGAATTCGATTTTTCGTGCATGGAGCATCAGCCGTTCGGCGGTGGCTCCTTTATAAAGCCAATCCCCCAGCACAGGATAACCTAGCCAATTTAAGTGAACACGCAGTTGGTTGGTGCGCCCTGTGCGTGGGTAGAGTTCGATATAGGTAAATCCGTTTTTACGCTCTAACACTTTATAATCGGTAATAGCTTCACGTCCCACTTCGGAGGCTTTTATTTTTCCGCCAGCTACGCGCCCAATAGGTACATCAATCGTTCCCTTATCGTCAGGCACTTCTCCACAAGCAATGGAGTGGTACGTCTTGTGCACTTCCCGATTGGCAAACAGAGATACCATTTCTGCTTGAAATTCCGGCGTTTTAGCTACCACCATTACGCCACTTGTTTCGCGATCTAAGCGGTGTACAAGTCCTGCGCGTGGAATGGAAAGGTCAAATCCTTTGGGCGGATTAGCCAAAATTATGGAGACTAAAGTTTCTTCTGTGGAAAAAACTGTTTCGGGTTTTTCTTCCCAGATAGGACTTTGCGGATGGACAAGCATTCCGGCAGGCTTAATGAGTACAAAAAAATCTTTTGCATCATGAATAATTAAATCTTTTAAGTTACGTTGTGCATGTGCCTGAGGCAACGTAATAACGACCGTTTCTCCCCGAGTTAACGGCCAAGAAGGCTTTACGGTTTTTCCATTGACGGTCACACGGCCTTCTTTAATCATCTTTTGCACAATAGACCGGGAAAAATCTGGCAATTCATCAGCTACAAAAATGTCTAACCGACGCGTATATCCATCAAATATAATGGTTTTTGTTTCAGGCATGGCTATTTTTCCTCAAAGATTTCAACCAAATAATAAAAGCTATCAACGCAGCTACCAAAGAGATACATTGAGAGGGGGATAATCCTAAAAAGAAATTTCCGCGGAAATCTGCGCGAAAAAATTCAATGATGAAACGCAATAAACTATATCCCAAAATATAAGTAACTAAAATAGTTCCTTCCTTATGCGGTTTTTGGGAAAGGCAATGTAAAAGGAGAAATAAGATTAAATTGCCCGCGCATTCATATAGTTGGGTAGGGTGTAACGCAACGCCTAATAAAGAAGGAGGAACCAGCGATTGGGGATCGGTAAAAGTTACTCCCCACGGCATAGAGGTTGGTTTTCCGTAACAACAGCCGGCGCAAAAACATCCGATACGGCCCAGAGCATGCCCCAGGGGTACTCCTACAATTAGGAAATCAGACGTTTTCAAAATCGGCAATTTCTTATATTTCATGTATGCAATTAGGGAAATAACTGCCACTATCATTCCGCCGAAGAAAACAAATCCGTAACGGAAATTTTGGATGATAGCTGTAAGTTTTTCTTGTAAAGTAATTCCTAATTCGGGCCAAGAAACGAAAATAAATAAAAGTTTAGCCCCTATAAGAGCCCCTACGAAAACAACAAAAAGCAGGTTCCAAAAGGTATCTTTATCTAACGGAACCTTTTTTAAGCGTGGAAGCAAGTAAAAACTGGCTGCCAAGTAACCTAAAGCGGTCATTACTCCGTAAGTAGCAATTTCAAAAGAGCCAATTTTTAAAAATACGGGATGCATTTTATTCCTCCCCGCGCAATGCATTGCGTACAAAAGGATTGGTTTGCTTCTCTTCTCTCACACTGGAACGGCAGCGCCCTCCATAACTATGGCCGGCATAAAGAATCGTTTCTTCCGGCAGGGAAGCAATGCGTTTTAAACTTTCTAACATCTTTCGAGGGTCGGAAGAAGGTAAATCTACCCTTCCGCAAGCTCCGGGAAATAAAGTATCTCCCGTGAAAAGAAAATTACCAATTTGGATGCATACACTCCCGGCAGTATGACCGGGGGTGGCTAATATATGAATATCAAATGGGCCGATATTAAAAGTTTGATCTCCTTGATAAGTGTGTAAAACATTTAAAGGTAAATCAGAGAGGGGAACATCCCGTTCTTCCAGATAGGCTTTTAGGTGATGTTTCTCCAATAGGGTATGTGCTAACTTAACATGATCAAAATGCCCATGTGTAAACAATACGCCCAGGAGATTTAAATTTTTTTCCGTTAAGGTTTGTTCAATTTCATTCATATCCCAGGCAGGATCTATCAGTAGGCTTTGATTGCCTTTACTGACTAGGTAAGTACAATTGTCCATTGGACCTAAAGAAAGAACTTCTACATTAATCATTTTTTTCAAACCTAAATTCAATTTCACCCGGATTTACCATATTGTATTCCTGGCGAGCTAATCTTTCTAATACGGCTGGATCTTGATTTTGTAATTCTTCCAAGTGTTGTTGCAAAGTTATGTATTGTTGTTCTAACTCTGTTTTTTTACGGGAAAGACGATGTAATTCTAATTTATTATGTACTAAGCTGAGCAGGCTTCCCCCTAGTACGAATGTACACAGTAGGACAACCCCTACAAGGGTAAGCAACATTTTTTGTTTGGGAGTTAAATTTTTCAGCATAATTCTTTTCGAAAAGCCTTATTCCGTGCGTACTGTGCTTTTTTCCCCAATTCCGCTTCTATTTGTAGCAAACGGTTGTATTTTGCTGTTCGCTCCGCGCGTGCGGGCGCACCGCTTTTAATAGCTCCTGCATTGGTAGCAACGGCCAAATCTGCAATAAAGGTATCTTCCGTCTCTCCGGAGCGGTGAGATACAATGCACGAATATCCGTGCGCTTGAGCCAGCTGCATTACGTCAATAGTTTCAGATACCGTACCGATTTGATTGACTTTAATTAAAATACTGTTGGCTGCTTTTTTTTCAATTCCTATGTTTAAGCGTTTGGGGTTAGTTACAAACAAGTCATCACCTACCAAATTTACTTTTTTCCCCAACCGTTTTGTCATATACTCCCAGCCGGACCAGTCGTCTTCCTGCAGGGGATCCTCTATGGAAATGAGTGGGTATTTTTTATTCCAATGCGCATATATATCGGTTAATTCGTGGTCGTCGTATAATTTTCCTTCAAAATGGTAGGAATTGTTGGTAAAAAATTCACTGGCAGCGCAGTCTATGGCCAATGAAATTTCTTTATGGCCGGCTTTCCCGGCGGCTTTTAAAATTGTTTTCAAAACTTCTTCGTGCTTGGAGATTTTAGGGGCGAATCCTCCCTCATCTCCTACGGCGATAACCATACCTTCCTTTTGTAGTAGCGTACGCAACGAATGATAGATTTCGGTCGCACTTTGCAACGCTTGGGCGAAGGTAGCAACATGGGTAGGGACAATCATAAATTCTTGCACATCTAACCCGGAATCGGCATGTTTGCCTCCGTTGATGATATTGAGCATGGGAGTTGGAAGGAGATAGGTATCTAATTTAAGATGAAAAACTTGGCGGATATGTTGATAAAGTGGAACATGTGCACTGTGGGCTCCGGCGCGCAAAACAGCCATGGAAACCGCCAATAGCGCATTGGCACCCAGGTTTGATTTATTCTCCGTACCATCTAATTCAAGCATGCGTTTGTCTATGGAGCGAATATCAAACGGATCCATCCCGGATAATTCTTTGCCAATACGGTCCACATGGGCAACGGCCTTCAATACACCTTTTCCCATATAGCGTTTCCCGCCATCGCGCAATTCAAGGGCTTCATGGGAGCCGGTAGAAGCTCCGCTGGGAACAGCAGCCGTTGCTATGCTTCCATCATCCAATATCACATGAGCTGCTACAGTAGGGTAACCGCGCGAATCTAAAATTTCTCGTGCGGAAATGGTTTTAATGCGTGCCATGTTGCTCCTTTATTAAGGCAAACGCTATACAATGCTGTCGATAATTTTCTTGCCTTCTTTGATAAGCACGGCAGGGAGTTTTTCTTCCTGTGCTTCAGCATAGAGGCGGATTAATCGTTCCGTGCTGGATGGGCGGATAGCTAACCAACTGCCTCCCTTTAAGATGAACTTAAATCCATCCGTTGCATCAATACGCCAAACGGAAGTCTTATTAATGGATAGCGGCGGCTTAATGTCCAACCGTTCCATAATATGATTAATTTCAGTTTCCGATTTGGGAATACTTACCTTTTGATCAAAAAGTTGATTGTAACGTTTGTAAAAATCTTTTCTGATCTGCTTAAACGGTTTTCCTTCCGTAGCTATCAAATCTACAGCCAAGAAACATGCCAACAAACCGTCTTTGTCCGGGATATGGTTCATTACGGCAATCCCGCCGGATTCTTCCATTCCCATAAGGTATTGGCCGCTGATCATCAAGTCTGTAATGTATTTAAACCCAACGGGAGTGTCACGTAACATTAAGCCATTTGCTTTTGCTACCTGATCTACTAAACTGGAGGTAATAACGCTGCGGCAAATGCGTCCTTTTAATTTTTTATTGCGGACCAAGTGATCCAAAATCATTGGAGCAATTTCATTGGGGGAAACCCAATTCCCTTCCGAATCGATAATTCCAAATTTATCACAGTCGGGGTTACAGGCAATTCCCAGATGCATTTTCTTACTGATCACCAATTTTTTTAATTCTGTTAAACTTACCGGCCCGGCATTGGGGGTTTTCCCTCCAAAGAGGACATCATCCTCTTCGTGCAAACCTTCAACGGTAACCCCATGCTTTTCCAAGAAATCGCGGAAGTAGTACTTGGCTGAACCGAAGAGAGGATCTACCGCAATTTTTAATTTTGCTTTTTTTAGAGCCCGTACGTTGAGCATTTTTTCCAAATGAGACAAATAACTCTTACGTAAATCCTTGCTAATGACGGCTGCTGCGTTTAAGTAGCCAAAGTCTGTAGAGGAAGCTTTTAAGATTTGAGCGTTAGAACTGGGGATGCGTTTTTCAATATCTTGGATAATTTCATTATTGGCAATGCCCCCGTAAAAGGAAATCCATTTAAGGCCACTAACATTATATTCGCTTTCGCTCCCGGTAATTACAATAGCCCCCAGGGCACCTTCGTTAATTACAGCCCATTCTGCCACCGGTGTAGGAAGGGGAGAATCGGCTACTTTTACCAAAATCCCATTTTGTACTAACGCGTTGGCAGCAACGTAAGCCAATTCTTTGGATAGGAAACGAGTGTCAAATCCTACCAAAACCAAAGGCTTTTTTTGTTTAATTCCGTTTTGGGCACACTGCTTTTTATAACCCTCTCCGTCAAAGCCATAGAAAGGATGTTCCAAGATATGTTCGGAAATCCCGTATGCTAACCGTTGTACAGATTGGGCAGTTACGCCTTCTGCTAAAAGAGACCGGAATCCGGCCGTGCTAAATTTAATTTCTTCGCTCATCGTGCAAGTATTATACTAAAAACAATTTATTTTTTCACGTTTCTTTTTTCTCCTTAAAAATTCTTGCTAAAATGGTACAATAAATAGGGGACTCTCCTTGAGGATATTTTCATGAATTTCGAGAATGTTAAACAATATATCAAAGAAGCGGGACTTCCTAATTTCCGCATAAAACAGGTGCAAGAAGCTTTATTTAAAAAGGGAATTTCTTCCTGGGATGAGGCAACGAACCTCCCAGCGGATTTACGTGAAAATTTAAAGGAAAACACCCCTCTTTTATGCTTTAAAGTTAGTCAAATTATTTGTTCCAAAAAAGACAAAGTGGCCAAAGCACTTTTGACATTGCATGATGGATTGCAGATAGAAACCGTACTTCTAAAACCGCAAGATAGTTGGAGTGTGTGTATTTCCAGCCAAGTAGGCTGTGCCATGCATTGTTCCTTTTGTAGTACAGGGAAAATGGGTTTTAAACGAGATTTAACCCAAGAAGAAATTACCGATCAAGTACTGATGTGGTATCAGTATATCCATAAAGAGAAACTGGGGGAAAGAATCGGTAGCGTTGTTTTTATGGGGATGGGGGAACCTTTGCTTAATTACTTAAATGTGGTAAGAGCAGCGCGAGAATTGTCCAGCGCAGATTTTTTAAATATTGGAGCCCGTCATATTTCTATTTCCACTTCCGGTATCGCAGATAAATTACACAAATTGGCGGTAGATTTGCCACAGGCCAATTTAGCCCTATCTTTGCATAATGCGGATAATGATGAGCGTTCTAAATTGATGCCGGTGAACCGCAAATTTGATTTAGAAGACTTAAAAAAAGCACTGGAAGAATATATTGCCATGACGGGGCGTCAAGTATTTTTAGAGTATGCCGTAATAGAAAACGTTAATAGCCGCCCGGAGCATATCCGTAAATTGGCTGATTGGATTTATAGTATCAAAGATAATTATTTATTACATGTCAATCTTATTGCTTGTAATTTAGGCCGTGGAGAGAAAACGGAAGACCGTGTGGTCAAAGAGTTTGCTGCTGGCCTGAAGGCAATGGGAATTGGCGTAACCATCCGCAAAAGCATGGGGAATGATATTTTGGCGGCTTGTGGACAATTAGCCAGTCAAAAAAGATAGGAGCGTATATGAAAAAAGTATTATTTTTGGGAATGTTGTTGTTAACAGGATGTGCAACATTGGATATGAATATGTTGGATTGGATTCCGATTGGGCCAGAATTTTCTCCTACAGATCCAGATAAAATAGAAATTGTTTCGTCAACTCAAGATATTAAGCGGACTTATGGGGTCTTAGGGTTACTGCGCGTAAAAGATTTGAAAGAGGATCACGAAAGTGTCCGCTTGGGTGTGGAAAAAGGGCGTAAATTTATTGCTTCTAAGGGAGCGGATGCCATGATGTTGGGACAATACAATAGTGCTTCTGACGGTGTTCCGAATCCGCGCATTACATTAATTATCTATGCCATTAAATACAAAGATACCTTAACGGAAAAAGATAAAAAAGCGTTGGAAGATTTTGAGGTTTTAGGAATTTTAAATGAAAGTGCTGCCAATAGATAAAATAGCCCACCCCTTTGCTTGCAAGAAGAAAAATATTGCCAAGAAGAAAAAGGCCGTAGTGCTTTTTTCCAGCGGATTGGATTCTACTACTTGCCTTTATTGGGCGATGGCGCAGGGGTATATTTGTGAAACGTTAAGTATTTCTTACGGTCAGCGTCATGTGCGGGAAATTGAAACTGCCAAAAAAATTGGGGAACGTTTACAGATCAAACAACATTTTGTTTCGTTAAATTTACCTTGGTTGGCGTCTGGATGCTCTCTAACAAATACAACGGAAAAACTACCGGACGTTTCTATAGAGCAAATTAAGGAAGGGGGGATTCCCTCTACTTATGTTCCTGGGCGTAATTTGCTTTTTTTATCTTTAGCGGCTTCTTTGGCTGACAGTATTGGTGCTGACTGTATCATTGCGGGGCCTAATGCGGTAGATTTTTCAGGGTATCCGGACTGTACCCCTGATTTTTATAAAGCTGCGGCGCAAGCAATTAATTTAGGCACCAAAACAGGAGTGTATGAAGGAATAGAAGTTTTAGCTCCTTTGATGTATTTGTCAAAGGCGGAAATTGTTAAATTGGCAGAGCAATTAAAGGTTCCGTTTGAATTGACGTGGAGTTGTTATGCGGGGGGAGAAAAGCCGTGCGGGCATTGTGATTCTTGTAAGTTGCGTGCCCAAGGGTTTGAACAGGCCGGGGTGCATGACACCTCGTTAGATTAGGAGAATGTATATGAAAAAATGGATATTGAGCATATTGATAATGGGATTTTTTAGTGGGTTGTGTGTGGCACAGGCAGAAACATCTTCAACTCCCAAAGAAACATGGCAACAACGCCGTTTAGTACTTAAAGAAAGACAGCAGCAAATCAGGAAACTTGTTCGTCAATATAAGCATGCCTCCGAGGCCGAGAAACCTGCGATAAAGTCACAAGTGGAGGAGTTGGTATCAGCCCGAGTGGATGAAGGTTTTTCTTATATGAAAGAACATATTGCGCAAGAACGAACCCGTTTGGACAATTGGGAGGCTAAATTGAAGGCAGATGAGGCCAATTCTGCGCAGCTCAAAGCCCAACAAGTGGAAGATTTATTAACCGGATCGGCTAAGAAGAAATACAAACAGGCCAAAAAAGCTTGGAAACGCCAACTAAAAGCACAGCGTAAAAAGATGTTATAACTGATATAAAGGGCCCATTTTTTAAATGGGCCTTTTTTTTATTTCTTCTAGGTCTTTTGTCCCTTGTTTGTTTCTCATATTTTTACCATACTTAAGTAGGGAGGCAGACTATGAAAAAAGCGATTGTATGGGCAATGTGTTTTCTATGTATGGGTTTAGCCACACACTCTTATGCTGACGTCACTGGTGTGGTGGGGTGTAAGTTTACGCAAAAAAATAAGATAAAAATTTTACCGGAATATGATCAACCTCTGGACAAAGGCAAGATTTCTCAAACGAACATTCCTCAAGTGGATATTTATCAAACAATGGTTTCTAAAGCAGTAGTGAGGGCAGAGTGGACAGACTGCGCTTATGTGGCGGGATTATACAATTATTGGGAAACGTATCCAACCCAAAAAGAAAAAATGCTTAGAACTCCAGCCCAGAAAGAAAAAATTATTCGTCGTACTTATGAAGTCATGTACTACTTGGCTACTCATCACAGCAAAGGGAAAGAATATGTTTTATTTTTTGATTTTTTGAAAAAAATTCGTAGACCTTTATGTGAAGAAACCGGGATTTGCAATGGAACAGAGGGTATTTCTAAGAAAGGGAAAGAAGATAATGAATTTTTGGTTGTAGTTGACCACTCAAAAGATATTCAGGGACCTGTTTTAGACGAAGTGACTGTCTATGCTCCCTATACAGGAAAAGATGCTACGGAAAAAGTACAACAAGCATTTAACGGAACGGGCGACAATAATGGTGAAGGCGGAGCCGGTAAGGGCGGTCATGGCGGCGGCGGTGACGGCAACGGCGAAGGAAATGGTGGAAATGGCTATAAATTTTGTTACAAAAAGTGTTTCCGTTAATCTAATTTTGTGAAAAAACTCCCCGGGTTTATACCCGGGGAGTTTTGTTTTAAACACTTAAAATAAGTTGCTGGCTTCCAGTACATTGAGGGCTTTTGGAATATCGTTGACTACCAAAATCCAACGAGTATTTTGCCCGATAGAAGCTCCGTAAATGGTAGTAATGTTGATGTTTTTGGAAGCTAATACTTCCCCCATATCATGGATGAGCCCTACACGGTTGGGCAAATCTATGCAAATAGCATCTGTCTTTACACTGGTAAATCCGGCTTTTGTTAATACGTGACTGATTTCATCTTCATGACGGATAGCCAGGCGGACGACTGCCGCATCATAGCGAACGTCTTGCGACATGGCAATAATATCAATATGTTCTTGAATAAACAGATTGGCAAATTTGGTAAGTTCACCAGGTTCATTAATAAGGAAAATACTGTATTGTTTTACAATGTTAATGGCCATAATTGCCTCCCGCTAATGATAGCATAACTAATTTTTATGAGATTTTGCAATGCATAATAATTGCTTATGTATTTTCCCGTTGCTGGCCAATAGAGTTTTGCCGTATTCATTTATTTTTTTATAAGGTTTTCCATCGTAATCTGTTATTTTCCCGCCAGCTTCTTGCAAGATAAGAAAGCCTGCTCCCACATCCCAAGGATGAAGATTATCTTCCCAATAACCGTCGATACGTCCGGCAGCAACCCAACATAAATCTAACGCAGCTGAACCTAGACGGCGCACATCATGGCAAGCCAGCAAAAATTTACCAAATCGGTCCAATAATTCCGGCATGCGGTGATAACGGTTGTAAGGAAAGCCGGTCACTAACAAAGAATTTTCTATGCGGTTTACATGGGACACATGAATCCTTTTCCCGTTTAATGTGGCCCCTTTTCCTTTTTCTGCTAAGAACAACTCCTTTGTGATAGGATTGATTACACCGCCCAAAACAGGTTTGCTTTTGTGAAATAAAGCAATGGAAATGCTACATTGCGGAAAAGTATGGGCGAAGTTGGTAGTACCGTCAATCGGATCAATAACCCAGGTATATTCTTTTGGTTTTTGAGCGTTTTCTTCTTCGGCAAGGAAGCCATGTTGCGGAAAATTTTTTTGAATAATTTTTAAAATAGTGCGTTGGCTTTCCACATCTGCTTTTGTTACCAAGTTGGCTTTGGATTTCAATTCATATCCCACTTTGCCAAAATGCCGACGTACTACGCGGGCGGCACTTTCCAAACATTGTATTAAAACAGCTTTTTCTTTTTTCATTTTTTTATTTCCAGTACATCTGCCTTTTTAAGAGCATCTTCCAATACCCACATGGCTTTGCAATCATCTTCATTATACATCAATACTTTTTTAAGCAAATCTTCGTTGCCAGTTCGCAACCAATTTACAAAATAGACCATGCTGTCCATGGCCCCGCAATCGTCTTGTCTCCAATTAAATCCAAAGGCCGGAGCGGCCGCTTTTAATGAGAAACTGGGGGCTGGCAAATAGAAAGCGTTATTGACGGCTACTTTTAAGTCGTAGCAAATAGAACAAAGTTTTTCTAATTTTTCGGCAGCTTGTGGTTGGGTCGATTGCAATTTTTTCATTTTTCGCACTTCGAAATCGGTCCAATGGTACAAAGCAGTATGTTCAAAATCTTGTACATAATTGTAGAATTGCTCAAAAATTGTAATTTCTTCTTCCGGCGATTTGGCTACAAAACTGATGTATTTATCCTTTTCTTTATCCCAAATACCGATTAAATAAACAAAAGATTTGTTGTCTTTGGTAAACGTTTCGGTGGCCTCGAAATCGAAATATAAGTTATATTTCTTGACAGGGGGAGGGAAATGCCCTTTTTCGCGCAAAACAGGTTTATTGTGCAAATAAGCCAAAGCATTGTAATAGGTTTCGGAAGCGTAGGGTTCTTCCAAAATAGTCTGCAATTTGTCTAAGGAGCAATGGGCAACATCATCTGTTGTAAACATGCCGTTGATTTTAAGGCATTGGCGCATTTCTCTGTTGAGGTGAGGTAACATCAATAGATCTTTACTTTGAGTTACCATTTTATTGGCATATACTCTCCAGGGGGAGCTGGCCGCTTTGGGGGGTTTATGGGCCTCGGGTTTGGCCTTCCCGTCGCGGATATTGCGCCAAAAATATAATTCTTGCAGTAGCCGGGGTTCGTAATCTTTATAGTTTAAATCCACCGTGTCGTTTTTGAGAAGCACACGCGTAGTTGGTGGAAAAAAGGCTTGAATTTCCCCTAAGATGCGAGTAGTAAGACTTACTTGCAAAGCATAATGTTCTTTTAAATCGTGCGCTCGTTTGAATTGATAAACTTGGTAATGATAATCACCGAAAATAGAAGAGTGATTGTTGTTTCTAACCAGTAAATTGACACTACCGTAAACATTTTCCGGTAGATTCCACAAAATACAGTTGGCAATGGCCTGTTCCCCTTTTGCCATAGCTGCCAAAGTATTTTTAAATCGGTCTGCTTCCGTTTCTCCGTTTATAAATACTACTTCCGGGAAAGATTGTTTAATCCATTCATCCCTTGTATGCCGGTCTGTGCGGATTTTTAAATTTTCGTAACGGTTTTGCTCCATGACGGCTTCTTCTCGAGGAGCATGAAAAAAACACCAAATGCTAAATGGTTCTTCCAATAAGGAAAACATCTTAGAAGCATTAAAATCCCGTTTGTCGGGGATGCGTTCTTGAGAAAAAGTATTAAAGAGTTGTTGCAAGTCGGAATCGTTCATCATTCTAATTCTATCTTTTTTATAAGAGGAAAGAAACCCTTTGTTTGCGGAAAGAGTAGTTATTTTGTACCATAAACCAATGACCCAATTACCGCATGAGCATCCTTTACGCTTAGCAAAATTATTATCGGCGAATAAAGTTGTATTCTTGTCAGAGATACCATCTAAAAAAGAATTGTTCAAAAACTTAGTTCGCATAGCTTGTCCGTCAGCAGATTCACAGGAGATAACGGACTGGGCTATGCACATATGTAAACGGGAAGAAAGTGTCAGTACGGTGCTCAATACGGGGTTGGCTATTCCACACGCACGAATAGAAGGATTGGATGAGTTCAAAGTAGCTTTGGCGTTATTTGAAAATCCGGTTATCTTTTCAGAGAATAGGAAGATCCAAGCAATGTTTTTATTTATGTCTCCGGATAACCCGGCCTTTTTTGCTTCCCATCTCCAATTGCTTTCGCTAGTTACAAAAACATTTACTCATGATTGTATTGTTCAATTAGCAGCCGCCAAAACGCCTGCCCGCGTGGTTGAATATTTTAAACAAAAAGGAATATGATACAATAAAAATATGTCTATATTGCGCGTTACAAAGTACGGGGAAAGTATCCTTCGGCAGAAATTGAAACCGGTAGATTATAAAGAACTGGCTCCCAAACTTCCTCAATTATTGAAGGACATGGAGGAAACCTGTTTGGCCGTTCGCGGTGTGGGTTTGGCCGCCAATCAAATTGGGTTGGATTACCGCATGGCATTGATTTTAATTCCGGAATCTGACGAAGAAAATGCCCCATTGAAACGTTATGTGATTATTAACCCTAAAATTCTCTCTATGCGTGGCGAAAAAATAGAAGAAGAGGGATGCCTTTCTTTGCCGGGGTTGTGGGCAGAGGTAAAACGTGCCACGGATGTTACTATCCAATATATAGATGAAAACGGGGTGGAACAGGTTAAAAGAGCCCGTGGGTTGCTGGCCAAGGCTTTCCAACATGAAGTGGATCATTTAGACGGTAAGCTTTTTATTGATCTGTTAGACCCGACTTTAAAGCCGGAAATAAAAAAAGCCATTAAAAAATTACGCTCTAAGTGGAATTAATCATGACCAAAACATGTATTTTGAAATTTGGGGGAAATACATTAGCCAACAAGCAAAAGTTGGTAATGGCGGCTGAGTTGGTAAAATCCCGTTATGATGCAGGGTTTATTCCCGTTGTTGTAGCTTCTGCTAATGGAAATTTAACAGATGTATTATTGGATCACGCTTACAGTTTAACCCCCAATCCTGATCGTCGAGAGCTGGACATGTTGGTTACTACCGGAGAACGGGTAAGTGTTGCGTTGTTATCCATTGCGCTTCGGGCCATGGGGGTGCCTTCTGTATCTTTAACAGGGTCTCAGATTGGCTTAATTACTACCTCTTCCCATACGGGGGCTGATATTTTGACACTTAAAGGGGATCGGCTTAAAAAAGAAATTTCCCAGGGGAACGTTCCTATCGTGGCAGGCTTTCAGGGAATAGGGGAAAATAAAGAAATTACCACTTTAAAACGAGGTGGATCAGACGTATCTGCCGTTTTTTTAGCTACCCAATTGGGGGCCGACCATGTGGAAATGGTAAAAGATGTAGACGGAGTTTATTCGGATGATCCAAATAAAAACCTCAAGGCCCAACGCTATGAAGTGCTGGATTTTGATGAGATGTATAAGTTGGCTCTTAACGGGGCGAGTGTGTTGCATCCGGATGCTGTATGTTTGGCAAAGGAAAAAGGAATTGAAATACGTATTGTTTATTATCAGACAGGGAAAACAGGGACGGTTATTAAATGAAATTACAGTTTAAATTCACTTTGACGGGAATTCTTTCCTTTCTTATTATTTACGGACTTTTCTATTGGTTATGCCCCTTACCTTCCTCCATTTTGTGGAGAGGTATTGTTTGTATAACGGTTGCGCTGCTGGTTTTTGCTTCTTGCTTTATAGTAGTAACGCATAAAAGTATTATTCGAAAAAAATAAAAAGAGTGGGATGGTCCCCTCTTTTATGTGTGCTGGTAGCAAAAAGTTCAAATTCGTTGTTAAAAAAGTCTAAAAAATGATAAAATCAGGCTATGGAAAACATGATCATGTGGCATATAATAGGTTTTGTTGTGTGTTTTGTTTTGCTGTTTGTATTTATAGCAAAATACCGTGAAATTGTGGCTGATGAGCAGTTTGCTGAACAGGATGAGGAAGAAGAATCGCCCGTAACTGTGACGACCAATTCCAACACCGGTTTTAAACCACGTGTTTCGGTACTGCAAAGCGCCTCTAGCGATACTTTACTGGAGATGGAAGATATAAAAGAGCAAGTTCGCTCCTTTCATTATCAATTGGCAGAGTTTAAATCTGCTACCAATAAAACCCAAGTGGACATTGCCAAGCAAATGGCTCGTTTGGAACAACGCATGAGCACTTTTGAGCAGGAATATATTAATAAATTACAGCCTACTTTATTACGTGTAATTGATGAACTGGAGCATATCAAGGGAGAAGAAGAATCGCATTCCGGCAATTAAAAAAGAAAAGAGGGCTCTTGTTTTTAAAGTTTAAATGCAAAAACGCTTTTGTTTTTGCATTTTTTTGTTTTTAAAAACGGAGGCGATTTTATAAAGAAGCTCTTTAAAAAACAAAAAAGGGAACAAGCAAAATAAATTTTGTCAAGTTTTTTCGGGAAAATTTTTTTCAAAATTTGTTTTGCAAGGGCAAAATTTCCTAAAATATATCTATATACGTATGAAAAGGACCCATACGCTAGGAGATACAATGACAAATAAAAACCTTGAACCGATAGCTATAGTTGGCATCGGTGCTATCATGCCAGGGGCGCTTAATAAAGACGAATTCTGGAAAAATATTCAAGAAGGAAAATATTGCATTACCGAAATCCCCTCTTCTTATTGGGACTACAAACTTTTCTATAACCCGGACCACAAAGCTGAAGATAAACTTTATTCAAAAATTGGTGGATTTATTCCGGAGACATTCAAATTTAACTCCTTAAAATACCGTATTCCTCCGCAAATTGCCAAACAAATGGATACGGTCCAACATTTGGCTATAGAAACAACTCGTATGGCATTGGAAGATTCCGGATATGATAAAAAGGAGTATGACCATAACCGTACGGCTGTTATCATTGGTAACTCTATGGGCGGAATGAAGAACGAGATGTCTAATACACGTTTGAACCGCCCCTTTATCTATGAAATTTTGAAAAAAACCCCCACTTTTAAATCGTTGGCTCCTTCACAAGCTCAACAATTGATTGATGAAATAGATGCCGGTGTACGGGATCAATTTACGCCCGTTACGGAAGATTCTATGCCGGGTGAACTGGCCAATGTAATTGCGGGTCGTGTGGCGAACGTATTTGATGTGCATGGTACGAATTTTACGGTAGATGCGGCCTGCGCTACTTCTTTGGCTGCTGTTGACCAGGCCGTCAATGGGTTGCGCATGGGTAATTTTGATATGGCCATTGCCGGTGGTGTAGACCAAATGATGTCTCCCTCCGCTTATATTAAATTCTGCAAAATCGGGGCTTTGTCCGAAACAGGATCCTATCCGTTTGATGCCCGTGCTAACGGCTTTGTGATGGCGGAAGGAGCCGGTATGGTCATTCTGAAACGTCTTTCGGATGCCGTAAAAGACGGAGATCGGGTTTATGCCGTGATTCGGGCTGTAGGGGCATCTTCTGACGGGAAAGGAAAAGGAATTACCGCTCCTAATCCCAAAGGACAAAAAATTGCCGTTCAAAAAGCTTTTGAACAGGTAGAATATACACCGGCTGATGTCGGTTTGGTAGAGGCCCATGGCACAGGTACCCGTGTAGGAGATGCGGTAGAATTGGAAGCTTTAACAGAGCTTTTTGGGCCGTATGCTAAGCCGGGTACTATCGGTTTGGGAAGCGTAAAAAGCCAAATCGGCCATGCCAAAGCGGCTGCCGGGATTGCAGCCCTTATTAAAACTTCGTTAGCTTTGTATCATAAAGTGTTGCCTCCTTCTGTAAATTTTGAAACTCCAAATCCCATTGTGGACTGGAGTAAATGTCCTTTCCGCGTGATTACAAAAGCCGAAGCCTGGCCGGATGGAAAAATCCGTCGGGCCAATGTGTCTGCTTTCGGCTTTGGAGGAACGAATTTCCATGTAGCTATGGAAGAAATGAATGACAGTTTGCGTCAAAAAGAGCAGTCTTCTAATAAGAAGGAGATGCCTTCCGTAAAAGAAAATGCCTCCGGTTATACGCTTCATGTTCCCGGAGAGAAAATTCAAAGTGATGTATTGACTTTTTCCGCCGCTACAAAAGAAGAATTAATGGATATTCTGGATAAAGCCTCTATTGCTGTTCAAATAGATCCTACTTATTTACCCAGTATTTCCTATAAAAATCATATTACGGCTCCCAAAACATTTGCAGTTACTATCAATGTGGAAAACCCGGCCAAGCTGCAAGAGAAAATTGCTTTCTTTAAGAAAATTGCTGCTACACAGGATGTGTGGAATAGCGAGTCTTTGCATTTGAGGATGAAAGGAATCTATCCGTTTACCCCATCTGAGATAAAACCAAAAGTATGTTTTATGTTCCCCGGTCAGGGTTCTCAGTATGTGGATATGATGAAAGATTTGGCCACAAAGTATAAAATTGTACAGGATACGTTCGACGAAGCAGACCGGTTACTTATAGATATTATTGGGCAAACGTTAACCGAAACGTTGTGGAGTAAACCCGGTGAAACAAAAGAGCAAATTGCCGAACGGGAAGCTGCTATCAAACGTACGGAAATGACTCAACCGGCTGTTTTGACGGCCGACATTGCCATGATGCGGTTACTTTCTTCCTTTGGCATTAAACCTGATGTGGTAATGGGGCATAGCTTAGGGGAATATGCTGCGGCAGTGGCAGCAGGTATTTTTGATTTTGAGAACGGTTTAAAGGCTGTGTGTACACGCGGAAAAGTGATGAGTGAAATTCGCGTGGAAGACAACGGAAAAATGGCATCTATCGCAGCCCCGGTTGAAAAAGTAGAACCGGAATTAAGCCGTGTAAACGGTTATGTGGCGGTAGCTAACAAAAATTGCCCTACGCAGACGGTTATTGCCGGGGCGAGTAAATCCATTGATGAAGCTATTGAAATGTTTACGAACATGGGAATACAAGCTGTGCAGATTCCGGTTTCACATGCTTTTCACTCTGCTATTATTCAACCGGCAGTACCACAGTACCGGGCCTTCTTGGATACATTAACATTCCATTCCCCCAAAATGCCGATTACAACCAATGTTACAGCAGAATTTTATCCCAATGATCCGGAAAAAATAAAAGATTTATTGGTAACGCAGATTTCTCATTCCGTAGAGTGGATTAAACAATTGCAAACCACTTATGCTTCAGGGGTACGTTTATTTGTGGAATGTGGTCCTAAACGGGTTTTATCAGCATTGGCTTCCAACACTTTATCAGATAAAAAAGACATAAAAGTGCTGGCTTCCAATCACCCGAAAAAAGGCGGAATTGTAGAATTCAATGATTTGTTTGCAAATTTGATTTCCTCCGGTATCCATTTAGATTGGAAAGGAACGGATATGTATGGGGATTCTTCTACTTTTAACCCTGTTTTTGTAAATTGGGTCAAGACCAATGCGCCTGCCACTGTTAAAGCGTTAGGTGCTAACAATCAAACAACTTGTACTGATAACCAGGCTGTTATGACAGAGGATGACGATATGAATAAAAAATCAATAGTAATTAGCGGTATTGCCGCGGGCGGCCCCGGTAGTTGGGATCGTATTTTCCGTGACGGAGTGTTGGACGAAATTCTTTCTGGCCGCAATATGATTGAGCCTGTTAGTGCACAGACTCAACAAAAACAAATTGATAAACACGTAGAATTTGTAATTAAATCCAAAGATGGAAACCATCGTATTGAACGTTTAACCTCCGCTACGCAAGCTATTAAATTAGCGGCAAAAGGAGGGGCTTTTGACCTGGAAAAAGAATTTGGATTGCCGGCCAAATGGGTAAAATCAATGGACCGCAGTTTTCAGTTGGCCATTGCAGCAGGTATGTTGGCTTTGAAAGATGCAGGTATTCCTTTGGTGCTCTACTACAAACCTACTTCTACGGGAGGGTATTTGCCGGATCGTTGGGGTCTGCCGGCGGATATGATTGATGAAACAGGGGTTATTTTTACATCTGCTTTCCCAGTAGCTAACAGTATGATGGGCGATTTGACCAAACGGGTAGAAGGTCTGCTCAATAATAAAACCGCCAAAGAAGTACGCGCTTTCTGTGACAAACTTATTGCTCAGATTGCAGACCCTGCTTTGAAAATGGAAATTGAACAATGGTATCAGGATACATTCAAAGACAAAGAGATTGAACCGGCGGCATTTACATCTGAATTTATTTTGAAAACCATTATTATTGCACATTCTCATTTCTGCCAATGGATTCGTGCTCGTGGGCCGGCTACAGCCATGAGTGCCGCTTGTGCCTCTACCGCTCAGGCCATCTCCATTGCGAACGATTGGATCCGGTTGGGCCGTTGCAAACGGGTAATTGTAATTAGTGCAGATGATATTACAAATGACAATGTGTCCGAATGGATTTTAACCGCTTTCTTGGCTTCTGGTGCCGCCACTACGGAAGCGGATGTTACAAAAGCTGCCTTGCCTTTTGATCGCCGCAGAAACGGTATGATTGTAGGAATGGGTGCAGTTTCTTTAATTGTAGAAGAAGAAAGCGAAGTTACTAAACGCGGAATGAAACCGCTTGCCAAACTTCTTTCTACCGAAATTGCTAATAGCGGTTTCCATGTTACGCGGTTGGATGTAGGACACGTTGCACAGGTTATGAACCGCTTGGTTACCCGAGCAGAAAAAGACTACGGTTTAAATCGCAGTGATATCGCCAAACAACTGGTATTTATCTCACATGAAACTTATACACCCGCACGGGGAGGATCAGCCAGTGCAGAGGCCTATGCATTGAAATCTACCTTTGGGGCAGATGTAAGTAAGGTTATTGTCAGTAATACCAAAGGATTTACAGGCCATTCCATGGGGGCTGGTTTAGAAGATGCTATTGCTGTGCGCTGTCTAAATACAGGGTTGGTACCCCCGATTGCTAATTTTAAGGAAGCAGATCCGGAACTTGAAGGAATTACGCTAAGTAAAGGTGGTCACTACGATTTTAAATACGCTTTGCGTTTAGCGGCTGGTTTTGGTTCTCAAATTGGTATGACCTTGTTAGAGAAGGCTTGGCAAGAGGGAGAACCGCGTATTGCGGATGTAGCTAAACATACACAATGGTTGAAAGATATTTCCGGCCAACAAGATCCTATCTTAGAAGTAGTTCAAAATACCCTTCGTATTAAAGATAATTACCGGCATGGAGTGAAACCATCATTAGTGATGGAAGGATCTCAAGCTTTTGTGGATAAGGTAAACGTTGCTCATGCCGCAGCACAACCTGTTTCTGCCCCGGTAGTAACACCTGCCCCTGTAGCCCCGAAAGCAGTAGTATTAGATGAAGCTTCCGTAACGAAAGAGATTGTCAAAATGGTAGCCGAAAAGACCGGTTATCCTGAAGACATGTTAGAGTTAGATTTGGATATGGAAGCTGATTTGGGTATTGATACGGTCAAACAAGCAGAATTGTTTGCCTCTATGCGTGAGTATTATGGTATAGCGCAACAGGAAGGTATCCAATTAAAAGATTACCCGACAATTCGTCACTGCATTAAATTTGTACTTGCTAATGCAGGTCAACCGGCCGCTACCCCGGTAGCCCAACCGGCTCCAGCAGCACCGAGTGCTCCAGTAATGCCGACGCCAGTAGCACAACCTGCTCCTACGCCGGTAGTAACGCCTGCACCGGTAGCCCCGAAAGCAGTAGTATTAGATGAAACTTCCGTAACGAAAGAGATTGTCAAAATGGTAGCCGAAAAGACCGGTTATCCTGAAGACATGTTAGAGTTAGATTTGGATATGGAAGCTGATTTGGGTATTGATACAGTCAAACAAGCAGAATTGTTTGCTTCTATGCGCGAACATTATGGTATAGCGCAACAAGAAGGTATCCAATTAAAAGATTACCCGACAATCCGCCACTGTATAAAATTTGTACTTGCTAATGCAGGTCAATCGGCCGCTACTCCGGTAGCACAACCGGCTCCAGTAGCACCGAGTGCTCCAGTAATGCCGACGCCAGTAGCACAACCTGCTCCTACGCCGGTAGTAACGCCTGCACCGGTAACTCCCGCTACAGTTACTGCGCCTGTTGCACAAAACGCTATGGCAGAACGTGTTTCCGGTCCGCAAGCTGATGCGCTGGTTACTAATCCTACTGCTCCGATTGAGAAGCGCGAGTCTTTGGCAGAACGTCCTGAAAGAGAAGGTTATCAAGGTGAGCATTGCCATGAAAAGAAATTGCGTTATGTGACAACGGTGATAGAAGCACCTTTGGCAGAACGTGAAAACAGACGCTTATCTAAAGATCGCACTGTTCTTTTGTTTGCGGATAATTCTCAACTGATTAAAGCCTATCAGGAAGAATTTAAAGAGTTAGGGGTTAAATACCATGTGTTTACCACGCTCAAAACTCGCAGCAAAAATACAACGATTATGAATTGGGAATCTTATGAAGAAACAGAAAGCGCATTAAAAGCTTATGCAGCGGAAGATCCCAACATACAAGGTATTGTGTATTTATTGGGCGCTAATGTTAAGAAGTTTGACAAAAAACTTAGTGTACATAACGAATTAACCAAATATGTCATGCCATTGTTTATTGCGTTGCATGTATTTGAGAAAGGTTTATCAAATCGTGCAGATGCGGACACTTTCTTTGCCGTGAACACAAAAACGGATGGAACTTTTGGTTATACCACGAAAGAAGAATTTAATCCGATAGTGGGAGCCCTGGATGGTGCTACTACGTGCTTCCGTAAAGATGTTTATGAACGTACGGGGGCCATTTCCAAATTGATGGATTTTGAACCCACCACCACACCGGATGAAATGGCACAAAAAACCATGGATGAAGTACTCCATGGGGACATGCGCCTTATGGTAGGTACACGAGGGGGAATACGTTCCACCATTTTATCGTTACCTGTCCGGTTAGATAGAAGTGTAAAAAAATTCGATCTCGCCGGGAAAACAGTTATTTTCACCGGTTCCGGTCGTGGCATTGGCGCAATGCTCTCTCAAAAGATTGCGGCTCAATACCATAGCAAAATAATTATTTTGGACATTATTGAAATCCAAGAAAAAACACCGTTATGGGCCCGAATGAACGAGACTGAATTGGCCGCCCTAAAGAAACAAATTTGGGAAGACCTTAAGGCTGATACCACTCAAAAAGCCACACCGGTTCTTTTGGAACGGGCTTTCGGTCGTGTGAAAGATTCCATCACGCTCTATAACAATTTACAAAAATTGCGTGACCTGGGAAGCGAAGTGGAATACTACCATTGTGACGTGACCAATGCGGCAATGGTAAAAGAAGTTTGCACGAAAATCAAAGCCAAAAACGGTCGGGTGGACGGCTTGATTCACTTTGCCGGTCTGGAACGCTCCAAACTGATCTATGATAAAGATCCGGCGGAATACTACCGCATCTTTGATGTAAAAGCGACCAGTTTTGGTACTTTCTTGGCCAACAATATTGTGCGTGACAATGGTTTCTTCGCCTTTGCTTCTTCTATTGCAGGTAAATACGGGAACTTAGGCCAAAGCGACTATGCCAGCGCTAACGATTATTTAGCCAAATCGGCCTTCTCCTTAACCAATCAAGGTTATCGTGCCATTAGTATTGCCATGAGTGCGTATAAGAACGTGGGAATGGGAGTACGGGCCGGGGTGGAAACATTCTTACGTTCCAATGGAGTAGATTTCGTAGATCCGGAAGACGGCATGCAGATTTTCTTAGATGAAATTGTCTATGGAAACGTGCCGGAGATTATACTTACCGGCTCTTTGGGCAAATTAGATTGGGATCATCAACTCAAAATTGATTGGGAGGAAGCTGGCATAGAACCGGTTTCGTCTGATGATGATAATACCCCTCAAGGAGGCACATCAGTTCCTCAAACGCCGGTGGCCCCTGCTCCTGCACCGGTTGCACCCACCCCCAAACAAGCAATAGACAGTGCGAAAGCCACCCATTTTTTAGGGGAGGTTACTTCTTTGCAGAAAGGGACAGAGATTCACTCGGGAAAAGAGTTTAATTTAGAGTCGGATCCGTACCTGGCAGACCATGCTATTGAAGGCACGCCGTACGTGCCGGGGGTTATGGGGATTGAGACCTTCATGGAAACGGCCACCGCACTTACAGGCCATGTACCGCAAGGGCTTAAGAATGTACATTTCTATTTACCCATTAAACTTTTACGCAACCGGCCACAAGCGGTACGCGTAATCGGGAAAGTGGACGGTAATTCCACGCAAATGGAAATTGAATCGGACTTTATTAACAGCAAAGGAATAAAGATGGGTAATACCCGCCGCCACTTTACTGCCCAAACATTGGAAGGCTTTACTTCTACTTGGGATAGTGTGAAGGCAGATGCTATGGCTGGTATCAATGGGGTAATGACTGTAACGAAAGAAGAAATTTATCAGAAATATTTTCATGGTCCTTCTTTCCAGGTGTTGGCTGGTATTTTGCACGTAGATAACCAAGTATCGCTCGCTCAGTATCACACAACGCCTCGCCCACAATGGCCCAACGGACCGCGTCCGTTGTTAGCCAATCCAATGCTTATTGAAGCGGCTTTCCAGTGTTGCGGATTCCAAGACATGACCATTGCCCGGAAGATGACATTGCCTGACGGAATTTCCGAAGTGGCAGTGCTTAAAAACCAAGAGCCGCCTGCCCAGTTGTTCCTCTATGGTGTGAACAAAGGGGAAACGGCTGATGGAAAAACCTTACATGATGCCTATGTGTTTGATGAACAGGGGAACGTGTGGGTGGAAATCCATGGTTACCAGGCTATCGGCCAATAGTGCATGGATTATTTGTTAGAAATTATTGATTTAAACACACTGCCCCCGGCGCAGGACATTCTAAGCCAGCGGGAACAAGCGTTTTATGCAACGCTGAAACTTCCCAAACGAAAGAATGAATGGCTCGGGGGCAGAATTGCATTAAAAAAGTTAATAAGCACACAAACAGATTTGCCTGCTTGCCAAATAGAAGTTTTACCTCAACCCGATAACGGAAAGCCGCTACTATTGTTATCGGGGAAAAAGAGTGCCCTCCCTTTTAGCATTACCCACAGTCATGGATATGCAGTGGCGGCAGTATCACCCACCTCTAAATATATTGGAATTGATTTGGAAAAAGTGGCTCCCCGTATAGAAGCCTGGAAGCAAGACTTTTTTCATCCTTCCGAACTAACTGCTGATGGGGATAAGTTTTTAACGGCACTTTGGACAAAGAAAGAAGCGGTCGTAAAAATGCTTGGCACAGGCCTTACACTCAATAGTTTTGATATCCGTTGTGTAGGCGGAAATGTGCATTTTTTTGGCCGCGCACAAGAAATTTACACCGCATTGGGTGCTCCTTTTATTACGCTTACAACGTCTGAACTAATTCCCGGTTTTCAGTTTTCTGTGGCTGACGGAAAATAACCCTTGAAAATTTACAGTTTTTCCATTAGAATATAGATATCTTTTACAGAGAGGTACGATTATGTACGCTGCTTTGAAAAAGGGTTTTACCCTTTTATTGTGTTTCGTATTCTTAGCGTCAAGCAGTTCCCCGGCGTATGCGGCCAATCAACGAAGTAAAAAAAGTGGCCGCAGTACCTCTGCATCTAAAAATGAGAAAAAATCATCTGCCAAGGGCACGAGTAAATCCTCTACTAAGAATGATCAAACGCAGCCGAAAAAAAAGTATAAGAAACCTGTATCATGTTCAACGTGCCATTTACAGGATATGTGGAATAGCTCAGTTCATGAAGATTGGAAGTGTGGTAACTGCGTGCGTCAGTTTGCCAATAAATACGCAAGCGCCAAATATGACGAACATCAAAAAGAAAGATTGATAGATGCCATAGGGTCCAATTATATCAGTTATGTGCAGAAGAACATGAAGGACTGGAGTGATGCAGACCAGAAACAGGCAGAAGATACAACACGCCTTTTTACTAGAAAGATGAGATTACCTCGCTATATTGCATTTGTTAACCAACAAGGAAAAGAAGTGGACAATATAGCTCCACTTGCACCTAAAGAACAGGACAATAACCCCGATTTTGGCGTGAGTAAACAATATAGTGCCCCTTCAACGGATTATTTAGCTTCTGGGATAGGTTCAAAAGCCAGTGGTGCGCGCGGTATCCAGGGAACAATAGAAGACTATGTTAAGAGCGCTGCCACAATTATTGAGTCAGCTTTCTACGGGTTTAATGATTTGCAACTGTTTTTACAAGAGGCTGATGAAGCAGAGGAAGCAGGGGACGAAATGGAACTTTGCAGTTCCACAGATCATGATCAAAAAGGGGAAAAACACTGCTACCCAGCTGCTATTTACGGGTATGGCGCTACCCGAGCAACTTCCGATTGGATGTACTACCAAGGGAAAATGATAAAGGAACGTATCCCATCTTATGTCCGTTTAATTGGTCGATGGGGTATATTTTTTAAAGAAGACATTGAGTTTGCTGAAAAAATTTTTTACGACGCTTTAGATGATGTTACCTGCGACAGCGGCAAAATTTTAGGGATGACGTATGATGAGAAGAAATCCGCCAATTGTGGTAATGAAATGGCCGCTATGATGGGATTGGTGATGGTGGCCCAAGATAAAGCAAAAGCACGCAAGAAAATTGTAGACGTGTTAAATAAATATTGGGATTCCGCTAATGGACCCGTAGTTATGAAAAGTGCCTTTTCTGCGTTAGCTGCTCTTAATACGCGGGAATCATGGAATAGCATTGGTAACTTTTTAACGAAGACGAGTGCGACGGGAAGTGTAACGGATGCTTTTGCATTACTGTCTGTATCGACATATTCGGAAATTGGTTATGCGCAATGGATGGAAGCAGGAGGACGCGCTTTTCAATACCACAATCACGATAAACAATTTAATCAAATGGATGGAGCATTATGTGAACATTTTGGGTTTACCAATTGGACTGTCCGTACACCTGACCAATATCCGCAAGAAAATATTTTTGAGGAGCTGGGCTGGATGTTGGCCATGTCGGCTATTTATGATGCAAATGGTACTGCCCAGGCGGGGGCAAAAGAAATTATAAGATCTGCAATTCAATATGCCAAGAACCCGACTAAGAAGGTTCAAAGGCCTGCTGGTGGTATAGATGTTTTTGACGATACTGTAAAGGTCCCTTATCGTGGACACTGGACGGTTGTAATGGGAATTTTGAACGGCGCTTTGCATACAGAACGACCGGACTTAATCGTTCCGGACAGGGAAGGAATGAAAACGCTGTTGAAATTTTTAATGAGCGAAAACTATGAGAAAATAAGCGAAGATAGATTACTTAAAGAGAAGTATCCTATTATAACCGAGGGAAATAAAACTTGGACAGTCTTGTACAATAGAAGAACCCAATCCAAAGAATTTTCCTCTGAAGAAGAAGCAAAAAAATTCCTTAAAACCGTACAGCATGGCGGTGAAATAAACGAATTTTGGGATGTAAATGCGGGTACACAGTTGCACATTTGGGATACGGCCGCCCGCTTTCATAATAGATATTTCTCAAATGAAAAAAAGTGGATAAGCCCAGAAAAGGGTAGTGAATTTTATAAAACAAAATTTGCTCATTATAAGACACTTGAGAAAACACAGTTAGCCGGGGAAATAGCGGATACCGCTGTAATGGTATTTTCTTTCCCGACGTTGATAGCCTCCGTGCCTTCTATGGCGCGTGGGGTGTGGAACGCTGCTAAGGCTATTGCCCGGGTACCTCAACGCAGTGGAGCCGCTGCAGTAGAGTTTCTTTCTAAAATGAAAACAGTTGGCCAACGCGTAAAACAGACGACCAGTGTCCAGAAAAAGGCTGCCACGGCAGAGAGAACTGTTGCCCAAAATAGCGGTAGAGTTACAGGTAGTGCTGTAGATGCTCAAAGAGGTGTAAATGGCAGTGTGGAGGCAATTAGCAAGGCAGCTACAAAGACAGAGATTCCAGAAGTTAGTATTGGCGGAAAATCTGGCGGAACTGCTGGCAAATCAGTAAAGCCGTCAACCCCGACCGGAACTGTGGAAGGGACAAGATTCCAACCAGAAGATCTTGCACAATCGATACCGCCCCAATCTTCCGCAGCTGCCGGGGAAGTTCCTGGGAAAATGATGGGTCCGTTGGATACCCAGGTCCAAGCAAGTAAGGGGGTCGCTCGGTACCAAGACCGGTCTTTAATGCCCAAGACCCAAACCCAACTGAAAAAGGGACAATTCCCGGACAGAGAAGATGGATTAGTATATATTGAACAACATCCTTCTAATCCGCAACAGGTAGTAATGTATTATGCAGATGATTTTGGGAAAGTAACATCGAAGAGTGTGCCGAAGTCTAAGTATGAAGAGTTAGTAGGGAAG
>JAEELM010000024.1 GCA_016282685.1 Elusimicrobiaceae bacterium | reverse complement strand
TATCCGCCGAGCGCGTGCGCGATAAAATCGCCGCCAGCAAGGCCAAAGGGCTATGGATGGGAGGAAATTTGCCCTTGGGATATGACCTCAACGACAGACATCTGGTAGTAAATGAGCCGGAAGCCGAAATCGTGCGGCAAGTATTTCAAAAATATCTTGAAATGCAAAATATGCTTGGGGTTGCCGAGTGGCTAAATAAACAAGGGATACATACCAAAAAGTGGATTACCAAACACAGCCAGCGTACACGTGGAGGCGAACCGTTTAAAAAGAATACGGTGCAACGTATGTTAACTAATCCTGTTTACCTCGGAAAAATTACGCATTACAGGCAAAATAAAATTTACAACGGGGTACATAAACCCATTATTTCCCGTGAGTTATGGGAACAGGTACAACAAGTAATCCGGCGACGTTTCCATGATCCCAATGCGTTTTGCCACTATAAGTTCCATAAAACAGTATTGGCGGGCAAGTTGTATGACGATAAAGGGAAAAAACTCCGTTTTACTTCCTCAAAAAGCCACGGGAGAAAAATATTGTATTACTACAATGGCGTGGGCGGGCATTATTTGCCCGTGGAGCAGTTGGACGGATTTGTGGTTGATGTGCTCCGGCAAACAGATTTGGAAACGATAGAACCCCTGGCCGACAGGATTGGCATAACGGATAAACAAATGCAGTCTTGGATTGTTAAGGCAACATGCCAAACGGCTGGGAACGCGCATTATTTGACGATTCTTTTAGACGAAAAACAAATAAAAACCGATTTAATCAATTGCCCGAAAATAACGGAAAAATTAGAGCGAAAACCCCTTTCACTAGAACGGATGGAAGGTAATTTATATGTGCGCGGGAAATTTATGGTAGCCAATGTTTCATCGGTAAAATTACAAAATGGAACGGCGCGCAATATTTTAACGATACGACAACTCAATGAAAGTTTAGTCCGCGCATTGGCACGAGGTTGGCAACTTAAAAAGATAAGCGAACGCGGCGGGGGAATGAGAGTTTTGGAAAAAGAAGTGCACATGACGAAACGTACCATTTCGCGATATATTAACTTATGCTATTTATCCCCGCGTATTGTAGCGGATATCTTGGAATACAAGAATCCGAACAATTTAACATTGCGCGAACTTATGAATCTTGCCGAAGGTCATGTGAATTTTGAGGAACAGGAAAAGTTGTGGCAAATATGATAGGATATGGAATAATATTTTGGAGTGAATATGAACAGAAAGACGTTATTTTTAGGAGCAGGATTTTCCAAATCCATTAGTGAAGAATATCCTACTTTACAGGAATTAACTCAACAAGTTTTAAAGGGCGATGATTGGATTCCTCCGATAGAAAATACAATGTATGCGCAGTGTTATGCGAATATTTCAGATTCATTTAAAACAAATCTGGAAACTCTTTTAAATTATTTAAATCAGGAATGGCCATGGATTGATGAAGAAACTTCTTATATGCACCGTGCGTTATATCTAGATTTACTCAAGCGTATTGTAGAAAAATTTGATTCGCTTAAATATAAAGCTGACCTTGCAAAATATAAATTTTTTGCAGAATGGATTTGTCATAATCATATAGACATTGTAACCCTGAATTATGATACTTTGATTGAAGAAATTATTGATGACTGGCATCGTGAGACAGATTACAAAATGTTTGATATGGCAGAAGTATATTCTGATGGGGGTATCCTTCCATTAAAATCAAGAGGCATTTCAATGGATACAGAAATTCTGATAGCGCAAAGCAATGAGCAATGTAAACATTTTGTGCCTCCCCACATTTACAAATTGCATGGCTCCGTAAACTGGAAATGGGCAGGAAAGAATCAGTCAGATCCTATTTATTGTTCTTGGGATGCTTATCCAGATAAACGAGGAACAGATTTAATTCCCTATGTTATCCCGCCTGTGAACAATAAACAACTTTTTTATGGACATACTGTTATTTCTTCTGTTTGGAAACAAGCTTTTAAAACGTTGCTATTCGCAAATGAATTGTATGTTATTGGCTTTTCTTTCCCGTCCTCTGATATTTCATTACAATATATGTTCAACGCTTTATTGCAAGAAAACAAAAATTTAAAAGTATTTGTTATCAATACGGCAGATGCTATAAATCCACGTAGCCCACATTTTATTAGAGATAGATATGAATCTGTTTTTGGTAAGGATAATTGTGATTTTTCCTTTTGTTGTAACAATAGCGTACAATTATTTTTGGATAAAATAGAAAGCAAATCACTTTGATTCTGGATCCTGCGAATTGGGCAGTTAGAGAAAAAGGCCCGTTTTGGGCCTTTTTTATGCCCACCTAAAAGCACTCTATGACCTGCATTGATAAAAACCGCGCCATTTTTCCGTCGGAAGCGTGGAAAACAAGCCAACAAAAAAGGCACTCTACCAAGAGTGCCTTAAAAAATGGTGGTCCGCGCGAGACTTGAACCTGTGACCTTCTGGATTTTTCTCTCGTGTGAGGGATGTTGTGGGGGCAAATTCGCCTAACGTGGACTTTATAGAGCGTGGTAGGTATAGGTACCCGCAGAAAAACCCACAGAGACAAATGTTAAGAATAACCTATTAATTCCCCGAAGATAAATTGTTGCCATGTTAAGATTAAATGTGGAGCAACTTTTGCCTTTATCGGCAAAATATAATTGTTTATTTATAAAATATTACTTGATTTATTGCCGATAATCGGTTATACTAGTAGTAACAGGAGAGGGTTATGGAATATATCTCGGCAGTACAAGCAGCTAAAAAGTGGAAAATTTCGGAGCGGAGCGTGCGTAATTATTGTGCGCATGGCCGTATTGCGGGGGCTTTTTTAACCGGCAAGACATGGAACATTCCGGCGGAGGCCTCTAAACCTATGCGTAAACCCAAACAAAGCAAGCACGCTAATACCTTACTCAATATATTAAAAGCCGAGCAATCTTCCAAACAACATGGCAGTATTTATCATAAAATACAAATTGACCTTACTTATAACTCCAACCACATAGAAGGGAGCCAACTTTCGCACGAACAAACCCGCTATATTTTTGAAACAAACACGATTGGTGTGGAAGATAATACCGTAAAGGTGGATGACATAGTAGAAACCGCTAACCACTTTAAATGTATTGATATGATTATTGATAACGCCAACTATAAACCCAGCGAACATTTCCTAAAAGAATTACACGGTGTGCTTAAAAACGGGACTTCGGATAGCCGCAAGGCCTGGTTTGTGGTGGGGGATTATAAACGCAAACCCAATGAAGTAGGGGGACACGCCACTACTAGTCCGGAACAGGTAGCTGCCAAAATGAAAACCTTGCTAGCCAAGTACAACCGTAAAAATAAACATACGTTTGAGGAATTATTAGATTTCCATTACCAGTTTGAAGCCATTCACCCATTTCAAGACGGGAATGGCCGTATCGGGCGGCTGATACTGTTTAAGGAGTGTTTGCGTAATAATATCGTTCCGTTTATCATTACGGACAAGATAAAGATGTTTTACTACAAAGGGCTTAATGAGTGGCCGAACAATCACGAACGTTTAACGGATACCTGTTTGGCTGCACAAGACCAGATGAAGGCCGTGTTGGATTATTTTAAGATTAGGTATTAATTATTCTGTGAGGAAATAAATGAAAGCAAACACAACCAAGAAAATTCTTAAATCATTAACTGTAGCAGGATTAAGCCAAGTTCCAATCGTATCGGCTTTTGCTACATTTGTTGAGGAGTATGCTAATTTGAGCTGGCAGGAACGTATAGAAGAAACACAAAAGACAATATTAGAGAAAGTGGCCGAACAGGACAAACAGTTTGAAGAACGTATTCGTAGCAAGAGTAACTTCGCCAGTATTTTAGGAACTGCCTATCAATCGGCCTTAACGGATGTAGAGAAGGGAAAAGTGCCTTTGTATGCTAATGCTTTTATCAATGCCATTAATAAAGAGACAATGGAAGATGCCAAAATACACATCTTTTTAAATTCATTACGTGATTTTAGTATTTTGCATATTGAAGTATTGCGATATTTTGCTTTGCGTCATATGGAAACTTATAGTATACAACAACATATGAATAGTTTTCGTATGCCAAGTTATGATGATATGTTAGTTGATATGATTCGTCAAGCTAACCCCGAAATAGTGCAGGATAAGTATTTATTCAGTACTGTAATGAATGATCTGCATGCTAAGAAGCTAATTAAAGTACCTAGCTTATCAGAATTACATGCTATGGGTTTAACCGCGGATAAAACTATTAACAAGATGACTACCCAACTGGGGGATGAGTTTTTAGAATTTATTAAAGACAATTCTGATAATGAGTAGAGGCCTTTAAACCGCACAGGACTTGAACCTGTGACCTTCCACGTAATTTAAGTACACTCAAAAAAGTGGATCTTGCGGTTTTTGCCGTCAGAGAACTGGGGCCGAATTATCCGTATTTTTGGCAACGGATAAAGCACTCTAAGACGGAGAATGATAGAAAGTTAAAACTTTCCTCGTCGGAAAAAGATACAATTAAACATAAAAAATCCCCGTTCTACCGACGGGGAAAATCAATTTGGACCGGAAGGGACTCGAACCCCTGACCTCCTGCGTGTAAAGCAGGCGCTCTACCAACTAAGCTACCGATCCAAAAATCAACTCAAATTGTATACTATATTATAGCAAAATATACCTATACGTTCAATTTATTTTACTTTTTCATGACAGACATGCCCTTCCGGCCCGCAGTTGCAACCTTCGGGCACTTGAGGGGTAGTACGGTTCCATTCGGCATCTTCTTCCCCAAAACGAGATTTGACAGCTTCGGGAATTTTGAACAAAATGCTTTTGCAAGAAGCGGTAACTGTGCCGTCAGGTAGCCGGATTTCGCCTTCCACTTGTGCTCTGCCGCCGCCGTCGCGTAAAACGCGGCCAATGGCTTTCAATTTGGTATGTGTGGGGGTGTTGTGTTTGTACACAATTTCCATTTTTAAGGTAACCATCAAGCGGGCAAAATCGTTATTAAGCATAATGGCGCGCCCGGAGGTTTCATCTAAAATGGTAGCCACAATCCCGCCATGGACAGTTCCCGGGTAGGAACAATAGTTGTCGTCTAATTCAAATTCGGTCTCTACCTGTTTTTCTTCGTAGTTGTTGAACCACTCCAATTTTAAGCCAAACGGATTGTTTTTTCCACAGCCGAAACAATGCAAAGAAGTGGGTTGTCTTAATTTTTCCATATTTACTCCTACAATTATTATACTTTTTTGCTACACTGAACTTATGAAGAATCTGGAAATAGAATTTAAATGGGATGGAAATTCCGCCGCCGCTTTGCAAAAAGGCAGGCGAGCCTTTGAGACACTTGCCCAAGTCAATCACGTGCAGGAAGTAAATATTTGCGATACATATTTGGATCATGCAGATGAAAGATTTTCAAAACAAAAAATTGCCTTTCGCCTTAGACGAGTAAACAAAAAATGGGAAGCCACTTTCAAAACGCGCACACAAATAAAAAATGGAAAAGCCACCCGGCAAGAAGCTACATTGCCGCTGCCGGATGTAGATAATTTAACGCAGGCATTATCTTTTTTGCAACGAAAAAAAACATGGAAAAAATTAGATGTGCAAAATTTACAGCCGCGTTTTATTTTAAAAAATAAAAGGCGTGTGTTGATGCTTTCCTACAAAGCGTGCCAAGCCGAAGCAGCCTTGGATACATTTATTATTTATGTATGCGGGCGTGAAGTAAAAATGCGTGAAATTGAGCTGGAATTAAAAGGCGGGAAACAAAAGGATTTTGAAGAACTTGCCACTCTTTTTACTGCAAAAAGTGCCTTGCCTTTTTCTGTAAACTCTAAAGTAAAAACAGCGGAAACGTTACTGGCATTGTGGAGAAAAAATGATTAGGCTGATAGCATTGCTGTTTAGTTTAATGGCTCCGGGTGCCGGTCATATTTTTATCGGGCATTATATACAAGGTATTTTGTTAGGGCTGTTGTTTGTGTTGGGCCGCAGCGGTTTGTTACCTTTGGCGCTGCGTGTGTTTAAGGTGCGTACGGAAAAAAATTTATTGTATGCATTTTATTTGTCCAATTGGTTTTATATTGTGCTTATTTTGTACGCAGCTATCAGCGCATTTTTGCAAACAAAACCGAACAATCAAATTCATTTTTTGTACGCACTTGTAAGTGTAATTTGTATTTCAATAGCATATAAAAAAACATTTTCAAAATTTATTTTTACCGCACTTTGCGGCCGAAGAGATGTGTATGAATTTTACTTAAAAAATAAAAAAATATCGACGGAGAAAAAATAATTTTTGTTGCGTAAGACGGTAAAAAAGGGGCTTGATTTTTTAGAGAAAATAATTTGTTGACGAAAAAAAAGTTGCATTTTAAAAAATTTTGTGCTATTATTTTTATGAGGTTAAAACTAGTTGTCTCAGGAGATTAAAATGGCTGTTAAAAAAACCGTGAAAAAAGTGGCCGCTAAAAAAGCCACCAAAAAAGTAGCAGTAAAAAAAGCCGCTGTAAAAAAACCGGCTAAAAAAGCTTGCAAAAAAGCCTGTGCTAAAAAAGTAGCAAAAAAACCGGCAAAAAAAGTAACCAAAAAAGTTGCTAAGAAACCGGCAAAAAAAGCAGCAAAGAAAAAATAATTTAGTTGAAGTAAAATCCCCCGCTAAGGCGGGGGATTTTTTTGTCTTAAGATAATAAATAAGCCTTGACATTATCTTTTTCCCCCATTAGGCTATAGGTATGTCTTAATTTTAATAAGGAGGAAGTAATATGAAAAAGATTATCTTTGCACTTATGGCCGCTTTGTTGGCCCCCTCTCTCTATGCGGTCGAAGCAAACAGAACGATTGAATTCCCGAAGGGAGTTCTCTGCCGTTTTGAAAAACAAAAGGTGGGAGAGTCGAGAACCACCAACGGCAGAGAAATTATGGATGTCTATGTATGCGGGGGACAAGACCTGGGTATTTTGTCTATTGTGTATTATGAAAAACTTGAAAACGATGATGCAATATTCATGAGATCGAGAGATAAGATAAAGCCCTCTGTAGGGGATTCTGTGCAGACGAATGGGGAGACCATAATTGTGTTTAATAAATCAAAACATCTCATAAGGGGATATCGTTACGAAGCGGATAAAAGAATTGAGTATATTTCCCTTGTGAAAACTTGGAATGGTGAAGTGGAGCGAACTCTCTTTACTGTTATGGAAGATCTACGAGTTCCTTCATCCCCCTTTAAAAATAAGTAAAAAAAATCCCTCGCTAAAGCGGGGGATTTTTTTGAAAAACTTGATTTTTTACTTTTCTTACTTATACTATCTATATGTTTTAAATGGAGGGTATACGTATGAATAAATTTATCCTTGCACTGTTGGCAGCTTTTTTTGTGAGCAATGTTACCTTCGCACAAAATGTTAAAAAGGTTAAAGAAGAGCCAGTGAAACGCAAAGCTGTAGCGGCTCAACAAAGCCAAGCGAAAAAAAATGAAGTAATGAGCGAGATTCTAAAGATAGCTATAGAATCTGAAAAAAGCTTGACGAAAAAAAAGTTGGGTGAGGCCGTAACTGGATTTGTTGTGGGGCCAGCAGCGGTGATTGGGGGTGCTTTTTCCCTTAATGCTCCAGCCATTTACGCTGGTCTTTCCCTTACCGTTGGAGGAGCAGGGGCATTGATAGGAGGAGAGTTAAAACGTGCCATGCATGT
>JAEELM010000023.1 GCA_016282685.1 Elusimicrobiaceae bacterium | reverse complement strand
CGTTTGATGACATATCCGTCGGCAATTTTTACCAACATTACTTTTCCTTCCAAAAATTCCGTTTCCGGTTTTATCAAACACAAATCATCATAACCAACGGCCCCTTCCATACTGTCTCCACAACAACGCACCAGATATTTAGCCCCTTTGGCATAACGTCGGGGCAGGGTCCACCATTCGATAATGTTACTATCATCAAATTCCGGATATCCCGCCGGTACATTGGCTAAAAAGGGTAATGAAACGCTGTTGCTTTGAGGTTGTAGAAATTCGGTTTCATTATCGGACGAAAAAGGTTCTTCACGCAAGAAAGGAGCAGCCGGGGTTGCCGAGAATGTATCAAGGCTAGTGGGAAATAAACGGAGCACTTGCGAAAGGGATAAGTGAAACATTTGCGCCATTTTAGCCGCATAGCCTTTAGAGGGGCGGCGTTTGCCGGTGGTCCACAGCGTTACAATGGCGGAAGATACGCCCAAGGCTTTGGCCAAATTGGCTTGTGCACCGCGTAATACACCGTTATTCCATTTTTCCAGCACTTTTTCAAATGGGGTCATAGGAGCTCCTTTTGCAAAAATAACACCGAGGTCCAAAAGCACTTGACATTATTAACAAAATTTACTATATTAACCTTAAGAGGGCAACCTCTTATTACTGCTATCTTACACTAACAGCCTTGTTAGCTTGGGCGGAGGGGAAGTCTTCTTTCCCGTGTGGCGCTAGCCACAGTTGGCCTCCGTAAATACAATGTACTTGGCCTCAAGTATATTCTATTATAGCATAAAAGAGTTAAAAAGGTTAGAAAAGTTAATAAAGGCGTCTGTTGACTAATTTCTTAAAAGGACAGCGTGCGAAATTAATTTCTGGCTTTTCCTCTCTGTTAGCGTACGAAGCCTGGACGTCCTTCCTATGTATGCTAAAAAATTAAAATTAGAAAATGATATCTATTTCCGCGCCGCTTGCCTGGGGGTAACTGTGGCAGGCGTCAGAGGGCGGTTGCGTACGTTGAGTACGGACGCTTATTTAAACGCTCTTATCAGGGTTTACAACCGTTTTTTTGGGATAGAAAATCAGGCCAGTTCACCTATTGAAGACGGCATTTATCTTTCTTTTAAAAAACAACAAACCTGTCTGCCTGTGCTGAAGCAAAAGGGAAATGTTGCCTTGTTTGCGTGCGATTTCCCGGCCATATTGGCTTCATGGCAAGGGCGCGGACCTAGTTTTTCGGAATGATTACAGGAGTAGTATGCGTAAGAAAACAACTGTTAAAAATTCCATTCGTTATTGTTCGGATTTTTGTGAGGAGTTAATTCGTTTTTTTGATGTGCCTGCTTTTCATATAACGGAAATTGCTAAAAAAGATGGTTCTGTTTCTTTGGTGGAACATGCCAGCGAACTGCCCACGTTTGCTGCTTTTGCTAAAAAACTGGGTACCACTGTTGCCGTACTGCACATGTGGGAGAAAAAGCATCCCGCTTTTGGTCAAGCGGCACAGCGCGCACGTGATTTGCAGGGGAATATCCTTTTGCAAAACAGTTTGCGCGGCAATTATGCTTCTTCTTTTGCTATTTTTACCGCTAAAAATTTACTGGGCTGGAAAGATAACAAAGAAGAAACTCCTTTTACCGGCCCGTTGGTAGTGCGGTGGGAGGAAGAGGACCATGCTTAAACATTCTTCCCAATTAGATGTTGCGGTATCTATTGCCTATCATCCGCGTCCTGTGCAACGGAAGATTCACCAGGCGTTGGAGACGCACCGTTTTTGTGTGTTGGTTACACACCGGCAATTGGGAAAAACGGTTTGTGCCGTAAATCATTTGTTGAAAAGTGCCCTTAAAAACACACGGCCGCATGCACGTTATTTTTACGTGGCGCCGTTGTTGAAACAGGCCAAATTATTAGCATGGGATTATTTGAAGCGGTATGCTTCTCCTCTTCCCAACGTGCGTGTTTACGAAGGGGAACTGTCTCTTAAATTACCCAACGATTCACGCATTTGGGTATGCGGTGCCGACAACCCTGATGCGCTGCGCGGTACGTATGCCGACGGTGTAGTGTTAGATGAGTATGCCCAAATAAAGCCGGATGTATTTAGCGAAATTATCCGTCCTATGCTTTTGTCACGCGACGGATGGGTGGTGTTTATGGGCACGCCCAAAGGGCAAAATGCTTTTTTCGATTTGTTTATCCGGGCACAAAAAAATGCCATCCGGGAACCGCACTTATGGTGGGTAGGTATCTTTCGTGCAGATGAGTCCGGCGTGATTCCGCGTGCGGAATTGGCCCGCCTACAACAAGAAACTCCGGAAGCTATTTTTCGCCAAGAGTATTTGTGTGATTTCTCTGCCAGTTCAGCGGATATATTGTTGCCCATTGACGAAGTGGTCCGCGCGTGCGCACGTCACTATTCCCCATCGGAACTAAAGGAGGCCCCCAAAATTATCGGTATAGATCCGGCCCGTTTTGGGGATGACCGCAGCGTTATTTTTTTCCGTCAGGGTTGCCAGGCATTAGAGCCGTTGGTATTTACGCACTTGGATAATATGACTTTAGCGGCTCGTGCCGCCCATGAAATAGACCGCTTCCGCCCGGACGCTGTGTTTATAGATAGCGGGTGCGGAGGGGGAGTAATTGACCGTTTGCGCCAGTTAGGGTATGCAGTAACGGAAGTAGCTTTTGGGGCGGCAGCTTCCCGTTCTACGCAATATGCCAATAAACGGGCCGAAATGTGGAGTGAAATGGCGCAATGGGTGAAAGAAGTGGGAGCTCTACCGGATATGCCCGCCCTGAAAGCTGATTTATGTAGCGTATGTTATGACTATGATGTTTCCGGCCGGTTGCGTTTAGAGCCAAAAGAAAAAATCAAAGAGCGCACCGGCAAAAGCCCGGATTTGGCAGACGCTTTGGCACTCACCTTTGCTGCCCCGGTCCGCCCGCGCCTGCATTTGAACCGAACGGAATTTGCCCGAAGTGAATACGAGGTTTTATAGGCCTTTTGGTCCTAAATTATTAGGTCCAAAAAACAAAAAAAATGGGTCCAAGGGCCCTGGTTTTCTCTTCTTAATTCATCTAGGATATGAGTAGAAGTATTATTAGAAAAATAGGAGAGAAATGCAAATGAAGATAGGAAATTTTTGTGTAGGGTTGGCTTTTTTATTGGGGGTGTTGTGCCCTTGTAGTTTTGCCCAAGTGCCGCAAATTGTCGAAGGTGCCACTCGTGCTGTTGGGGAAACTGTGACAAATACTATGGCCGGAAACATAAGCCGCGCCATGGTTCGGCAAGTTCCGCTGACTGCGGAAGAACAAGCCCTTTTGCCCGCTAACGGGAATCCAACCCATATGGTTCAGTATCAATTCACTGGTGAACCCGGCGTAGTTAGGATCTATCCAACTCAGAGATATGGCCAAGTAACGCTGACAGAATTTAATCTGCAATTGTCTAAAAGACTTTCACAAAATATTAAATGGATGTATATTAACTACGGCCGTACTTTGCCGAAAGACCTATTTCCCAACTATGCCCGTTTGGATGAACAAGCCTCAGAAAGGTGGTTGCGTAATGTGATAAATAACTTTGAAAAATGGGCTCCGCACGAAACCGAATTTTTGAAATACCTCAAAGATGAAGTTTATCAAACCATTCCGTGGGAAAAATATTTGCCCACAGAACCTGTGGATTTTATTTTTGCGGGGGAAGCTCATAATAATTACGACGTTCACCAATCTATTTTCCAATTAGTAAAAGCTTTGAGAAAACAAAATCCTAACCGTAGAATGATTTTTGCTACTGAATACGTTGGCGATACACTTGAAAAAAGTACTTTTGCAGATCATCCAGCTACGGTCCTGTTGCGGACAAAAGAAGAATTAAATCGGGCATTGAAGGGAAGAAAAGGCCCGGTTTTGCAGATTCTGGAAGATGTGATGGATTTGGGAATTGACTTAGTTGGTATCGAACCCGATAGCGCATTAGTAGATGCCTTTTTGAAAGAAAGAGGGTTGACGGAAATGACCGAAGCGGAAATGAAAAATTTCTATATATTCGCAAGAAGTAAAGTAATTGTCAAAGAACGTAACCGCAAGTGGGTGGAACATTTGGAAGATTTACATGCCCAATATCCGGATGCCTTAATTGTGGTGCACGGCGGAGCTGCCCACATGAACCGTAACACCCTGTTTTCCGTTCCCAATTTGTTAAAAGAAAAATCTTTTGTTGTGCAAAATTTACCTATAGAAAATCTTCACAGAATTTCTCCTTCGTTCTATCAGGAAATATGCACAACGGAATCTCCTGAAAGCTTTGTCAAAGCGGAAGCCAAAGAAGTGATTTCTTTTAAGCCCGAGTTTTATCAACTTGCCCCTGACATGCAAGAACTCTACAAGAAAGCTTGGGGCGCTGATGTGATAGTAACATTCAGCGATATTCTCCCCGAACATGAACGGGAAATGTTGAACAGTTTGCCAAAGGAAGAATCGAATATTGGAGGTCCAAGAATTATTGGAGCCACAAGTATTGAAGACTTACAGAGACAACTGAAGGAACTTGAAGGAAAAGGCCAATAAGAGGTGAATATGAAAGAGAAGCAAAGGGTTTTAATTGTTTCTTTATTTGGATTTTTATTTACCAATAGTTTTGCCCAAGTGCCAACCGTAGTGGAAAGTACCGTGCGTACCGCTACACAGGCTACCGCTGCTGCAACAGAGGCTGCCATGAGTAGTGCTGCAAGTACTGCGGCCCGTTCTGTTGTTGCAGGCACGGCACGCGCCAATGTGCCGCAGGTTCCCTTAACGGATGCGGAATTGGCCCTCTTGCCCCAAAACGGGACTGTTACGCATACCCTCCGGTACTACCCGGGGAACAGAGCCAAGGTGAACACAATGCCTTTTATTCCCCGTATGGACATGAAGTATATTTGGAGCTACGTAATCAAGCAAGGGGTGCCCACAAAATACTTCCCTTCTTTTAGAGCGGCCGAGATGGATTCTATCCGTAGAGCCATCGAGCAAGCAAGCATTCGCAGAAAGGAGAGTTATGAGAACGCTTCGTTTTATTCTGCGTTACGGTTAGACCGATTTGAAAATGACGTAGTGTGGGATAATTATTTACCTTCTTCCCTGGATGATATTACGTATTTTTACGTGGGAGAAATGCACCGAGATGAAGTAGTGCAAAGAGAATTGCTTCCTTTGTTGCGTACGTTGCGCCGCCGCAATCCTACGCGCAAAATTTATCTTGCTACGGAATACGTACCCGATACGTTACTTCCGCTTCCTTTTAGATCAAGGATATCGTTGTCTATTGCCACCAATTGGGAAGATTTAAAAACCATGCAAATGGAAGCGTACAAACAAGAATTCTCTTTCTTAAAAGATATTGTGGAAGATGGGTTCCCGGTGGTGGGTATAGATCCTACTATTACAATACAGGGAATGCTGAAAAAAGAGATGCGTGGAGTAAAGGATGATGAAAAAATCGTTGGTTTGATGAATCAATTTCGTGCTAGCCGGGTAGGTGTCACGGAACGCAATAAAAAATGGGTGGAGCATTTACGGGACTTGCACGCACAAGACCCCGATGCTTTGATCGTAGTGCACGGCGGAGGTGACCATTTAAATTGGTTTAATCCAAACTCTGTTCCTTTGATGCTTAAAGAAGAAACAGGCAAGACATTCACAGTTTTCTTGTATGATACACGGTTGGAAGAGGTATTTAATGGGCCGATTCTGAACGATTTGAACCGGGAAACCGGTATTTCAGAGGCACTGAAAGCCGAAAAGCAAGGCGTGCATTATGTAATGTCCCTCAAACCGGTAGATGAAGATGCCGGGCGTACAGCGGAAGATTTGGAGACATTCCGCAAAGGTTTGGGTGCCGATGTAATATCCATAGTTGGTTATCCCCAATCAACAATGAAAACATTGTGGGGCTACTTAAAAACGAAATGGCAACAAATGAGAAAATCCTCTGAGGAGTGATCGTGTGAAAAAATTGCACATTTCTTTATTAGGATTCCTATTTTTATGGTGCGTAAATGCCACCGGTTGGGCGCAAGGATTGCAGGTGGTGAAGAATGCCGTGCGTGCCGGGGAAAGAATCTCTGCGCAAGAAGGAGCCCGTGCCACCGTAACACAAGCGGCTCTGACAGCGGCAGAGGAAAAATTATTGCCGGTAGACGGTATCGTGAAATATGAAATGCAATATAATCCCTCCCAAGGGAGTGCAATGATTGCAAACATTCAACAACAACAAAGAGCCGTAGCACAATTTACAGCATTACCCCAAAGCAGATTAAATCCCACTTTATTTCCTTATTACAGTAAAATGAACAGTGCTCTGTACACAAGAATTGCCCAAACGAATATGGAGCGTTTGTTGGCCGTAGATTTGCATTCTTCTTTTTATTCCGCTTTACGCTTGAATTATTTTGAAAATGCAATTCCCTGGGAACGCTATTTGCCTTCCACTTTAGATGATATCACGTATTTTTATGTAGGGGAAATGCATGAAAATCAGCTTATCTATGACACCCTGTTAGATCTTTTACATACGCTGCGCCGCCGCTATCCGTCGCGCAAAATTTATTTTGCAACCGAGTATTTACCGGATACGTTATTCCCGGCTCCTATCGCACAAACGGTGCCGGTCAACATTCTGTCAAATCCCCGGGAGTTGGAGATGATTGGCACTTTTGATGCTAGATGTGAACGTTTCCCATTCTTACGGCAAATTTCAAAAGACGGTTTCCCCATTGTGGGATTAGAGCCGATTATTCAAATGCAGTTGGAATTTGAAAAAGAAATTAGCGACAAAAAAATAAATGAGGAAGATCTCGGCGAATTAGAAGAAGTATTTATCAATAGTGAACTTTCCTTTACTTTGCGTAGTAATGTATGGGTGAACCATTTGAAAGAACTTCATGCCAAAGATCCGACGGCTCTTATTGTGGTGCACGGCGGGGCTGCCCATTTAAACTATTGGGAGGCAACTTCTGTTCCCCGTATTTTGCCGGAGAAAGCGTTTTCTATTTTGTTGTTAGATGAACGTTTGGATAGTGTATTTGTTACTCCGTCTTTGGCAGATTTAAACAAAGAAGTATCCCTTGTTCAAAATTTGGTACAGAATGAAAAAACAAACGGGCGGTATGTACTGTCCTTAAAACAACCGGATCTTACGGTGGGTCGTACACCTGAGGATCTGCGTGAATTTAGAGAAGGCTTGGGAACGGACATGGCCGTGATTATTTCTCCTTCAAAAGAAGAAACCGAAATCACTTTGGCAACTCGTTTAAAAAATTATTTCAATCAGTTTATTAGAAGGAATCAAAAATGAAATGTAGCAGTAATTCTCTTTGGGTGGGGGTAATGTGCGCAACACTGACGTCGTCAGTATATGGTCAGTTGCCGCAAGCAGTAGAAAATGCCTCCCGCAATACTGTGGAAAGTGTTGCACGTGCCAGCGTCAAGCAGGTGCCTTTGACGGCGGCCGAAAAAGAGATTTTACCTGTTGCGGGACTGCCAATGTACCAAGTGAATTATAATGCAGTGCCGGCTGCCAGTACCGTAGAGCCTATTATTTGGGCCACCGAACCTGTCAAACTGCCTTTGGGAAATTCATATTTAGAATTGCCCCCGTTAGTGCAAAATTATATGGTCCATATTCTAAAAATTGAGAATAGATTCTTAGAAAACACGAGTAGATATTTCCCGGAATACCGGGCGATTAACGAAAATTTGGCACGTCATCTTTTATCGTTTAAAATTAAAAATTTAGAAGCAGTCAATCAAAATCTTGGCCAATTTTATTCAAGCGTCTCTTATGGAGTGGTTATGGGAAATATCGATTATGCTTCCTATTTCCCGCGTGAGCATTTGGATTATGTATTTATTGGAGAAACGCACGACACCCCTCTGGTGGGAGAAGAAGTTCTGCGGGTGTTGTGTATGTTGCAAGAGAGGGAACCTTCCCGCAAAATTTATTTTGCTACCGAAATATTGAGCAATACTGTTGAGGATGGACGGGACCGTTTAATTACAGATTTGCCCCTTTTACACGTTGTCCGTTCCGTAGAAGATCCAGTTTTTAAAGTATTAAATCGGCGGAAAAATGAAAGAGCAAAATACGCTTGGTACTTGGAAAAGTTACTGGCACAAGGGGTGGATTTGGTGGGGTTGGAGCCTTCTCGAATGATGGTGCGTGAGTTTTTCAAACAGTCATTTCCTGAGGGAATAAAAGAGGAATCTTTGTGGATTGATTTTTGGGGCAGTGACCACGGAATGTCTTTGCGTAATAAAAAATGGAAAGAAATTTTGTTGCAGTTGCGCGAGCAAGACCCTGATGCTTTGATTGTAGTACATGGCGGAAATGGTCATATCTCTTGGGACGAATTAGGATCTATCGGTCGTTCTTTACCGGGAAAATCATTTACTTTGTCCTTCATCGGAGTCGGGAAACAATGGGTGTTGCCTCCCATTTTCATGAGCATGAGAGTAGGACCGGTTATAGAAGAGCAATTTAATAATAGCGAAAATGCAAAACTGCTTTTTACTCTTAAACCGGTAGATGAGACGGTGGGACGTACGGAAGAAGTACGTCAATTATTCAAAAACACAATGGGATCTGATATGTTGGTTTTGGTCCATGAAGTGGAGGAAAAATGAGCTATTTTTCCTATATTTCCATTTTTAATACGTTGCCTAAACGGTATTATGTAGGCATTTTAGCTGTTGCGGCGGGAATGTTATTGTCTTCTCCGGTCTGCGCTCAGTTACCGCAAGTGGCGGAAGGTGCCACCCGTGCCGTGGCAGAGAGTGCAGCCCGTGCTGCGGTAAAACAAATACCGCTGACGATTGCCGAAAGAGAAGTATTGCCCGTAGCCGGGAAAGTAACGCATAAAATTCTTTACCCGCAAGACAGGCAATCTTTCCGAACGTCTGTCATTCCGGTAATTGTCCCCCAAAACGGACAAATAGTGCGGATCGGTACGCACCAAGTGTATGTCCCGCCGGTTGCACGGGGGGATTATTTGAATTATTTTACGGAAGATTATGGCCATAGCGGCAAGTTCCCGCAATACGCTGAGAGAGATGCTCTTGTGTCGGTGAGGGAATTGGAAAACTCCGTTCAACATATTTTGAATGTGGAAAATAATGGCCAACTTTTCTACCGTTTGTTGCAAGGTGAGGTGTTTGAAGATGCCATTCCCTATTACCGCTATTTGCCCTCAGAAAGAATAGACTATTTGTTCATTGGAGAAGTGCACGAAAACCAACGAGTCCGCGAAGAAATTATGAATTTAATCCGCACGGTTCGGAAGCGTGAACCTATGCGTAAAATTTATTTTGCCACCGAATATGCAAGCAGCACCAATAAACCTTTTAGTGCATTGGAACTCGTCAGAGACGGAAACGGGGAAGAAAAAAATGAAATTATTTTTTATTCCGAAGAGCCGCTGGCAATATCACATCAATTTGAAGATTTGAATATAGAAGGCGTCTCTTACCGTCGTGAAAATCACCGCTTGCTCAAGCAAATTATGGCCTTGGATATCCCGGTGGTAGGGTTGGAACCGTCGCTTACGCTTAAGCATACACCCGGGAAGAATGAAAGGATCTCTGATATTGATGAAGACGAAATTCTTTTCCTTTTTAGGGTTAGTAGTTCGGGCATGGAAAAACGCAACCAAGAATGGGTAAAAACATTGCAACGTTTGCGTGCCCAAGACCCCGACGCGCTGATTATTGTGCACGGAGGTTTGGCACATGTTGGTTACGACCAAGATTTTCCTGTTTCCCAACAACTGGAAGGAAATAAATTTGTAATTAATATTTCCCCTGTTGAGGGGTTGTTGACTTCTCCGGTATTTTCGAGAATAGAGCTTGGTTTTACGCAGAAGGAACATTTTTATAAGAAAAAATCGAACAAATATGTATTCACGCTGAAGCCGGCAGGAGAAGAAGTATTACCGCAGGATCGGGAAAAAATCCTCCACGCCTTGGGGGCCGATATGACGGTAGTGTTACACAGATTTTAGAGCAGTTATTAGGAGAAAATGTGAACTGGGTAAAAAATATTTTGATGGCATTTGTGTGGATAAGTGTTGCATGTATTTCTGTGCAAGCACAAGTGCCGCAATTGATGAGAGGTGCCACCCGTGCCGTGGCAGAGAGTGCAGCCCGTGCTGCGGTAAAACAAATACCGCTTACAGCTGCTGAAAAAGAATTACTGCCCGCAAACGGATTGCCTCAGTACAGTGTTGTATATAACACAGAGAACCCCACTGAAAGTTCCGTGGCCCCTGTTTCCAGAGAGAAAACTCCTGTTTCCATCGTATTGGATCAGAGTTTTTTCTGGATAAATCCGGAAACGTATAAGAATCTCTCCGTTAGAATTAATATGGTGGACAAGCCGTTTCTTGAAGGAAATGCACAATATATTCCGCAATACAGAGTCATTAATGAGAAATTGTTGCGTCACACTTTGAAGTATTTTATGAAAAATATGGCCCAAGCCCAACAAAACACCCGCCTGTTTTACTCCAGCACTCCTTACGAATTAATTACAGGGGATGTTGATTATGCTAAATATTTGCCCCACAAACATTTGGATTATGTTTTTATCGGAGAAACCCACAGCTTACCGGCAGTGGGAGAAGAAATTTTACAACTGATGCGTGTGCTCAAAGAGCGCGAACCGAACCGTCAGATTTATTTCGTAACGGAGTCTTTATACAGCCAGGGAGAAAGAACCGGCCAGGAGTATTGGGGCAAAGAGGACCCTTTGAAAATTATTTACTCTGCCGAAGATCCTTTCTTTGAAATACAAGCCGGGCGACACAAAGATTGGGTGCAAGATAGATGGTTTTTGAAAAAACTAATGGCACAAGGTGTTGCGCTGGTCGGCTTGGAGCCTTACAATGCATTGGTACAGTATATAGATAAATTACAAGAAGAAGAGGTAATATCTTCTTACGTTGACCAGCCTATTTTGTTGAAGCGGATGTGGGGTAGCCAGCTGGGTATTGCACTGCGTAACAAGTACTGGGTAGAAAGGATCCTTAAATTGCGTGCGCAAGAACCAAATGCCTTAATTGTGGTACACGGCGGAAATATGCATGTTTCTTCGGCAGAATTGCTATCGGTTTCCAAGTCTTTACCGGGAGAATCATTCACACTTAGTGTCATAAACACTGAAAATGAAGTATTGTTGCCGCCCATTTTTTACGATATGTTGTTTTCGCCGGTCGATACTAAAAGGTTTGAAAACGAACCGGAGACCAAAGCTCTCTTTTCCCTCCGGCCCGTTGATGAAGAAGCCGGCCTTACCCCGCAGATGCGAGAGTTATTTAAAAACACATTAGGGGCAGATTTAACGTTGATTGTACACAACGCAAAACCGGAGATGCAATGAAGAAAAATTTTATAATCCCTTTCATAAAAAATCTAATTCGTTACCCCAGCACGTATGCGGTGGCCGTGTGCTTTTTGTGTATAGGAAGTGTACCGGCCGGGGCACAACTGCCGCAAGCCGCGGATAATGCCGCCCGGGCCGCTATGGAAAGTGCTGCGCGCGAAGGGGTAACACAAGTGCCGCTGATGGGGGCAGAACGGGCTTTGTTACCGGCAAATGGATGTGCCACGCATGAAATAAAATATAATTATTCTGCGCCTCAAATTACGGTGGCTCCTGTCTCCAGTTTGCCGTCAACTTATGAAAGGCATTATTCGGTGGGGGGAAAACCTGTTTCCATTTCCGGTCCTTTTATGAAATATGTACCGTATTTTCCCCAGCTTGATGCAAAGGCTACTTTGAGAAAAGAAAATTTTCCTCGATTGTGGGGAGAAAATAATCGGATTTTACGGGCCTCTCTAGCGCATTCCATGCAACGTATTGCAGCGGTAGAAAAGCAAAGTGCTCTGTTTTATTCTGCGTTGCGTTCCCGCGTTTTTGACGGTGACATTCCGTATGACCAATATCTTCCGTTTGAATCGGTAGATTTTGTTTATGTGGGGGAACTGCATGAAAATCCAATGATGCAGGAAGAGCTTTTGTCCATTTTACAAACCCTTCAACGTCACTACCCCAACCGTAATATTTATTTGGCCACCGAATATGTGTGGGACGCTGCCGATATCTCTAAGGGGGAAACTTCTGCTTTGGCGATAGTCCGTAATAAACAAGAATTGCTTGATTTGATAGGAAAAAGACTTTATGTAGATTTTTTCTTCCTCCACAAAGCGCTTAAAATGGGTATTCCTGTGGTGGGGTTGGAACCGTATGTTGCGCTGACGAAAGAAGCCGCTGAAAATGCGGGAGTGCCTCTTGAAAAGGCCGGCTCTTATCGGCGTATTCTTGCCGGAAGTGAAGCCGGAATGGAAATGCGTAACCAAAAATGGGTGGAGTACATTCGCCAAATCAAGGCGCAAGATCCCAATGCATTGGTGGTCGTGCATGCCGGGGCACAACATCTTTCGTATCATAATGTCAGCTCTGTTGCCAACAAATTGAATGGAAAAGCTTTTTCTGTGATGCTTCTTGATTTTCGTCGGAAAGAAACCAACCCGATTTTGGCAATGTTGGAAGATAAAATTTCATTATGGCGTGAATTTTCAGAGGCCCACAACGGGAAATATGTTCTTTCTTTTAAAGAGCCTAGTCCTCAACAGGGCCTTACTTCTTCTCAATTAGACGAATTCAAACGTTCTATTGGAGCGGATATGGTCGTGTTTTTACAAGATCTATCTCCCATGATTATTCCGTAGTTTTCGTCTGAAATGTAAAAATAATACTTGACAAAGGCATTATTTTTATGCTATAATAACTTTGTTCTAATTCTAGAACTTTGTCATTCTTTTCTTTTTACTCCAAAAAATGTGCATAAAAAAACCGCCTCTTTCGAAGCGGCTCATAATTTATTGAACAGGTGAAGGAAGTAGTAGTAAATTCACCACCAGTAAGCCTATCACTATCAACGTAAGTGCCATCGTAAGCCACGCGGCTTTTCGCTTACTCATCTTTGGAAATATTTTCCGTGTGATGATATAAAACCCCGGTACAGCTACCAACAATACAAAAACAAAAATCATTATTAATCCCATCATATTGCACCTCCCTCTACATATTAGTAAATTTCTCCTATTTCTGCAGGAAAGAAAATTATGAAACAAAATAAAAGAATAACTGAATATCTCCGTCTTTACGACGCACTACAAAACACTCGCGCACCGTGGGCCAAAACGTGGAAAGAATTGGCTACCTACGTTGCACCAACGCGTGGATTTTTCTCGCAAGATGCTGCCGGGAAAGGCCAGCGTATTAATCATAAGGTCTTATTAGACAGTTCTGCATCTTTGGCGGCGGAAGTGCTGAGTGCCGGCATGATGAGCGGACTGACCAGCCCTGCGCGCAGTTGGTTTAATTTGTCGCTTACACCGGCAGAATTAAATCATTTGCCGGGTGTTTGTGTTTGGTTGGAAGAAGTAAAAAAACGTTTGGAAGAAACATTTGCCAAAAGCAATGTATACGGCGTGTTACATGGCTTTTACCATGAAATTTCTGTATTTGGAACGGCGGCTTTTTTATTGGAAGAAGATTTGGAAAAAGGCGTTCGTGCCCGTCTCTTTACGGCGGGGGAATATGTGCTGGATGTAGATGAAAAAGGCCAGATTAATACATTCGGTCGGGAATTTTCTTTAACGGCACGTCAGTTGCTACGTACGTTTGGAGCGGGAGTATTGCCGCCACAAATAAAACAGGCCGCGCAGGAAAATCAATCACGTACGTATCGTGTCATTCATCTTATTTTTCCCAATCCGCATTATGATGTATCACGACAAGACAATTGCCATTTTGCTTATACCTCTGTCTATTTTCTGCCCGAAGGAACCCTACTGCGTGAAAGCGGGTATCATGAATTCCCGGTTATTGCAGCGCGGTGGGAAGTCAAGAACAGCGAAGAAACTTACGGCCGCGGACCGGGCTGGAAGTGCTTGGGAGATGTTAAAATGCTGCAAAAAATGCAGAAAACAAAATTGGTAGCCTTGGATAAAAATACCAATCCTCCCATGATGGTTTCAGCCAATGTGCAAGGGGAAGTAAATTTGCTCCCCGGCGGAATTACCCGCTATAGTGGCACAACGGACGCGGCCGTAAAACCGGCTTATGAAGTGCAGCCGGATCTGCAGGCGTTGGACAACGCTATCGAGAATGTGCGCAATACTGTTCGGGCTCATTTTTTTGCCGACGTATTTACGCTGCTTTCTTCTTTGCAAACCCAACGAATGACAGCTGCGGAAGTAGCCGAACGTCACGAAGAAAAAATGTTAGTATTAGGGCCTGTTTTGGAACGTTTGAAAGGTGAATTGTTGGATCCGCTGATTCACCGCACTTTTTGTATTTTGTTGCGGCAAGGCGTTTTACCGCCTGCTCCGGCCTTTATTCAGGGGATTCCGCTGGGTGTGGAATATATTTCTATGATTGCCCAGGCACAAAAAGCTTCCGGCCTTCGTACATTGGCCCAGGCTATGGAATATGCAAGCTTGCTGGCGCAAAGTAAGCCTGCTATCTTAGAACAAATCGATTATTCCCGTGCTTTGGAAGACGGACTGAATCAATTGGGTTTGTTACACTTACTAAAAACACCTTCTCTATCTCCAATCACTGCTGAACCCTCCTCTTGTTCTGAAGGAAAAAATTAAACCTCGGTGAGCTTATCTTTCACCGATTCCATAAATACTTGCTTTGTTAAAGCAAGAGAAGCAGATTTGCGGATTCGTGTCTAAAAGTAACGAACAGAATCCCGACGGGAAAGAAACTTTCCGGAGTTTTCTTTCCCGCCCCAGTTATGAAAGAAAAAATCTTACAAAAAAGAAACGTTTGTGATTTGCAAACGGTTTTATCCACCGTGGAAGGCCGGCGCGTTTTGTACCGCGTGTTGCAAAGTGCTCAAATCGGTCAGCACGGTTTTGTACCCGGGGATGCTTTTTCTACGGCGTTTCATTGCGGACAAAAAAGCATTGGCCTGTTTTTGTTAACTGCCTTGGAGGAAGCTTCGCCCGGTGTGTATGCCCGTATGCGGGCAGAGTATTTGGCGGAAGTAAAAACTGCGCAAGCAGAGATTGACCGCCAAGACGAACCCCTTATGGAGGAGAATTTATGAAACAAGAAAATATCCCTGCGGATTCTTCCGTTCCGTCGGTTCCCGAAAAAGTTGCGGAAGAGCAACCGGTTGTAGCCGCTTCCGTTGAAGAAAAACAGGTCGCTTGGCCGGATGATTTAACTGTCCCGGAAGAGGCAAAAGAAGCGTTTATGCAATTGGCGCAAAAGCTTCAACTTTCCAATCCGCAAATTCAACAGTTGGTAGATTTGGAAAGCCGTTTTTCACGGCAATCTGCAGAGAGACAAATGCAGGCAGCACAACAACAGCAGACGCAATGGGCACAAGAAATTCAAACGTTTTACGGCCCTAAATGGGAGGAAGAAGTTTCGCTGGCGGTGCGTGCGGCCGATACATTTGGCGGCCCGGAATTACGCACATTGTTGGAAACTACGGGTCTTGGAAACCATCCCGTTATTGTCCGTACCTTTAACGAGATCGGCAAGCGCATCAGTGAAGATGTATCGTCAGGAGGAATACCCTCTGTATCGACGGACAAAACTTTCACCGAAGCATTGTACGGAAATGTAACCAAAGGAGAATGAAATGTCAATTATTGCAGACAAACAATATAGTTTAGTGGATTATGCAAAACAATTCGATCCGTCTGGCCAAGAATTGGCCATTGCGGAAGTATTGAGCCAGTCCAACGACATCATTGGGGATGCATTGGTGCAGGAAAGTTCGCTGGATAGTGGGCACGAATATGCTGTTCGGACCGGTATCCCCGAAGGGACCTGGCGCCGTGCCTATAAAGGGATTGATCCCGCCAAAGCCACTACTAAGGTAGTGGTAGAATCGTACGGCACCTTATCTGCTTATAGTGTGGTGGACAAACTTGTGGCCGAGAAAGGAGGACACGTAGATGCGGTTCGCACCGGCCAATCCCGCGCGATTATTGCGGGGATGTCTAATACGATGGCATCCAACCTGATTTACGGAGATTGTGGCGTAAATCCGGAACGTTTTACCGGTTTGGCCGAACGTTATAATGAACTTTTCGGTGCAGAGAGTTCCCGCAATGTAATCAATGCGGGGGGAACTACCAATGGACAAAACTCGTCCATTTATTTGGTCGTGTGGGATCAAGACAAAGTATTTACCTTTTTCCCAAAAGGTTCCAAAGCGGGTATCCAACGGGTGGATTACGGGTTGGTAACCCATGTGGATAATGACGGAAAAGAATATCCGGCTTATAAAGAATACTTTGAATGGAAATTGGGTTTGGCAGTCCAAGACTGGCGCTTTGCCGGACGTATCTGTAACATTGATGTCACGAATATCCCGTCGGATTTGATTGATAAAATGTGTGATTTGGAAGAACGCATTCAAAGTCTGTCTATGGGAAAACCCGTCTGGTATATGAATCGTACCGTTAAAGCGGCTTTGCGTAAATTGACCAGCAACCGCACCAATATTCAATATACCCCGGACCAAATTACGTCTCGCCCGTTGATGACGTTTAACGAAATTCCGGTCCATATTTGTGATGCTATCACGGATACAGAAGATGTCGTGCAATAGGAGGATTAAATGTTGTTAGATGAAAATGCTATTTTGTCAGACGCACAGGCCATTAGTGCAACAGGCCCTTCCACTCAGGTAATGGATTTGACCGCACCTGGAAATGTGGCCCCCGGCAGTTTGTATTTTGTGGCTCAAGTAGCGGCTGCTTTTACAGGTGACGGAAGCGTAAAGGTGGCGTTGCAAACGGCGGATACTTCCGCTTTTACCAATCCCGTAGAATTGGCCGGCGCTACGTTTGGGGCTTCTTTATTGGGAACGGCTGGGCAAATCCTTTGTGCCGTGCCCATGCCACAAGGAGTAAAACGTTATGTGCGTGCCTATTACACCGTATCAAACGTAAGCGGCGGAAAAATTACCTGTTTCTTAACAGATGGGGTAGAACAGAAATAAAAGGGTAAAGGGCCCTTTTTGGGCCCTTACTCTTATAGAAAAAGGGAAAATACAGACCTTTTCAAGGGTTTGGTTCATAAATTCTATCCGGGGACAGAGAAAAAATCGTTTTAAATGGTATTTTTGAAAAAAACGGCCTCTAAATCCTACCTTTTGCCCCTTATAAAAACTGATTTAATGGATAAATTTCAATCAAAATAAAATATCGTCGTAAAAAATATAAAAACACTTAAAAAATAAGTATTTTTATATATTTTTCTTTGCTGGTTAAATTGGATAGTTCCAAAATGTCTTTATTCTGTTTTTATATGTATTCTATTTAATGTAAAAATATATATAAAAATAAAAATGCTTAAAAAATAATCAAAAATAAAAATAACAATAAAAATATATGTTATTTTTTATTAAAAATATACTTAAAAAATAAATATAAATAAAAATGGAGTATAAAATGATATCAAAAATAAATATATGTAATATAGCATTAGCACATTTAGGACAAGGTCCTATATCTTCTTTGAATCAGGCAGATGAAAGGGCAAAACGGATTAGTTTGCTTTATGAACCGGTGCGTGATGAAGTCCTCCGGGCGCATAATTGGGGCTTTGCCGGCACTAAAGAAAAACTGAAATTGGCGCGTTATGATCAGCCAAATGGGGAGTTTTTGTACCATTATCCGGCTAATGCGCTGTTTATCCGGGAGGTATTTGTCCCTGGTCAACATCCTTTGTGTTTTCATGAACGTTATGATACACAGGTTGCGGGAAGAGTTTTGGCAGTAAAAGCTGCTGATGTGTGGGTTTATTATACCCGGCGCGTAGCGGATGAAACACAATTTGATGGTTCGTTCGTTAAGGCTTTTGCATTGGCCTTGGCCCAAGATTTAGCCATTACTTTAACCGGGGACAGTGCCTTGGCGGAGCAGATTTTTCAAAAATATACGTTTAGTTTAGATGAAGCTCGCCGAAGCAATATGACTGAAAATTTTCAATTGGCCAATTCGGTCGATTGTTTTAGTGAGGTGCGCTAATGGTATTGCATCATTTACAACCTTCTTGGAGTGGGGGAGAGATTAGCCCGTCTCTTTATGCACGTGTGGATGCGGCTGATTATACCACCTGTTTGCAAACGGCGGAAAATATGTTTATTCATGCGCAAGGGGGTGTTTCCAATCGACCGGGAACTATTTTACAGGGAACCAGTAAAACCGGTGGGTCTTGTCGTTTATTCTCCTTTGTAATTGGAGAAAATGAATCTTATGTAGTGGAAGCCGGGAGTCATTATCTTCGTTTCTTTTCTTCGGGAGGACGGGTATTAACTGCACAAGGGAGTATTTATGAATGTGAGACTCCGTATCAAGAAGATGAAATTCCCCAACTGAATTACACGCAGCATAACCACATACTCTATTTTACGCATCCCCACCATCCTCCTTATCGGTTGATACGTAAAGAAGCCGGGGTTTTTACATTTGAACCGGTGCCATTGGCGTATGGCCCTTTTCAACTTTCTAACAATGATCCAACCCACCATTTACGTATTTACCAAACGCAAGATAGCGTTGTAACCGACGGCGTCAGAGCAACTCTTTCGTTGCAACCTGTTTCATATCCGCAGTATGTGATGTGGGCGTTTTTCAATAATGAATGGTTTTATGCGGCGGCAAATTATGGATTGGATGTGGCGCAGATTGTTACGGCATTTAATCAGCATTATGCCTCCCAAGGATTTACGGCTTACAATTTAGGAGGGGTAATTAAAATCACTTCTCCTGCCAGCACTGGAGGAGATTGGAACGGAACAGAATTTAAATTGGCCTACATGGACCGTTTGGATGAAGACCCTGTGCTGACGGTTACACAAGCGTTAAGCGGAGGATATAACCAGGGAGAAGAAATTGCACAAGGCGAATTGCGCTATGAACTTGCCAGCGATTGGGATTATTTTACTCCCTCTCACGTGGGAGGACTCTTTTTGTTGCAACATACTGTAGATGCACAATATGCCAGCGGTGTGTTGGGGTATGAAACAAATTCATCCTCTATTCAAACCGGCAGTGCATGGACCTTGCGAACCAGCGGCGTATGGACGGGGCAATTGATTGTAGAAGTTTCGAAAGATTTGGGCACTTCTTGGAAAACGGTAAAAGTATTATCCCGTCAGGAAGGAGATGAGAATTTCACGGTTCCTGGGGATTTAAACGACGACGAAAATTTGTATTACGTTCGTGTACGCAGCAATCAAATTACCGGTGAAGCCGGCTATGAGTTGCAAGCCGATTGTTTTGTACAGGAGGCAATTGTCAAAGTAACGCAATTCGTGAATACACGTAAATTAGTGGTAGAAGTAGAACGTGCCTTTGCCAGTGAAGATTGGACAGAAAAATGGAGTGAAGGCTCTTTTAGTCCGTTAGCGGGATATCCGCGTTGTGTCTTTTTCTTCCAAGACCGTTTGGGCTTTGCTGGTACCAATGCCGAACCGCAAACTCTGTGGTTTTCTAAAACGGCAGCTTATACAGATTTTGGACATGCTCGTTTTTCCTTGAAAGATACGGATGCTATCAGTATCAATCTATCCGGGAAAAAATTAAATGAAATCCGCTCGGTATTAGTGGCCAATCGGTTACTCATTTTTACAGCCGGAAGTGAATGGACATTAACGTCTAATGGGGCTTTTACGCCTTACAATATGCAATTGGAACAACAAAGCGAATATGGCTCTTCAACAGCGGCTCCATTAATGACGGGGAATAAAGCACTCTTTGTGTCAGCGCACGGCAGTGCGGTGCGTAATTTCTATTACGATTATAATTCGGCTTCTTATGCCAGTGCGGATGTTACGTTGCGGGCGCGCCATTTGTTTTTTAATCACACCATCACGGAAATTGCCTTCCAGCAAGAGCCGGATCATTTAGTATGGTGTGTGCGAAAAGATGGGGTCTTGTTATCGTTAACGTACGTACCCGAACAGGGAATTTGTGCTTGGGCACATCATACGACGCAGGGAAAATTCCGGAGTATATGTGCAGTGTCTCAAGACGGGCAAGATGCCCTGTGGTGTGTGGTGGAAAGAGCTGGGGTTTACTACATTGAAATGTTTGCTAAGCGTTTGGAAAGTCGTCGGCCCCAAGATCAAATTTTTATGGATGCCACTACCTCTGTCCGCAAAGAAACTGCTTTTAATAAAATAGAAAACTTGAATTATTTAGAAGGTAAGGAAGTTTGCGTTTTGGCGGATGGAAATTTTGTGCGCGGTTTACGTGTACAACAAGGAAAGTTGCTGTTGCCACAACCTTCCTCTTGTGTGCATGTAGGATTGGGATATTCCGCTATTTTGCAAACACTTCCCGCTTCTTTTTATCGCTCTAACGGAACTATATTGGACCAGAAAAAGCGCATTGTAGCCGTTACCGTAAAATTGATAGACAGCCGCGGAGGAAGTATCGGCTCTTTCGACGGAAATCAAACTTATTGGGAACGTTTGAATTTACAAAATTTAATAGAGCCGATTCCTTTACAAACGCGAGATGTACACTGTGTGCTTGGCGGACGGCACGAGTATTTCCCTTCTGTTATTTTCAAACAAGAGGAACCTTTTCCGGTTACATTATTAGCGTGTATCAGCCGGATTGTATAACAAAAGACCGGGCTTACTTTGTAAGCCCGGTGCATCCAACCTAAAGATGTGGAAATACTACGGATGGATTAAGCGGAAACTTTCTAACATGGTTGTAATTTGCTCAGTTTTATCTTCCGGCCCGAATTGCGCAGCTATTACATAATAAATAACCTTATTTTCGGGATCTGCTATGCCGGCTATCCAAACCGGTATTTCAGTCGACAGCATTTGTCCGCTGTTGCTGGTATAAATAATCATCTTAACCCAGTAAGACGGTAAATTATTGATAGTTGTTTCCCGCTTTTCAAAAACCTCTATTTTCCCGGATGGCATATTCTGCGATTGCAATGTCTCCCAGAACTCAAACGGTCGGTCCGTATTTTGAGTATGCGGTAAACGGACTAAAGCGCTCATTATATGAGTAGGAATATGAGTAGGAGCCGCTTGTTTGGAAGACCTAAAGAAGTTGGTATCAATTCCAATTTTTACATAGGTTTGTTGGAACCGTATCCAGTCGGAAAAATCCATTCCGTCAAACACTGTAATTGAAAAGGGAAAAGTATTGTCATGATAGGAGCGTTCTCCTTCTTGCCAAGAGGGGGTGCTTGCCAGGCGCTCTATTAGAGGGCGAAACGGGGCGGTTGATTTGTGATATACCCACACAGCTCCTCCCACCACAACAACAGCTATCATACAAGTTCCCACTCCGGCTAAAATGAGCGGCCAAAGATTGCGGTTATTTTTAGCAAGCCAAAAAATCAATTTGAACACGCCAAAAAGAAATAGGAATGTCAGTGTTAAGATAACCAATAAAATCAGTAGTAATAAAAGCATATTTCTTTCTCCTTTTTCTTTATTGTATCTTTTTGAAATTTATTCTGATGAAAAATTTTCAATGCCTCTTTTTACGTCAGGTAACACAAGACGATATCGTTTTTATTTCCCACCGTATACGACGTGCAGACCGTGCGGAATTGGAAGCTTCTTTTCCCGGACAATCTGTGCAAGGATTATTGGAACAATTTGTCCGGCAATCGCAAGATTGTTTTACCTTTGTTCCTCGTCAGCAACCGGCTGCAGTAGGGGGGATTACTTCTCAAGGGTGCATTTGGTTGTTGACGACAAAAGAGGTGGAAAAATATCCTAAAACTTTTTTCCGTACAGCGCAGTTATATTTGGCTAATCAATTAAACCGTCATCATCTTCTTTTTAATTGGGTGGATCAGAATTATACAGGTGCCGTGCAATTGATTGTGCATTTGGGGGGAATATTTAGCGGAAAATATCAAAATTTTTCCAAACGAAAGTTTTTATTTTTTACATTCAGGAGGAATCATTCTATGGGTGGAATTATTCAAACGGGCCGCCAATTTACTTCCACGGCGGTTGAAGCCTTAAATCAGCGTAAACATACGCAGCGTTATTTTACGCAACAGGCCCGACAAACGCAAGCACAGCGTGAACAAGCCAGGGTCGATTATCAGCAACAAACCGGGTATTTGTTTCGTTCGTTAGCGGAAAAAAACCGTACCTTATACGAACAAGCCCGTACCCAGGCGGCCGCTTTGCAGAACCGTTTGGCACATAATGGCTTGGATACATCTTCGGCCACGGTAGCCTTGATATTAGAAAAAAATAAATTATTGGCCGATCAAGCCCAAAGCCAGTTGGCAGCCCAAACATCTGCCGCTATTGAGGAGGCAGAAGCAAAGCAATCTCAAACGGAGTCTTCTCTGCGGGAGAAACAAGCCCAACAACATCATCAGGCAAATCGCAAAAGTACCGTATGGAAGATGACGAAAAAATTATTTTCTTGGTTTAAATAAAGGAGATTATATACATGACAGTACCCATAAACGCAGTAAAGAAACAAATTGTTTGTGACGGGCAAACCCGTACTTGGCAATTCGATTATCCCATTTTGGAAGAGGAAACCATAGAAGTATGGGTAAAACCGCCGCAAGGCACTTGTTACCGGGCAACGGACCACGTTGTAATTGACCGGGAAAGTGACGAAGATTATACCTATGTTACCTATCCGGCTTTGTCCAGTGGATTAGAGCCGTTGGCCCGGGGATATCAAATTGTATTACGCCGTTCTACACCGTTGACTCAAAATATTGTATTCGGTTCAAGTGTCTTACCGAAAACTTTTAGCGAAGCCTTTGATAAAACGGTGTTACAGGTACAGAATTTAGATGAAAAAATTTCTCGTTGTGTGCGTTATCAACCGGACCCGGCTTTGGGAGAAAGCGATACGCAGGCCGATACATTTTTGGGGAATGTAATTTCTCAGGCTAACCAAACTATACAAACAGCAGCGGCCTCAGTAACACAATCGTTAGCGGACCATGATAACAGTGCTACATCCCATGCCGCCATTCGTCAAAATTTTAATCAAGCCGTTACTACGTTGCAAACGGCTTTGTTCAACGAACAAACAGCACGCAGTGGGGCAGATGATTCTTTGCAAACCAGCCTTACCGGTTTGACGGGTGCATTGACGGATGAAACTTCGGCCCGTCAACAAGCGGATGCAACGTTGCAAACGCAACTTGCTTCGCAGGGAGATGCAATTGGTGTAGTGCAAAGTACGCTTAATTCTAAACAAAATGCATTGACGGCCGCACAACTATCGGCGGTGAATAGCGGCGTTACAAGTACAACGGTTGAACAAGTCTCTGCCCAACAGGAAAATATATCAGCTATCATGCAAGCCTTAGAGTCACAGCAACCCTGGCAGCCTCATTCACAATGGCCGGATATTCGTTCTTCTGCGAACTGGAACTCTGCCATTTTTCTTGTAGGCCATAAAGCAGATTATTCAAAATATCCTTCTTTTACTATGAAGGCTCAAGTGTCGAACTCGGGAACGTATGATGTGTTTGTAGATGGTATAAAGCAAGCTACTACTGCCAGCGGCACAGCAACCACTTTAACATGGCAAACTTTATCCCTCACTTCGGGCTATGACGTAACTTACCCCGAAGCATTACGGACCCATATCGTTCGTATTGCTCCATCATTAGGAACAAATACTATTACACGATTAGAAGGGAATGTGTCCGACCAGGGAACATTATGGGCTCATATTACAGCAACAAATGCCATTCATTATGAATATACATTTAAAAATAATGCAGCATTGGAAGCTGTTACAACTCCTACAGGGGAACTATTAGTAGATTGGTATCCTGGAATTTTTCAAAATTGTACCAGTTTGAAAATAAATCCTGTTATAAATTGCACAACGAGTGGTAATTATTATGATACCTATGCGTTTAGAAATACACGAGTTAAAAAGATAACAATAAAGAACGCTACTATCAACTATAGTACAGATGCTTTTAGGGAAAACCCAAATTTAGAGGAAATTGAGCTTATCAATTCTAAAATGCAGTTTGATGATAGGTCTTTTAATTCTTGCCCTAAATTAAAAAACATTCCTCAAATATGGCTAGTAGGAAACCATAATCTTAACTTTAACAATCCAGGATTAACCGGACTTGAAAATACTTTTCTGGATTTCTCTTTAGATACTGGGCGTGTAAACAAAATAGATGTGAGTGGGACAAGCACGAATCGTGTAGATGGACTAAAAGGATTGGTTGTTTCTCCTTCTTCGCCTCTTGCTGATTCAAATGGTCCACAAATAAACGTATCTTACACAGGACTAGACCGTGGTGCATTAGTAAATCTGTTTAACTCCATGCCGACGGTAACAAACAACCAGGTGTGTAATATCACGGGGGCAACCGGGGCGGCTGATTTAACCGCTGATGACTTGGCTATTGCTACGGGAAAAGGGTGGACCGTTACACGATAAGGGGGAATTATGGTATATAAGAAAATTCAAAACGAGCAAGGTAATTATAAAAATCAACAAAACGTACGATTCAACGTATTGGAAGCCAATGAAGCGTATACCCCAGCTGGCAAAAATGTAGGTTGGGATAAGTTTGAAAATCTGGGAGAGGCTCTTACAGCCTACGGTCTTGTGTATGATCCATTGTCTCAAGAGGTAAACCCATGACTGCAGAGCAAATTGAAATCTTTTGGAAGGCGGCAGCCGTAATATTTGGCGCAGGAGCTTTTTGGCAAGAACTGCGAGCCATCCGTAAAGATATTGCCCGTCTGGAAGAGAAACAAGACAAATACAACCATTTACAAGAAAGAGTAGCACGATTGGAAACAAAAATCGAAGGAGTGCAAAAAGAATGAACTTGGAAAAAGCGAAATTTTACACTAAAAAATTTGAAGGTTTGAGTTTCCATCCCTACCTTTGCCCGACGGGGCATCTCACTATCGGCTATGGGCACAATTTGGAAAATGGAATAACCGAGGAAATAGCCTCCTCCTTGTTGGACAGTGACCTTAAAACTGCCGAAAAAGAGGTTTGTAGCAGGTTTGCGGGATATCACAAACTCAACGAAGCGCGGCAATTTGTTTTGACGGATATGGCCTTTAATATGGGAATAAGCAGACTTATGACTTTTAAAAAAATGTTTGCGGCTTTAGCTAAAGGCGAATATCCTACGGCGGCCCGTGAGATGTTAGCCAGTAAGTGGGCGGCCCAGGTTGGGCACAGAGCAAAAATCTTGTGCGAAATTATGAAAAGCGGAGAGTATTAATATGGGAAAGTTTATAACGGAACATTTGGATGAAGTATTGCAAATTTTCGGTGCAGCTGTTGCATTGATTACGCTTGTTGTGAAGTTTACAAGCACCGATAAAGATGACACGGTATGGGCAAAAATCTTAAAGGTATTGGCCGCTCTGTCTTTGGTCAATCCCGACGGATCGTCTATCGGTAAAAAAGTGGAATAGGGTTATGATCACGCAATGGTCCGTCGCAGGAATGTTTGCGGTCATGTTGGCGGTTCTTCTTGCCGTTGTACGGAGCAACGGCAAGAGGGCCGAACAACTGCGTGCAATGCGGGAAACTGCAGAGCGAGAAGCAAAGGAGCGTGAACGTGCAAACAAAATTATTAATAATGTTGACAATATGCCTGTTGCTGATGTGCGTGCTCGGTTGCGCAGCGTTTCAGAGAACTACAAACGCAACCGTGTGTAACAGCGTACACTTTGACTATGCAGATACGGGCATAAACGATACCAATGTCCGTGCGCTTTTGACATTTTATTGTTTATGTGTGGATGAAAAAGTGTGCCAAGACGGAAGTATAGTGAAAAAATAGGCAACAAAAAAAGCCAAGACGGGGGATCGAACCCCGGACCTGCCGCTTACGAAGCGGCTGCTCTACCAGCTGAGCTATCTTGGCACAAATAAAGAGGGTAAATACTACTTACTATTCTATCAAAATAATGCGATTTTTGCATTTTATTTTTGCGCCAAATTGTTTTGCAAGGCATACAAACGTTGTTGTAAAAACTCAATCTGCGGATTGTTTTTATGGCGCTCTAGAAATTCTTCTTCCGTCACGTTTTTAGGGCCCTGGCGATAGGTGTCAATCCAATACTGGGCGGTGGAAATATCGTGTGCTAAAAGTGCCATGCTAATCAGCATAGCATAGGAACTGGAATTTACCGGATCCAACCGCAAGGATTGTTCCAATGCTCTCCGAGCCTGTTCAAAATTTTCGGCAGTTAATTGCTGATATTCATTGAATTGTTCTGCAGTATCGGCATTTTGCGAAGCTTGAATGTAACGCACCCCAATCATGTAATACAGCTGGGCCGCATCATGATGGATTAAAGCATGATAGGGCGCCCTTTTTAATACGACGGCAAAATCTTTCAAAGCGCGTTCGTAGTCGTTAGAGGGGGCGGTGGTGTCTCCGCTAAGGGGGGAGAACGTTTTTGTTAAATTGAGCCGTTGTGCCAAAACGTTGCCGCGGTATTGGCGGTATTCCGTTTGTAAGGGATTGGCCCGAATGGCCTTGGTAAAATAATCCAGTGCTCCTTCCGGCGATCCTAACCGTGTCAGCGCAACCCCTACACTGTAATAATGATTGGCGCAAAATACGTTGTAAAACAAATATATCGGCAGGAGCGAGAGTGCTAATACGCCCAGTACACTCCAGCGGTGTGTCTGCCAAATAGTTCGGCCATATAAGTAGAGAACTCCTCCCGCGCAAAAGAGAAACCCCAACCAAGCACAAATAGCCATGACATATTCTCCCAATTTAGAGAGAACCATGGTGTGTATCATTTGGGAAAAACGCACTGTGCAAAAAATAGCCAAGGCGAGTATAATAAGTCCCAATAATAATTTAGCCAGAGGCAGGAAAACGGAGTCAGCCATTTGGGCAGGAGCGGGAATTGCTGCAGGCTTTGCGTCGTCCGCAGATGTTGAAGAAAGAGACAAAGCCAGTAATATCCCTATAAACACGCTCATCAAAAATCCGCTAGAAACGAAGTGAATGCTGACATCTACTGTCATGTGTACTAACATAGCAAACACGGCACAGGCATACCCTGCCGTGTAGATAGTTAAAGGAGAGCGGGAATTATTTTTTAATTTTTTATAAACGAGAAAGAACAAGAAACCAAACATTCCCAAAAAGAGAACTAATCCCACAATACCGCCGATGGCCCACTGTTCCAGGTATTCATTTTCAGCATGTTGTGTTTCATTGTTGTGAGCGTTTTCAATATAGAAAATTTGTGGATGACGATACCGGGGATAGAGAATTTTAAAACTGCCCGGTCCTGTTCCTACAACGGGAGATTGTTTAATCATTTCCCAAGTGGCTTGCCAGGTGTGGGTACGGAAACTGACGGATTGAAAGCGTTTGACAGAGTAATAACCGGTAAATACAACGGCAAGCACCAATACGCCTATGGCGCACAAATTGATTTTGCGCAATTGCTTGGCATCACGGTTCGAGAAAAAATTAGAATAGAGAATTGCTGCTGCCACCAACGTGGCCGCATAGGCTAACCAAGCGCCTTTTGTTTCGCTGAAAATAAGGGACACCAATCCCATTGCCAATAAAATCAAATTGGATTTTTTGCGGCGGATAAAATAATCAGCCCCAATGATACAAGAAGAAAAGACAATGAAATCTGCAAAAAAGTTAGGGTTGGCATGTGTGGAAAAAATACGTTTTCCAAAAAAACCTTTCCACTGCATAATATCTACTGACGGGAACCAAATGGCCACTATTTGTATTAACCCGTAAGCAAACGAGAACCACGCTGCCCACACTATAAAGCGGGTGACGGTACGGATATCTTTTTCCGTAAATTCAGACGTGATTAACGCAATAATTACCCCATACAGGCAAAGGCGAACAAATTCCTCCAAAGCTTCTATTTTATAAGGGAAACATATAAAACAAATAATTTGCCATAGACCGTACAGAAGAAAAGGAGCCAGCAACAATAAGTGTTTTTTGGAAAAAGGATTTTTTCGCTCGGAAATTTTCAACGCTCCCCACAAGGCCAGTAATACAACCGTACCGATTTGAAAAAGGGTGAGTTTTACATGTGCCGAATCATACGTTAAAGTAAAAAAGGACAGGCTGACTAACAAACATAACCAGCCGGTTACTAACGGGAGTAAACTACGTAAAAACGTAACGTTTTTATCGGCAAAGGCCCATTGAGGCGCCATTGAAGAATTTTTTCTTTTTCTTGGCATACTTATATCATAACAAATTGCCGGCTGGGGAGGTCGGCCTTTTATTTTTTCTTGTCAGAGGTTGCAGGTGTTTGGGATTGTGGATGCGTTCGGAGATATTTTTCAACGGCTTCCAATTCGGTTTTGAGGTATTTGCCCGTATAAGATTTTTTACAGGATGCCACCTCTTGGGGGGTTCCGGCTACTACCACTTGCCCGCCTTTGTCACCTCCTTCGGGACCAAGGTCAATGAGCCAGTCGGCCGTTTTAATAACGTCTAAATTATGTTCAATAATCAAAATTGTATTGCCGCGGTCTGCTAAATCGTGTAATACGTGCAGGAGCTTATCAATATCTGCAAAATGTAAGCCGGTAGTCGGTTCATCTAAAATATAAAGGGTGTTGCCGGTGCCTTTGCGGGAAAGTTCGTCAGCCAACTTTACACGTTGCGCTTCTCCTCCCGATAGGGTGGTGGCGGCTTGACCCAGTTTGATATATCCCAATCCTACGTCGTTTAGAGTTTGTAAATAACGTTTAATTTTGGGAATGGCGGCGAAAAATTCCAAGGCTTGCGAAACGCTCAAATCCAAAACCTCGGCAATGTTTTTTCCTTTGAATTTTACTTCTAATGTGTCTTCATTGAAACGGTGCCCGTTACATTCTTCACACTTTACATAAATATCAGGCAGAAACTGCATTTGAATTTTTAAGATACCATCCCCCTGACATTTTTCACACCGTCCACCCTTTACGTTAAATGAAAACCGCCCTGGCTTATACCCACGGCGTTTAGCCTCGGGCATTTGTGCAAACAAATCACGGATGTGGGAAAATACTCCTGTGTAGGTGGCCGGATTACTACGGGGCGTTTTGCCGATAGGACTTTGATCTACGATAATAACCTTATCAATATTATCCAGTCCTTTGATATCATCATGCTCACCCGGTACATCTTTTGCTCCGTAAAATTTTTTGGCCAAGGCTTTATACAAAATTTGATGTATCAAAGTGCTTTTGCCGGATCCGGAAACACCGGTTACGCATACAAATTTTCCTAACGGAATTTTTACATCTATATTTTTTAGATTGAATTGGCGTGCCCCTTGAATGGTTAAAAACTTTCCGTTTCCTTTACGCAGTGTGTGGCGCGGTAAAATGAGACGCTGCCCGTTTAGGTAAGAAGCGGTCAGTGAATTTTTATTTTTTACGAAATCCCGGGTCGGTTCACTGGCTACGATTTGCCCGCCTTTTTCGCCGGCCAAAGGCCCTAATTCCACTACATAATCGGAAGCAAGTATTGTATCTTTGTCGTGTTCTACAACAATTAGTGTATTGTCCAAATCACGCAGGTTTTTAAGCGTTTCAATCAGGCGGTCATTATCACGCGAATGCAAGCCTATGGTGGGTTCGTCCAATACATATAATACACCGGTCAATCCCGAACCGATTTGGGTAGCCAGGTGAATACGTTGTGCTTCTCCGCCGGAAAGCGTTTGGCTCTTGCGGTCCAGGGTTAAGTAAGACAAGCCCACGCTATTCAAAAAATTAAGCCGCGCATTGATTTCTTTCAAAATATCTTTTGCAATAATTTTTTCTTTGGGGGAAAGTTGTAAATGCGCAAAAAAATCTTTGGCGGCCGATACTTGTAAGTGGGCAATTTCATGGATGTTTTTTCCGCCTACTTTTACGGCCAAGGCTTCCGGTTTAAGACGTTTTCCCTCACAAGAAGAGCATTGAATTTCGCGCATAAACCGTTGGGTAATCTCTTCTTTTACAAAATCACTTTCACTTTCCGCCACGCGACGTTTTAGATTGGTAATTACACCTTCAAAATCTTGTTCTCCGCCCGATATGATAGAGGTATAAGTGGCACCGCCCGTTCCGTAAAGCAGCAAATCGCGCTGGCGTTTGGGTAACTGTTTCCAGGGTACGTTCATTTTAATTTTATTTTGGCGGCAAACTTGCTTTAAAATATCATAATAATATCCGCTCCAGGAAGTTTTCCAACGGTGTGTTCGGGTAGTGACGGGATTGTCCCATGCGGCAATAGCGCCTTGGTTAAGGGCAAGAGAGGTGTCGGGTACAACCAGTTGTTCATCTACTTCAATTTTTACGCCCAGCCCGTTGCAATCCGGGCATGCCCCATAGGGAGAATTGAACGAAAATAAGCGGGGTTCCAACTCACTAAATCCGATACCGCAATGAGCGCAAGCATTTGCTTCACTATAAGTAAATTCGGCGGGCTTTTCTCCTTCCGTTTCTACGATATGTACCAATCCTTTTGCATATTTTAAAGCGGCCTCTAAACTTTCCACTAACCGTTCGCGGTCAAATTCTTCCACAAAAATTTCGTCGGTAACCAACTCGATGGTGTGTTTCTTATAACGTTCCAGAGTGGGGATGTTATCTAAAGAAAGGACCGTTCCGTTTACGCATGCTTTGACATAACCTTCTTTTTTGAATTTTTTGAAGAGTTCTTCGTAAGTTCCCTGACGTCCGCGGATAACAGGGGATAAAATAAAAACGGTTTTTTCGTTAAAACGGCTTAAAATATCCTGGGCAATGGCTTGCACACTCCATGCTTGTACTTCACGTCCGCATTGCGGACAAAAGCGGTGCCCTACTCGTGCAAATAAAAGGCGCAGATAATCATAAATTTCGGTAACGGTAGCCACCGTAGAGCGCGGGTTTTTAGACGGATTACGTTGTTCAATGGAGATGGCAGGAGAGAGCCCTTCAATGTGTTCTACGTCGGGCTTTTCCATTAGTTCCAAAAATTGGCGCGCGTAAGCAGACATGCTTTCCACATATCTGCGTTGTCCTTCCGCGTAGATTGTATCAAACGCCAAAGAACTTTTCCCCGAGCCGGACAATCCGGTAATTACCACCATTTTATCTTTGGGGATTTCTACGGAAATATTTTTTAAATTATGGCCTTTGGCGCCGATTACTTTAATATTTTTCATTTTTTGTTTCGGTAGAGAACCGTACTCCAACTTTATATAATATTATATAATTTATGAAACTTATGCTGGAGTTGTTGTGTGAAAAAAACGCTTAAGTATTTTGTTTATATTTTTGCCTTTTTAATTTCCGTGGGCATTTTGGGAGGAATGATTTACCAGGCCCAGGGGAGTTTTGTTCAAATTTGGCAGCAAGTACGTACGAAATATTTATTTTTATCATTATTATCCTCTGCACTGATTTATGTGGCCATGGGAATGAGCCTTTATGAAGTATTGCGCATTATGGGCCGGCGTATCCACAAGGGGGCGGCTATCGGCATTGCGTTAGTTTCCACAACGGTTAATTATTTAATTTCCTCTTTCGGTGCCAGTGGCTTTGCCTTGCGTGCGCATTTACTTAACCGTCGGCGTGTTCCCTTTGGAATGTGCGTAACGGCCAGTATCGTAATTACGGTATTGTTGTACTTTGTGCTTTCCGTTATTATCTTGCAAGGTTCGGTATTGATGTTGTTTAATGCCTCTGCTTCCACGCGTCAACTGTTGCAAAATTTCGGTTTGATTGTTGCCATGTGTGCGATATGTGCCGTAGTGACGGCTTTTTTGTTTAATAACCAGTGGCGTTCCAAAGGTATTCGCAAGATTTTTCGCCTTATCAACAAATTTTTATTTCACGTGTTTGGTGCCTTGATTCCTAAAGGTAAATACGACAATTTTATGGATCAGTTAGATGAAGGAATAGACCTGATTCACCAGAAAAAGAAAAAATTGACGTTAACCATTGTGTATGTTTGTGCCGATTGGTTCTTTACCATTATGGTATTGTATTTTGCCTTCCGCGCAGTGGGAATTCATATCACGGCGGGGGTATTGATTGCCGGGTTTGCCGTGGGAATGGTTACAACACTGATTCCAATTTTACCCAGCGGGCTGGGGGCTATGGAATTGGCCATGACGGCTGTATTTTCTCAAATGGGAATTGATTGGGATGCTGCCCTTATGGCCACGCTGATTTACCGGGTGGTATATTACGTAATTCCGGGTATGATTAGCATCTTTATTTATTGGGGCCTTCACTTATCTGTGACTGATTCAACTTCCCGCAAACGCAAGGAGAAATATGAAAGAGGGTATTAATGAAATGACGCCTTCGGTGCACCCCAGTTGTTATGTGCATCCGCGTGCTACGTTAATCGGTGCCGTTACATTGCAGGAAAATGTATCCGTTTTTCCGGGGGCCGTGTTGCGTGGAGATATCGCTTCCATCACGGTTGGGGCCGGTTCGAACGTGCAAGACAACGCTTGTTTGCATGTAAATTACGGTGCTCCTTGTGTGTTGGGACGGGGAGTAAGCGTAGGACATGGGGCAGTGGTTCACGGTAGTAAAGTGGGAGATAATGTTTTGATTGGCATGAATGCAGTTGTGATGGAAAGTGAAATCGGGTCCAATTGCATTATTGCGGCAGGGGCTGTTGTTCCCGCCGGTAAAAACATTCCGGCCGGTTCGTTGGTGGTAGGCGTACCGGGGAAAATTATTCGTACGTTGGAAGAAGACGAAGTAAACGGCATTTTGAAAAATGCTCGGGATTATGCAGAAGCAATTACTATCTATAAGGAACAATGCAAAGAACTATGAAAAAAGTGGTATTGATAGAAGACTCAAAAGTCCTTGCTACGGCACTGCTCGGAGCATTGAAAGTGGAAAATGTAGAAGCCCATTGGGCGGAGAACGGTGCCAAAGGGGTGGCCCTGACCAAACAGGTACGTCCGGATTTGATTTTATTGGATTTGATGTTGCCCAAAATCAGCGGTTTTGATGTGTGCAAAATGCTCAAAACAGATAACGCCACTTGGCGGATTCCTATCGTAATCATGTCTACTTTGTCAGACGAAGAATCCCGCATCCGCGCTACGGAGGCAGGGGCCGATTATTTTATTCCCAAGCCCTATGACTTGCAGTCCACTTTGGCGGAAATTAAAAAGATTTTAAAGATATAGGAGTATTTATGGCAAGAACGCAACTGGATATAGAAAAATGGAATCAATGGTTGGAAGACAATCGCCCTTCTGACGTATTAAAAGCTGTTGCCAAAGTGAAAGTTAAAACGGCGGCGGTTTGGTTTTTGATGGGGGAAGCGCAACGCCAGTTGGGCTCTTTTGAAAATGCTCTAAAAAGTTACGCCAATTCTTTATCTCGCACCGAACAGGCCGAAGAACGAATGGATATTTTGTTAGCTATGAGTTCTTGTTACCGCACGTTGGGTCACTCTGCGGCCGCCTACGAACTGGCAGAAGAAACCTTGGAAATGGCACGTGAGTTGGAATATGATGATTACATGATTCGTGCCTTGCAAGAGATGGCCATGTCTTTGCGTGCCTGGGGGCGGTTGGAAGAAGCATTGGAACTGTTAGATGTAGTTTTAGCGGCTTACATACAACAAAAAGACAATGCGGGCATTAGTTTTATCCACTGGGCCAAAGGGGGGATTTTCCGTCTGCAAGGCCATTTTGAGGAAGGCATCGCCCAATTTAAAAAAGCCATTTCGTTTGCAAAAAAAGCCGGAGATGAAATTCATGAAGCGTACGGTTATTGCGGTTTGGCGGGCATCAGCCGTATTTGCGGAAAAATTGACGATTGCGTAAAAAATTACAAAAAGGCCGAGAAGATTTTTAAGAAAACCGAAGATCTATTTGGCAAAGCTTATACCAATTGCGGTATGGCCAACGGCCTGCGCCAGCAAGGTGCTTACAACGAAGCTTTACGTCATTACAATGTGGCGGCCGAACTTTACTCTTCCATTCACGATACGGTTGATTTGGGATTTGTAAAATGGGGCCGTGCAGATGTTTTGAAACGGAAAAATAAAATAAAAGAAGCTTTGAAAGATTTGCAGGAAGCTAAAATTCTTTTTGATAATTCCGACGAAAAACGCGGGCAGATTTTAACGCAACTTTCTTTGGCGCAAGTGCTTTATGCGTTGGGCCAAACCGACGAGGCAGAAGTGTTGTATAACCAAGGGGTTGCACAGGCCCGTGCCGAAGGTTTGCATACTTATTTGGAAAGTTACACCTGATTTTATTTATAATTAATTCAAAAATATTCATCAGGAAACTGCCGAATAAATTTTTTGATAATGAAAAAAACGCCCTGCATATTGCGGGGCGTTTTTTCATTTATTGTTTTGTATTTAACTTAATTGATCTCTTTAATTTCCACGTCAAAGTTAAGTGTTTTGCCGGCTAATGGGTGGTTGAAATCAAGCACCACTTCTTTATCGGTAATTTCTTTTACAATTGCGCGGAAGGTATGCCCGGCATTGCTGGCACCCACCATATCTCCAACTTTCAAATTTTCCGCACCGCCGACGGCTTCTTTAGGTACGCGGCGGATGGCTTCTTCCAATACTTTGCCATATCCTTCTTCCGGGGATACCTGAACAGATTTTTTATCGCCCACTTTCATACCGGTTAATTCTTTTTCCAACCCGGGGATAATATGTCCCGCGCCGTGTGTATATTCCAACGGACCGCGCCCCGCGGAAGAATCTTCCACTTTCCCGTCAACGGTCAGTGTGTAGTCAAATTTCACTTTGGAACCTTCTTTAATCATGGTACTCTCCTTGCGTAGATTTTTCTTATTGTAACAATTTTTTGGTTTAATAACCACAAATTATTGTTTCTTTTACAGGAAATAGGTTTTTTGATATAATAGGGTTGTAATTTTCTAAAAAACTGTTATACTTAAAGGAAGGGTATTTATGAAAAGAGGCTTTACGCTCATAGAGTTGTTGATTGCAGTGATGGTTATAGCTGTACTGGCGGCCGTGGCGATTCCGCAATATCGGCGTAGTATGGAACGTAGCCGCATGATGGAGTTTATTCAGCTGGCGCCTGCAATTCATGATTCTTTAAGCCGCTATTTTGCGGAGAATACGGACAGCGGTAGTGACAATATGCCACCTTTGAGTGTGTTGGATTTTTCCGCCAAGGGTTTTTTTGCCAGTGATGGGGCATATTTGGTGACGCCCAATTTTGTATATGCCGTAGTGGAAAGAAGTGTGGTAGGAAGAGCAAGAAAAGGAAGATTTAAAGGGACATTATTTATATTTGCATTGCATCCCGGCACGGTTAACGTTATCCTCCCAGAAGGAGAAGCTGTACCGGATTGGTATTGTTGGGAAGGAAATTCGCCACATAAGGGAGCTTGCCAATTTATGGGTATTACGGAGATTACTTCGGCGACTTTTAATTTTCAGCGTGCAGGTCATGCTCAGTCGCAATTAGACTTGGATAACGTAGAACAGGCGCTTAACATTAACATCTGAAGATAAAAAAGGGTATGATTTATGAAAAAAGGGTTTACGTTAATTGAATTGTTAATCGTTGTGCTGATTACGGCGACATTGTCCGCAATTGCCTTGCCGCAGTACCGGCGCAGTATTGAGCGTAGCCGCATGACGGAATTTGTACAGATGGCACCGGCGTTGGAGGGGGCACTTAGCCGTTATTTTGCGGAAAATATAGGAGAAACGGAAATACCCAGTTTTTCTTTGCTGGATGTGAGTGCGAAAGGAACGGTTATTAACGCAGGAAGAAAGAGATTGTGTACAGCCAATTTTTGTTATGGTGCTTACAATATGGACGGAGTAGGTATTATTGTTGCGCGTGCACTGAAAGGAAGATACCGTGGCGTTTATTTGATACATATGAGTACTGCCGGCACCGGTCTTAAAGTAGGCGACGAAAACGGTCATAACTTTGAGTGGGTAAACCACCAGTTCGATTCGGAGGGGAACCCTATATTAGACAAGACAGGGAAAATGAAAGTAAATTCTAACAAAAACCAGTGGTTTTGTTGGGAAGAAACTACAATAAATAAAGGAGCTTGCAGCCTCATGGGTATGCCGTCTATTCAAGGACGAGATGAAGCTTGGTTGGCGTTTCCCAACGGGGCCCGGTATTCGTTTACACAATTAAAAACCCTTGTTGCGGATTTGTATCCTATTCCGGTTGACCAAAACCATTAAAGGAATCATTAAAACATCAGGAATAGGGACGGGAGAATATCGATGAAAAAAGGTTTTACATTATTAGAGTTGTTGATTGTGGTATTGGTTATCAGCGTATTGACGGCGGTGGCTTTGCCGCAGTATCGCCGTGCCATACAACGGGCGCACTTGGCCGAAGCACAAACCATGTTGCGTACGTTGTACGAATCCAGCGAACGTTTAGCTGGGGAATTTGGTGTACGCAGTTACGATCAGATTCCAACTGAACAAGATGCTATTTCCCGTTTGGATATGATAACGGACGAAGATACCCTTCCCTCTACCGAAGCAGCGGGCAATGCTCTGGCGTTTTCTTCCCACTGCGGTGTATACGGACAATATGTTTTGGATTGTACACAGTGGAGTTATACCTTGAACCCAAGTGGCTATGGCGGCAAGAAATGTATTATGGCCAATAAAAAAAAGGAACCGTTCAGAGCTACAAAAATTATATTTTCACGACAGACGGAAAGCTTTTACTGTGATCCGCCAACCGGTGCATCCACTAAGGCATGTGACGTGTTTGGTTTAGATACTTACAATAACGAGTGTGATTAGTTCGATAGTTGGTTGTGAGGCATTTATGAACCGGAAAGGTTTTACATTAATAGAAATTTTAACGGCGGTCATCATACTGGGCATTTTGGCGGCTATGGCGGTGCCGATGTATCAAAAAACGATTGAAAAATCATACATTGCCGAGGCGCGCACCGTGCTTAAACAAATGCTGGACGCCAAACTGCGCACCATGGACGCTATGGAAATAGATAATTACTCAGCCTCTTTTGGGTTTTCACAATTGGGGTTAAGTTTACCGTGCAGAAATGGTACCGGTGGGACGAACTTCCATTGTGATACCAAGTCATTTCGGTATTATCTTTATCCGAATAAAACCGGTGGTATCAACAATGTACCGGCATCTTTTACTACTACAGGGGCGGCGTACGAAGATGCGGTTTGTGCCGTGCGTACGGGCGGAGATGCTAAGGACACGGTGTTTTTGTATGTGGGGCAATTGACGTCTGACACAAAAAAGTTTTTTTGTTGGAGTCCAACAGAAGAAGGTTGTGGTACTTTTGGTTTAGCAAGAACAGGCGACGATAATACTAACAACGCCTGGTGTGGTAGTACAGAATAATTATAATGGAGAGAAAGTATGAAAAAATACTTGCTTTTATGGATATTGTGTATAAGTGCGACGGTGTCGTTTGCCGATCGTTCTAACACAGTGACGGTAGTCACTACATTCCCCAGCGGGGATGTCACGTATAAGGCCCTCGGGGTGCACAACCGCATGGACGTAGGTGTAACTGAACAAGAGCCTACGATGATTATCGGGTCAAACGCGCTCAATGTGGGTAATCCCAGTACCCAATCATCCGGGCAGACTGTCATTTCCTCCTCGGTTGGATTGGTTAACGTAAAGACGCTGAAAGGAACCGGAAAAGCTGAACTGGGTTCTTCTGTTACGGGTACGGGTGTCGCTCAAGCTGCCTTTGGTCAACTGGAAGCCTCAATTGATAAAGGATGCTCGGGGAACAACAGATGTGCCGGAACCCCCGGTTTGGGTGCAAAGACCTTGGAGGTATTGGGTAACAGTAAAGTTCTCTTATATGGTAAAGACCTGATGGCAGGTTGTACGGAAGGGGCCAACTGGCAAAAAATTGGTAGTTACTACTACCTCGTTTGTGGGGGAACACCTGACCCCGTACCCGAGTGTGAAAAATCAGAAGCATATTGCCAAACACTGGGTAAACACTTTGATGCGGAAAACTGCGATTGTGTAAGCGGCGGAGAACCGGGAGGATGCGGTGAAATGACGTGTCCCGCCAACAAACACCTTACAGATGCCTGTGAATGCGTATGTAACAACGGCTATACAGAGGGATACTGCCAAGGAGCCCAAGGTGGTAAACACTTAGACCCTGTAACATGTCAGTGTGTAGATAACCCGTGTGCCAGTGCTTCTTGTACCTATCCTGCATATCCGGATCCGAACCAGGGTTGTGCGTGTAGTTTAGATGGAGTGTGTAAAGTGAAAATCGAAGAAGAACGCCGCGATGATGTAACATTCTATGTGGCTAATGAGAGTGGTTGGATTGGTGCGGCTCGTGTACGCCGAGAATGCGGTGGTTCCTCGATTACTGTAAATGGTGTGACGGACTATACTACGCCAACAGGTCTTGTCCCTTGCAGTTTGTACAAAGATTATTCCGGAGCGGCATGTCCTGTTGCTCTTAAATCGGCGTTTGTTAGTGGGCCACCCTACTTGAACTTCTATGATTATAATACCGGATGTCGTCAAGTAGATTGTGCTGTCTGGACGGGTGCAGCAGCGACAGGTTTCCCGAGAGATCACACTCAAAACAACTATCTTGGCGGGTGGCGTCTTAGTAATGATAATAATTATGCCACTGTCAGATGTGAATGGAAACACCGTTACTGCCACGCAGGAGACTTATAAAAACGAAGGTTTGTTTCATCAACCCCCGGGGATTTCCCGGGGGTTTTTACAGGTGTGTACAAATAGAAAATTTATTGTATAATAAATAACGTAGAAAGATTTTTTATCTATATCAGGAGATTATCATATGAGAAAATATTTGTTTTTATGGGTATTGTGTGCATGCGCATTGTTGTCGTATGCTCAACGCCCCAGCACTGTTACAATGGCTACCACGTTCCCTAGCGGAAATATAGCGTATAAGGCCCTTGGGGTTCATAACCAAATGGATCTTGGTCTCTCCAATTCTGATGCTAGCCTTGAAATCCAGTCAAAACCGCTTAATGTGGGTAATCCCAGTACCCAATCATCCGGGCAGACTGTCATTTCCTCCTCGGTTGGATTGGTTGGTGTGAAGACGCTGAAAGGAACAGGAAAAGCTGAACTGGGATCTTCTGTTACGGGTACGGGTGTTGCTCAAGTTGCCGTTAGCCAACTGGAAACCTCAATTGATAGCTCTTGTAATAACGACCCTAGATGTGAGGGAACCCCCGGTTTGGGTGCAAAGACCTTGGAGGTATTGGGTAACAGTAAAGTTTTCTTATATGGTAAAGACCTGATGACAGGTTGTACGGAAGGGGCCAACTGGCAAAAAATCGGT
>JAEELM010000022.1 GCA_016282685.1 Elusimicrobiaceae bacterium | reverse complement strand
GGCTCTATCTTACAACCTCTGCCAACTTCTTTGTATCTACCGGAGTACAAGATGAGTCTTACGGCTCCCCACACAGCTTATTTAAAAATAGCCGACGGCTGTAACAACCGTTGCGCCTACTGCACCATTCCTTTTATTCGTGGAAATTACCGTTCCAAACCCTTAAAAGACATTCTGCAAGAAGCGAAAATAATGATTGAAGCTGGCGTAAAAGAAATTTCCCTCATTGCACAAGATACTACTTCCTATGGAATAGATTTATATGGCAAACCAAATTTGTTATCTTTATTGGAAAAACTATTAAAATTGAAAGGATTGTGCCGTTTACGTATCATGTATGGCTATCCCCACCGAGTAACAAGAGAACTGGCTCGATTAATGGCTAGCACAGATAAAATTTTTCACTATTTAGATATTCCTTTGCAACATATTGCAGACCCTGTCCTCAAACGTATGAATCGCCATTGTGATGGAACACAAATTCGTCGTACATTGGACATGTTGAAAACAGAGGTGCCCGATATTTCACTACGGACTAATTTTATTGTAGGGTTTCCGGGAGAAACACAAAAAGATTTCAATGAACTCAAGAAATTTGTGCAAGATTATGAATTTGATAACATGGGTGTTTTTGAATATTTCCGCGAAAAGGGAACTGCCGCTTACACAATGGAACAAATTCCGGCTAAAATAAAGCACTCAAGAGCCCGCGAATTAATAGAAACGCAAAGCCGCGTAATCGATAAAATAAATAAGCGTTTACTAAACACCACCTTAGAAGCCATTGCAGATGGAACAGATTTTGGGCGAACATACAAAGATGCCCCCGATATTGATGGAAAGGTAACCTTTACTCATCCGGTCACAGTAGGCAGTGTTTTCAAGGCCCGCGTAGTGGCAGCTGAAGGCTACGAACGGGAATTAATTCCTCTTTAATTCTAAGTACGATTGACAAAATAATTGACCGAAATTTGATAAGATATGAGTATGCAAAAAACGATTACTGTCGGTACTTATAAAATTTCCAATACACGCCCCATTGCGTTTATGGCGGGGCCCTGCGTGATTGAAGGGGAAAAGCACTATTTGGAGACAGCATCACAATTAAAGAATATTCTTTCGCGCACACACCACCCTTTTATCTTAAAAGCCTCTTTCGATAAAGCTAACCGCACTTCCGTAGAAGCATACAGAGGCCCTGGGCTTTGTAAAGGCCTGGAAATTTTAACAAAAGCAAAAGAAAAGACCCACTTACCTGTAGTGGTAGATGTTCACGAGCCATGGCAAGCAGAGGAAGCGGCTCAAGTAGCCGACGTTCTGCAGATTCCGGCCTTTCTTTGTCGTCAAACGGATTTACTCCTAGCTTGTGCCGATACAGGGAAAGTTATCAACGTAAAAAAAGGTCAATTTTTAGCTCCCCAGGCGATGGAACAAGTGATAAAAAAGATAGAATCCCGGGGAAACTATAAAATTTTACTTACCGAGCGAGGATCTTGTTTCGGATATGGAGACTTGGTCGTAGATATGCGCTCGTTAGAGATAATGAAACAGTTCGGCTACCCCGTCATTTTTGATGCCACTCACTCCGTGCAAAAGCCGGGTGCATTAGGATCGGCAACCGGTGGGAACCGTAAGCTGGCTCCTGTGCTTGCCAAAGCGGCCGTTTCCTTGGGAATTGCAGGCGTATTTTTTGAAGCGCATCCCCATCCGGAAAAAGCTTTGTCAGATGGACCTAATTCATTGGATTTTGAATTGACGACTAAAATGGTACGAGAGTTATGTGCCATTGATACAGTTGTAAAAAAATTCAAATAAGGGAATGTTATGAAAAAAATAACCTTTTCGCCTTCAACGATTAAGCGTATCGCCACCCATGTGCTCAACATTGAAACAGAAGCACTCCAATTAAGTCACAAAAGTATAGATGCTCATTTTTTGAAAGCAGTAGAAGCCATTGCTCATTGCAAGGGTAGAGTAGTCGTATTGGGAATTGGAAAAAGCGGCATTATCGGTCGCAAAATTTCTGCCACCCTGGCCTCTACAGGAACCCCCTCCTTTTTCGTACACCCCGTAGAAGCTCTTCATGGGGATTTGGGTATGATTACTCCCGGTGATATCATCATTGCCATTTCATTCTCCGGACAAACAGAAGAAATTAACAAAATCTTGCCTTCTTTAGAACGACAAAATTTAACCATCATCTCTATAACAGGGCACAAACATTCCAAATTAGCGCTCATGTCGGATATTGCCATTACTGTCCATATTGACCGAGAAGCCTGTCCCTATAATTTGGCTCCTACGGCCTCTACCACTGCTACTTTGGCTGTAGGAGATGCATTGGCCGTATGTTTAATGGAAATAAAACATTTTAAGAAAAGAGATTTTGCTACTTTTCATCCCGGTGGCTCTTTAGGGAAATTACTTACCCAATCTGTGAAAGATTTAATGCGTAAGGGAAGGAATAATCCGGTAGTAACGGAAAAAGAAACCGTGCAAGATGCTCTCTTTGTGATGACCAAAACCGGGGCAGTAGGAGCCACAAGCGTCGTGGATAAAAAAGGAAAACTGATCGGTTATTTTACAGACGGAGATTTACGCCGCATTTTACAAAAAGAAGGCGGCGATGTGCTTCGTAAAAACATTACCGAAGTAATGACCAAAAACCCTTACCGATTGCTGGATACTTTGCCTGCTATTGAAGCGGCAAAAATGATTCATAAAACCCACGTAGACAATTTACCCGTTTTAAATAAAGAAGGAAAAGTCGTAGGAATTATAGACGAAAAAGACCTTATTGAATTTATAGCTCTGCTTGATAAAAAATGAGATACAGTTGTTTATTTTTATTATGTTTTCTTCTTATGGCCTGTAGTGGAAATAATGACGAAATGGAGGCCAACGAGGAGCACGCTCAACTGGCTACCAATGTATCTATTTTTTCCTCTAAAGAAAATCAAAAAGAATGGCTTCTCCTGGCCGATACCGTTAACTTTGCTGATTTACAAAGTGCCACTTTGAATAATCCCTTCCTCAATTTAAAACAAAATGGAGAGGACAGCGCCCGTATTACCGGTAAAGTAGGTTCATTTGACTATACAAAACATCTCGTGAGTATCGAAGGGAATGCCCGGATTGAATCTTTGGCCGAAAATTTAGTCATCTCCGCAAATTGTTTTCTGTACAACATAGATACGGATCAAATTTGGTCAAATGGAAAAACAATTGTTACACGTGGAAACGCCAGTATAACAGCCAAAAACGGAATTGTAACAGATTCTCAATTAAATACTATAGAATTTAAGAAGCAATCAACGCGCCTTCCGGATTCTATTCAAGATTTCAAACAAAAATAAATTATGAAACGATTTTTTCTTCTCTTTTCAATCGCTTTTTTATTGACAGGATGTACCAAGTCAGTGCAATTAGATGATTCGCAAATACAAACACCCGTCGTTAATCGCGCTAAACAGGCAAAAAAAATTTTACAAGCCAAAAAAACAAACGCCAAAGAACTTCCCTCGGTCCTGGGTGGAATTATACAGAGTGATAGTTGGATTATACATCGCGACAAACAACAAGAAGAATTTTCCGGCCATGTGTTTTATGATAATGGCACGTATACGTTCAAAGCAGATTATGCTCTATCCGAAAGAACCCTGAACCGTTTTACCGCCACTGGGAATGTCTATCTTAAACAACAGGATCAAAAAGGCTCTTCCTACGAAGCTTATGCCCATAAAGCTATTTTTAATTACAAAACCCAACAGGGTTCCCTTACTGCTAACAAAACAGCTCCTGTTCGCCTTATTTATACCGATCCTCTACAACCAACCGTTAAAGCAACCGCTCAAAAAGTTACGTTTGATTTGGAACAACAAATTTTTACCCTAGAAGGGAATGTAAAGATGGAACGCCCTTCCCCCGAAGGAATGCAAACATTATCTGCCAATAAAATGATAATCAGACAAACAGAAAATTATATCCAATTAGAAGGAAATGCCGTCTTATCGGATGGCCTACGCTTTTTAGAAGCGGAAACTATTGTATATGACGGGACACATAATCAATCATATGCTTATGGTTCACGGCCACTCTTGAAAGGAACAACCGAACAAGGTACTTTTGCTATAATAGCCGATAGAGTGTCTTCGGATGCTGAGGGAAACCAAATTTCGTTGGATGGAAAAGTTCAAGGATGGTTTGTCTCACCGGAAGTTAATCAAGTGGATTTTTCAAAATTTAATCAAGGACTTAGTTATGGAACTACGCAGCAATAAAATCGTTAAAGTATACAAGGACCGCATGGTTGTGAAAGGGGTAGATCTTCACGTTAAGTCCGGCGAAATTGTGGGGTTATTAGGCCCAAACGGCGCCGGAAAAACTACCTCTTTTTACATGATGGTTGGGTTTATACGTCCCACGCAAGGCCAAGTATTTATTGATGGACAAGACGTAACAAATTTACCCATGTACGAACGCGCCCGTCATGGATTAGGCTACTTAGCTCAAGAACCTACTATTTTTAAGGGTCTGACGGTAGAAGAAAATTTGTTGGCTGTATTGGAACGCATTTTAGATGATAAAAAAGAACAAAAGCGCCGCGTAGATTCTCTTTTAGAAGAATTCGGCCTCACAAAGTTAGCTAAACAAAAAGCCTGGACATTGTCCGGCGGAGAAAAGCGCCGTATGGAGATTGCTCGTTGCATGATTAGTAACCCACAAATTATCCTTTTAGATGAACCTTTTGTTGGAATAGACCCTATTACCGTGGCAGATCTTCGCAAAATGATTTTTAAACTAAAAGACAAAGGGCTTGGTGTTCTTATTACGGATCATAACGTGCGCGAAACTTTGCCCCTAACAGAACGCGCTTATCTCATATACGACGGCAAAATCCTAGTAGAAGGAGACCAAAATACCTTACTCAATGATCCTAATGCCCGTAAATTGTATTTGGGAGAAGACTTTAAGATGTAATAAAATCCCTTCGAAAGAAGGGATTTTATTTCACATATGTTTTAATTTTTTGATACACTTTATCAGCAACCTGCTCATAGCCGGCCGCATTGGGATGGACTGCATCTGATTTAAAAGCTCGTTTTGCAAATATACCGTTTAATATTCCCGGTACAAAAATGGCTCCTTTTTCTTTTGCTATTTTCTTATAAGCTGTTGTATATTTCCCCATTCCGGGCCCACCAATATCCACAATTACTGCTATTGCTCCCGCTTCTTGCACAGCATCTACCAATTGGGAAACAGCTTCCACCGCAGCCTGTGCACTGCGTTGTTGCATAAAATCATTTCCTCCAAATTCAATAAGAACCATATAGGGTTGTTGTGCCAAAACTTCCGGAAGACGGGCGGAGGCTTGAACAGCCAATTCACCAGATACCCCCATATTAATTACGGGTCTATTTAACCGCTGCCCCAAATAATCCGGATAAGAATTCCCTTTAGGAGCCCCATATCCCGCCGTTAAACTATCTCCAAAAGCCACTATATTTTGATTGGAATTAGGAAAATTTTTAATTTCTCTTTTCCCCATAAATAAATAAGCTAACCCTGCAATAATTACAAGTGTTATAATCACTTTTCTCATAAAATTATTTTAACAAAAATATTATATGATGAAAAAATAGTAGAATAAGGAAAGAGAAAAATATGAAAAATATCTTAGTAGTAGGGGGTGCGGGATATATCGGCTCCCACGTAGTAAAAATGTTAGACCAAAAGGGATATTGTCCTATCGTATTTGATAATTTATCCAAAGGCCACTTGGCAGCCGTGCAATCTTATCCTTTTGAACAAGGAGACATCCGTGATAGGGAACGACTCAATGAAATTTTTTGCAAGTACAAAATAGAAGCTGTCATGCATTTCGCAGCATTTATTGAAGTAGCAGAAAGCATTCAATCCCCTTCCAAATATTATCATAACAATGTAGAAAATGTACTTCATTTATTAGATTGTATGGTTGAAAATCATATTCCCTATTTTGTTTTTTCCTCCACGGCTGCTACTTTCGGAGAACCTGTTCAAAAGAAAATAGATGAAACCCATCCGCAACATCCCTGCAATCCTTATGGGAACACAAAGTTAATTGTGGAAAAGATGTTGAAAGATTTTGAAAAAGCATATGGATTAAAATCAACCGTCTTGCGTTATTTTAATGCTGCGGGCGCCGATGATAGCGGAGAAATAGGGGAATCCCACACTCCGGAAACACATCTCATCCCTATTGTTTTGCAAGCAGCTGCAAAGAAAAGGCCTAACGTAAAGATTTTTGGAACCGATTATCCTACTAAAGATGGTTCTTGTATAAGAGACTTTATTCACGTAAACGATTTATCACAAGCTCATATCTTGGCACTTGAAAAAATGGAACAGGAGAATAAAAGCGATCAATTTAATTTGGGAAGCGGAAATGGATTTTCCGTTTTAGAAATTATAGAAAAAACGAAACAAATCACCGGGGTTGACTTTAAAGTAGAAACAGCTCCTCGCAGAAAAGGAGACCCTGCCATTTTAATTGCAGACAGTACAAAAGCTAAAAATGTATTAGGCTGGTCCCCCCGCTATTCACTAACTCGCATCATAGAAACGGCATGGAATTGGGAAAAAAACAGGAAATATTAGCCGTTAAAATAAAACATTAAACAAAATCTTATGATATATAAAAATACTTATTTTTTAAGTATTTTTAAAATTAACTCGACTTTTATATTAAAAAAATATAGAATAATATATAGAACAAGAAAATAAGTTCAAGGAGTTTAAAATGAAAGCACTACATCCCAAGCAAGCTGAACTTTTGGAAATTCTAAAATCTAATATTTCCGATCCTCTTACTATGGAAGAATTAGCCACACACTTAAACGTAAGTGCTAAAAGCGTAGTCTTTCATCACATCAAACAGTTGGAAAAAAAGGGGTATTTAAAGCGTAATCCGGCTAACCCACGAGACTACATTATTTTAAAAGATCCTGAACGCAATGTAGTATATCTAAAAATGTATGGGATGGCCAAATGCGGGCCGGAAGGAACTATTTTGGATGGAATGCCCACGCGTATCATTCCGGTGGACCCCAGTATGATTTATTTCCCGGCTAGCAGGGGGTTTATGGTGGAAGCAAAGGGAGATTCTATGCAAACACTTATTGCCCCTCACGATTGGTTAATTGTAGAACAAAGTTCTCAACCTAAAAATAAAGACGTAGTGGTATGCGTTAATGAAGGGGAAGTAATGGTAAAACGTTTTACCCAAGACGGAGATAACGTCATTTTACAATCGGTCAATCCAGCTTACACGCCCATTGTGGCTGATAAAAATTCCTTCCACGTAGAAGGAATCGTACGTAGTATCATTAAACGCTATTTAAATAATTAAAATTTCCTGCCGTCTCGGGGAGAACCGAAACCCTGGGGCGATTAGTCGTAACCTTAACGGGGATTGTCTTCCAGCAGTCCCCGTTTTGCGTGCCTCTTACGCACTTATAAAAAACCCCCGGCAAAGGCCGGGGGTCTCAAACGAATTAAATTTTATTTTACTTCTAACACAGAACGCCCATCTTTCTCTGGGACATAGGGATCTAACCTATTCTTCCCATCTACAATATACAAAAATTTATAAGAACCGGGAGCAATTGCCAAAGTAGTTTCCCAGTAGGTTCCTACTTTTTTTAACTCTTTGGGTTTTGACATGGTAAAACCACTCACAATCGCGACCTTATCTCCGTCTCCAAACCAGCGGAAAGTAACTTGACGGTATTTGCCTTTTTCGTTCGAGATGATTACACTCTGTTTTTGTTCTTCTGGCTGCTCTTTTACAAGCGATTGCTCCTCTTGCACAACTCCTTTAAACAATTCTGCAACCGTTGTTTCTGAAGATTCTGTTTCTTGCGTTGGCTGTATTTCCTTTTTAGGTTCGCCATCTGCATTTGGAGTTTCCACCCAAACAGCCTCATCTTCCACAGTAACCATTTCGGCAGAAGGGGCTTCTTCTTTCTGCACTACTTCGGAAGATGTTGAAGGTGTAAAAATCTTTCCGGAAAAATGCTTATAGATAAAAAAGCCAAACACACACAAGAAGATGGCATCTAAAACAATCAAAAAAAGCCATAAATCTTTATTGCCTGTGCTGTGATCGGGAAAAGAAGAATCTGTTTCTATATTTTGTTCGTCTGCCATAAGAATCCTCTAAAAAAGCGGGCGAAGGGAATCGAACCCTCGTCTAAAGCTTGGGAAGCTTCCATTCTACCATTGAACCACGCCCGCATTACGAACTACGCTACTTTATTCTAGCAAAATTTTTCTATTGCGTACACTATTTTTTAGTGCAAAAAGTTTGCTGTAAAAACGTCAAAGCCTCTTCGCGTGAAGTCACTTCTCCTTCCACTTGGGCTATAGAAACTGCTTCTAAAATTTCCCCTACCCGTGGACAGGGGGGTAAATGGCAAATCAACATTACATCTTGCCCCGTAACCAAACGCGTTGGACGAACTTTTTGTGGAGATTCAAAATACTTTCCAAACAAAACAAACAATACCTGCAAATGTCGCAATGTTTTACCAATATTTTTCTCTCGTTTGGCTTGTTCAATTGTCATAAGCCGTTGTTCCGTTCTCGGTATAATTTGTTGCAACTGGTCTTCTGTTATATAACTGGTATAGTCCGCCCAACATAACAAAAGCATCGGGATTGCTGCTTCTTTTAAATCTCTAAAGAAATGATAAATTCCACGGTCTGTCAACACATTATTGCTGGCCAAATTGGAAGGGCGCAGATGTTCCCCTATCATAGAACAGATAAGACGTATATCAGCTCTGCTATAATGCAAACGGTCCAAAACCACCTTTGCCATTTGAGCCCCTTTTTGCTCATGGTAAAAAAATCGCAACCGATCTCCTTGTATTTTTGCCGTAGTAGGCTTTGCTATATCATGCAAAAGGGCCGCCATCTTGTACAGGGCTTTATTTTTAGTAAAAGGAATTAACGCAGGGGCATATTTGGGAAAGGCAACTTCCAGATGTTCCAACAAATATTCCATCCGTTTTAAAACATACAACGTATGCTTTAGAACGCCTCCTTTTCCATAATATACTTCCGCACAGGTACGCTGCGCTTCTAATTCCGGGAAAATAGATGTCAAAAGGCCACACTGATCCATCTCATTTATCATTTCATAACTTTTTGAGGTCGCCAATAAACGTTCCAATTCTTCTCGGACACGCTCTCCTGCAGAAGAAACAATCAAAGCATGATCTGTTTTAATTTGGGCTAGAGTTCGAGAATCAATCGTAAAATTCAATTCCGCCGCACTGCGAAAGGCACGTAACATCCGTAGCGGATCCTCTTGAAAATGATGAGGGCCATTTAGACGAATTAGTTTCTTTTTAATATCTGTAATACCGTCACATTCATCTACAATCAAATTATTCTGCAAGCCTTTTAATAGCAAATGTGCCGTATCATTTTCACGCGGCATCACCACAATTTCTGGCCGAGCAGCTACTGGATAAGCCAGTGCATTAAAAGCAAAATCACGTCGGAGCAAGTCTTCTTTTAGATTGGCTCCCTGGTAAGCGGTAAGATCTAATTGAATTTTTTCTTGATGGGTAACTAAACGCCAAACCCCTAATTCGGGGTCCATTTCAAAAACGGCTGCATTCAGGCGTTTGGCTAAACGGGCAGCGGCCGGCTTTATTTCACTTGCTGGCAACGCAATGTCTATATCGGAGGAAAAACGGTTGAGTAAACTACTACGAACGATCCCTCCCACATAATGGGCATTAGGAATTTCTTCTGCCAGTACATCCGCTAAACTAAACAACGGATTCCTCCGTCGCAGTTTGCGTAGCCGTACGAGCTGCTAATTTGGCCACGGCATCTTCACGCAATTTGCGTTTAAGTACTTTGCGAAGTGCATTTTTAGGAAGAGATTCTACAAATTCAAAATCACGCGGGCGTTTGTAGTTATCGAGATGCGTCTTTAAGAATTTTCTAAATTCTGCGTCTGATACTTCCGCACCTTCTTTCTTAACGGCATAAAGTTTAATAAATTCTCCACCACGTCCATCGGGCACGCCAATAATAGCACACTCCTCAATAGCCGGGTGTTCACAAATAACAGCTTCTACTTGGGCGGAAAAGACTTTCAAACCTTTAATAATAATCATGTCTTTCTTACGATCTTTGATGAAAATAAAACCATCATCATCAATTACCACAATATCCCCCGTTCGGAACCAACCGTCTTCAGTAAAAGCATCTTTAGTAGCTTTTTCGTTGCCCCAATATCCTTTAAACAAATTAGGTCCCTTTACACATAATTCCCCTTCATGATTGCGGGGAACTTCATTTCCGTCATCATCTAACACACGTGTACTGACAGCCGGAAGTGCCGGTCCTACTGACTTGATTTTTTGAAGTTCCTCGGTATTCACACTTACCACAGGGCTTGTTTCCGTCAAACCATAACCTTCCAAAATCTTTACTCCTATCTTTTCCTCAAAACGATCTTTAATTTCTTGTGTAAGAGGAGCCGCTCCCGATACTGCAAAACGAACATTTTTAAACGGCCAAAAACGCAAATACAGCTGTTTAAGTCCTTTTGCTTCTTTGGACAGCACAGCATAAATTTGAGGAACAGCCAAAATCAACGTAACATTTTCTGTCCCCATGGCTCCCAACCATTTGCTTGCCGGCATGACGTTGGCTACAATAACTACTTTCAAACCCAAATACATTGGAATGACCACACATGTCGTCCACGCAAAAGAATGAAACATTGGTAGCAAACACAAGAAAACGTCATCACCCATAATTTTAAAAATTTGTGCACAAGAAATTACATTTGAAGCCAAATTTCCATGAGTGATCATAGCTCCTTTGGGAAGTCCGGTTGTACCAGAAGTATAAAGAATGAAAGCCAAATCATCCAACCCAGCCTGGGCAACTGCTGTTTCCTCGTGAGCGGTAGATTTTTCTATCTGTGTCCAGAATAATTGAACTTTTTCGCAATCCGCCGCAGAAGAAGGAATTTCATCTGTTGTAAAAATAAACTGCAGGGAAGGAATATTGGCAACGCATTTTACATAATGACGGATGAATTCCGCTTGTGTTACCACAGCCTTTGCGGAAGCATTATTCAAAATAAATTCAATTTCTTCGGCTTTGGTAACCATAAAATTCATTGGGATAGATACCGCTCCCAATTTATAAAGTGCAAAATTGGCTACTACAGTATCAATGGCATTACGGTGGGCAATAGCCACACGATCTCCTTTGCGGATACCATGTTCGAAAAACATATCGGCCGCACGGTCCACCTGCATCAATAATTCATGAAAAGAAACCTTTTTATTCGTTCCGGCCTCTACTAGAGCTACCTTGTCTGGAAAACGGAAAGCACTATCCGATAAAGCCGTATATAAATCTTTGCGACGAATCATAAAGCACCTCTTTTAATAGTATCTATCTTTATTGTATAAAAATCAGCCTTGTCGTGGGTCTAAAATATCGCGGAAAGCATCCCCCAACAAATTCCATCCCAATGCAAATAGGAAAATGGCCCCTCCCGGAGCGACCACCGTATACCAATAAGCAAACGTATTTCCCGGCGTGCCAAGCACCCAGTTACGCGCCATAGCAATTAATTGTCCCCAATCGGCAGTGCCCGGCTGGGCCCCCAATCCCAGGAAAGACAAAGAAGCCGCCGTTAATACTACATACCCGATATCCAAGCTGGCCACCACTACAGAAGGGTAAATGGAATTAGGCAAAATATGTCGCAATAACACACGCGGACCACGCGCTCCAAGCGTACGGGCTGCAGTTACGTAATCACGTTGTTTTACGGATAAAATATCTCCGCGCACTAAACGTGCATAAGAAGGCCAGGCTACTGCTGTTAATGCAATCATCATATTTTTGATATCTGGCCCCAACATAGCGGCAATTACCATTGCCAACACCAAAGAGGGCACTGCAAATACAACATCCGTCAATCGCATCAACACTTCGTCTATCTTTCCCCCAAAATAGGCGGCCACTCCCCCTACAAACAAACCAATCAAAAAAGCAAAAAAAGTAACCGTAATGCCTATCTTAAAAGCCAAGCGAGCCCCCCACACTACACCGTAATAAAGGTCATATTGTTGCTCAGTAGTTCCAAACCAATTTTGACTGGAAGGAGGCTGAGGCGCAATTTGATAACTTTTCTGGGGCAGTTGATAGGGATTATTTTTATTCTCTACAGGCGCTAACACCGGGGCCAACAGTGCCATTAAACCAAATAATGCCACCAAGATTAATCCTATAAAGGAAGTTTTATTTTTATAAATACGTTTCCAAATACGTTCGTTCATATTACTCTAATCGAATTCGCGGATCCACCGCTGTATAAAGAATATCCGACAATAAATTCCCCAATACAAACAAAATAGCCACCATTAAAGAGAATCCTAAAATTCCGGCAATATCTAACTGTTGCGCAGCTATCACGCCAAAACGGCCGATACCCGGATAATCAAAGATTGTTTCCACAATTACGGTTCCACCAAGCAAACGGATAAATTGAATGCTAGCTAATGTAATCACGGGAATAATGGCATTTTTTCCTGCATGTTTATAAACTACTTTCCACTCCGGCAATCCTTTCGCACGTGCTGTACGCACATAATCTTTATTTAATTCTTCCAACATACTTGAACGCATCACACGCACCATTAAGGCAAATGAACCGATACAAAGTGTAACTGCCGGTAAGACCAAATGAAAAAGTACATCCAAAAATACACGTGGATGACCGTTTAACAAAGTATCAATTAACAAGAACCCGGTATAAGTTTTGAAGGAAGCTGCGTGAATAATCATATTGGATTGGACAGAATATCCTCCCGGGGCAAACCATCCTAACTTCCCATAAAAAATCATTAGCAACAATAAACCCAACACAAAAATAGGCAGTGAAAACCCCCCCACCGATATAAACCGTGCCACATTGTCTTGCCATTTATCTTTATGCACTGCTGATGCACTACCAAACCAAACTCCGAAAAACACCACCAATACGATAGTAACAAGCGCCAACTGAATAGTAGCAGGCAAATACTCTTTAATGGCTTGAGAAACCGGCATATTCGCACTAGGGCTATATCCCAGATCCCCTTTCAGTACATTGCCCAACCAACGACCATATTGCTTAAATACATTATCTCGCAAGCCATATTGACGGATTACCTCTTCCATCGCATTCATTTGCCGTGGATCTTTAATATACAAAGAAGCGCGCATCTCCGGGCTTAAACGTTGGGTTAAAAAGAATAACACAAACGTAACACCCAGCACAACAAGAGGCAACAAAATAAGACGACGGATAATATAGCGCAGCATAGTTCCTCTATTTTTTGTAATTACGTACTACATCTAGCACAACGTTACACGCAGCAAAAAATTCTTTCAGCAACAAATATTCCTGTTTGGTATGGCAATTGCGTACGCCTACCCCCAAGTTGGGTAATGTAAATCCATAGCCACTTAATACATTGGCATCACAACCACCGCCCGAAGCACAAGCACGCATTACAATTCCTTCTTTCTTGGCACAAGAGATCAACTGTTTAATTAAAGGATGATTTTTGGGCACATTTACAGCCGGATAGCGCAACACCGGCATAAATTTAACAGAAGGTTTGCATATTTTTCCATCAATTGTTTTGGTATAGTGTTTTACGGCTTCATCAAAACAGGCTTTCATATGCGCAGTTTGTTTGGCTAATTTTGCATTACTCAAACTGCGGGCCTCTCCCTTGATATATACTTCGTCCGTAACGATATTAGTAGCTTTTCCACCTTGAATAATAGCCATATTTGCCACCGTATCTTTATCAATGCGGCCCAACTTCATACGGCTAATGGCATAAGCGGCAACTTCCACAGCAGAAATTCCTTTTTCCGGATAGACTCCCGCATGGGAAGCCAATCCCTTTACCCATATTTCAATCGTATTAACGGCAGGCCCTTGAATTAAAACTTCGGCTCCTTCTTCATTGTCCAAAATTAATCCTTCACGGCTTTTAAGTTGTTTATAATCAGCCCGTTTTGCTCCGCACATACCGTTTTCTTCCGTAAGTGTAAAAAGTACTTCTATCGGAGGATGTGGTTTTTTTTCTTCTTTAAGTGTTTGCAATACTTCCAAAATAATAGCCAGTCCTGCCTTATCATCAGCGCCTAAAATCGTGGTACCGTCAGAAGTAACACGGTCTTTTTTAACGACAGGCTTTACCCCTTGCCCGGGAGTAACCGTATCCATGTGGGCACATAATAAAATAGGCTTGCTCTTTACCGTTCCTTTCAAAAAGCCAAATATATTCCCGGGGGCATCCGTCTGGTAGTGGCTACCGGCATTATCTGTTACCACACGGCATCCCATTTCTTGTAAACGTTGCATTAAAAAACGGTGAATTTCTTTTTCGTGGAAAGACTCACTATTGATTTCCACCAGTTCTAAAAATGTATTTAATAAACGAGGGGCTTTCATTTAATTCTCCTTAGTTACATTTAACCATTGTTCACGCAAAGCAGGGTCTGCCTTGGGAACCGAGGCCAATAATTTTTTTGTATATTCATTCTGCGGATGGCAGAACAATTCTTCCGCTGTTGAAAACTCTACAATCTTACCCTGTTCCATAACAGCAATATCATCACACAAAAAACGTGCGACGCCAAAATCATGCGTTACGAACAACATAGACAAATTACGTTGTTGTTTGATACGTTTCAATAAATTTAAAATTTGCGCTTGCACAGAAACATCCAACGCAGACACCGGCTCATCTGCTATTAAAATCTGGGGACTCAATGCCAATGCCCGTGCAATGCAAATACGTTGACGCTGCCCGCCGGAAAATTCATGTGGATAACGTGTTAAAAACAAATCCGATAAACCCACCGCCTCTAACAATTCTTTTAGATATTTTTCACGTTCTTCCTTTTCCTTTTTAAGACCGTGAATTTCCAAGGGTTCACTTAAAATTTGACGCACATTCATACGTGGGTCCAAACTGCTATAAGGATCTTGATAGACCACTTGCATTTCACGCCGAAGTTTTTTAAATTGTGCTTTGGAAATACGAGCTACATCTTTTCCGTTGACATACACTTCTCCGGCGGTAGGTTTTTCAATACCCAGTAACACTTTGCACAAGGTACTTTTTCCACAACCCGATTCACCCACCAGGCCTAATACACGCCCCGGTTGCAGCGTAAGGCTAACATCTTTGAGCACTTCTTTTTCCACCCGTTTGCCTAGCCAAGGATGACGAATATATGTTTTTACCAAATGTTTAATTTCTATCGGTAAACTCATACATTTTCCTCCAACCAACACCGTACACGGCGCTCTGCTTTTTCAAACAGAGGCGGGCATATTTTAAAACATTTGTCGCTTGCTTTTGCACAACGTGGCGCAAACGGACACCCCTGTTTAATTTGCCCCGGCAAAGGTGGTTGACCTTCTATAGCAGGTAAAATTTCTTCTTTTTTGGTAATGGACACCAACGATTTTAATAACCCTTGTGTATACGGGTGCAAGGGGCGCGCAAATAATTCCTCCACTGGGGCCTGTTCCATGCAAAGTCCGCCATACAATACTAAAACCTCGTCGGCAATTCCGGCTACTACTGCCAAATTATGGGTAATAAATACCGCAGACATTTGGCTTTGTTGCTGCAAGCTACGAATTAATTTTAAAATTTGGGCTTGTATAGTTACGTCTAAGGCGGTGGTAGGTTCATCCGCAATCAACACATCAGGGTTCAAAGCCAGTGCCATAGCAATCATTACGCGCTGGCACATTCCGCCGGAAAATTGGAACGGATATTCTTCCAATCGTTTTTCGGGTTCGCGTATACCTACTTTTTCCAGTAATTCAATAGCTCTGGCGCGGGCTTGTTGTTGAGTAAGTTTTTCATGTGCCAAAAGCGTTTCTGTCAATTGCTCGCCAATGGTCAACACAGGGTTTAAACTAGCGGTCGGATCTTGAAAGATCATTGCTATTTTAGCACCACGCAAGGCACGTAATTTTTTTTCTCCCAAACGGCAGATATTTTGCCCATTGAGCAAAATTTGCCCTTTGGTAATATGCGCCGTAGGCGGTAAAAGGCGTAGCAAAGCAAGTGCATGAACGGTTTTACCACTACCGGACTCACCCACCACTGCTAAAATTTTTCCTTTAGGCAAAGTATAAGAGAGGCCATGAAGAACCGGTGTAGTACCTTCATCTGTAGTAAAACAAACCGCCAAATCTTTTACCTGCAAAAGCGGAGTATTGTCTTGCGTCATTATCTATATTATACCAATTATAGACGTACGATAAATGAAGAAAAAGAAATTTATATGGGAAAGAGCGTAAAAAACCCACCCCGAAGGGTGGGTTACAAATTGCATTAAGCAGTTTGATTAGTCGTTGCCAGACGGTACACCACAAGCACCATCACCAGAAGCAAGAGCGGTATCACCGGTAGAGCAGCAACCGTTGGTAGGATAGGTATCCAAACCGCAGAAGTCAGCACACAAGGATTTTCCGTTGTCGTTTAAACCAGTGCATTTGGTACCATTGTTGGCATAGTAGCGTTCCAATACATAGGCATATTGCAAGTTATTTGCACCAGAGCGAGCAGCACGAGCAACACCATCTGTAAAGGCAGTACCGTTCAAACCGACTACGAAACCGTTAGCACCACCGCACGCATCATTTTCTTCACCAGAGGTAAAGGTCGGCGTCGTGGTGTTTTCACCTTTTGTACAATAGGCAGCACCAGAAGCACCTTTTGGGGCAACGTCTAAACCGGTGAAAACACCGGCATATCTGTTGATTTGCAAATATTTGCGTTGTTGTGCTTGAGCAATGTTGGCTAACAACGTTACAGCTTCGCTCATGCGGCTGCGTTCAACTGCTTTAAAATATTGGGGCAATGCCATAGCGGCCAAAATACCGATGATGAGCACCACTACCAATAATTCGATCAGGGTGAACCCTTTATTATTCATAACTTTTCTCCTTTCCGCGCACCTTTTCCTATTGCTAGGGCGGTCTTTAGGATTGCGGAAATTTTTTTACTATAAAGACCGCAACTTTATTTTACCAACAAAAATTTAAAATAGTCAAGTATTTTGTGGGCCCATTTCCGCCACAATTTTAAATTTATTTATGCTATATTAAAATAGATATGAGAAAATTCCTTTTTATAAGTCTTGTTCTTATGGGACTAGCAGCCTGCAATCCATACCGGACCGTTTCGGTAACATTGCCGGATGGATTTGTGGTAAATGCCCTCATAGCTGACACACCCAACAAGCAAGAAAAAGGCCTTATGTTTGTAACGAATCTGCCGGAAAACCAAGGAATGCTTTTTGTGTTTGATGAAGAGCAACCGCAGTTATTTTGGATGAAAAACACACTAATCGATTTGGACATGGTCTTCATTGGAGCAGATAAAAAAGTAAATAATATCGCTGCAGAAGTCCCCCATTCTTACACCTACACACCGGATGCAGAAGTAGCCCGTGCTACCGGTTACGGGAAATATGTGTTGGAACTGTCTTCCAAAACGGCCGAAAAGCATCAGGTAGTTCCTCAAGCGGAGATACGGTTTTAACATGATGAAAAAATTTTTGTCAGTCGGTTTAATAAGCCTTATAGCCTTCCCCGGTTTTGCACAAACGGAGCAATGGGAACCATTGCAACAAAGCGCCAAAAAACATTTATTGAAACTTGTTAATATTGACACTGCCCAACCCAATGCCAATGAATTAGCGGCCGCACGTTATATATACAAGGAATTGAACAAAAACCATATTGATTGGGATATCTTCATTCCCAGCAAGGGGCATGCTAATTTGATGGCCCGCATCAAAGGAAGTGACCCTTCCCAAAAGCCACTACTTTTAATTTCTCACTTGGATACGGTTTCCGCCACTCCGGAATGGAATTTTCCTCCTTTCAAAGCAACGGAACGCGACGGCCGTATTTATGGATTAGGGACAACAGATGATAAAAATTATACGGCTATTCACCTTGCCCTTTTCACGTGGCTTAAAAACCAACCGCAACAACCTAAACGGGATATTATCTTTTTGGCAACTTCCGGTGAAGAAGCTGGCAGTGAAACCGGCCTTTTATGGTTACTCGGTACCCATTGGGATAAAATAAATCCCGGTTTTGCCCTTAACGAAGGAGGCGGGATTATCAACGTACAAAATTCTACCCCTTTGGTGTTTGTGGAAGCCGCCACCAAACAGTACATGGATGTAAAAGTAACCGCTACGGGGGAAGGCGGCCATGCTGCTTTACCTGCACAAAATAATGCTGTTTATACGCTATCTCAGGCGTTATCTAAAATTGCTGCATATGATCCTCCCGCTAAGCTCACCCCAACTGCCCGGCAGTTTTTTCAAGCCATTACTCCCATTCAAACAGAAGATGGGAAAACAACAATTGACGTCCTGCTAAATGGAAAATCCGTTAACCAACAAAGCGCAGCGGAAATAATGTCACAAGATCTTTTTTTCCGCTCTCAACTCAAAGACGTCATTACTCCCACGGAACTTTTCGCTGGAACGGACACCAATGTTTCCAACAAAGAGGCTTCCGCTTTGTTAAATGTTCGTTTATTACCGGGAACAGATCCCGATGCTTTTCTGGAACAATTACGCCAGTTATTAGAAGAACAAAAAAATATATCGTTGGAAATTGTAGAACGTCCGCAAACACCGGAAGCGCCTGCCATGGATGGAAATGATCCTTTGTTTGTCTCTATCAAAAAAACAGCCGAAAAATTAATCCCTGGAGCCATTACCGTTACGGGTATGAGTCCTGCTTCAAATGATAGTGAATTTTTACGCCGCCGGGGGATTATCTCCTACGGTTTAGGGCCACAAATGGTTCCGTTAGAAACCAACGCAGCTCATAGTGCGGATGAATTTATCAATGAAAAAGATTTTTTTCAACAATTGCAATTTTTAGCCGGGGTAATATTTGACTTCGCTTACGGAGAAGAATTGTTGCCCCTTGCCGAATCAACTTCTTCAACCAATGAAGTGAAATAATATCGGAAGTAGTATAATATAAGAAACCCCTCAAATCTGCTTAGGAGTAGTTGTATATGATTAAACAAGGCAAATGCTATTTTACTTCAGAGTCTGTTTCTAAGGGTCACCCCGATAAAGTATGTGACCAAATCTCTGATGCCGTATTGGATGAAATTTTAAAAAAAGATCGTACCGCCCGTGTGGCTTGCGAAACATATATCACAAGAGGCCTCGTTGTTATCGGTGGAGAAATTACCACCCGCACTTGGGTGGATGTAGAAGCTATCGCACGCAATGTTATCAAAGAAATCGGTTACGATTGTGCAACCTGGGGATTCAATGGAAACACTTGTGCTGTAATTAATGTAATTGGTCAACAATCTCCTGATATCAGCCAAGGGGTAGATGTAGGTGGTGCAGGAGACCAGGGGTTAATGGTGGGTTACGCCGTAAATGAAACACCGGAATTCATGCCTTTGCCTTTGGTGCTTTCTCATGAAATTTTAAAAAATCTTGAAAAAGCTCGCAAAAATAAAACTCTTCCCTTTGTAGGGCCTGACGCAAAATCTCAAGTAACAGTCCAGTATAATGACGGGAAACCTACCCGAATAGATACTATTATTTTGTCCACGCAACACACCGAGGATATTTTGGATAAAACCGGTTCTAAAATTACTGAAAAATCTAAAAAAGAAATTATCAATGTCGCCATTTTACCTGTCGTAAAAAAATGGATAGATAAAAATACAAAAATCTACATCAATCCTACCGGGAAATTCGTTATCGGCGGGCCACAATCTGACACAGGCATAACCGGGCGAAAAATTATTGTAGATACCTACGGGGGGCGCTGCCCACATGGAGGAGGTGCTTTCTCTGGAAAAGATCCCACCAAAGTGGATCGCTCCGCTGCTTATATGGCACGTTATATTGCCAAAAATATCGTAGCCGCTAAACTTGCTCCGGAATGCACCGTACAAATTGCGTATGCTATCGGGCGGGATGAACCTGTCGGATTTTACGTGGATACAGATGGGACCGGAATTGTACCTGATGAAAAATTAGCCCAAATTGCACGTCAGGTTTTTCCCCTCACTCCACGTGGGATTATTGAGCATTTCAAACTCAGAAATCCCATTTATCAACAAACCGCCGCTTTTGGACACTTCGGACGGAAAAATTTCCCCTGGGAAAAAACAGATAAAGTGGAAATCCTAAAAAAATTAATTCACTAAAAAAAGCCCCGCTATGCGGGGCTTTTATAGGAGGAGCCTATATGAAAATTTGCATGATAATTACAGACGGATTTGAAGAAATGGAAGCCATTGGCACTTTTGCCTTATTACGCCGAGCCGGAATGGAGGTAGATGTTTTTTCCCTTACGGATGCAAATGCCACCGGAAGATTCGGCCTCACTTGTACCCACTTAAAACCCTTTTCCCAATTACAAGCCAATACCTATCAAGCGCTTGTTCTTCCGGGAGGACCTCAATACCAGGCGTTAGAAAAAGATTCTAACTTACAGAAAATAATTCGCAATTTCATTCAAGAACAAAAATTAGTAGCCGCCATTTGTGCCAGCCCCACTATTTTAGGAAGAGCCGGCTACTTAAAAGGGAAAAACTATACCTGTTTTTCTTCCATGAATGAAGATTTTGGCGGACATTTTACAGGAGAATATGTAGCCGTTGACGGAAACATCATCACAGGCCAAAGTGCCGCCGCCACCATAGAGTTTGCCTTTGCAATTATTGAAAAACTAATCGGAAAAGAAAAAACAGAAGAAGTAAAAAACAGCATCTACTATAAAAGCAACTAAAAAAGGCCCCTTACCGGGGCCTTTTTATTCATCTTAAAATCGCACTGTTAAAGAGGCTTCTCCTCCCAAACCGTAATGCGCATAATGTGCGGCCAAACTCAAATCCATATATGAAGGTAATTTAAAATTAAAACCCAATGTTCCGCGGGCAGTGGCAGCGTAATCATTGGTACCTTCCATATATGTATAATTGTCTGCCCCATTGATGTGCACCGTCGTGTAATCGACGCCGCCACCAATGTAAGGAACAAAATATTTAAATTTCATTGACAATACTAAACTGGCATTGTAATGGGTCGCAGAGAAATCACGGGCACTAGCGCTGTGAGCGGCTATTACCAACATGGGTTGAAAGGCACCTACCTTCTCACTAGGGCGTGTAATTCCCCATCTGAGTCCTCCACCAGCAATAGTCATTCCTTGAAAGCTACTGGCACGGATAAACCCATCTATGCGGAAAGGAAGGCCGATATCTGCCTGCAACCATGGATAAAAAATTGTTCCTACTTCGTCACGATCTCCCAAAGCAGTACTATTGCGTTGTTCTGCCGTATCACCGGAAGCTTTACTCAATTTGCCTACCATACTGGCACGCGGACCAATTTGAAAACCACCCCAGCCTAAAATGCGTCCGGTTGTATAAGTACCAGAGCCAATTACTCCCCCCAAATCCTGAGTAAATGCGTGTATATTTTGCGGCGATACATGTTCACTAAAATCATCCCAAATCTGCCGGGAAAAGGCTACTGACGTACCCATAAGGTATACAAGTCCCATCACAATCCATTTTTTCATACCCACAATCCTCTTATATTAAAATAAAATCTTGTCTCCAACCTGTACACGCCCTTGTAGGGTTCCCCCCGAAAATTCCAGGGTATAACGAGCCCCTGATATAAATTTACTAAATCGCCAGGGTTTCATATTTTCTATCACATAAAGAACCGTTCCGTCTGGCGCACAAAAGACAGCATCTAATAAAAAGCGCATAAAACACGTGTGAATTTGCGGACAAGGATCCAACACCAATACTTTATTCTTGTCAAAAACCTTACGGAACATCAGCCCTTTTAAACGCGTAAAATAAGTATTAGCCATTTCTACTTCGCAAGCCAAAGGCTGCCCCGTTTTTTCTAAAACACATTTCATAGTGTTGTTCCTTGTACCATTTGTTCAAGCTCTTGCCGTATCTTTGTCGCCAATGTAACATCTAAAAACTTAAAATGATCTGGTTCCTTCAATACATATCCATTGGGATTCTTAAACAGCAAAAATACAATCAACCACTGTTCTGCAAAAGAAACTTCTGCAATCCACATATTTTGCCGAGTAACAACAGGGCGAATCATTTCTACCCGGAAGGGCAATTTTTTCTTTTCCTGAACGCACTTTGTTTCCGAAGCACACGTTTGCAACCATGTAAACGTATGTTCATCTAACACCTTTATATTGTGATACTTCCGACGAGTCACAGGCAATACAAGGCGTCCCTTCTTATAGGAAATTTTGTCAATTTTAAAGAACGGATCTATCTGTACTTCCAATGCCCACAATATCGGGGATGATAATAGATAAATCCCCAATATTGTCAGCCTTGATACAAATTTATGCATTAACACGTTCTACGTAATTACCCGTACGGGTATCTACCAACACTGTATCACCTTCATTGATAAAAAGCGGCACTTTAATCACAGCACCAGTCTCCAAAGTAGCCTCTTTGGTAGTATTGGCTACCGTATCGCCTTTTACACCGGGAACAGTAGAAGCAATTTTAAGCGGTACTTTGATAGGCAACTCCACATTAAAAAGCTCATTGTTGATATAAATACCAATAGCATCCATGTTATCTTTAAGATATTTGGTTAACTCTCCCAATTTGGAGGTCGGTACTTCTACTTGATCATACGTTTCCGTATTCATAAAAGTAGCCATATCGCCTGTGGTGTACAAGTATTGAAAGGGGCGTTTTTCTACTTCCACTTCATTAAATTTATCTTCTGGGCGATACGCCGTTTCAATCATAGCCCCGGTGCGAATATTGCGCAATTTGACACGTACTACAGCGCGGGCCTGACTTTTACGATGGTGTTGAAATTCAATAATTTCCACCAATTGTCCATTTTCATCTTGGAAGATCAAACCTTCCCGAAATTCTGTCGTGCTAAGCATTTTGTACCTCTTTTTAGGACACAAAGTCCATTATTTATTTTTGCGTCAATTTTTTAGAACCAGTTTTTGTAACTAAAAAACTGTCTTCCAAGCGGATACCCCATTTCCCATCAAAATAAATGCCGGGTTCTACGGTAACCACAAAATTTTCTTCCAAGCGCACAGCGCACCCGGAACGCAAAATCGGTTGGTCATGTACTTCCAGTCCAATTCCATGACCGGTGGTATGGAAAAACTCTTTTCCATATCCTTCTTTCGTAATTAGTGTACGAGCGGCTTTATCAATATCTTCTGCCGTGACGCCTGGGCGCAAAACCTTTACCCCTGCTACGCGGGCTTTGTCCACAATATGCCAGATCTTCGTATAGAAAGCGGGTTCTTTTTTCCCATGCCACCAACTACGGGTCATATCCGAAGTGTAACCTTCGTAGAAACAACCAAAATCCATCAAGACAGCTTCTTCTGCTTTTAATTTACGTGTTTTGGAAGGTGTATGATGAGCATCTGCTGTATTTTCTCCAAAACAAACAATGTTAAACGGAACGGAATCTGCCCCGCGCTTATGCATAGCAATTGCCATTAAAATGCGTACATCTTCTTCCGTCATGCCGGTTTTAATTTTGGGTTTCACTTCTTCAAACGCTTGAGCCGCAATTTTGCAAGCTTTTTTAAGTTTAGCTACTTCGTCTTCGTATTTTTGAAGACGCATTTCTCCAATCAAACTTTTACTTCTCACGCAACCGGCTTTCTCCAATTGTTCTCCTACGGACAAAGAAACAACGGCAGGGTCAAAGGCTACCCGTTTTATTTTTTGCTGCTTAATGAAATCAAGAGCTCCATCTAACATTCCTCCAAAGGGGACCGCCTTTACTTTAATAAAATCGCATGCCGGTTGTATTTTGCTAACAATTAATTTTTTCGTAAAACAATAAGCCTGCCGCGGAGTAACTACAAAAACTGCCTCTCCGTCAGAAAGCTCAACACCCGACACATAACGCTGTTCCAACGCCGTCGGCATTACATAACCATCCCAACCGGCTTTTTTTAATTTGGCTCTAAAATCCTTCATCCGTTGTGCAGAAAAATTTTTTTTCATACGTTTATTTCCTCGTTAAAATATTAGCACCCGTTTTTGTAACGGCTACTGTATCTTCCAAACGTACTCCATATTTCCCCGGCAAATAAATACCCGGTTCTACTGTTACCACATTCCCTTCAGCTAAAACGGCATTACATTGCTGGCTATTGTAAGGGTCCTCATGAATCTCAATTCCAACACCATGCCCTGTTGCGTGGGTAAAAAACGAGCCATACCCGCCTTGTACGATAATGTTACGTGTAGCGGTATCCACTTGTTTTCCGGTGTGGCCGGGCTTTACCGTTTTGATACCTTTCTGACGAGCTTTATCTACTAAATTCCAAATCTCAGTATATTGCGCTGGGGCCTTTTTCCCATGCCACCAACTGCGTGTCATATCCGAACAATATCCATTATACACACATCCAAAATCGATTAATACACATTCTTCTGCTTTGAGTTTTGTTTTACCAGTTACATGATGCGGATTGGCTGCATTTTTTCCAAAAGCCACAATCGTAGCAAACGACGTACTTGATGCCCCATGTGCGCGCATAAATTGTTCCATTTCGGCCGCCACCTGACTTTCTGTCATCCCCGTTTTAATACGTGGGCGAATATAACAATAGGTTTGGTAAGCCAAACGGTTAGAAGCACGCATATTTTTAAGTTCAATTTTGTCCTTACGTTGACGCATAAGAGTGATCCAGCCAATTGAAGCTTTACATCCTTTTTTTATCAATGTTTCACCGGACAAATAACTCTCTTTAGCTGCATCAAAACCGATTTTTTTCAATCCCATCTTTTGCGCACATAAAATAGCCGCTTCCAAACGGTCTCCATCTTCTCCGACAATCGTTAAGAAAGACTTTTCTCGGCGCAACGTCTCAACGTACAAATTACGAGTAAAGCACACGACTTTTTTCCCGGAAACCAGTAAAACAGTTTCTTTTGGGTTAAACATAAAATTCATCAAGTAGAATTGATCTAAATAGCCAGTAATTAAAAAGCCATCTAGCTGATTTTTTCGGAGAAAGTCCTGAAAAGCCGCTATCCTTGGCATAACACCGTTTTTCTGTACCATAAAAATACCTCGTTTATATAATACTATTTTTGACGGTATCCTATCAATCAAAATTCACTATTTTTTATGATTTTTTCAAGGTCGTTCCAAGCAAAATATACTATAATAGATAAGTATGAAAATGATTAAATTTTCTCGTTTATTTATAGAGGTAGCTTGCCTTCTGTTGTCTTACAGCGCCTGGGCTGCCTCGTTTACTTCTACCGACGGAGTATTTACGTTAGACCTTCCCCCCGGTTGGAAAAAAGCTACTACTTCAGATTCACATACCGTGCTGGCGCTGCGCAAAAACACGTCGGCCATGGATATTAAATCAATTTCATGCGAGACGGAAACTTGTCTGGACAGCAGAATCAACCATGATTTGGCTGATGTAAAATCCAAAAAAATGACTGTTATCACCAATACATATACCGGAGAAGAAATCAAACGTATTGAATTTGCAACAGGCGAACCGTTGTATTATATTAGTTTTTTTACTCAAAAAAATGATTTTAGCGCTGGTTATTTTCTAATCAATGGGCATGCGTATTCTATTTTGGCTAAGAATATTACCTATGCAGAAGCCGATTTATTATTTTCCTTCTTTTCTCCGGCACGTAAAGCATTAGAACCTTCTGCTTCTTCTGAAGAAATTTCCATAGAAGTAGATGAAAATTCTCCCCTTTCTTATGAAATATCTTCTCTACCAGAAGTGGAGGTGGAATCTGTAGAAGCCATAGAACCTCCTATAGAACAAGAGGATTTTTCCGATCCAATAGCAATAGAAGCAGGATCATCTTCTATTCCTCTCGTCGAAAAAACCTCTAGAGTTACTCGATTTAAAAATACTCTTTTAAATTTGAGAAGTAAAACCCTTATTTCTCCCAATATGCCGCCCGGATTGCGTTCAACGGGAAGATTCCTTGACTTGCTCATAGCACTAATTGCTATTTATTTCAGTGTATGGTTCGGAGCTTTACTCCTCCGACCGTTCATATCTCCCCGGAAAGAAATGGAAAGCCCTTCCTCCACTTCTTTGTACCCCATTCGCGCAAAACGCCTTTATGGTACACCGGCTCTTATTTGGAGGACAAAAGATAACCGGGGAAATGTATTAATTTCTTCTGGCTCTCGTTGGAATAGTATTTGTATTTGTTTCGGGATAAGCGCTTTGTTATTAACTCTTTCGATTTTAACATTCACCAGTCTCGCAGAGCATGCACAATTACTCTCAATTTCTTCATTAACCTACAGCACCATTTATGCAACTTGCACCCTTATTCTTCCACTGGGCTGTTTACTCATTTTAACCGGCATTATTTGGGGCCTTCTTATTTTACGGGAAGTAACTTTATTTGACCGAAAGGGGAAAAAAGCCGTCACAATTACACAAAAAGGCTTTCCTCTTCTCTACGAAAAATATGAAATTAATTTTCTCTTAACAAAAGACTCTTTATGTATCCTTCGAAAACGTTTTTCCATATTGCGCCAATGGCAATTATTGAATGAACAAGGAGTTGTTACTTCGACATTTGTGGAAAGCAGTTTGGTGAAATCTATTTTGCGACGATTATTCGGACACCTGTGGGGTTTTTTGCGTACGGACTATAATATTTTAGGCCCGAAGCATTTACAAGGAACATTAACTAATACACACGCATTGTTTAATAGATTTGTGTGTAATGTCTCTTTTACCGACGAACTCCCAGCCAGACATGCGCTTGCTATTACGGCTCTTATCAGTTTACGAGACAGAGACAAATGGTATCCATGGTTTAATTAATTTATGAAGCATCTTCTTTCTTTCATTCTCATTTGCGCCAGTTCTCCTTTCGTAGCGGCACTGGACTTACAAAATACTGTACAAAAACAGTTGGAACATCCCGTTTTACAAGGAGCTGTATGGGGAGGTTTGGCCACTTATACAGATTCCCCCCAACAGCCGTTATTCTCCATAAATGCCGACATGCGTCTGACACCAGCATCTACTCTTAAGCTGCTTACTACTGCGGCGGCTTTGGAACTGTTAGGTCCACATCATCGGTTTGAAACAAAACTCTATTCTTCCGCACTCCCCAATAAAAAAGGAGAACTAAATGGGAACATTTATATCCGGGGCGGTGCAGATCCCACTTTAGGTTCTACTCGTGTTCCCGGGGCAGAAACCTATGAAACTGTTTTACAAAAATGGGTTGAATCTATCCAAAAAATGGGGATTAAGAAAATAAATGGATCCATTATTGCGGATGAATCTCTTTTTGAAGGACCTTCCATCCCTTCAAAAGTTAACTGGGGAAATATCGGCAATTATTTTGCCGCACCCGCAAGTCCCCTTTGTTTTAACGATAATCTTTTTACTATTCAATTTCAACCCCAAACACAAGGAAATAAATTGGTACAAGTCTCTTCTATTTCTCCATCCATTGATAATTTGACTTTAAAAAGTTTTGTCACAACTGACAGCAAAACGAAGCAGGATAATGCATATGTGTATGGGGCTCCGAAGTTATATGACCTCCAAATTTTTGGAACAATTCCCACCAGCAAAAAAGGATTTACCATCAAGGGCGCGCTACCAGACCCGGCTTTATTCGCTGCACAAGAGCTAACTAAAAAATTAAAAAAGAATGGTATTTCTATTACACAAAAACCATATACAATCGCCGAACAACCTAATTATAAATCTATGAAGTTGTTACATACTTATACTTCACCTGAATTAAAGGATATTATCATTATTGTAAATAAACGCAGTTTTAACTTATATGCAGAAATGTTGTTACGTTACTTGGCTGTCAAAGAAGGGAAAAAAGGAAGTGTTGAAAATGGATTAGCAGCTTTAAGTCATTTTCTAAAAAGCAATAAAATTGCCTCTTCCGAAAATACCATTCTTTTTGATGGAAGCGGCCTTTCCCGGGACAATTTACTCACTCCCCAGACTTTGGTCAATACGCTCTCCTTTATGGCCAAAAGCCCTTACTTCGAAGATTATTACAATTCCATGGCTACCCCTGATGATCGCGGTGATTTGCTATTATTACGACGATTTTTAAAACCGCAACAAAAAGTTCAACAGGTACGCGTCAAGGGCGGAACTATCGATAATGTCAAAGCACTGGCAGGTTACGTATATGATAAGAACGGACGTTTAATAGCTTTTGCATTCATGGCCAATAACTTAGGGAAAAAAGACGAATCATTGTTTCGCATTCATGAAGATATTATCAAAGAATTGTTGGAAAGCAAGTAGCAAAAATCTTTCATTTTCTCTCATCAAAACTTTACTAACTACTCAAAATCTTTTTAGGTGTTTATCCAGGTATTTCTCTTTCCTTTGCAATTAATCTGTCGTAATTTGCAAATGTTTCCACTTTCCGCGCAAGAAACGCCATAACATGAACACTGCCGTTAATCCGGCGTAAAATGTTAGCCATCCCCACACCCACAAAATAGAAGTCTTTATCCAGTATACCAATATAAACGTACCGGGTATCAGCAAACACCATGCACAAAATATCATGACATACATATAAAACTTTGTATCTCCCGCTCCGCGAATAGCTTCCCCAAAAATTAAATAAGTAGCATCACATAATACAAACAAGCTGACCATTTTTATTAGAGGAACTGTTTTTGATGCAATGTCAGCTGCTCCAACCGTTCCATCTGGAATAAATAAATGCAAAAAGAGTGATGTCCCAAAGAAAAATAATAGTGCAATACTCCCCGCATAACTATATCCAATAATGCAAGCATTTTTTACCACTTTTACACTCAAATCGGCTCTTTTAAGCCCCTGATATTTACTAACTAAAATTTGAATCCCTACACCCAATCCTAAAATTACCGTGAACACCACCGGTTGCATAGACATAACAATATTACTTGCCTGGAGCGAAACTGTATCAATATTGCCCACCATAAAAGTAAATAAAGTAAAAGAAATTACATCCATCAAAAAACCAAAACCATTTGGCAAGCCAAATCGTACCATTCGTGAGAAAATAGGCTGATAAAACCCTGCTAAACTTGATATCTTGAAACGATAGCGAATAGATTTAGAAAAAATCATCCAGGAGAATAAGAGCGTGATAAAAGCGCTTCCTAAAATTGTAGCATAGGCGGCCCCTTTAATACCCATTCTCGGAAATCCAAACTTTCCAAAAATGAGCATATAGTCTAGTAAGACATTTACTAAATTTCCAGCCAAAGCTACATACATTGGAATTTTTGTCCGTCCCCTACCACTAAAAAAACTAGCCAAGGCGTTATTAATAATGGCAAATCCACCAAATAAATTAAGTATTCCAAAATATTCCAATTCTAAAGTTTGAACTTCAAAAGAATGATTAAAAATATGAATAATACCTTTACCAACGGGAGTTAAACAGGCCAATATGATAGCGGATAATATCGCCAACAAAATTCCTTGCCATAAAGAAATCGTTACTGCCGCTTTTTTCTTTTGGGCATGAAATTGAGAAATAAAAACACTGGTATAGCTAGCCAATCCCATAAAAAGAGAAGCGAATGTCATTGCCAACATTCCGCCAGGAACACACGCCCCTAATGTTTCAGGGGAATACCAAGACAAAAACATTCTATCCACAAATTGCATTACTACTTGTGCGGACATCGTGACAATCAGCGGATAAGATAATACCCATAATTCTCTTAAAGAAGCTTGCTTACATTTCATATTTTCCACTACATAAAAAAAGGAACCCTCTTAAATGAGGGTTCCCTTAAAGTCTTTCAAAATTATAATTTGACGACTTTTACGGCTTTCGGGCCTTTTTCGGATTCTACTACTTCGAATTCCACTTCTTGACCTTCAGCCAACGTTTTAAATCCGTCGCCCTGAATTTCTTGATAGTGTACAAAGAGGTCTTTAGATCCATCTTCGGGGGTTACAAAACCATAACCTTTTTGGTCGTTAAACCATTTTACTTTTCCTTTAGGCATGTTACTAATACTTCCTTTTATAATTATATCAAGTACTTAAACTTAATAAGTACCTACTAGTATTATGATAAATAAGTAACAAAAATGCAAGTATTTTTTTTATAATAAAGATATGCAACTAATAGAAGCTGTCCCGAACGTATCGGAAGGAAAAGACTTAGAAATCATCCGCCAAATTGCAGATGACGCGGTATGCAATAATTCGGCCAAAGTTCTTCACATAGACTCTAACGCTGATGCAAACCGTACTGTTTTTACTATCGCTGGGGAACCCACCGAAGTAGTAAAAGCCTGCGTGGAATTAATTTCCTCCGCCACTAGATACATTGACATGCATCTTCACCGGGGAATGCATCCGCGTATAGGAGCCACTGACGTTTGCCCGCTTGTTCCTTTAAGAGAAATCTCTCTTTTTGAAACTGCTGTTTATGCAAAAGAATTGGCGTGGAATATTGCCGAGGAATTGCATCTACCTATCTATTTATATGAGGCAAATTCATCCGATCCCAACCGTAAAAACATTGCTTTTTTACGTCGTGGAGAGTATGAGAATTTGGAAGAAAAATTAAAAACATTACCTCCGGATTTCGGGCCGAAATCGATGACTCCTTTTATCGAGAAGGTAGGGGCGACCATCATAGGAGCACGTGATGTTTTAATCGCTTTTAATATGTCTTTAAATAGCAGAGATATGGAAATAGCCAAACAGATTGCTGCCCGTTTGCGTGAAAAAGATGGAGGACTCCCCGGTATAAAAACCATGGCGTGGTACATGTCAGGGTATGGATGTACTCAAATTTCTTGTAATGTGGTAGATTATCACAAAACTAATTTGGTAACGCTATTTGAGACGTGTAAAAAGGAAGCTGCCAAATTTGATTTATCTGTAACGGCCGGAGAAATTATTGGGTTGGTACCGCAAGAAGTCATGGTACAAGCCGGGAAACATTATTCGCCGTATGAAAGCAACACAGATGCATTGATTGCTTCAGCTGCAGATCGTCTGCTACTCAATCGCATTCGTCGTTTTGATGCACAAGAAAAAGTATTGGAATACGCACTCAAGCGTAATCAATTAATTTGAGTTAACAACGACACATACTCGACCGGAGCAACTTGCTCCGGTCGTATTTTTTGTGTTAAATGAAGTCGCTGCCAAGCTAAAACAAGTTTTTCTTTATCATATCCAGATAAACAAAGCGAATTAAATAGTGTTTTTCGACGATGCAAAAAAGCACTTTCTATCAGTTGAGCCAATTTATGCCACGGTACATTCGGAGGTTCCACTCGCTCAAACACCAACACGCGAGAATCTACCTTCGGCGGAGGATTAAAACTTCCTTTTCTCACATCACATAGTAAATTTATTCGGGCACGTAGTTGACTTAAAACGGATAATGGCCCATACAAATCATCCCCAGGGCGGGCTGTAATTTTTTGTGCCTGTTCTTTTTGGAACATAAAAACAGCTGTTTTAAAATAAGACCACGAAAGAACTTTATCCAAAATTGCGGCCGCATCAATATAGGGCAAATTACTCACAAACTGAGTCGGTACTGGAGGCAAAGATGTCAAATCAAATTCCAAAAAATTTTGGCAGATGATTTTAATTTGAGCTTCGGCAGGTAAATTTATTTTTAAGTAAGCAGCCATTTTGGGGTCAATTTCTATAACGGTAAATCCCTTATTCCCTTTTTTCAAAAGAGCTTGCGTCAAAGCTCCTTTTCCAGGTCCTATCTCCACTAATTGTGCCGCACGCAACAAACTGGTTGCATCCACGATTTGTTGGATAATTCCCTGATTAACTAGAAAATGCTGACCGTATTTTTGCATTTATTCTTCCAGGATTTTTAAATTTTTACGGGCAACTTTATTACCGGGATCCACATTCAGAGCCTGTTGATAATATTCACGGGCTCTATCATCTTCCGCCGCTATTACAGCTGCTGTACCACGCCCTAACCATCCTAGAGCATCTTGAGGATATTGGGTGGAAAAATTTTCAAACACTTGTGCCGCAACAATTCCATTTCCAGAAGCCAGAGCAGCCAAACCTTGTAGCAATTGACAAAGACCATCTTGCGGACAGGAAGGATATTCCCGTAAAGCTTCTTCTGCTTCCTCTACAAATGCAATCCAAGAATGTCCCATTACCCATAGCCCCATGTCGTTTCCAACAATACGAGGATCATACACTGCTTTGGGGGCTGTAGTTCGGTTTTGCGTTAGTGCAGTAGGCGCGTTATAGTCAGGCGTACGCCCTTGCATGGACAAACTCACTTGATAATCATTACTGGCAGCTTCGCTGACTCCTTTTTCCAAACCAGTGATTAATTCATCAATTTGTTGTTGTCGGACGGATTCTTCTACAGGTTGAAGAGAAAAAATTCGTTTAAATGTTTGGGGTACTTTTGATGAACCAGGCTGAGAAGTCTTCGACCGTAAACGTTCATATTCTCGCTCAAAAGAGGATGAATTGTTACTATTGTTCTGTGACTTATCAGAAATAGGATCTAATGCCATCGTAACTTCAATGTGAATTGGTTTAGAGGAAGAAATACGTTCCAATTTTTTCTTAAATTGATCGATTTGTTTTTGAAAAGACGTTACGGACCTTCCGCTAGCCCGATAAACCACATTTAAAGCAAGGCCATCTGCTTTGAATCGTGTAATAGCAAAAGCTTGTTCAATTACTTCACGTGCCTTATTATTTTCTTTTTGTTGCATTAATAAAAAACCATAACGTAAGCGTGCCACGAAATCCCCGGGCTTTGTTTTTACGGCGCGCTTATAGTATTTAAGCGCCTCTTGGGGACGGGCCAACTTTTCATACAAAGCCCCTAGGCTCAATTGGGCATCCTCGTAATGCGGGAAATATTTAAGTGCCTTTTTAAATGAACTTTCGGCTTGTTCATCCCTTCCCATTTCTTCATATAAAGACCCCAATTGATAATGAAACAAAGCTTCCCGCGGGGCCAATTCCACAGCTAACCGCAAATGTTCCAAAGATTTATCCAAATTATGTTCCACCGCATAAGTGGAACCCAAATTCATATGCGTGTCTGCTTTATTAGGGTCCAATGCATTGGCCTGAAGAAAATAATCTTGAGCCTCTTTCACATTTCCTTTCCAACCAGCTGCAATCCCCAACAATTGATAGGCCATCGGATTATTGGGATTAAGTGAAAGAGCCTCTTTGTATTCGCTGACAGCTTGGTCCACTTTCCCCTCCCAATACAAAGAAGCCCCCAAAAGTAAATAGGTCATGGGATCTTTGGTGTTCTTTACAACAGCACGGGCAAAGCTATTGGAAGCAGCTTGATAATTCGCCCCGGCCATTTCCATCATGCCTCGCCTCATATCAGTATGTGATTGTTCTTCCATAATACGATCCCACATAGTTTGGGAATAATCGGTTTTAACCTCTTGTTTACGAAAGGAAAAAGGGAACCCCGCATAAACATTTACGCTCCATGCGGATAGAAAGGCAACAATACAAAAGTTCCTAAATTTTTGCATATGTATATGATATAAAATTGAAAGGAAGCAAATGTGTCCCAACTTGAAAATTCCAATTTTCATTTAAATACCCATAAAAATCCCCGGTGTCTCCACCGGGGATCTTAAGTATTAATTTTTTCTGTTATTGTCTAACGTTACCGTAGGAGTCTTCCCGTCTCTGTTACTCTTCGCAACTGGCTTATTTCCTCCCACGCCCACCT
>JAEELM010000021.1 GCA_016282685.1 Elusimicrobiaceae bacterium | reverse complement strand
TGCGCCCAACAAGCACAGAACCTTCGACGAGAGCGTGTCCATTATAGTGTACCATAGTTCTTATACTCTGTTTTCGTACCTCACCATGCCATTTTGTGCTTTGGCAAGTTCGGATTTCACAAGTGCATAGAAAGAATTAGCAAGTATTGGGAATTCTGCCCTACGTGCAGAGAATACCCCACATGCGTGGGAAACCTAGGTCTCTGGCCTTAAAATCCGTTTCTGGGCCGATTTCGGGGCTTATTTCTGTGAATTTTTCCAATTAAACAGAACTCATTCATGGCTGTTTCTAATCTACAAGTCGCTTTATTATTTCGTTTTATCATAATTCTCTCCGTAAGAAGGGCCTTTTTACTTCATATACATTCACGCTTCTTATAGATCCGGAAGTCAAGTAATATAAGAGAAAAACCCTGCATTGGCAGGGTTATGGAAGGAATTATTGGGATTTTGTAGACGGGTTAAATGTTCGATAGACGTTGCTTCGCAATCTTACACCATTTTTCTTCTAGTTCAATGCCCAGCCATTCTATATGATGGCCTTGCTTATTTAGCTTTTCGCAACATACTCCTAAAGTTCCGGAACCATGGAAGGGATCTAAAATTTTCCCTTCATAGAGTCCTTTTTCGTTTTTTGGGCAAAAGGCTTTAATTAAATCAGTAATTAATGCTTCGGGTTTTTGCGTGGGATGAGAAGTTTTTTCCTTTGCAAAAGCCTTTCCTGCTAAGGTAGGATAACTCCACACATCGCCTCTCATTGCCCCCATTGGATTCGGCTTCCACAACTTACGTTGTCCATCCGAACCTTTGTAATAAACAGGGGTTTTAAGACGTTTTTCACTTTTGTAAGGAATACGAACGTCATCTACGTTATAAGTCCAAATGTGCGGAGATTTGGAGAACCATAAAAATGGTTCATACTGAGTTAAAGGAGCATTTTTAGAACGAGAGAAACCATTTTCATAGTACCATATGTTCAAACGTCGGTAATTTAAACCTGTTTCGTACATGATATTTTGTATAAATCCAATATAATGATGAATACCGAACCAAACTAAACTACCATGATCTGTTAACAAATCTCTACATAATTCAATACGTTTTCTCGTGACACGTAGAAATTCCGGCAAGGATAACTTATCGCTATCGTTTCCAAAATCTTTATTTAAATTATACGGTGGATCTGTTAGTATTAGGTCAAAACGCATGCCCTTCTGAAGCATTTGTTTTAACAATATATCAGAATTGCCACGAATGATTTCACAAAGACTGTATTGCATTATTTATCTTTCCTGAATATCAAAATGTATTGATGATGGATATTTTCTACATAAGCAAAAGGGTATCCATACGGGAGTAATGTTTTATGATTTTGTAATAAAACTTTCACTCCTTGTAGCGAAAGCATTCCTCCATCTTTCGTTTTTTTCTTATTAATTGCTTGTATTAGATCGCTATGGAAACTGATAAACTCAGATTTGTTGCGAAAATCACAAACGACGATACACATGTATTTTTTTGTCTTTAATACGCGCCCACATTCCAAAAAGATATCGGAAACCAATGTGTTTATAAAATCTTGGTAGTTTTTGATATTTGCCAGATCATTCTTATCATTTTCCGAGTAGTTAGTAGCTAATCCATGAGCCAAACGCTCTTTTTTTACTTTATAATCTGCTTCTTTGTTTAAGATAGACCAATAGGGTGGACTAGTGACTACAAAATCAAAACTTTCATCCGGCATGTTCTTCAATATTTTCCTAGAATCCCCCAAAAGGAACTCGTGTTTTTGTGATGTGCCAGGTCCAACTTCGATTTCCAAGCGTTTTTTTGCTAAATCATTCCACTTTTTCTGTAACTCAATGCTAGTACAAATTCTTCCATTCAATTCGCATGCTTTAGCGGTAGAACCTACCCCACCAAAGGGATCCAAAACCTTCATGCCATGTTTTGTAAAAAAGTTCACAAGATGCTCAATATCTTGGAAGGAAAACGGGGCAGGATGTTGCCTCTCGATTTGCGCGTGTGGATGGCTAGATCCTAATCCCTTCTGATAGAAAAAACTTTTTGTTTCTGGTAGCCATTTGCTTCCATTCAAATCATTGAGAGTGTTGCGTTTATCGACGGGCTTTTCCTCTTCCGCGCTAACAACGAGAGCTTCTTGTATTTTTTCTTTTAAGCGTTGCTGTTGAAATGGATTTTGAGGTGCTACTATGGATTTACTTTCCTCATTAAATTCCTGTAATTGGGCCGTGGTAAAACGCCTTTGACCGCCTGGTGTTTTGGTGGGATGTAGTATTCCCTGCTCCACCATCCTGTAAATCGTTGAAACGCTAACTCCAAGAAATTCTGCCGCACCTTTTGTATTAAGTATTTGTTTGGTTTCCATAGTAAGTATTTATTCCTTGTATAAGATATAATTAGTATACAATGATTTGCAGAAATAAGCAACATTATTCAACACTTGTCATTTCTGCGGTTCCAATAGGCCAAGGAAACCTTCTGCAATAGGAATTTTAATTTTGAGTTGTGATTCCGCAACAGCTCTCATGCTCATATTATCATAGTCGATATAATAATCGTCAATATTTATGTTTAATTTTTCTGCGTGCCACAGGAATATTAACAAAACTCCCACTGTGATTGTAGAAATAGATATTTTTTCTACTTTTTTAATATCTCGTATTACTTGCCAATATCCTTGCCGCGCATTTGGTAGCGTGAGACAAACGACCAATGGCAATTGAATCATTTTGTCTAATTTGTATCGAGTGTGTAAAATCGCGATATCATCTAAAATTCGACGAGATGCCGATAACGTGTCTTGACCAAATTCGATTTCTAATGGGCCCACTTTACTGCCAATTTTGTAAATAGCATCCATTCTTGTATATACATCTCCTGTTCTTCTAAGCGATGTGGGAATACCTAATATTATGAGAAGATTGCGTACGAATAATTCTCGTACGGAACTATCAGCGTGTATTAATTTTCCGTAAATCTCACGAATGACTGAGCTATATTCTGAGATATTAAGCGCTTGAAAAGGCAAAGATTTTAGATAGGCCATTTGTTTATCATGTAATTCCGAATCGTTCTCTCTCCCGGAGTTCTGATAAACATTTATATTGTTAGTTTCCATCGATACATGGATTCCGTTTTGGAAATAGATAGCTTTAGCAGGACATCTTTTGACACAAAATCCGCATTGTATACATTTTTGGGAGTCAACAGTCGGACATTGTCTCTTATCATCCCATTTTAACGCCCCACTTGGACAGACCTCTTTAATGGGTAGTGTTGGAAAATTCTTCAAAGGCGGTTGGATTTCTAAAGGCGAAAATTGTAAACAGTATTTTTCAGTACAGTGTAGACAGGTGGTGTTGTGCTTGGATCCATCTTTTAGCAGCCATAACGGTTTACTGCTTTTGTCAAAGATAATTGCCTGTGGTTCATCTTTTAGGAGAAAAAAGCTGTTAGCTGTATTTCTACTCTTAAATATTTTCATTTATAACTCCTCTGACAGCAGAAAGTGCAGCAAATTTTAATGTCTTATCCTGTGTTACACAAGTGACTGCCAAATCAAGTAACGTGCTAAAACCAAAAACTCCTATATTATAACCATAGGTTTTATGAATAGCATCAATCAAAGAGTCAACCTCTGCTCGTTCATTCGGCAAAAAGTATCCAACAGCTAACGAGGAAGTAGAGGGTTGAGTAATATGTGTTCGTCTAGAAAGTAAAATAATCTTATTTTCTAATGCCTGCCTGATTGCTTTAATTGAGATATGGCGTTCTTCAGTAGGGGATTTGATTTCAATCGGAATACTGGATTCCGAATGGTCTATAATAGCATCCCATCGTGCGCCGTTATCTCCAGGTCTGGAATAAGAACAAGAAAAGCCCAATATTCTAAATATAGTTGCTATAAGAGGATAAAATTCTTTTTGAGTAGCATCTTCATACTTTTCCATTAGATGTTTTACTATCGCTTTTGAGGAATATCCGTTTTTGTGCAATTTTAATATTTCGTTGCGTAACTCTGTTTCTTCCCTGTCGGATGCTCCTTTTTGTGTGGAAGAATAATTAGCTGGCGAAAAAATATGAATTTGATTAGAGTGTTGAGTCTGTGTCTTTGTATTCGTATCATTGTTATTAGCTTCAGAAACTTGCGCCGTTCCAAAATGTATACCAAGGGCTTCTTCGATAAGGAAACGTCTAATCGTCTGATAAGGCGAAAAAAGGATTTCCTGACCTTTTAATACGTCAGCGCATAATTTTTTATCTTGAGCTATTACTGTTGATACCTCTGATATATCATAGCCGGCTCGCTCTAACATTGAATATATCCCAAGCCGAATCAAGGCACATTGTTTTTTCTTATCGTATTTTTGGAATTCATCAAGGCGTAAATCTTTCATCTGTGAGGTTTGTTTTACAATTTCCTTACCATGTTCTGTGATTTGTAAACAAACCATTGACTTATTGTAGAGAGTAGAATTTGTAACTTTTTGTATCCAGTTACAATGTTTCATCAATGCGATGGGCAGTCGAGTGCAATTATCCACCGGAGTCGTCTTCATACCCAAATTGTTGGCCAATTTCTCAAACGCCACCTTTAATCGTTCATAATTTCCTCGGAGATTTCTTATACGCTTTAGCATCGTTTGATATTTCGCTTTATCTTGATCATCGACACTCATTGGTCCCAAGCATAGTTCATGTTTATACATGACACCATCTAATGACACAAGAGATTTTAATGCTGACGTAAAAAATCTGGTCTTTTCCTCGTAATGCATTTTCCCAGAGAATTCTGTTGGATTGTTAATACCAAGAACGCATTGTTCATACAATTTTGAACAGTCATCATCAGATAAAGCAATATGTGCCCCTATGTAAGTGAAAGCGAGAGGATATGAACTGTTTGCTGTAGCAGGAGTTACCCACCCCAACATGCGAAAAACTTCCGCATACATTTTGGCATTCATGAGAGTGGAGTTTTTACTTTCTTGTTCTGTTTTACTTAATTGTAGAGCATCATTTCCGGCATATCCATAGGCGGTCATCAATCCATTCGTAGCGAGAGCTTTCGCAATATCTTCTAAACCAAAGATGGCCTGCTCGCCTAAAGCAGAATAAACTTGACGGAAAGCAAGCAGTTGAGTTTCAAATTGGGTCCCAGGGTTTCTAAACCGTAACACAAAATTCTCCTTAATCCAAAGGAATATATACTCTTATCATATCAGTTTTATAGAAAAGAAGTGAGGTTTTGCGAATTTTCGATTTTTATGCTTATCAAAAACGCCTTCGAAACCTACGTTTAGGAAAGTAGACGACGGGTTGTGGAATGCTTTCTTTTTTTGCTTTTTGTATGTCAATAATACTAGATACAAGTTTAGGATAAAATAGTTCCCATTCATTGTTAATTAAAGGAATAAACATTGTCCGAGGTAAGTATAACATGAAAGCAGAAAAATCATTAGATTTTTGTTTCGGCAATAATAAATATAGATATTTTTGGAATACATCTGCTTTTTCTTCATCTTCAAGACCGAGAAAATCAAAAACTACCGGAACGCTACAATTTATCCAGTTCTTGGGGAAAACTTCGTCACAAAAATCTACGGAAAAAAGTTTAACATTTTTTCTAATTTCTAAAAACAATCGAGAATTGTCCCTTACATTCTTTTTAAATCTTGGAAAGTCGTATTTTAATCTTGTTCCATCCACAACCCATATCATATTCTTGTAAGCATTTTCTCGGGCTCTTTGTTCTTCAGAGTCCATGTGGGAATGTTGAAATTCAATAACTAACCCTTTGTTAGTTTGTACATCGGCTATATTTTTCACCTCATTAGCGAGGATAATTTTCTCTTGGCATTCTATGGGAAACTTATTTTTCCAATTTCTATGCCACTCTCCTTCGGTTTCCCATCTATCGTTTCTGCAATCTTGTTTGCTCTCGTGTGCCCAATGATGAGCTTTTAATTTCCCACATTTAGCGATAACTACACCATTACAAACAGGACAAATTCCTCTTGTTTTAGGTGTTGGCTCGCATCTCTCGTTATTAACTAATGCAAATTTCATATATCGATTTAACCCACATTGCTACAATTTCTATTTTGTATTCTGCAAATCTTCTCTCATAAGATGAGCGAAAACAAAAAAGAATATACACCAATTTAAAACCATTACATCCGCTTTATCGCTTCTAGAATCACTAAGTAAACCATGCGCTAGTTCATTTCTTATATTGAAGGAATCATCGCACAACAACATCCCTAAATTGAAAAACATTTTATTTCCAATCAATTTTCTCTCTAATAGAGTATCCAAAAACCATTGGAGCTCAATTTTGTATTCTTGTTTGCCTTCATTGTGTGATTTTGTTATAAGTTCTAATCCATAAAGTATATGTCTAAAGCTATTTTCTAATTGGGGAACTAATAAAGCTGCGCTTGTCATCATGTCCTGTTTTAAGAAATAATATAATCCTTTCGCAAAAATTTCTATTCTTCCTTCCGGAATAAAAGGATTATCTGTACAGAAGGGGATCAGGTCCTGATATGTAAAGAAATGCTCTTGATTAATTCTGCTAAGCATTGGGTTAATACAGTGAATACACATTGAAAACCAATAGAAATTAAGATCCATATAAAACGACATCGGGTGCTTATTCTTATCACTTATGGTGGCAGAGGCAAATCCCTTTTCATCCAGTACCGTGCTGGCAAACAGGTCAGACAGAATACCTTCTTTGGTTTTCATTTCTTCAATTTGCCTTTCAAATGGAAGGATGTTAATACATTTTGCCAATTCTTTTAGACATTCCCTAAATGATTTATTGCTAACGGCTTGAATACTTCTGGCAATATATTCTCTATTTGCCTTGTACTCGAATCGAATAGGAACTAATGCATCTAAAAGCCTGGGCGATTTTTGTTCTATTTCTTGACTCAAAGATTTCCATTTTTCCTTAAAAGTTGGCAAATTAATATATATATTTGCGGCACGTCTTAACAGCCATACCTCTCTATGAATATCCTTTTCTCCGCGAGCCTCTAGTTCAAACATCTCGGCCTTGTGCGCCAGAAATTCTTCCACCTTTGTTTTGTTATCTAAACGTTTTGCTGCAGAAATAGCGGTATTGTAGAGTGCTTCCTGCTGGACATACTCTCCTTTTGTGTCCCGCAATAATTTTTCTAATTTTGTGAGGTATAACTCCGTTTCTGTTGAAGTTGAGTGTTTGATTAGTAAATCGATAGCACTTCTAATTAGATATAAATTATCTTTTGTATATTCCAAATCCGCGAAGGTCCTTGCTTTGGCAACAAAATCATCATGTATAGGGGATTGGATAGCTGCCGACGTATATAGGCAATAAGTTAGGATCCGAATAAGATATATGTCTCCGCTTATATCATGCTCTTTCTGAAATCTTTGGAACATCTCGTCGATAATTTCCAAGTACACCTCAAGTGAGAGTAGGACAGCATTGAAGTTTTCTTTTTGTGGCTGTAATTTTTTGTATTTCCAAAAGAATCCTAGGGTTAAAACTTTAATGTACTGGTTCTCTATTTGATCTATATTTTGAAACAATACAGTACAATCTTCTAAAGACAGGATATCTTTTAGATTTTGGCTATAGAAGCATATATCTTTTTCTGTATAATTGAACCCAGCAATCTCATAAAAGAATTGAATCAATTCATTTGTATATTCCTTTTCTTTTTCCCATTGGGTGATGGCTGGGCGAATATAATCTATATTCGCATTGGCAATACTATCCCAGAATTTTTTCTCTTTTAATACCTGTATATTTCCTAAAATATCCATTAAGAAACCCCTCTAAAAATCTCTATATTTCTATTATATCAGTTAGTGCTACTGTGCCCATAAGTATGTAGAATGGTCACTATAAAAAGGGCGGTTCGATATTATATTAGGCATAGAACCTTTTAGTGTTATAGTGTCCAAACTGTGACCACTAGTTTCATAGATGTTTTTGCTAATCTTGCTCAATTTTTATAGTTTCTCGTCGAGACCCCCAAAATGTATAAATGCCTACTTTGCGCAACGAACTTGATGTTTTTTGCGCTATTTTGCGCTATACTGTGACATACTTTTGCTTCCGAAAATATAAATCCTCGTCGAGAAAATGGCAAAATTATAGTGTCCAAATCTTGCTTTTTGTGTGCCCAAAATGGGCAATTTTCGGGGTTTTTGAAAAGTGATAGATTTTGAGTGATTTATCGTCGAGAAATGATAAAAAAATACCCGCTCTTTTTCAGAACGGGTTTTTGCTTAAAAGTGCGCCCAGACGGAATCGAACTGTCATCTTTAGCTCCGCAGGCTAACACTCTATCCATTGAGCTATGGGCGCGGAAATCGGTTTAATTGTATAACTTATCTTTGCTACCCATTTAGTATATCATTTTTACACATGGGATGCAATTTGATTTGTCATTTGGGGCGGGTGTTGGAACGATAAAGTTCTTCACGCAACCGGGGCAAAATACCGGGATTTTGTTGCAACTCAGTTGCTTTGATGACCTCATCAAAAGGAGATGATTTTTGAGGGTCCAATTGAATTTGATGTTTTTCCAAATACTCCGAAAAAACCGGATGCGTTAATACTTTGGAAGGATAGATAATTGTACTCGGGCGTTGGGGTAATTGTTTGAGTACCGCATCAGCGTGCACCAAATACCAAGCGTTGTCCATATAAAGATGAAAACCACCAATACGCATCAACACGTCTCCTGCAGGTAAGGATAACGGGGGAGTGGTAACTTCAGCCTGAGTTTGTGCGGCCATTGCGGCGGGGGAGGTAAATTGAGAGCTATGCCACCAACCGGTGAGCCCACCACAGGGGAACCAGTGAAACAAAGAACCCGTCGCACTGTTGGTGCTAGCTGTGCCAGCTGCCTTTACTCCGTTTTTTATGATTTTTGGCAGACCTTGTGCGCCCGCCGTCATACAAGAAAATGTAAAAAAGAATAATAATCCTGCTATACGTGTCTTCATATTTTTATTTTACCAAATTGGATTTTGCTGAACTTGGGAAATAACTCATTTTTTGCTTATCTTCATATCAATGCACAAGCGTCCTCATTCTCAAAAGAAAGATTCTGAATTTTTCAGTGTCAGAGATTAATTGATCGAAATGAGACGTTTTTTTAGGATCAATGGCCCAATTATTTTCCCTTAAGAAATCAGTGAACTCAGAGCTATGTAGCCTTTGAGAAGGAAAAATAATTTGCGTGGGCTGTTTTAATAACTTTTCCGCTGTGGCTCCGGGATGTACTAAATACCAAGTTCCTTGGTGGTAAAGGTGAAAATTTCCCACCCGCACCAACATGTCACCAGAGGCAAAAGAGGGCAGCCCCGGAGGGTTAAGAGGGAGCGTTTGTACTCCAGAGACTGGTACGGGGGCCGTAGTCGATGGGCTCTTGGCCGAGTTTGTGAATTTTTCAGTGTTAGAGATGGCTGAATCGAAACGTGACGTTTTTTTAGGATCAACGGCCCAATTATTTTTCCTTAAGAAATCTGCGAACTCGGGGCTACGTAGCCTTTGAGAAGGAAAAATAATTTGCGTGGGCTGTGTTGATAATTTTTCCGCTGTGGCTCCGGGATGTACTAAATACCAAGTTCCTTGGTGGTAAAGGTGAAAGTTTCCCACCTTCGCCAACAAGTCACCGGAGGCAAAAGAGGGCAATTTCGGAGGATTAAGAGGAAGTGTTTGCACTTTGGATACAGGTACAAGAGCCGTAATTGTTGAGTTCTTGGGCATTGGGAGAAGCGATGTGCTAAGGGTCGGAACGGATAGTCCCTGAGCTGATTGTTTGCCGATGGATTGCGCCCCCAATCCCGTTGCAGTCGTAAGTCCTGTTTCAAGGGCAGGGACAAATACTTTTAGGCCTTCTTCGGTTAATGCCTCTGTACCTACTCTGACACTCGACTGGATAAGTTGAGAATAGGCGGGATTAATACAACATGCGATGACGGCTATGGCAAGTAATGTGCGTGTTTTCATATTTCCATTCTAACCAAAAGTTAAAGTAGCGTCTAGGGTCTTTGGACCTAGACAGCAAAGGTATTTTAGACCTATCTTAAGTTTGGGACTTTTTGCCTTTCATAGAAGATTTTTAGTACTGTTAATAGAGAAAGAATATCGCTTCATCACACAGATAACTGCTATAATGAAAATATGAAAGAAACCAAAACCGGCACGTATGTGTACGATAAAAAATTAGGGAAAATGGTCAAAGTGTCTGACCGCATTCCTTCTTGCCACTCCTCTAAGGGTGGCGGTTGCTGCTGTGGAAATTGCTGCTGCCATGACAACTAATTCTGTTCCGCTTTCGCAAGTAGAACCTGCCGCGCAGAACGGATTGTTCTTGCAGGCCATGCAGGTGGCTTTTTCTATTTTCAAAACCGTATTTTTGCCGCACATTGTTGCCGGGATGGTACTTTTTTTATTGGCTACCTATGTGACGTATCATTTTCTAATTGCACCTTTATTTGTATCGGTTTGGTTGAATAATTTATTGTTGATTTTATGCGTGGCGGTTTACGGGAGTGTTGTTTTTGGTTATTGTTTGTTAACGGCTTTTGTATGTACATTGCGCAAAGCGTGTGTGGCTTGGGAAGAATTTTTAGAACAAATTTTTGATAAAGTAAAAGAAAGTATTGTGGCAAAGTTGGACCATTTTCAAGATGGCTTACCCAAAGATCAAGCCAAAATAATTATCCGCGGAAGTGTGCGGGAAGTAGTAAAACAATTCAAGCCGGAAAGTTTATCAGCGGTGGGAAAATGGTTGGTGGCGTTTGTGTTGGGTTGTATTACCTTGGCAATGCGCTCGGTGATGATTGCCAATGTGGTTCGTTTATCGGGCAAGACGGTCAATTTTGCAAAATTGTTTGCCGGGAAAGCCACTTTGGTAGGGGCTATTTTCTTAAATCTTCGGTTTTTTGCAACGCTTTTACTTATCGTACTTTATGGAATAGGAGCAGGGTTGATTGTGTTTAATTTTTTGGTAGTTTGGGGGCTGGCATGAAACGTAAATGGATGGCCGTTTTGATAGCATTAAATATGGTAGCGGGAGTATGGGCACAAACAGCCAGTGGGTTGCTTTCGCGTGCACGCAAAACAAATAATCCCACAGTGCGGGTGGAATTATTAACCAAAGCTATTGCCAAAGATCCTACGTTGGTGGATGCTTATCACTACCGGGCAGATGCATATTTACAATTGGGGAAAGAAGTGGCCGCACTCAAAGATTATGACCGCACCGTTGCGTTGCGCCCGAAAGATCCCTTTCGCTATTACGCCCGGGGATTGGCGTATTTGAAATATCATAAATATAGTTTAGCGCAAAGTGATTTTTCCAAGGCTATTTCTTTAAAACCGGGGTATAGTGATTTCTATTTGGCGCGAGCACGTGCCTACAGCGGTATGGAAAAATACGAAAGAGCTTTGAATGATTATCGAACTTATCAAAAAAAAGCTTCTTCTTCCGACGATATAGTGCGGGAAATGATCCCTGTATATTTGGGGGCTTACCGTTATGATATGGCCCAGCAATGGGTGGAATATTTGCAAAGCAAGGGAGATGACTCGGCAGAGGTTCATTATTGGTACGGGCGTATTTTAGCCGGTAAAAATCAACCTGACGAAGCTATCAGCCATTACAGCAAGGCAATTCATCGCAACCCGTCGTATATTCAGGCCTATCGCCACCGGGGGGATTTGTTCAAAGAAATGAAAGAGTACGACGCTGCAGTGGAAGATTATTCTCAATTAATTGCACTGCAACCGGAAGCTTTGTTCTACAACAAACGTGGTTTGACGTACGAGGCTATGAAAGAATTTGCACAGGCCGAGAAAGATTATACCCGTGCAATCGATTTGTCTCCCCATTGGGCAGTGCCGTATAACAACCGCGGTTTTGCCAAAATGAATTTAAAAGATTGGAAAGGTGCAAAAGCGGATTTGGAAAAAGCTATTTCATTGGATGCATCCGCCCCTACGCCGTACGTAAATTTAGCAGGCGTGTATTGGACTTGGAAAAAAGATAGTCGCAATATGTACAACCAGTTGGACAAAGCCATCAAGCGAAATTTTAAAAATTTTGATTCACTCTACGATAACGAACAAAAAGGTTGGCTGTTTGAAGACATTAATAAAACTTCGCAATTCCGTTCATTAACGCAACCGTAGGATTTATGAATGAAAAAGAAAAGCCCCGGAAATCCGGGGCTTTTTTATGGGTTTGAAATAAATTCGTAAGGAGTGATTTGAAATTGCCCGTCTGCGGTGGGCTGAATTTTAAACCAACAAGGAGATCCGTCTTTTTCCAACAAAGCAATGACGCTATCTATATCTTTCGCAAGGATATCCCCTTGGTAATTGATAATGGCATGTGAGCCGAAATCCCCTTTTACGCGGGCAATTATTAAAATGGGTTTTTGTGTGCTTAAAAATTTCGCTCCCCAAAACTGCGCATTAAGCGGAACGGATGTCATGTTAATAGTGGGGTGCGTGGAAAAATATTTTATAGCTCCGTGAGAACCGGCGGCCAATGTCATATTCAAACGGTTGCTGGCTACAGTAGAGCGTCGTTCCATGCCAATTTGCGGATTAAAGAAATTGGTAATGTCTTGCGGAGTTACCGCCATGCCGCGGTAAGCATAACCGGGTTCTTTTACAAAAGGAATTAAAGGAATATCCGGATTGCTAATTTTTACGGCATCTGCCAATTGCTGCTTGTCCATTATAAAAGATAACAACGGCGGTTCTACGATTGATACCATCGGCAAGGCAGACAATAATTCGCTCGCATTAACTACCCGCGTTAAGTGTTCTAACGGTTGGGGCAAACCGGCTTTTTGAATGCGCAAAAGATTTTCCTGCTCGCGTTGATGATGTAACTGGCGGGCACGATAATCGCGTGTGAGCTTTTGCCATAAAGAACGCTTTAACTCAGGTGTGTGTGTTGCCGGTGCTGCCACTGGAGACGATACTACGGGGGAAACTCCCACCCAACCGGCAGGCGCATAAGTGGAAAAATAAGAACGATCGGCTAATGAAAAAACGGGAATGGCCGGTACGGAAATGGAAGAAGCAGCCCGCTGCGCTTGCGCTGCGAGACTTTCTGCTCCAGCTTGTAAAGTAGTTTGTGTGATTTGTTGTGCAGCTTCCTTTTCGACGGCAGAAAGCACCTGCGGCACTTGTGCAATTATCAAAGGCGCAGTAAGAAAAAGAACAGGTAAAACAAAAACTACTTTGGTACGCATATATAAATTTTAATAAAAGTGAAAAAAATCTACAAGATTTTTTATGCTTAAAAGGAAGGGAATTTAGACCTAGAAAAAAAATAGGACCTTTCGGCGCTTTGGGTTTGCTACAATAAAAGAAAGGGTGAGGGGATCGGATGAAATGAAAACGCGCAGTGAATCTTTTTTAAAAAATCTTCTGGAAGATGCTTTTTTCTTTCTCTTCTTTTTGCTTTTATTATCCGTGCTGCGGGGGGCTTTCTTAATCATTTTTAAGGATATGCTCATGCCCAGTACTTCCGCCGGGGATATTTGGGGCACTTTGTGGTATGGGTTACGCCTGAGTTTGAAAACGGTAGGGGGAATTACATTAATTCCTTTTTTGTTGGGAACGGTAGCACAAACCATTTGGTTGCGCTGGCCCGCCGAAAAAGTACGGTGGTATTGGGGCGTGTTGTGTTGTGTCTGTTTTGTGTTCTTGTTCCAAACGCGTATCCCGTACTACCGGGAATTTCAACAAGCTTTTAGTCCTTTTTTATTCAATACATTTCATGATGATGTTTATGCGATTGTTAAAACTGCTCTGGACCAGTACCAAGCCCTCAGCCGCGTAGGGATGGGGATAGTGATGGCCATTGTTGCAGCGGGAAGCTGGTGGATGACCTTACGCCTGGCGCGTAGATGTGCGTGTCCGTTTACGCAGTTGAAACACAAAACCGTTTTGGCGATTGTGTTGGCAATATTAATTGTTCCTTTTGCTGTATTTGTTCGACGGGGAGGCGCTTGGGATTTTCAACATTCGATTTATTGGAAAAATGCGGCCCGAACAAACCAACATTTGTTAAACGAAGCTATTTTAGATGATGTTCAGGCTCTTTACCGCGCACGAAAATTACACAAAAATTTCAGCAAAGTTACGCGTAATTTGTCCGCTACCGAAGTGCGGGAGGCCGGTGAACGGCTGTTGGGGAAAACCTATGAGGAGGATTCCCTTCTGCCCCTGTTAACCCGTCGGGCGCAGGGGGCAAAAATTGCAAAACCTCGTCATATTTTTGTAATCGTGGCCGAAACATACATGCAATGGCCGTTGTTGGAAAAATATGATTTTTTGCCGGTTACTAAAGGCCTGAAAAAATTAATCGCGCGCCCCGATAGTATCTATGTTCCCTATTTTCTTTCTGCGTCTAATGGAACCATGTTCGGGTTAACTTCTGTTTTGTTGGGGTTGCCGGAATTAAACCTTTACACGGCTAGCCGCCCCGTATCCCAGCAACCTTACGAAACGGCGCTTTCGGTCCAATTAAAAAAAATGGGTTATAAAACACATTTTTTTTACGGAGGATTTCCTTCGTGGGAGAATGTGGGCGATTTTGTACAAGCCCAGCAACTTGATGAAAATTATTACTATGCCGATTTTGGCGGGAAAGGGGGAGTGTGGGGCGTGCCGGACAAAGAATTTTTTGAGGGAATAGAACATAAGATAACCGATGAACCTTCTTTTAATTTCATTCTAACCAGTACCAATCATCCGCCTTATACCATAGATATGAAAACCGAACCGGCTATTACACCGGCCGATAAGATGCTGGCTCTTTTGCCATCAGATACGCCGGATAAAAAAGCCATGGTTGAAAAATTACAGCATTTTGAATATGCGGATTATTACCTGACGCAATTTGTAGAAAATATTTTAAAACGTTATCCGGATAGTTTATTCGTTATTACAGGAGACCATGCAGACCGGTATACTTTATCGGCCAATCCTTCGTTGTATGAACGCTTGGCTGTACCTTTGGTGATTGTGGGGGGAGGAATTACCAAGAAAATAGCTGCGGAAAAAATGTCCGGTGCGCACATGGATATTGTACCAACCGTTATGGAATTGATTGCCCCCAAAGGTACTGTTTACTATGCATTGGGGCAAGATGTGCTGAAAGGAAAAAGACCGGGGTTGCACGCCTATTATTTTATTACGGAGCATGTTTTAGGCAATCTTAATTCTGAGGAAGAAGAATATTTGCCCGGCGAAACAGAACCTCTTTCGGTGCAGGAAGAAAAAGAGTTGCGTCAACGCTTAAAAGATGAACAAACGGTGGCAGCGTGGCGTATATTGCACGGAACAGCTTTGGAAGAAAATTAAATTTAACTACGCAATACAAAATATATAAGGAGAAAAAATGATGCTTTCCCGAAAAATTGCACTGATTACAGGAGCCAGCCGCGGAATCGGCCTGGCTATTGCCAAACAGTTGGCACAAGACGGATTTGATATTTGGCTCAATTATCATTCTAACCACGCCGCTGCACAAGAAGCCCAAAAAAAGATTGAAGCTTTAGGGGCCCATTGTACTTTATTGCCTTTTGATGTGGCAGATGAAAAAGCAGTGCAGGAAGCTTTGTCTCCGTTATTGGCCAAACAAACGCCTTATGCGTTGGTGAATAATGCGGGAATCCGCAAAGATAATTTGCTTATTTTTATGCAGCAACAAGAGTGGAATCAAGTACTCTCTACCGTGCTGGGTGGTTTCTTCAACGTTACTAAGACGGTTTTGGCTTCTATGATTCATGCCAAACAAGGGCGAATTGTCAACATTGCTTCTTCTGCCGCACATGCACCGGTCCCGGGGCAAACCAATTATTCTGCGGCCAAAGCCGGTATTGTGGGGGCCACACGCAGTTTGGCGGCAGAGGTAGCCAAACGTAATATTTTGGTAAATGCGGTATCTCCGGGATTTATTGAAACCGATATGCTGGAAGGACTCCCTTTAGATAAAATTTTGCCGTTAATCCCTTTGAACCGTTTGGGGCAGCCGGAGGAAGTGGCCAATTTGGTATCTTTTTTATGTTCCGAGAAGGCTTCTTATATAACGGGGCAAGCATTCCAGGTAAACGGTGGAATTTGCATGTAAATGGCTACTGACAAATTGATATAATACGAATATGGAAGATTCAAATACGGTTGTGATTACCGGCATGGGGGCTATCTCTCCCTACGGAGTAGGTGTACAGACTTTGTGGGAAGGGTTGTCGTCTGCCAAAAATTGCATGCACACCGTTGCGGAACTGGAAGCTTTGCCGATGGTCAATACCAAAGTGGCCGCTACAGTTCCAACAGTAGATTATTCTTTTATTCCCCGGAAACACCGCCGGGGCATGAGCCGCATGGGGCTGTATGCTTATTGTGCAGCTCAGGAAGCGTTGCGCCAAGCCGGTTACGAAGAAGCTCCACATAATTTAGGGTTTTTTATGGGATCCACCCTCAATAGTATTGCAGTGTGGATGAGCTTGGCCCATTATATTCAAGACACTCACTTGGAGCTTGTCAAAACTTCGGATTTTCTTCAAATAATGAATCATTCCCCTTTGGCAAGTGTGTGCCAGGCTTTAAAAATTAATGGCCCTGCTATGGGGGGGAGTGAAGCGTGTGCAACCGGGCTGATGAATATGGGGCTTGGTTTTTTAGCGATTCGTTCCGGATTGGTAGAACAAGCCTTATGTGGAGGAACGGAAGAATATCATCCTCTGTTTAGTGCTTGCTTTGATATTATGCAAGCCACTTCCAAAAATTCGAATGATTGTCCTGCGGCTGCGTGTCGCCCGTTTGATGCTACCCGCACGGGATTAGTGGTGGCGGAAGGGTGTGGATTGATTTTTATGGAAACGAAGAAAAAGGCATTGGAGCGCGGCGCACCTATTTTAGCCGAAGTGCTTGGCTTTAATGCAAATACCGATACGGAAAATATGGCTTATCCTTCTGCCGAAACATTGAGGCAATGCATGCAGGGCGCTTTAAAATCCTCCGGGGTGAAAGCCGAAGAAATAGATTTGTTAAATGCCCATGCTACCGGTACCATAGCGGGAGATATCGCCGAGACACAAGCAGCGCATGCAGTGTTTGGCCCGCAATTAAAAATAAACAGTTTGAAAGGATATATCGGGCATACCATGGGGGCAAGCGGCAGTTTGGAGAGTATTGCCTGCGTAAAAATGTTGGAAACACAACAAAGATTGCCCACTCATAACCTAACGCAGGTGGATGAACGGTGTGCTCCTTTGCAATATGATGTAAAGACAGACAAAACCCCTTTGAATATAATTATGAAAAACAGTTTTGCTATCGGTGGCAATAATTGTTCTTTGCTTATGAGGAGACATCTGTGATTACACGAGAAGAAATTATCAAGCAAACAAATGAAGCATTGAAAAAAGAGTTCGAATTTACGGATGAACAATTGGTTCCCTCTGCCCATCTCAAAGAAGATTTGGGCTTGGATAGTTTGGACGCCGTAGATATGGTGGTGGTGTTGGAACAAAAATTTGGTGTTACCTTGCGCCAGGGATATGATTGGCGTAGCATTGCCACGCTCAACGACCTGTATAATTTTATTGAAAAACTGGCTCACACATCTAATCAATAATATGGAGCGCTTGCGCATTTGTTTTAACACGGTTTTTTTAGGAGGAACTGCGCTTGTTTGGTTGGCTGTTTCTACTTTGCTGGCGGCTCCTTTTTTATTGATTCTTCGGCGGGATAGCGCCGTTCGAAAGTTTGTATATATTCAATCGCGGGGAATTGTTTTTCTGATTCGTTTGGCCAGTAAAGGTTTGCGGGTGGAGAAAGCACCACGGCCGGAGGGAAGTTGCGTAATAGTGGCCAATCACGCTTCTGCACTTGACTTATATACCATCAGTGCGTTTGGATTTGACAATGTTATCTATGTTACCAAAGGATGGGTATTTCGGTTGCCGTTTTTTGGCTATGTGATGAATGCGGCCGGTTATATAGATGCGGAAAAAACCTCTCCTCAGAAAATGTTAGACCTGTGTAAAAAGGCCGTAGAAAAAGGATGTGACGTGGTACTTTTCCCGCAAGGGTCTCGCAAAGATCCTTACGCACGATTTAAAAGCGGGGCGTTTTATTTAGCTGAGCAACTTCAACTGCCGGTACTGCCCGTGGCAATTGTAGGTACGCAAAAAATGCTCCCCGCCGGTGAATGGAAAATAAAACCGGCCCGTATTAAGCTTAAAAGTTTTCCTGTGATGTCTCCCAAAGATTATACCGGGGAATTAGGGCATTTGCGCATGGCGCAAGACGTAAAAAAACAAATTATGGATTTTGTGAATAAGGAGAACGAAAAATGAAAAAGTTGATTTTTATGTTGTTGCTAGCAAGCGTATGGGCAGTTGGATGCCGAACCCTTCCGCCCGTGCATAACATAGAACGCCAAACTGTACCGGGCCACAATCAACAAGAAGTAGAGCAAGCGATTATTGAGGCTGGAATGAAAGCTCGAGGTTGGCAAATTTCCAAAGTGAAGGATGGCCTTCTGCTCGGAACATTTACAATTCGGGCGCATCAGTTTACGGTCGAAATCCCTTACACAGCAGATGAGTATTCTATTATTTACAAGGATAGTGAAAATTTAAAATACAATGCTAAGAAAAATACAATTCATCCTCGTTATAATAGAACAGTGGCAAATTTTGCACGAGCTATTAATCAGAAATTTTTGAAACAATAATGACAAACTATCCCGACGTTATAACTCTGCTTCCGCACCGGCCCCCCATGTTGTTGGTGGACCGTTTGCTTGACGTGGAAGAAAAAAAAGGAAGAGTGGAAGCCGTTATCGGCGAAGATCATTTGTTCTTGCGCAAAGACGGCACGTTGCTCCCTGAAACCTGTTGCGAATTGATTGCCCAAGGCTTTGGCGCATGCGAAGGCTACCGGAGAACGCAAAAAGGGTTGAGTTTAGAAGGCGGCGGCTATTTGGCCAGTTTGCGGGATATGGAAATTTTACTTCCCGTGCGTGCTGGGGATGTGTTAACCGTTAAGACGGAAAAGGTGGATGATTGTTTTGATACACACATTGTGCATGGGGAAGTATATTGCCAAACCAAAAAAGTAGCTCAAGCTACCGTTTATATCTTTATATTCCAGGGAGAGGCCCCGGCCCCAACGTTATGAAATATTATTTGAGTTTATTATCTTGTTTGTTGCTTACGCTTTGTTGGGCACAGGAAGAAAAAAACGGATTGGACCAATATGCCCGGCAGATGGACACCGTGCAAACATTACAAAGTAATTTCGTGGAAGAAAAACATTTGTCTTTATTAAACCAGCCCATTCAAAGCCAAGGAACCTTTATTTTTGATAAAAAAATACAATCCCTGCGTTGGCAGTACCAGCAGCCGTTTGAAACCGGTTTTTTAATTGAAAAAAACAATGTATACCGCCTGCAAGGGCAAGAAAAAAAACCTGTTTCCAATGCAATGGGCCGTATGTTTATATCGGAAATGGTGGTTTGGCTGACGCTCGATTTTGACAAGTTAAAAAAAGATTACAGCATTACATTGAACGGAAAGGAAATCTCGTTTGTGCCGCAAAGCAAAGAGCACAAAATAATAAAAAAAATTACGATCAAGTTAGACGAAAAAGACGATCGTGTCGTTACACAAGTTAAAATGGAAGAACCGAGCGGAGATTTTATTCTGTGGAAGTTTAACCATACCCAAATAAATCCGAAATTGCCGGCGGAGGCATTTTGATGAAGTTTTTGTATTTCCATCGCAAACTATTGTGTTTTGTCGGTTTATCATTTTTGGGAATACTGGGCTTGTGGAAAGGAACGATAGAAGAAAATATATTGGCCTTGGTTCCCCAACACATTAAACAGCAGGTAATGCTGTTTGAACACTCACCTCTTAGCCAAAAATTAATTGTTATCACGCGTGCTAATTCTGCCACCCAAGCACAGCAAGTTGCCGGCGAGGTACGGGATAAACTGTTACAAGAGGGTTTTATTACGCTCTCTATCCCCCTGGCCGATAAAGGAATTTTTGGGTTGGTAGCTTCTCTTCCTTCTCACTTTTCTCAGCAAGCCCAGACGGAAACAGAACAAAAACTTTCCGAAGAAGCGATTGCCAAACAACTGGACCGTTATTACGAAGGCCTGTTTTCTTTCCAGGGAATGCTTGTTACCCAACAAATGATGCATGATCCCTTTGGACTAACAGAAATTTTATTTCGCCTATGGGGAAAATTGGGGCAAAGTGTTCCTTCTTTGACGTATCAAGACGGCTTTCTATCTGATTCCGACGGAACGCAAGTGGCGGGGTTGTATGATACCCGTGCCTCTGTGTCAGATATATCTGCCGCCCAGCAACTGCAACGGTTTTTTTCAAACCTGCAATCTGCTTTGCCGGAAAATACCCGCGTGTTTTTTATGGGGGGCTTGCGATATACGTTGGAAAATACTTCTCTGATTAAAAGAGATTTAACAATTATTACGTTGATAGGGATTGCCTGCTTGGGGATTGTATTTATATGTTTCTTCCGTTCCAAACGGGCTCTTTTGATTTATATGCTTCCTATTTTAGTGCTTCCTCCGGCGGCATGGATAACACAATTGGTTTTCGGGCATATTAGCGGGATTACGTTGGGTTTTGGCAGTGTGGTGGTGGGATTATCGGTTGATTATGCTATCTATATTTATTTTGCTTTGCAGCGAACGCAAACCGACCCGCAAGAGACCGTTTCTAAAATTTCCCGTCATTTATGGTGCAATTTCTTAACTTCGGGCTTGTGCTTTGTATCTTTGTTGTTTTCTTCCATAGAAGTTTTTAAGCAGATCGCTGTGTTTGCGCTTGTGGCTTTGTCTTTGGCATTTGCTATATCCGTGTGGGTATTTCCGCTTTATTTTGAAAAATCAAAAAATACTTACTCTAATGAAAAAAAGGTAGAACTCAACCCGTTGCCTTTTAAAGCGGCGTTAGTGGGATTGGTGCTGTTGCTGTTGTTTGGTGTGTGGGGGGGTAAGAACCTTTCTATCAACTCGGATTTAGCCTCATTAAATTCTACTTCTGCTTCATTTGCGCAGGATCGGCAAACAGCGGAATCCTTATTTCCTTCCACGCAAGGGGCGCTGTTGTTCTCTTTGGGAAAAACGGAAGAAGAAGCTTTGCAAAATAATGAGCGGTTGTCTGCACAATTGCCGAGCGGGTTGCCGGTAAGTGAGCTTTTTTCGTCGGAATTTGTGCGCCAACAAAATCAAAAACGTTGGAGAGAATTTTGGAACGAGGAGCGCATTAATCAGGCTAAAGAATTGTTGCAAAGAGAAGCACAAAAAAAAGGATTCAGTGAACAAGCTTTTGATTCTTTTTGGACATTTTTACAAGATAATGATGAGACTTCGGCGTTTGATTTTACCAACTGGTATAATCCTGTAATTAAGATTTCCCAAGGGTTATACGCTGTAGTAAATATTGTGCCTAATGAAGATTTGTATGCGCAGACGGCCCAAAAAGCAGGAGCTGTTTTTATATCGGCTTCCATGTTACAAACTCAACTGGCGCAGAGCGTAAAGAAAGAAGCCATACGTGTAGTGATTTTGGCGTTGGTATTGAATTTGATTGCGTTGGGTTTACTGTTGCGCAAAGTAAAAGAAACCGTACTTTGTTTTATTCCCGTGTTGGCGGGGGGCTGCTTTTTGTTAGGATGTTTGGCATTATTTCATATTTCGGTTAATTTGTTTGGCCTCATTTTCTTGCCGCTTCTTATCGGCTTGGGAATTGATTATGCTATTTTTCAATTGATGAAGTATCAATCTAAACAAGCGGCTGCCCAATTGTATCCTACGCAGGCTTTGATAGCGGCAGGCTTATCCACCTTGGCCGGTTTTGGTGTATTGATTTTTGCCAAACATGCTGTTTTATTTATGATGGGGGCTTGTGCCCTGATAGGCATTGGAGGAACCGTGGGAGTTTCTTTGTTTATTTTACCCGCTTTTTGGGAGAAGAAGGCATGAAAAAAAGGATTGTGTGTTTATTGATTTTATTATCAGGGTGTAGTTCCCCTTGGGTGTATACACCGGCCCCGGTGGAAACTATTTCTATGCAAGAAGCCGCCGTAGCCAACGGAGTGTTACAGCCGCAAAATCTTTACTTTACATTGATCAGTCAATATCAGCCCGAACAAGCCCGAGTGGTTATTCTTACCGAACCGGCGGTTAAATTGGCTGATTTGACCGTATCTAAAGAACAAGCGCAAGTGCATTATCAGGCACCCAAGGTGCCCAATCGCTTAATAAGCGCTTGGGTGAAATTGGCTCGCGCCCATTTTTTGGTGCCTTGCCCGGAGCAAAAAATAATTCATAAAGTGGGCCCCACCGGGGAAAAATTTGAATTAGAAGTAACCGGAGGATTATGTTTGTAGAACAAGCAATCAAGTTGTGCTATCGGCACGTTACTCCCGACGGATTTTTGTATCAACTCCCTTCGGATTTTCCGGCTTTTAAGGGACATTTTGAAGGGCATCCTTTGTTGCCGGCTATTTGCCACATTTCATTTTGTGCGGATGCCGCCAGCCGTTTGTTGCATAGACAAATGGAAATAAGGGCCATCAAGCGCGCGAAATTTATTAACCCTGTTTTGCCCGGAATGGAGTTGGAAGTAAAATTGACAATTCGTACTGACGGTTGGTATTTGGCCGAATTGACAGATACCGCCCATCAAAAGAAATTAAGTCAGGCAGTACTACAGTTTGCGGAGAGAGTATGAATAAAAAATACACTTATTTTAAGCAAGAACCCACCGATCCCCAACCTTTGGAAAAATCTATTTTTCACACCGTGCGTTTTCATGAAATAGACGTTATGAAAATTGTATGGCACGGACACTATGTGGCAATGTGTGAAGATGCCCGCATGGCTTTGGGAGACAGCGTGGGATTAGGATATGCTGATTTTTTCCGTCATGGAGTGCTGCTTCCTGTAAGGCAGATGCACGTAGATTATTTGGCCCCTTTACTGTATGGCCATACCTATGAAATTAAAGCCCGGCTGTTCTATACCGAGGCAGTGCGCCTCAATGTGGATTTTACAATTTTAGATGAACAAAAAAAGGTAATGGCGCGCGGTTACAGTGTGCAGCTGCTGATGGATAAAAATCAACAGGTGTTGTTTGAACGCCCACCCTTTTACGAAAAAATATGTCAAGCATGGAAACAGGGAAAACTGCAAGCCAAATAAATTGTTTAGTGGTTATTGCGCATTACAACCATTTGAAGACCTTGCGTCAAGTGGCCGCGCAGTGTTGTGCTGTTTGGCCGCATGTGTTGGTGGTAGATGACGGCAGTGATGTGTTTCCCGCAGAGATATTAGAAGGATTAAAGGTTTCTTTTATCCGGCAAACCCCCAATCAGGGGAAAGGAACGGCTCTTGTGGCCGGTGCACTATGGGCCCGGGAACATGGGTTTACGCATATCATTACCATTGATGCTGACGGACAGCACGATCCGCAAGAGATTTCCACTTTCGTGGCAAAGGCCCAACAATTTCCGCAAGCACTTATTATAGGAGTGCGCCGTTTCGATTCTACGGTTCCTTTCGCTTCACGCTTTGGGCGCAGGTTTGGTAATTTTTGGGTACGAGTGCAAACCGGTAAAAAAGTGAACGATATCCAAAGCGGTTACCGGTGTTATCCGGTCAATTTGTTGTGCGTGTTAGACGTGTGGAGTAAACGATATGCTTTTGAAGTAGAAGTGGTGGTACGTGCGTTATGGGCCGGTTTTAGTGTGCAGGAAGTGCCGGTTTCTGTTTCTTATACCGCAGAGCGCGTTTCACATTTTAATTTATGGAAAGACAACGTGCGTTTAACGGTGCTCAATACTTATTTAACGTTGCGCTCCATGTTGCCGGTGGCACATAGGCAATACAAACAAGTCGGCAACGAATGGGTTCCGCAAAATTATTACCAAACGTTAAAGGACAATTTAGCCGCTCCGGGAAGTACCTTGCGTAATGCTCTTTCTGCTGCGTGGGGGATTTTTTGTGGATCTATTGCTCTGCCGGGGATTCGGCAAGTAGGATTATTTGGCGGGGCTGGTTGGTGGAATTTAAACCGGTTACTTTGTGTCGGATTTGAAAAACTTTGTATCGGTCCGTTCGTGCCGGCTTTGTGTATTGAAGTGGGCTATTTTTTACGTCATGGAAGATTTTTGACCGAGTTTAATATGACCACGCTTGGAAAACAAGTTTTGCAACGTGTGTGGGAATGGTTGCTCGGTTCCCTGGTGGTGGCGCCCTTGTTGGCCTGTGTTGCTTTTTTAATTGTGGGGGCATGCGGATGGATATTGCGCAGGAGGATGCATGAATCAATTTGAAAAGGCTACCGGGCGCAGCATAGCTTCCCGTTTTAAACATCAATTTATGTATGCCTTAATTAGTTTAGGTGGCAGAACAATGGCCTATTGGTTTTTGTACCCGCTGGTAGGAGTGTATTGCCTGCACCGATCGGTACGGAATAAATCCCGCGCATATATTTTGCGTCGTTTCAAACCCAGAACAAAATGGGAATTTTTTAAGCATACTTATCTTCTCAATTTAACTTTCGGGCGTACATTGGTGGATCGTGCCGCTTTGGGAATTTTGGGAAAAGCCGATTTTGAATATCAAGAGAAGGCACGCCAAATGTGCCAAGCACTTGTGGGCCAGGGGAAAGGCGTGCTGATGTTAACGGCCCATGTGGGTTGTTGGCAAAGCGCAGTCAATTGTATGCAGTTTCTTAAAAAACCCATGCATTTGTTGTATTACCGCAATCCAAAAGATAACGATAAAATGGTGGCAGAGCATCAACAGACAGAGGCCCCTTTTACTTTAATTAATCCGGCGGGTCCTGCAGGAGGAGTACCGGAAATGATGGCCGCTTTGAACCGTGGGGAAATTGTATGTGCTATGGCAGACCGCGTGTTTGGTAATGCCAAAAATTCTGTGGAAGTGGGTTTTTTGGGGGGAAAGGTACAAGTGCCTTACAGTTTCTATCGCTTGGCGGCGGTAACGAAAGCTCCGATTATTATGGCCTTTTTCCCGTGGAAGGGAAAGGGAAAATTGGGCAGTTGGGTTTTTGCACCTGTTGAAGTGGAAGATAAGGGCCCTCACAAGCTAGGATATCAAACTTATGCCCAACAATTTATAGACGCACTTACTCAATTTTGTATAAAATATCCGTATCAGTTTTTTAATTATTTTGACTGGTGGAAAGAGTATGCAACAACAAACAATAAATGAAATAAAAGACCTCATTGCCCAAAATATTGATTTGGGCGGCAATGATATTTCCGGGTTCGGTGCCGAAGATGCAATATTCGGTGATACCGGCTTATGTCTGGATAGTTTAGATGCCGTAGAGTTGATTATGTTACTGCAAAAAAAATACGGCATTGTCATTGAGAATATGCAACAAGGCCGTGAGGTATTTAAAACATTAGGAACCCTTGCGGATTATATTGAAAAAAATCGTAAGAAATGATGTCCTCTAAAAGAGTAGCGGTGGCAGGCATGGGCTGTGTTTGCGCCAGTGGCAACACAGCGGCGGAAGCGTTTGAAGGAGCATTGAGCGGAAATGCTCTTTTTGTGTTGCCGGAACACCGTGTGACCAGTACCTATACTTCTAAATATCCCGTATTTTCCGTTTCAGCTGATCTCTGCCGAGAAAAAC
>JAEELM010000020.1 GCA_016282685.1 Elusimicrobiaceae bacterium | reverse complement strand
CCCGGAAATGTAGAGCACTTTTTTGTCTTTGGCCAATTCGGCCGCTACTTGCAACATGAGTGTACTTTTACCAATACCGGGGGCACCGGCCAAAAGGGTCAGTTGCCCTTTTACCAATCCGCCGCCCAGCAAACGGTCAAACTCTGCAATGTGGGTAGAAATACGGTCCTCTTTCACAGATTTGCTTTGAGAAAGTGGCACAACTTGCGAAGAAAAATCCGTAAAGCTGCGCGTGCGTGCGACCGGTTTTTTGCTTTCCTGTGCTTTTACTTCTTCCTGCAACGTATTCCACGCGCCACAATCGGGGCATTTTCCGGCCCATTTGAGCGATTCAAAACCACACTGTTGGCAAACGTAGATCGTTTTAAATTTCATATTACCGTGAACCTGCTACTGCTGCTAAACCGAAGAAAGACGAAATATCTTCGTCGGTAAAAGTGACGTTGGCGCGTACGGCGGCATTGTTGGTTTCCAGCACGTCACGCATCCAGGCACCGGCCCGGAAGAAACGGTTGAAGCGGAAATCTACCCCGTAACTCAAGTTAGGTTTGTTGAATTCGCGCCCGTTGATAACGCGGTCACGCCCGAAATCGGTCGCCTCTGCACTAAAAGTCAGGCGGTCCAAGAACCGTTGTTTGTAGAACGGTTTAAGTTCCACGGCCACCCCGCCGGCACCGCGAATAAGACCGGCCGAGAATTTGGCCCAGTCATTATACAAGCCCAAACGTACGTCAAATTTGTTTTTCTCGTAGTAATCTTTTTCTTTCAAAGCGTCATCTTCGTTACCCAAATTGGCCATGCCTACGTGATAGAACGTATAACCGCTGGGGGTGTAAATATCCAACCCCAAATCGCTGGTGGAAATTTTGTCTTGCGGCATGTAGAAGAAATCGTAGTTCCAGTCCACTCTAAAGCGGTTCATCTTGCCTACGAATTGTTTCACGTCGGCCAAAGTAACTTTCAAATCCGTCAGGCTTTGTTTGACGTCATCTTTCATTGTTTTATCTTTCATCAATCCGCCGATAACGCCTTCCCCTTTGTTGATGCCTTCCAACAAAGCATCTGCCTTGGCCATCAATTCAGTCAAGTGTGCAGAAGCTACATCTAAATTTTGAACAGACGAAGTAATATATGGCCGCAACGCAGCTACCATTTGGTTCAAATTGGTAGAGAGTTGGCGAATTTCCACCATGGTTTGATTGAGTTGCGTTCCCATTTGACCGTTGTTATTGACGCTGTCTACAAATTCCTTGATACTGCCCATGGTTTGTGCAATCATCACGTCCATTGGAATTTCATCCGTTCCTTCCACATAAGCACCGGGTTCAATCAGCGCAGCCCCTACCGGCCCTTGCACCACACGCAGATATTTGGAACCGATAATCCCCGTCATCACCACGCTAAACCGCGCCCCCTGATGCAGGCGGACATCCTCATTTAATTCCGCCACGACAATCACTTGGCCGTTTTCTATTTTAATTTTTTTCACACGTCCTACTTCCACCCCGGCCAATTTGACGGCGGCTTTGAGCGGCAAGCCGGAGACGTCTTGAAATTTGATATTTAAATCATACGATTTAGTAACGGAAATTCCCCCTAAAAAATAGAGTGAAAAACCGAAAAGTGCTACCCCGATAATGGTAAAAATACCTACTTTTGTTTCTTGTTTCATAAGTTCCTTTTACTCTTTCATTAATTTCATTTGGATAGGCCCGTGACTGCTGCCGTTTACAAATTGCTTCACATACGGGTTATCCGTCTTTTTAAAATCTTCTGCCGTACCGTAAAGCAAGATATTCCCTTCGTACAAGAAGGCAATGTGGTCGGCAATTTTAAAAGCGGAGTGCATATCGTGGGTGATAACCACGGAAGTGACCCCTAATTTATTTTTCAAATCAATAATTAAATCGCTGATAATGTCGGACATGATCGGGTCCAACCCGGTGGTAGGTTCATCATACAAAATAACTTCCGGCCCTATTGCCAATACGCGCGCCAGCGAAACGCGTTTTTTCATACCGCCGGAGAGTTCACTGGGGTTTAATTGGGCCACGTCTTCACGCAAGCCTACCAGCGCTAATTTTTCTTTGATGATTTTAGGATAATCTTTTTCCGGCACGTCGGTTAAATATTTCAAACCAAAAGTAACATTTTCCCCCACACTCATGGAGTCAAACAAAGCCCCTTCCTGGAACAAATAACCGAACCGACGGCGAATAGCAGCCAGTTTCATCTCGCTGTGGATTTTGGTAATGTCTTTTCCGTTTACCAAAATATGTCCGTCTGTCACTTCTTCCAAGCCGATTAAGCACTTAATCAGTGTACTTTTCCCCGAGCCGGACCCTCCCAAAATAACGGTGGTTTCCCCTTTGGGAATGTTCAAATTTACATTTTTCAAAACGTGTTTGGGGCCGAAATCTTTTTTTAAATTTTTAATCTCAATCATCTTATACTCCAAACGCGGTTAAAATTGCCGTTAAGAAATAATCTAACACCAATACCATCACAATAGTGGTAACTACTGCGCCGGTGGTAGATTTCCCTACGCCTTCTGCGCCGCCGGTAGTGCTAATGCCCTTGTAACAACACACGGTACCGACCATAAACGCAAAAATAAACGTTTTAATAAAACCGTGCATAAAATCACTTACCCCCATGTAAGAGGTAATATCGGTAATATAAATTTCGCCGGGAACACCCAACGCATATACCGCCACCAAGTATCCGCCCAAGATACCGAATACATTGGCAAAAAGCGTTAAAATAGGCAGCATACACACAAAACCGAACATACGGGGAATGACTAAATAACGAATAGGGTTCGTTCCCAAAGTATAAAGAGCATCAATCTGTTCGGTAACGGCCATGGTACCGATTTGCGCCGTCACGGCTGCACCTGCCCGGCCGGAAACAACCACGCACGTCAGCACAGGGCCTAACTCGCGGATGAGAGAAAAGGCCACAATGGTTCCCACATAAATCGGATCCCCGAAAATATTGTTAATGGTATTTCCCGCTTGCAAGGCCAATACCATGCCGGTAAACAAGCTGGTCAACCCTACTACTCCCAACGAGGCCACCCCGATTTGCACACTCTGGTCCATAGCTTGCGCCCATTCAAAACGTGAACGCCACAACCAGAAAAAACAGGAACGAATCATCTGCGTGCAACCACCGACTTCACTCAGTACGTGCGTGCAGTAACTTCCTACCCATTGAAACGGTTTTGCAATGTGTTTCATTTATAAATCCTCGGTACCCGGGGCATGAGCAAAGTACACAATTCATAATCGATTGTGCCGGCTTGCTGGGCTAATTCTTCCAGGGTAATGGTTTGGCCGCCTTGCGTGCCCACCACTACAACTTCGTCGCCTACTTTTACACCCTTCACGCCACTTACATCTACCATCATCATGTCCATGGTAATATTCCCCAGCACACGGCAACGTTGACCGCCAATCAGCACAGAAGCCTTGTTGGAAAGAGCACGCAAATATCCGTCTCCGTAACCAATGGGCAATGTGGCCACTTTTAGCGGTTTGTCCGTCACGAAGCTGCGGTTGTAACTAATACTACTACCAGCGGGAACATCTTTCAAATAAACGACCCGGGTTTTTAGTGTTAAAATCGGTTCATATCCTTCTTCCAGGCCATAAATACTGTGCCCGGGGCGCACCATATCAAAATAAATATCGGGCCGTTTCAAAATAGCGGTGCTGGCTGCCAAATGGCAATGGTTAATGTGAATATTTTTAAGTTGCACGACGGTGAGTGTATCGCGGTAATAGCCGATTTGTTCTTCGGTATAGGCAGGGTCCGAACTGACGCTGGAAAGGTGACTGTAGAGACCGTCTAAAATAAGATACGGGCTTTTACTGACAAACTCCAGCACATCCATAATAGCCCCGCAACGTGTGCCGATACGCCCCATGCCCGTATCTTGCTTGACGTGACAAAGCGCTTTTTTACCTATTTTTTGTGCTGTTTGTTCTACTGCTTTGGCAGCAGACAAACTGGCCACGGTAACAGCCAAGTTATATTCAATGGCATACGCAAAGGCTTCAAACGGATAAATACTGCCCAATACCAAAATAGGGGTTTTTAATCCGGCGCGCCGCAAGGCGATACCTTCTTCTACAGAAGCTACCCCAAAGAAATCACTTAATTTTTTCTCTTCTAAAAACTGCCCGATTTTTTCCGCCCCGTGGCCGTATGCATTGGCCTTCAAAAGCGATAAAATTTTCACACGCGAAGCGGGCCGCCCCACTTGCGTGCGGATTTTGTTCAGATTGGCCGCTAATTTTTGTAAATCTATTTCGGCCACTGTCGGGCGTAGAAGCGGCAAATCCATTATTCCGGTATCTCCATAAATGTTTGCGCAGGTGCCGTTTGCTGTGCACTTTCCATGTGTTCCGGTGCCGGGTTGGTGAACAGGGCATATTCGCCAAAGAAGGCCAAATCAATATCCCCCACCGGTCCGTTACGCTGTTTGGCAATAATAAGTGTAGCTTTGTTTTTCAAACTTTCGTCGTCCCGTTTGTAGTAAGCTTCACGGTGAATAAGGGCTACCACGTCGGCATCTTGTTCAATAGAGCCCGATTCGCGCAAGTCCGAAAGTTGCGGTTTATTGTCGGTACGGCCTTTGTCTTCATTCTTACGGCTTAATTGAGACAACGCCAACACCGGCACATTAAGCGTACGCGCCAAATCTTTCAACATACGGGAAATTTCCGCCACTTCCTGCTGGCGGCTTTCAGTGCGGCGTTCCCCGCCGCGGATCAGTTGCAAATAGTCAATGACAATCAGCCCCAATTCTTGGCCTTGTTTTTTCAGTTCCGTGGCCAAACGACGCGCACGCATGCGCAATTCCGTAATAGATAAAGCAGACGTATCATCTATATACAAGGGGGAATTGGATAAACGCCCCAATTCACGTGTAAGGTCGGGCCATTTGCTTTGTTCGTAATATCCGGTGCGCAGTTTGTAAATTTCCACCATGGCAGCCGCACCCAACATGCGTTCGTAAATAATGTGCCGTCCCATTTCCAGTGAGAAAAACGCCACCGGAATTTTACATTCCACCGCCGCATGATGGGCAATGTTAAGGGCCAAGGCCGTTTTCCCCTGGCTGGGGCGCGCACCTAAAATAATCAAGTCTGATTTGCGCAAACCGCCGGTCTTGTGGTCAAATTCGTCCAACCCCGTAGGAACACCCTGAATAGCACTTTTATTTTTAATAGCGCGTTCCAACATTTCCATAACTTCCGGGGCCAATTCTTTTGCCGATACAAAGCCGGAGAGTTTTTGCTTTTGGCTGAGTTTATAAATTTGGTCAGCGGCGGAATCAATAAGGGCTTGTGGGTCGTCGTCATCCTCTTTGTAGCAGCGTTGCACCAAACCAGTGGCCGTTTTGATTAAATCACGCACGACAAATTTCTTATACACAATTTCCGCATAATACTTGGCATGGGCCGCAGTGGAAACTTTTTCTTCCAACTGGGTTAAATATAACTCTCCCCCCACCTGTGTTAGGTATCCCGCGCGTTTTAGCTCGGCCGACAGGGTAATAATGTCAATGGCCTGGTTACGGTCCACCATGTCTTTCATGACGGAAAAAATCTTTTCGTGTGCGGATTTATAAAAATGTTCCGGCTTTAAAATTTCCAAAGCGTCGTTGGCGGCGTCTTTATCGAGCATCATAGAGCCCAAGACGGCCATTTCCGCATCAATGGCCTGCGGCGGCACGCGTTCTTCTACTAAATTACTTACCATACAACAACCTCAAGATTAAAAATTACCCTGTTTGAGGACAAAGGGGTACTTTATTATTGTAGCAATTTATAGGGGTAAGCGGACAAATAATTCCCGGGGCCTTTTCCCCGGCAACAACCGCCCGCATGTAACGGAAAAGGACAAAAAGAACCCCCGGATCGTTGCCGGGGGGAAGGAGGTATACTTTATATCGGTTTAACAACCTTGTGAGTAAGGGTTGTTGTCGCACGTTAAATGTTGAGCAAATTCAGCCCATTTAGCGGTGCGTTTAAAGAAATTTTCACTATAGAGCCCAATATCGGGTTTTTCCGTTAAGACCAACTGGTCTTTATATTTGGTGATGTAGTGGGTAACCCAATCGGGGGTACCGCTAACATCTTTCCAGGAAATTGAGTAGATGATACTGCCTAAACGGCTGGCAGCTTGACGGTTGCCGGTGCGCAATTTGTAATAATTTTGGCGCATGAAAGATAATTCTTTGCGTACACAATTGTGATATTCTCTGTCTTCTTTAGCTTGGCACGGGAAAGATTCTTGGAACACGCGAATTTGGTGATTCAAGGCTATTTCCGCTTTTTCCGCTTCGCTGGCCGGTGCATTCCCGGCGAAACTAATTCCCGCTACTGCTAAACACGCTACCATCATCATCCATTTTTTCATATAGGCTCCTTTCTTAAATCTATATTTATAGTGTATCTTTCTTGGCTTAAAAAAACCAGGGTCCTTGGACCTAGAGACCCGGGTATTTTGGGCCCAGATATAAAGTACCCTGCAGACCTAGATCTTTTTCCACTTATACTTATTCATAAAAAATTCCCCCGGCAAAACCGGGGGAATTAAATTGCTCAGTTGAATTATAAAACTTCTTCGTACGTAGCATTAGTTGAAGAAGATTGTGGCATGCTGCGTTTTTCCGGCCAGGTGTATTCTAACTTGCCTCCCGGTAAGTGGGTGGCAATTTGTTTACCCTGTGCATCATAAATAGGAAACTCATAAACAGAGCGTAACATCTTTTCATACAAAGGAGCATCTTTCCCCGTCGGGGTGCTTAAAGTCATCCCCGTACGCGGTTTTACACCTTTAAATACGAGCGTTCCATCACTAAGGGCTTTGTTAATTGCTTCTCCGCCTGTGGGAAAAGACTGTGCCTCACTATCCGTTAAAAGCGTCAGTTCGCCGTTTGTTCCTACCAAATAGTGTTGTCCTTCCTCATAATTGTAAACAGTGAATTGTTTTCCTTCCAACAAAGAAGGCACATCCTGTACCGTTTGCGTTTTGGAGGAATATGGAGAGTGGATCTCCGGATGGATACCAGGTAACTTCAGTTCCGGGTTTAACCGTACCGATTGAATCCCATGTTTTTTGATATAGTTGCTGATTACTTCAGAGGGGCGAATGAAATGCTCCGGCATGCCGTCAAGCACTTCGGCCCATCCATTTGCTCCCATCAAGTAGTAAGTTCCTCTGTCATAGAAATGATAACCACCGTACTTATTAAGCACTTCCGTAACGGTGGGGACCGTTCCTTCTACCACCGGTTTAATCGTTGCCGCCACCATCGTGCGAGTAATGGCGGGAGCCAGGGCTAAATCTCTCCCTACTGTCTCAGCTTGGGCAAGTAGGGCTCGCTCTAGTGCTTTGCTGGTCGCTGTAACCTGAGCATTCCCTACACACACAGCTGAAAGAAACAATGCTAGTAATGTAAGTTTTTTCATACTCCCTATTTAAATAAACTTATGCGTTTTCTACAAGGGCATTTATACCCATTACAGGCTGTCATTTGGGCCTATTTTTTTCTAGGCCCTACCCTTGATTTTCTCTGTTTTTCCTTTATACTGTACATATGCCCCTTATTTAGGGAGAAATCTTATGACACTTTTAAAGTATTTTTTACAAACAAGTTGTGTACTTTTGTTAGCGGTCTCCCTCGCAGAGGCAGCACTGATATGCGTGAAACTGTCAAAAATGCTATAAAATCCGCTGGCCTGACCCAAGAAAAATTAGAACAAATTCAAAAAAATAAACAAAAATTCAAAAAAGAAGGGAATAAGGAAAAGCCCAAGCAGTATGCTGCCATCCCGCTTTCATCAACACAACAAACCGCACTTAAACAAGCATTAAAAGCGGAACAAGATAAAATGAAAAGGGAAATAGGAAAATTTTTGAATATTTCGGATAGAGATATTACCTTCTCTGACAGTGATTTAAAAACTCTAAGAAAAAAGAGGACGCTGATTGATTCTGTTAAGCAATTTGAAGATTTTTTATCTTACTTAATCAAGGTGTACCCTGATTCCGAAATTCAACCCTACTGGGAAGAATTTTCTAAAACACATAGCAAAGAAAACATTATGGATTTTGTGGCAAGCCTATTCCCAGATGACCGCAAGACTTACGATTTTCTCGGCACTGTATCGGGATTTTTCTGGAACTATTTCTTAATTCAAAACGAACATGTTAATCAACAGATCTCAGTGGATAGAATAATTAGATCGGAAGAGAACTTCAATGATTTAACTGTTGTAGAGGGTTTGCCAGATTATGGCGAAAAATTGGCCGGTAGTAAATTTATTATCTTGAGCGAAGGTGCCAACCACGGAGAAAAGATACAACTTGAGGAAAGCTTCCGCCTTTTAGAAAGCATCCGTAAGGCCAACCCAAAAGCCCGCATTCTATTGGCTGAGGAACATGCCGAAACGATGGTATTATGTAATCAGCCATTAGAGAGTAAAGAGTGTCTTTGGCCCTCCCCCTTTAGAGCAGCCAGGTCACAAAATGATAATATCATAATCTCGCATGAGTATAAACCCGTTCTTGCACTGCTGGACCGCTTAGGGATAGATTTGCTGGCATTGGATTCTACATACGTAGGAGGGCTGGATTATATTTCCACTCTTCAAGTGGGGAATAAAGCCATTCCAGTAATAATATCTGAAGATCCACTATTCAATGATGGCATGACCCCTAAAATTTTAGAGGCCTATGGAGAGAAAGATCTAGATTATGCACTTGAGAGTGTCCTGGATTTTATTTTCCGTAGTCCGTGGGGAGTAGTACAACGCAACCGCCAATGGACAAGATATATTCGTGCGGCTGAACCGTACTATGATATCATTATTGTGTGGGCAGGCGCTGGACACACGGCATTTGGGCCTAACACCATAACTGAAGAAATTTCTCGTTGGGGTAATAAAGTTTCTCATGTGGTATTGACTGCCATGGTAGATGATGTAATCCTAGATAAATCTTATGAGTCAGTGGAGACGCCACAACAAATTTTTAAATTTGAGCCAACGCAGGAAGAGTATAAAATTATCGAAGAAATACTATTACAGCGACAGGCAAACGACATGATCCTTCCTACCTCAAAAGAAAACGGGTTGACCATAAGAACGGGCAATGAGTGGCTTGTTTTCTTGCCGCCAATGGTAGATTCCTTGAAAAAAAAATATGCGGAGGGCAAAGTCCTTCGGTTGTTTATCCACCAAGGATTTAATTTACCTAAACCCAACATACCGGAAGACAAAAAGTAAAAAACAATTCATAACAAAAGGCCTCCCGCAAGGGAGGCCTTTTCAAAACGCAATCCTGTGGGTGGATTTATTTGGCTTCAGGTTTCGCTTCGGCTTTTGCATCACCGATTTTTTCTTCTACCTGAGTAAGCGGGTTGATTTGCACTTTAATTTTGGCAAATACCGTGGGTTTCAAATAAATGCTCACTTCCGTTTCACCCAAGGCTTTAATAGGCATATTGAGTTCTACGGCATCTTTGGCAATTTTGTGACCCAGTTCCGTTAAGGCTTTGTAAATATCGGCTTTGTTGACAGATCCGAATACTACGCCTTCGGCATTGACGGTCTTGGTAAACGGTAATACAACCCCGTTTAATTTTTCAGCCATAGCGCGGGCTTCTGCAAGTTCAGCTTCAATGCGTTTCTGGCGACGTTCTGCGCCCAATTGCCAATTTTTAATGGCACCTTCGGTGGCGATTTCCGCCAAGCGGTGCGGTACGAGGAAGTTGCGGGCATAGCCGGGTTTCACATCTACTACCGTGCCGACCATCCCCAAATTTTTCACGTTTGCTTTCAAAATAACTTTCATGTTGTGGGTCCTCCGGCTTATTTCTTAGGCAAGGAATACGGCAAGATGGCCAGGTTGCGGTCACGCTTAATCGCTTTGGTGATTTGGCGTTGGTGCTTGGCACAGGTGCCTGTAATGCGGCGGGATAAAATTTTGCCGCTTTCCATTGTGAAGGACTTTACGAACTGAAAGTTCTTATAGTCAACGTTATCCATTTTTTCAGCGCATACTTTGCAAACTTTCCGTCTGCTTTCGAAGCGCTTTTTGCCCCCAAAGCCGCGTGCCGGGCGTTCGCCGCGGGCGGCCGGAGCAGCGGTGTTTTCCGCAGCCGGGGCTTGAGTTTCTTTAATTTCTTCAGCCATGATATTCTCTCTTGTTTTGATTAAAAGGGCACGTCATCTTCCATCACGTCAGTGGTGGGGACGTCGTCCTTAGCAGCGGGTTGGACACCTTCATTATCAAACGAAGTGCCACCTGCGGCCCCAAATTCTAAGATTTGGACTCTGTTGGCAGTTACCTGCAAATTCTTGCGGGTCTGCCCGGTTGTTTTATCGGTGTATTCACTAAGGGTAAGGCGGCCTTCCACGCTAAGCGGAGTACCTTTTTTTACCCGGTCTTTACACCGTTCGGCTGCCGCGCCCCAAACCACCACGGGTACAAAAACGACATCATCTTTCCATTCGTTGGTAGTTTTGTCCAAATATCTGCGGTTGACCGCGATATCACAGCGGCACACTGCCTGACCTTTCTGCGTGAAAGACACGTTCGGGTCACGTGTTACCCGTCCGACTAGAAGAACTAAGTTTTGTTCCGGTAATCTGATTTGTGCTGGCATAACAACCTTTTATTTAGCGGCCGGAGCCGGTTTTACCTTCACTTCCACGGCGTTCATGGTCATGGAGCGGAGGACTTTTTCATTAAGTTTGAGCGTGTTTTCCAACGTTTTGATAAACGCGGTTTGAGCTTTGAACTTAAGATAGAGATAGAAACCATCGCGAACGTGATTTACTTCATGGGTAAATTTGCGTGTGCCCAAGCGTTCTTCGCTGATTACTTCTCCACCGTCTTTTGTGATGAGGTCTTTGACCTTGTTCACAAATTCGCCCACTTCTCCGTCGGAGAGTTGGGGTTTAACGATAATTACACTTTCGTACGTTCTCATATACTATTTTACTATTGCGTTTTGAGGGCAAAAAAACCCGCAGGGTACCCCTGTGGATTTTACCCTACGAGTATTATACCAAAAATAAGCGAAAATAAAAACCCCCACTCTTGCGAGCAGGGGTTTTATACTGTTGTTTCTAAATTAGATTAGAAGCGAACGAGCATGCCGAGTTGGCCTTTGGTATTATCCTTACTAAAGTCAGTGGTGTAGGTGATACCGTATTGACGGTCAGATGTATCATCGTGCCCATATTTGGCATAACCAATACCGGCAAATAATTGTACGTTGTTGTTGTAGTCGTATTTGACGATAGCGTCAAACTCATACGTAGCGGTGTGACTAGCACTGCGGCGTTGGAAGGAGTAAGCATCCAAGGAAACGGTCCATTGATCAGCCGGTCTAAAGTCCATCCCCACATTGAACATACGAGTACCTTCCAACCAAGAATAATTATAAACATTCTGCATGGTATCATTGTTAGAAGTGAAAAACGGTTGCATCAAGAGGCCCGGCACATAGTTGCCATAGGCATTCCAGAAATGTTTGGAATACAAGAACGTGCCGCGTACGGTAACGGCTTCAATATCCGTGGCTACGTCGGCTTTTACCATGTAACCGGTGTCAGCATGTTCTTTGAATACACGGCTGCCGGCCATATCGCGGGCATATTCGGCACTCATGCGGAAAGCCTCCGGCGCAAAGCTGATTTTAGCACCGTAGAAACCTTGGTGTGTATCTTCTCCATACCATTGATATCCATAGTACAACTTTTCTTTTTTTCCTTGAAAATCATAACCATACACTTGGGCAGTCAAAGCGTCCGTCAGATTGGCTTTTACATCCGCACCAAACATGGCAACTTCATAGTCATCATATTTATTGACATTCATATTGTCAACCGTCCAGTTGGCAATTTTACCACCGATTATAGTGGCGGTCCAGGTGTCGTTGGAATAGACGAGTTTCGCGGCGTCCAAAGCACGGGCATAGTTTAACCCTTCAGCGTTGTAGTGGTTGGGGCCAAAATACATTACGGCACTGTTTTCATCACCGTAAAATTGGCGGCCGATAGTGGCTTCCAAAGAACCAAACAAGTTGGAAAATACCAAGTTGGCATTGGCTAAGTACATGCCTTTACCATTGTCAAAACCGTTGTTGGTATAGTTGTGGTCGCCCCAATCGTAAGCATATTGGAACAACACATTGGCTTTAACGTCTTCTACAACGTTAAAGGATAAACCAGCAATGGCGCGAGTTTTGGCACCACGGCTGTACTTAAATTCTTTTCCCTCATTCGGCAATGCATGATGCGTATCAGAAGCAATGGTCTGAATTTCGCCGGTGAGTTCAACGTTCTTAATTACTGCAGCGCTGGCCGGGAAGGCAATAACAGCCGCGAGTAACAAGCCCAGAAGTTTTTTCATGGAGTACTCCTCAATAAGTTAAATAAACTACCTCGTTATTTTATCAATACACAATATATAATGTCAATCACTCACTAAAAAACCCCCACTCTTACGAGCGGGGGTTTTACGCTGTTCTAGATTAAATTAGAAGCGAACGAGCATCCCAATTTGGCCTTTATAGTTTTCCGTAGTAGCATCAAATGCGAATTCTCCTATACCAGCACTATTTTTGGCGTAAGCTAGACCACCAAATATTTCCACGGCTTCCGTGTGAGCGTATCTAGCAGTTAAATCAGCTTCCAACGTAGCAGAATGGCGGGCAAAGCGGTCTTGGTAAGAGAATCCGTCCAAAGATAGGGTCCATTTTGCGCTTGGTTTTACATCAACGCCGACATTAAATATACGAGCCCCATTG
>JAEELM010000019.1 GCA_016282685.1 Elusimicrobiaceae bacterium | reverse complement strand
TTTGGAAGAACAGGTTTGGCCACAACTTTGGAAAAAAATGGATCAACTGGAGCTGGCGGCCGCTACTACTCCTCAAGTAGCCGATCCGTTGAGCACCGTTGCAGAGTATTTGCCCTCCTCCGTCGATATGCTGTTTGTGGGTGAAACACATGAATTTCCGGAAATTCAGCGAACAATGCCCCGGTTACTTGCACTGTTGCGCGAGCAACAACCCAACCGCAAAATTATTTTATTTACTGAATTTTTACCGAAAGGGTTTGTGTGGGAAGGCAAAGTGCCCTCTAATTTCAAATGGTATTCCGATTTGAAAATAGCCGGGTTTTGCGATAAAAATTACCGCAGGTTATGGAACCACGCACAAGAGTTGGACATTCCTTCCGTAGGGCTGGAACCCGTATATAGCTGCTTATCCAGTGATCTTTGTGCGTCGTTTGTGCGGGGGAATAGCGAAAGAGTAAAAAAGAAGGAAATCACTTTTGACGCTTCCCTTACCGGCATAAAATACCGCAACGAGAATTTTTTGGAAGTATTAAGAACGTATCGTAGAATGAACCCGGACGCTTTGTTTGTAGTATATGCGGGAAGCCGACATGTGGGATATAACCAGTTTGCTTCCGTTTCAGCACAGTTTGAACCGGAAAAAACCTTTGTGTTGGAGTTACTCCCATCTGTGGAACGTATAGCTAAAAGGCTGAATATGTCTGAGGCCTACGCAGAAGAATTGGGACACCCTATCAGAGATTTTATCTGGACAGGAGAGTTCCCGCAAAAATTTCAATTCTTTGGTAAACCCTTGGCCCCCGTTGCCGGGGTAGATGCGTTAATTCATTTGGAGACACCGAAAAAATGAAAAAATACTTTTCCTTATTTTTTATTTTACTGATGACGGCCGCCGCACACGCGCAGAAGTTGGGCCCCGCGCTGGAAACTGCACAACTGGCGCGCCAGGTGGCCAGTCAATCTGCCGCCCAACTTTCCCAACAGTTAGAGCGTGGGGCTCAAGCAGCGCTGGAGCAGGCACGCGCCGCCAAAATAGAAACCTATCCTTACATTTCTCACAATATTGCCCCTGCGGTGGGCGTACAAGTATTGTCCGGGTGGCAAGTAGAGCCGCTGTACCAAGATAGGCCCGAATTGAAAGATGTCGGAGATATTTCCCTTTATTTGATCCGTCAAGAAAATAGGCTTGTCGCACAAGAAATGGAACGACAGAAAAACCATGTTTGGCCTCAACTCGGTTCAAATATCAAACAACTGGAACAAGCGGCTGCCAACACGCCTCAGGTGGCTGACCCACTACACTATGTTGTGCAGCATCTATCCCCTTCCGTTAATACGCTCTTTGTGGGAGAGTTACACGGTTACCCGGAAATTAAACAGGCTATGAACCGGTTGCTTGTCCAACTGCGCCGGCAACAGCCTAACCGCCCCATTATTTTATTCACCGAATTTCTGCCAAAAGATTTCGTTTGGAAAGAAAAAAATTCTTCTTTTAAGTGGCAACCAGGTTGCAGAAAAGTCGGTCTTGAAAATAACGATTTCCTCGCCGTGTGGAAACAAGCCCAAGAATTAAACATTCCCACGGTAGGGCTGGAACCCATGCGAAGTTGTTTGGACAGGAGATTGTGTTCGTTCTTCCTTTCAGTTTTCAATGAGGACATATCTCCCCGGTCCTTCAATATTTCTTCCTCCGGAATTAAATACCGTAATGAAAAATTTGTAGAAACATTGCAACAGTACCGTGAAAATAATCCCGAAGCTCTGTTTGTAGTGTATGCGGGAACAAGTCACGTGGAATACCACAAGTTCTCCTCCGTTGCGGCACAATTCAAACCGCAGGAAACATTTGTACTGTCTTTATCCCCTTCCGTAAAGCGTTTAGCTCAAAGACTGGGAGAAGATAAGGAAACCGCGCAATATTCGTACCACCCCATTAGGCAATTTATTCAGGTGGGAAATTTTCCGCAGGATTTCCTCTATTTTGATAAGGGATTAGCCCCCATTGCCGGGGTAGATGCGTTGATTCGTTTGGAGACACCGAAAGAATGAAAAAATATATTTCCTTATTCTTTATTTTGATGATGACCGCCGCCGCCCACGCACAAACGGTGGGTACCACCGCGCGGGAAACCGCCCAGTTGGCACGCCAGGTGGAACGTGCCATAGCGGAGGGAAACGCCTTTTGCATTCCCTGGATGCAAACCGTGGGCGATACCGGCTTGTATTCGTTCCAACTTTCCAGACAGCTGGCCCGGGAGGCCTCTCAGGCACGCCGTGATGCCCTCCAAGCCAAAGCGTCCATCCCCCCTCATCACAAGGCTTTAGCCACTTTCCCTGCCAGCGATTTACATATACACAAGCATGTGGTAGTACCGAAAGCACTGTATGAAGCCGTGCCGTATTTAACACGGAAAAAAGACATTTCCCGTTATGTATCTACACAGGAAAACCAACTCTATATTCAAGATATAGAACGCTTGCGTCAAACTGTTTGGCCACAACTTGATGAAGCTTTGCCCCGCTTGGAACGTCTGGCTGCTACACTAAAGCAACCCAAAGACCCCCTCCAATTTATTGCGCAGGAAATTCCTTCCTCCATCAACTTTTTGCTGGTGGGAGATCTGCACGGATTCCCGGAGACAAAGCAAGCGGTGTCTTCTTTGCTAAGCCATCTGCGCAAAAGATATCCTGCTAAACAAATTATCTTGTTAACCGAATTTCTGCCGAAAGGCTTTGTTTGGAAAGGCCAAGTGCCCGAGAATTACCAAGAGCTTCCCATGTATGTACCGGGGTTTGAAAGAGAAGGATACATTCCTTTGTGGGAAGAAGCCGACAAACAAGATATCCCCGTCGCTGGGTTGGAACCTACGACCGTTTGTAAAATCCCCAACGAAAAAATTTATTTTGATTCGGCCGACATAAATGATATCGGTATGTATCGGCCTCTTTTTGCCTCCGCCTTGGGCCTTAAATACCGCAACGAACAATTTATGCAAACCATACGCTTTTTGCATGAAAAACGCCCCCATGCGCTCTTTGTTATCTACGCCGGGGATGGTCACCTTTCTTATAATGCGCCCTTTTCACTGGCCAGAGAATTGAAAAAAGAAGAAACGTTTACGCTTATTATTAATCCGTCGCGGCAACGTTTGGAGGAGGTATTGAATCTTTCGCCGCAACAAAGCCGGGCCACGCATCCGCTTAGGGATTTTATCACGGAAGGAAATTTCCCACAGAATTTCTTGTATTGGCAGGATCCGTCTTTGGCTCAAATTGCCGGATTTGATGCATTCATTCAACTGGAGAGCCCCAAATCGGAAACGGAGAAAAAATTTCATATTCATATGGAAGAAAACAACCCATGAAAAAATATTTTTTCTTAATTATTTTATTTTGTAGCTTTACCGCACACGCGCAGACGGTGGGTACCACCGCGCGCGAGTTATCACATCTCTCCCGCCAAGTGGCACGCGCCGCTGCGAAAGGGAACCCTTTGTATATTCCCTGGAAGCAAACCGTGGGTGATACCGGGTTATATTCATTCCAACTGACCGCCCAGTTAAACAAGCAATCTTACGATTCTTTTTGTGAAGCCCAACAAGCGCAGGAAACCATTCCGCATGCTTGCCGTCTTCCGGCCATTGTTGCCGCCTCTTTGAAAGTAAAAAATCTGCGTGTGCTGAAACCTCTTTTGGCGGATGCGCCGAGTTATGTGCAAACCAAAAAACAAATGATTTATTACCTCCTTGCGAAAGAAACCAACCTTTATGCAAAGGAAGTAAAGCGCTTAAATGAACACGTATGGCCGCAATTGCGCGAGCATTTCTACGATTTGGAAAATACCGCCGCCGCACTTCAACAACCGTTGGACCCGGTAGCGTTTATAACCGAAAAAATCACCCCGGACATTACCACCCTGGGCATTGGGGAAGTGCACGATTTTAGCGCCATTGAAAAAAGAGTTTCCCAACTTTTGACCCAACTGCGTCAAACACAACCGCAACGGGAAATTATTCTCTTTACGGAATTTTTACCGCAGAATTTCCTCTGGGAAGGTGAAATCCCCGATTGGAGCAAAGAGCCCTTTTGGGTGGCCGGTTTTAATTCCCAGGGGTTGCTCGATTTGTGGAATCATGCGCAACAGCTCAACATTCCCGTTGTAGGATTAGAGCCAATGATTACTTTCTCAACCACAAAATATTTTAAATCTTATTTTTCCACCGGCAGTCCCGCTTTTTGGGGAATGCATGTGCCGGTATATGCTTCTTTGGTGGGTACGCAGTACCGCAACGGAGAATTTGCCCGAACGTTAAAACAATACCGCCAACAATATCCCGACGCCCTTTTTGTAATCTATGCCGGGCAAGGCCATGTGGGCTACAATTCGCCTTTCTCTTTCACGGCCCAACTGCCCGAAGAAAAAACATTTGTGCTTTATCTGTCGCCCACGCAAAAACTGTTCCAAGAAAAAACCGGTATGCCCTTTTTGACTCCCTCGCCGCTGAGTCTTTGTTTTTCAGCCGGTTATTTCCCGCAATCGGTCATCTATTGGGACAATAAAGAATTTGCCCGCATCACCGGGTTTGATGCCTTTTTACGCGTCGGTGAAACTGCGGAAATAGAAAAGGAGGAGAAAAAATGAAAAAATATTTTTCGCTCCTTTTAACCTTGTTCTTCTTCGGTGTTGCACACGCTCAACTAAAACCGGTAGTGCACGCCACTTCTGCGCTGGGAAGTAAAGAATTAGCCGGTGCCGTAAAAGAAATTTTGACCGACCGGGTAGCGCGTACATATACCCAAGCCTGGAAGCTTATGCAAAAAATCCCTTCCAACCGCTATTTCCCCGCCGGTTTCCCCGCCTGCGGGGCGGATATTACCGAGGTTTATGCGTGGATGAAAGATTATTACGCCCCCCAAACGTTTCTTACCACCCAAGAACAAACGGAGAATTTTTTAGTAGCACATAACAACCGCCTTTTTATAAGAGAAATACACCGCATGCAATGCCAGGTATGGCCTGCTTTGCGCCAACATCTTAAAACTTTAACAATCAATGCGCGTCATTTTACACAACCCCAAGAACCGCTTGGGTTTGTCGCTCAAAAAATAGCACCGTCTGTTAAAAATCTACTCCTGGGTGAAGCGCATAACTTCCCGGAAATTCGGGAAAGTGTAGGCCAATTTTTGCATCACTTGCGTCAGGCACAACCGCAACGCGAAATTTTCTTATTTACCGAGTTTTTACCGGCCCGTTACCATTGGAAAGAAGATACCTATTTGCAAGATGTACCGGAAAAAATGATTTTCCCGGAATTTAACGCTGTGTGGCAGCAAGCCAACAGCCTGCATATGCAAGTAGTAGGCTTGGAAGACCCTTTCGTGCACGAACAAAAAATCCCTATAGCTCTTTCCGCTTTCAAAACAAGCAATTGGTGGAAAGGATTGGAAGGGCTGCAAGTGCGCAACAACATGTGGTTGAAAATTTTAGACGAATACCGCCAACAACACCCCGACGCCCTTTTTATCATCTACGCCGGGGACGGGCACCTTAATTATACGTCTCCCTTTTCATTAAGTTCCCGTTTGCCGGCAGAACAAACTTTTGTGTTTGCGTTCAGCCCAAACAAATTTATATACACCGCCGAACTGGCTTGGAGGACGGAAAAAAGAATAACCGCCCTTACCGATCCGCTGGAATTGTTAACCCATTATACGGTTCCGTTTCCGCAACGGTTATTATTTTGGAACAATTCGCAATTGGCCCGGACTGCCGGGTTTGATGCGCGGTTGAAAATAGAAGTAGATTTGAACCGTAAACAAAAACGTAGTACAGATTGAGGAGAAACAACATGCAAATAAGAAGATATTTTATATTCTTTTCCATTTTACTGGCCATGCCTGCAGTGCACGCACAAACGGTGGGTACCACCGCGTTGGAAACTGCCCAACTGGCACGCCGGGTAGAGCGCGCCGCAGCGGCGGGAAAGAATTTTTGTATTCCGTGGATGGATCTGGTGGGAGACTCCGGCTTATATCCTTTCCAAATTACCCATCAGTTAAAAAGCGAGGCCAAAAAAGCTTTGGAACAGGCACGTGCTGCCCACCAAACAGTTAAATTTCCCCGCAAAAGCCACCTTATTTACCCGCAAAAAGATGTGCTGATAGGGGTTCCTTGGCAATTAACGCCGCTTCACGAAGACAGACCGTATTTGGAAGCCAGAAAACACCTATCTTTGTATTTTGTCAACAAAGAAAACCGCTTAATCGTGCAAGAAATTGAACGTTTGAAAAGTGACGTTTGGCCACAGTTCCGCTCCAAGTTGGTCCAATTGGAACGAGCGGCGGCCGAAACTCCCCAAATGCAAGACCCGCTGCCCTCCCTTATACGGGGGCTTTCTCCGCAAGTCAACACGCTATTTGTGGGAGAGATGCACTATTTTGATGAACTGAAACATGCCCTCATTCGCTTGTTGACGTTGCTGCAAACGCAACAACCCGGGCGGAAAATTATTCTCTTTACGGAATTTTTACCGCAAGATTTTGAGTGGGAAGGCAAAGTGCCGGAAGATTTTACATTTCCGTTTACAATTGCCGGGTTTAATAGCAAAGGGTTAATTTCGGTGTGGGACCAGGCCCTCAAGCAAGACATTCCCGTCGTAGGGTTGGAACCCAAAAATATGTGCTTGCCGGATTTTATACAATCAGAGTTTGTAGTGGACCATTGGTGTTGTGCCCTTACGAATGTGGATACTTCTCTGTCCGGCATTCAATACCGTAACGAAAAATTTGCGGAAACGTTGCAACATTACCGCGAAAAATATCCCGACGCTTTGTTCGTCGTATATACGGGGGCCGCACACAGTATGTACAACAAATTTGCTTCCATTTCCGCACGGTTCAAACCGGAAGAAACATTTGTATTGTTGTTACAACCCACCCGGCAGCGCATGCGGGAACATTTTGAAAATGAAAATAAAGAAATGGAAAAATCATTAGGTCATCCTTTGGCAGCTTCGCCGGAACAACAGCGCAAGGAAATTGAAGAAAAAATTGATAATTTGCATCCCCTTAAAGCGCATTACAGCGTTGGGGATTTCCCGCAAGCGTTTATACAGTTTGACAAAGAATTGGCCCCCGTCGCCGGGTTTGACGCCTTCGTCCGCGTGCAGCCGCCTACATTTATTCGCTTGGACAAACTACCTATACCTATAGATATGGAGTTACCGAAAGAATGAAAAAATATATCTCGCTATTTTTAATTTTGTTGGTTACCACCGCCGCTCATGCACAGTTTAATCAAGCCGCCCGCGCCGCGCTGGAAACTACCTCTAACGCTGCCTTGCGCAAAGCCGCCACGGTGAGCACGGACGGAGTCCTGAAAGGGTTAAATCCGGCTTCTCTCTCTACGGCCCAGTTGACACGTGCGTTGCGCCAACGTGTGCACAGCTCTTATCAGGAAGCCATAGCCGCTCTGGAAGATGCCCCTTATCCGCCCCTTTTGGGAGCTCCTGCCACTTATAACAGCTTTAAGTTACCGTTGTTCCCCATGCGAGGCGAGAAAGTTTATCCGGATAAACCTTTTTTACAAAGGCCGCTGGTCGGCCCGTTTTTGACTAAGTCCTATTTCTTGGCAGAGTCGAACCGTTTATTTGTAGAATCAATTCAACAACAACGGGAAAACTTCTGGCCATCTTTCATGGATGCCATTCCGCAATTTTATGAGGAGGCCCAAGCGGTGGCGCAACCGGATGATTCCCTAACATGGGCGTTGGAACAAATTCCGGAAAATACAAAAAATTTACTCATTGGGGAACACCACGGTTACCATGAAATTACTACATTCGTAGGGAAATTGTTAGAAGAATTACGTGAAAAATTTCCACAACGGGAAATTATCGTATTGACGGAATTTTTACCGGCCGAACACGGGCCTCTCGGTCATTTATTGGGCGGTTTTTCCGATTATCCCTATGAAATTTACTATACACAATTATGGGAAAAAATAGAAAAACTTGAAATTCCGTTGATAGGGTTAGAGCCCCGGCATGTGGACGGCGATTCGTCAACTATCAAAATTTTTGATGGAGAAGAAACCGACAAAACATCTCCGTGGTGCACACTGGAAGGCATGCGACTGCGCAACGATTTTTGGTGGAATATTTTGCAACAAAAACGGGCAGAACACCCAGATGCGTTGTTTGTAATTTACGCCGGGACCGGACACCTTTTGTATAGTTACCCGTTCTCACTGGGGAAAAAACTCTTCGGGCCGGGCACGTACCTGTTGGGGTTGACTCCCGAAACGGTAGAAGATAAAAATAACATTCAGGACCCTCAAACCGATCCGTTGGAGTACACACTTCCCTCGTTGGATTTTCCGCAGACGGTGCTGGCGTGGAAAACGCCCCGCCTGGCGGAACTTTCCGGCTATAACGCCCGTATCAAATTGCCCATTAACCACCGTCAAAGAAACAAAGATTGGATGCGGCGGGCCACAGCCCCCGTTTTGGGAATTCCGCGTCCCGGGAATAACCAATGAAAAAATACAGTTTACTAATTTTAACTTTTTTACTCGGCAGTCTTAGCTCCACCGCACAAACGGTGGGCAGCACTGCTTTGGAAACTGCCCGGTTGGCACGCCAAGTGGAACGTGCCATAGCGGCGGGAAAGAATTTTTGTATTCCGTGGCTGGGTCTGGTGGGAGATACCGGGCTTTATTCCTTTCAGCTTACCCATCAGCTCAAACACCAATCCAAAGAGGCTTTGGCCACTGCCAGAGAGGTAAGCAAAGATTTTCCTAATTTTGACAGTTTCTTTTTCGTGCCTGTTTTAAATGTGAAAGCTTTAGATGTTTCCCGTGTTCGTGCTATCTATCCGCATCTTTCCTCTTTGACGGAAAAGCAATTGGCGCTTGCCTTAGCCAAGCAAGAAAATACACTCTTTGCCCAAGAAGCCGGCCGGTTCAAAAAATACCTCCAACCGCGTGCACAACAACTCTTGCCCCGGTTTAGGGAAGAAGCCAAAAAAACGGAAAACGTTAAAGACCCGATCCGCTTTGTGGTAAAACAGTTAAGCCCGGATATCAGTACTATTTTGCTGGGAGAAGAACATTTCTTCCCGCACGTTCAAGATGCGGTGGCACGCTTCTTACATGCCTTATATATGAAGTATCCGAAGCGAAAAATTATTGTATTAACGGAGTTCTTACCCGAAAATTTTGTATGGGGCAAAAATCAGCCGCGCAGCGGACTGGAGGCCCCGGGGGAATGTGTTCCCTACACCAAACTTTGGAAAATAGTTACTAATCATCACATGGAAATAATAGGGATGGAACCGCTACCCATATACCCTTATATAGAGTCAAGCGTCCTTGAATTTACGACGGAAATTAAACCGGAGCAAATAGGCGACTTAGACGAAGATGCCCTGTGGGAAGCAGAGGGATTTGCCGGGCAACTTTCCGGCATGAAGTACCGCAACGAACAGTTTGTAAAAACCATACAGGCCTACCGCGAAAAATACCCCGACGCTTTACTGGTGGTTTATGCCGGCAGCGCACATGTAGGTTATAATGATCCGTTCGCACTGGCAGATGCTTTGCCCAAAGAAAATAAATTTGTGTTGAAGATGGAAATAAAAGCACAGAAGCCGTCGGACACGGCCATTCATTCGCTTAACGAACGTTTGGATTTTAAAGAAGATTTTGCACAAAAGCTATTATATTTCCAAGACCCGGAACTGGCACACATTGCCGGATTTGACGCCAATATAATAGTGGAGTAATTGATGAAAAAATACAGTTTACTAATTTTAACTTTCTTCCTCGGCAGCCTTAGCTCCACCGCACAAACGGTGGGTAGCACTGCATTAGAGACCGCCCAACTGGCACGCCAGGTGGCCCGCGCCGCCGAGCGAAACGCTCTTTACATTCCCTGGCTGCCCAGTGTGGGAGGGTTGTATTCGTTCCAGGTTACCCCCATTTTAAACGAGCGCGCCCGCCGGTCCATACAACAAGTGTGCCGTTTGCAAAATGAATGTATTGAAACTTTTACGTTGCCTTTTGGTGCCCCGGTTTTAAGTGTATTGCCCTTTCAACGAAGGGCCTTAAAACAATTATACCCGCAAACGCCTTTCCTCAAAAATTCCAAACAACGGGCCGATTATTCCGTAGCCCGCAACAACCGTTTGCTGATGCGAGAATTGCACCGTTTCCAAAATGTAGTTTGGCCCGAATTTGAAAAGAACTTGCCGCTGCTGCAACAACAAGCCGACCAACTGGTACAACCCAAAGACCCGCTGGATTTTGTGGCCCGCCAAATAACAGCGCAAACAAAATGGTTGTTTATCGGCGAACATCACGAAATACCGGAAATTCAAGAGGCCGTGAAAACTTTCCTGTTAAACGTGCGCGAAAGACAGCCCGAACGGGAAATTATTGTGTTGACCGAATTTTTACCGGAAAATTACGAGTGGCAGTTAAACAAATTTATCCGTCTGCCCGGAGAGGACAAAGGCTACGACCCCGAACGCCCCGTGCCCCCCTCTTTCCAACAGGACTACCGCGCTATGTGGAACGAATTTGTGCGCTACGAAATGAGAGTAATCGGTTTAGAGTCGCAGAAAGATTTACGCAATTATATGCAAATGCGAATGTACAATGTGTACATGGGGCAGACCATGATCGCCCCTTTCGGCACTTCCATGGAAGGAATGTTACAACGTAACAGCGACTGGAAGAAAACCATGGAAGATTACCGCACCCTCCACCCCGACGCTTTGATCGTGGTGTACACCGGTTCTGCCCATTCGCTTTATTATGCGCCGTTCTCCGTTTCCAGCGGGAAAAACCCGGCCGAATCGTTTGTATTTATATTGCACCCGGATAAAAGAATCATAAAAGATGAAAACAACTTTTTACAAGTTTCATCAGATACAGGCACGCTGGAAGACCTGACCGGATACCAAATGTCTTTCCCCCAACCGCTGTTGTATTGGAGTGACCCTCATTTGGCCCAAGTAGCCGGTTTTAATGCGCACTTTAAGGTGCCCGTTACTTTTTCAAAAGAAATAAAACAAAAATTAGCCAAACAAAAAACTTTTACTGACAAAGAGCAGACAATGAAACAGGAGTAAGAAATGAAAAAAATATGTAGTTTAATTTTAAGTTGTATCGTTTTCACTGTGGCCCACGCACAAACGGTGGGAACCACTGCCTTGGAAACTGCCCATCTGGCACGCCAAGTAGAGCGCGCCGTAGCGGCAGGAAACAACCTTTGTATTCCCTGGTTGCAGACCGTGGGAAATACCGGGCTGTACCCCTTTCAAATTTCCTGGAGGTTGGCGGGCCGCGCTTTTGACTCCTATGAACAAGCAAAAGACCTGCATACCCAAATAGATGAAAACCACCGGTTAATTGTCGGGCAGCCGGCCTATGCGGCCAAAGCTGACGTTGATACGGAGACAAATCTCGCGGAAAACGTTTGCTCGCAAATCGATTTTCTGCAAACCAAAAAAAAGGCACAGCTGTGGATGACACTCCACAATAATTTTCTCTACCAAAGAGAGCTGGCCCGTATGGAAAAGAAAGTCTGGCCCCGGTTTGACCGTGATTTACCGGCCCTGAAAAAAGCCGCTCTGCATTTTCAACAACCCGAAAACCCCTTGAGATGGGTCGTACAAAATTTAGATAAAAAAGTTGAAAATTTATTTGTGGGAGAAATGCATAACATTCCGGAAATTAAAGAGGCCATGATACAACTGTTGCGTGAGCTGCGCCAAGCCCAGCCCGAACGGGAAATCGTCGTTCTGACCGAATTTTTACCCCGCCTTTTTACATATACCGTTGAAGAAAAAAATATGACGGAAATGGAAAGACGCATTGCCTCTTTATTCTTTCTCGATTCTTATTTTGGTGTATGGGACGAGGCCCTACGATTAAATATGGAAGTGATAGGGCTGGAACTCCCCCTGGCAGTTACAGACAAAACCAAGTTATACACCGTTGATACCGACGGTGATAAACAAAAACTAGAGTTTTGGAGAACGTTGGAAGGGGTACGGATGCGTAATCGCTCGTTCATTGAAACCATCCGCCAACTGCGGGAAGAATCCCCGGATGCGTTGTTTGTTATTTACACGGGGGCCGCGCATTCCCTCTACAACGCCCCTTATTCTTTGACAAAAGGCGTAAAAAAAGAAAACTCCTTTGTATTGGATTTGTTTCCGGATAAACGCCCGAAAGTCGTTGTACGCGGCTATACAATTGAACTAAGTACTACCAGCAAGGTAGATCCCTTGGAAATTGTGAGCAATTTTACGGTTTCTTTTCCGCAACGTTTGTTATATTTTGAGGACCCGGAATTGGCCCGTACGGCCGGCTTTGATGCCCGTTTAAAAGTACACGCAGATATGCCAAAAATATTAGAATAGAGAAAGGATATGGACATAAGGGCTAAAAAAATAATTCTGCTGGGGGTGGCTGTCCTGTTAGCCGGTGTGGCACAGGCACAGCGGCCGTTCCGTTTGCCTGCGTCTGTCTTGCGCGAAATGGCCCGGCGCAATGTATCCTTAGAAGCTCCGGCCGCCGCCGTACTCTCCTCTGCAGAGCAAGCCGCCCAAAACCAAGCCCTACAAAAAAACCTATTGCTTTCTTATAAACAGGCACAAGAAATTCAACAAAGCCTACAAACCCCGTTTATGTGCCAAATTCAACCGACTAAAAAACTCAGTGTTTCTTCTCCCGCTTTTTTTAAGACCCCTGCCATTCAATTATATCCTTCCGTTCCTTATTTACAAACGCCCAAACAGCTGACCCAATACTTCTTAACCCAAAATAACCTTTTGGCCGAAAAAGAACAGCAGCGCATGTCCGGTTCGCTGAACAGTTTGGTCCAACAAGCGCCTCTACTTAAAGAACAGGCCGCCCTTGCAAAACAGCCGAAAAACAAAATAGAGTGGTTGGCAAGTTACATTCCGTCGCAGGTAAATACCCTTTTTGTGGGAGAGATGCACGGCTTCCCGGAGATTCAACAGGCACTGTCCCGTCTCTTGGAGTTGCTGCGCGCCCAACGCCCGAATCAAACCATTTTGTTATTTTCCGAATTTTTGTACGAAGATTTTATTTGGACTCCTTACCACGACCCGGCCTCCCATCCTTTTGGAAAAGTGTGGAAAACGGCCCTGGACCAACGTATCATTTCCGTAGGATTGGAACCGAGCTTTGTAAAAGACGATCCCCTCTTTTTTGAATACAAAGACAAAGAAGGAAATATTTACTCTTCTTCCGTATGGTCTTCGCTGGAGGGTATGCGTCTGCGCAACGAACGCTACAACCAAGTGCTTCAAAGATACCGCCAAATCTACCCCGAAGCCCTCTTTGTGGTTTATACCGGAGCCAACCATTCGCAATACACTTCTCTATTTTCGTTGAGCAAACCGCTACCGGCCGATAAAACATTTGTGGTTTCCCTCTATCCCAGCAAACGTTTGGCCAAAATGCCGGCCAACTTTTTAATCGGCAGACGGCGGCCGTTCTTTACCAGCATCATGGGCGAATTTGACTGGGCCACCGGCGGCACTTTTCCCCAACAGGTATTGTATTGGCAAGACAAAACTTCCGCCCACACTGCCGGGTTTGATGTACAACTCAAATTATCTACCGAAGATTCTCAATTGCTTCCGTAAAAGTTATCAATTCTCTCTAAAAATTTTTGATTTGATTTTTTTCCCAAGATACGGGGCTCGAAAATTTGCAGTTGGGCCCTATCAAAAACGTAGGAAAAAACCGTAAAAATTACTAAAATATAGGTAGGGAAGGGTGGCCGAGTGGTTTAAGGCGTCAGTCTTGAAAACTGATGTAGGGGCAACTCTACCGAGGGTTCGAATCCCTCCCCTTCCGAAAAATTTAGCCCCTTTATGGGGCTTAATTTTTGGAGGATGGAGCGATACCAACTGCTTGGTATCGCGTAGGGATGAGAAGCCCGCAGCGTTGTTTTTGTTTGAGGGTGTAAGCCCGAAAGGCAAAAACCGCGAGGGCGGGCCCGGACAAAATTCCCGTCAGGAAATTTATGTAGGGCGAAATCCCTCCCCTTCCGTATTTTAGTTTTTGATTTTCAGCATAAATCCCCGTAGAGGTTAACCCCCAACGGGGATTTTTTTATAAACAACCGATAGCATGCGGTTTTTGGCGGGTTTGTGCGCGTTTTGATAAATATTCTCGTTTTATACTGACAAGACTAGGCAGGAAGTCGTGCACTTGCGATTATTAGTGAAAGATTTACTCTTGTTCTTGTCAATTCGGTGTGCAAGGAGTAATTATTGCAAGGACTTATTTCCCTGTTTCATATTTGCTTAGAGTATCTTGCAAAAACTGTCTGTATTTGGCAGATTTTTCGGGAATATAAAGTCCGGGGGTTGGATTATCATATAATTCTATTGCCCGTTTATACATAGCGGCGGCTTGCTTTGAATCACGCGGTGTACCAACCCCTTCAAAGTATAGATCTCCCAGTTCAGTCAACACGCCCAAATCTTGTTCTTTTTGGGCAAGCTCTTGAGTAAAAGTAAAACACAATTCCGGAATAAATTGTTTGGGGCGAGGGAGTGCTTGATAATATTCTGTAATTATTTCATACTGTGCTTTTATATCTCCCTGTTGCGCTTTCTGGATAAGGTTCTTCCTTTTAGCCGAAATCTTGTATTGTTTTCCATTTACCTCTAGTGTAACGGGTTGAAAATTTTTCAAAAACAATAAAATACCTGCAAACAGCACAATTAACAGAACAATGTATTTAGACATACAATATCTCCAAATAATATATATTTTGTATTGTACTAAATCAGCACCTTGCTACTCAAACTACACACGCCGAAAAATTTAGCCCCTTTATGGGGCTTAATTTTTTAGAGGATGGAGCGATACCAACTGCTTGGTATCGCGTAGGGATGAGAAGCCCGCAGCGTTGTTTTTGTTTGAGGGTGTAAGCCCGAAAGGCAAAAACCGCGAGGGCGAGCCCGGCCTGCAGGAAAATTCCGTTAGGAATTTTACCGGAAGGCGAAACCCATACCCTTCCGTGTGTTTTTAGACAATTATCGATGATAAACAGTGAAAAGACTTCCCATTTGGGAAGTCTTATTTGTTTGCATTTGCCTCATTTTGGAAGATTTTGGACACAATTTGGACACTTTTTGGACACTTTAAAACCGCCCCTATGATTACATAGAGGCGGTTATTGAAATAAATTATCATTAGTAATCTATCTTGAAATAATCCAATATGGCTTTCATTTTATCCTGGGCAGATAAACAGGTATCGCGCAAGCGTTCATGATTGGAAGGCCATTCTTGTAAACCTTTGTAGTAATAATACTTAATATCATCAGTAATAATAAACGGCACGATCCCATTTTTCAAGCATTCTTTGAATAAAATTAATCGTCCGATACGCCCGTTACCATCTTGGAAAGGATGAATAGCTTCAAATTGATAATGGAAATCCAATAATTCCTCAAGGGTATGTTTTTCTTTCTTCCTGTATTGAGCAAGAAGGGTATTCATTTTAGCCGCTACCTGTTCCGGAGCGACAGTAGGTTTGTTTCCCACCTCATTAGGCCTACGTTTATAATCTCCTACAGCAAACCAATCTTTTCGGCTATCTGATGTTCCATTTTTAAGTACGCGGTGTAATTCTTTAAGGAAATGTTCCGTCAACTTATAGTTGGCATTTTCGATAATTATATCAATACACTTAAAGTGATTAGCCGTCTCTACAATATCATCTACTTTAACAGATTTTCCTTCTACTCCAATTGTGTTAGTTTCAAAAATATAACGCGTTTGATCATGCGTAAGACGACTTCCCTCTATATGATTGGAATTATAAGTTAAATCAATTTGGATTTTATGGTAAAAGCCACCATGCTGTTTAGATGCTTGTTCTGCCTTGAGCACACTAAGTACATCATTTTTAGTTGTAATGAGTTTCTTTTTGCGCGAAGGTTTGGTGGCATCACTAGGGATATTCCAGGTCTTTCCGGTCAAAAAAGCACCTTCAACGCGATTATTGGTACAATAATTGCGAACACTTCTCTCCGAAATTTTCCATTTTTTGGCAGCTTGAGCGACGGATATATATTCCATAAAATCCCCCTATACGAATAGTATAGTGATTTATCGGCAAAAAATCAAGCAATAAATTAAAATAAATGCCATTTTTCTTGCCGATATCGGAAAAATAGTCAGTTTTTTGTCTTCGAACCCCTCCCCTTCAGTATAATTAAAAGAGCACCCTTGTGGTGCTTTTTAATTATATGACAAGCCTGGAGCAACGGAAACTGCTTTGGGTTGCGTAGGGATTCGAAAGGCACAGCGATGTAAGAGTTTTGACTAAAAGGCAAAGGCGAGTACCGCGAGCCCGCCCTGCAGGAAAATTCCGTTAGGAATTTTACCGGAAGG
>JAEELM010000018.1 GCA_016282685.1 Elusimicrobiaceae bacterium | reverse complement strand
GGAGTTGTTCCTCAGCAACGGAAGTGGCTGCTGCCTTGCCCCCACTAAATATTTTTAAGGCGGTTTCTCTCCACCCAGCGTGTGCTGTGGCAGGTGGTAAAGTGCAAATAAGTAAAAGTAAAATTAATTTATTTTGTTTGTGCATATTTTTCAATGTTTATTCGGGTTTTTCACTCTTATCCTTACATCAAACCCGGCGGCTTGAGCCAGCTGCGCATTCGGCAGTGCAAAACAATTCGGCATTTGGATAGGGAAAACGGAATAATCAAAATCATCATCTTCCTCTGCTGGAAGGACTAGAATGGAGAAATTTTTCCCTTCCATTTCCCGCACGATAGAAAACGGTTCCCAAATATTCGTATGCCCTGACCCGGCGTAGATAATAAATAAAGCATCGGGGTGTGCGGCACGTTGTTTTTGAATTTCTTCTAACCAATGTGCATTACGGATGCGTTTTCCCTCTTCTGAACTCCATATCCCAAGGGATGACAGATCACAAGGTTTCCCATGATAAGTAGTGCAAAAAGAAGCATCGGTTTTTAAGCTTTGACTCTCCACCGTTCCGGCCACAAAATCAGGTTCCAGGCCAATGACAGGGATATTCCGTTCTGTCAGTGCGGTCCAAAGCGGGTAGTTGCGTACATTGACTGTTCTTCCTTGTTTCTTAAACTGGGCGATGTCCCGCTCTAAGTTTAACACGTGCCCTTTAGGTAAAAATTCGGTTAAGAAAATGATTTCACGCCCTTTCATTTTTTCTATGAGCACGTCCAGCATAGGAATCATTTGTTGGGGAATATAATCAAGATGGATTTCTCCAATGATTAAATTGTCCGTATCTACCGGCACTTGTTGGGCAGCCCAAGCGGCGGGAGTAGCGGGTTGATGTTTAGCCCAATAATTAGCCAGTTCTACAAATTGGGGACGAAGTGCATCGATTTGTTCCCTCCTTTTCGGGGCCACCTTCGTAATAAAATGTGTGTAGATAGCATTTTGATTATTGGCAAATCTGCGGACCAATTGCCTACGTTGCAGTTTGGGGAAAATCCTTCCCATGAGAGTTTGTTCATCAGGATAAACATCTTTTGAGCGTAAGGAATTTTTTTTCGTTTTGTATGTAAACGGTTCGCCAACTATATAGTTTTCTCCAATAAGGGGAAACTTCTCCTCATCCGATTGAGCGGCAATCAATTTTTTTGTTAAATCGTATTCTACGGCACCTGCCGTGGCTATAGAGCGTGGTATCTTGGTTGGTAGTTGGCCGGCTTTCCGCAACTGTTTTGCCACTTCGGTAACGGCTTGATAAGCAACCGACAAGTCACTTGTAGTGGGCATAGGCGGTAGTTGCAAGTGCAATGGTGCCAACGCTGCGGAAGTAACGGTGCTTGGAATGGCAGTAGTTGTTATTTGGGCTACGGCGGAACGAGTGGCCGCGGTTTGCACCGGGAGTTGTCCCTCGGCAACGGAAGTGGCTGTTGTTTTGCCCCCACTAAATATTTTCAAAGCGGTTTCTTTCCACCCGGCATGTGCTTGCATTGGGAGCAAAGAACAAATGAGTAAAAGTAAAATTAATTTATTTTGTTTCATTTTATTTTCCTTATTTAAAAATGATCGAGTTGGTCTCTCTCTACTTTTATTCTTAAATCAAACCCTGTGATGGGTGCTAACCCCGTGCCCGTTACCGATAAACAATCCGGCATCTGGGTCGGGAGAATTAAATTATCTAAATCATCCTGATATTGTTTGGGGGTTGCTTCTATAACAAAATTTTTACCGATTAACTCGCGCGCCAAAGAAAACGGATACAGATAGGAAGTATGATGTGCCCCTGCGTAAATAATGAATAAAGCGTCGGGGTGGGCATCGCGTTGTTTTTGAATTTCTTCCAACCAGTATTTATTACGAACGCGGAAGCCTTCTAAAGTTATCCACATGCCATGGCAGGAATTACCAGAAATAGTGCTGATGTCACAAAGGTTTCCCATTGTTTCATCTTCAAGTGTACCATCGACAAAAGTAGGTTCCAATCCTATAACGGGAATGTTCCTTTTGTCCAATTCTTCCCAAAGGGCGTAATAACGCGCTCTATCGTTCCAAAATTGTTTCTCTCCCGGAAATCTTGCATCAATAATAGGGATATCACGTTTGACATCCAACACATGTCCCTGGGGTAACGACTCGGTAAGGAAAACAATTTCGCGGCCATTCATTTTTTCTACCAGTACATCCAACATGGGGATAATTCCTTTGGGTACACTGTGAAAATGCATTTCCCCAATGAGTAAATTATCTATATCAGCCGGTATCTGCGCAGCGGCCCATAGTGCCGGATTGTCTGGTTGGTGCTCGGCCCAGTAATTGGATAGCTGCTCAAATTGAGGGCGCAGCTCATTGACTTGTTCCCGGATTACGGGAGTTACTTCCGTTATGAAATGTGTATAAGCGGCATTATGGTTGTCTGCAATTGTTTGGACCATTTGCTGCTGTTGCTGTGACTGAGAAGTCAGCATTTTTCTGAGTCGTTGTGAAAGCTTATTGCCGGAAGATTCAAAAATTTCCGGTTGCAAGGAATTATCTTCCATTTGATAACGTAAAGGAGGTACGATCATGCGTTGGATGGCTTTCATGGATGGATTTGCCAAAGATCCCTCCAAATTTTTTTCTACAAAATATGCAGCCGCCATAGTGGGGGACATCCCGTCAGGAAGAGGTCTAAGCTGCTGTATTTGCCGTGCCAATTTGGCGGTGGTCTTATAGGCAACCGACAAATCGTTTATAGTGGGCATGGGCGGTAATTGTAAATGGAGCGGCGCCAATGCTGCGGGATTAACGGAACGGGGCATTGCGGTGACCGTTGCTTGCGTTGTGGCGGAACGGACCGCCGCGGTTTGCGAGGGAAGCTGCTCTTCAACAGCTGAAGTAGCTGCCGTCTTGCCTCCAGTAAATATTTTTAAAGCCGTTTTTCTCCACCCGGCATGTGCTGTGGCAGGTAGTAACGTGCAAATGAGTAAAAGTAAAATCAGTTTGTTTCCCCTATTCATAATTTCCCCCTAAATACACTATAGGGGAAAAGGGGATTTATTTCCAGGGTCAAAGGACCTATTTTTTATAGAAAAAGGGCCTAGTCAAAAAAACCCCAAAGACCTATAAAATTATAGGGTGCAACCGACGTCGGATAAGCCGGAGAAAAAGAGGAAAGAAAAATAAATGAAGGGAGCTTGTCCCCTTTTTGCAAAATTTACGGCGTAACTCAACGGTATTTCTTATTATTTGCTACAATATATACAACGGGGCATGGCTCAAGTGGTAGAGCGCCCGCTTTGGGAGCGGGAGGTTCCCGGTTCAAGTCCGGGTGCCCCGATTTTTTATGACTGTAAAAACCACACTATCTTCTGTGTTTAATCTTTCCCATTCTCCTACGGATATAGCAGGAGAAGCTACCGTTGACGGTGTGCGTACACTTACTTCCCGTCCGATAGAAGTGCCGGGCAAATTTTCCTCCCTCTTTTTATCAGTGAATGCCACCATTGAGGCCGAAGATTATTTACTTTTAGAAGCCCAGGTGCGTGTACAAGATAAGTGGAGCCCTTATTATAAATTGGGGATGTTATCGGAACATTTAAAAACCAGTTTTCCTCCCCAACAGGATAGTTTCGGTTGTGTAAGTATTGACGAACTTGTTTTGTCCATCCCCGCCCAGGCGTATCGGTTTCGCATTCAGTTGACCGGTACGGCCAACGTGACGCGAGTATATTCCTGCGGGGTAAAAGATCCTTTCGTTTACGACGGAAAAACAGCCGATCGCCTGCCTCGTAAAAATTTTTTGCAAGAAGTAAACCCGATAAGCCAAATGGAGCAGAAATCACCGGAACGCCGCCGTATTTGCAGTCCTACGTCGTTGTGCATGGCGTTGCAAAAGTTGGGGCAAGAAGTATCTTTGCCTCATGTCATGGCGGAAGTCCACGATGGTTTTGCAAATGTGTATGGCAATTGGCTTTTTAATGTGTTTCACGCAGGAACTTATCCGGGGATAGAGGCCTATGCCCGTCGGTTTTCCCGGTTGGAAGAATTGAAAGATTTTGTAACGGACCAATCTTGTGTGTTGGCCAGTATCGCTTTCGAAGAAAACGAACTTCCCGGTGCGGCTTTAGCGCATACCACCGGTCATTTGGTGTTGATACAAGGTTGGCAAAAAAATCAAATTTTAGTGGCCGATCCGGCTGCCCCTAATGCTGGCTCAGTTTGCCGTGCTTACGGCAAAACAGAATTTGCCCGTGCGTGGCTGGAGCGTAAGCAGGGAATTAGTTATATCGTGAGGAAAAAATGAAAAAAATAATGGCTTTGTTGGGTTGTATGATGTGGGTAGGAGCGTGTGCGCCTACCGCTTCGCAAGATGATACGCAAACATTGGTCGTAGCACATAAAAGTGAAATGGAATCACTGGATCCTGTCTTTTCTTATGACGGCGTTACGCACGGAATGTTGATAAATGTGTACGATACTCTTTTAAAATTTAAAGGTAGTCAACTTACGGAATTGGAGCCGGGGCTCTCTTTGCAAGTTCCAACCAAACAAAACGGTTTGATTTCTGCCGACGGCCGCACTTATACATTCCCGATTCGTTCGGGAGTTAAATTCCATAACGGAGAAACTCTTACCCCGGAAGATGTACGTTATTCCTTGTTGCGTTTCTTGCTTTCCGACGTGGCCGGAGGCCCGTCGAGCTTATTGCTGGAGCCTATTTTAGGGGTTTCTTCTACCCGCAACGATAAAGGCGAAATTGTAGTAGATTACAAAGAAGCGGCAGAGGCTATCCGCGTAGAAGGAAACAATGTGGTCATCACACTGAAACGGCCTTTCGCTCCTTTCTTATTCATTCTGGCGCGTTGGGGATATGTCATGAACAAAGATTGGGCCGTTTCTTTGGGCGCCTGGGACGGAACGGAAGAAACGTGGAAACAGTTTAATAATTTTTCCAAAGAGCAAACACCTTTGTTCCAGGTTTCCAACGGAACGGGGCCTTTTAAAATTGAGCGTTGGGATATTGCCGGTAAAAATGTAGTGCTGGTTGCCAATGAGGACTATTTTGCCGGAGCCCCTAAAATTAAAACAATTTTCATGCGCACGGTAGATGAACCCTCTACCATGCGGTTACTCTTAGAAGCCGGAGATGCCGATATCGCGGAAATTTCTCCTAAATTTGTAGAGCAACTCAAAAACAATCCCGCCATTACGCTTTATGATAATTTGCCGCGTTTGCGTACGGACCCGGTTATTTTCTTTACCTTGAATTTGAATATGCAAGCCAACCCGGATGTGGGTTCGGGCAAGCTAGACGGGGAAGGGATCCCGGCCGATTTCTTTAACGATAAAGATTTACGCAAAGGTTTTGAGTATGCCTTTGATTATGAAGCTTTTTTGAAAGAATCTTTAGAAGGTCGCGGGGAAATGGCTATTGGGCCGGCGCCCAAAGGTTTAGTGCCGCAAGACAAAGAATTTAAACGTTATACATTTGACTTGGAAAAAGCCAAAGAACACTTCCAGAAAGCTTGGGGAGGGAAAGTATGGGAAAAAGGTTTTAAATTTACCCTTACTTACAACACCAGCGGGGAAATGCGCCAAATTGCCAGTGAGATTTTAAAACGAAATGTAGAGAGTCTAAACCCTAAATTCAAAATTGATTTGCGGGGGGTAACTTGGCCGGCTTTCTTAGAGAAAACAGCCAAACGCCAAATGCCTATGTGGGCACGCGGTTGGGTGGCTGACTTCGCCGACGCTCATAATTTCTATTTCCCCTTTGCCCACAGCCAGGGCCGTTATGCGCTTTCTCAGGGATATAAAAATCCGCAGGCCGATCAATTAATTGAACAGGCCGTAGCGGAAACAAACCAACAAAAACGTAACCAGATTTATAAACAGTTACATAATTTAATTCACGAAGATGCCATGCAAATCTATACCGTTCATCCCACCGGTTTGTGGGCGGTAAGGAGTAATGTGAAAGGGTTTACCGATAATCCGGTATACATGGGGATTTATTATTATCCGATTTATAAAGAGGGGAAATAGCAAGAAATTGACGCAGAAAAGGTAGCGTAATTTTTGCGATTTAGTACAATATGAGCATGAATCATCTTTGTCCGTTAGATGGGCGTTATCAGGCGCAAACCCAAACGTTACGTCAAGTGATGGGGGAAGAAGCTTTTGCAGCGGCGCGTGTGCGTGTGGAATGTGCCTGGCTTTTGCAATTAGCTTCTGCCCGTTTGTTCACTCTTACACCTGCCCAAAAGAAGATGCTGTCTTCTTTGCCTTGTCTGTCAAAGGAAGATTTCCAACTTTTGACCCAGCTGGAACAGACCGGCTATAAAGACATTCCCGCGACGCACCATGATGTAAAAGCGGTGGAATATTTTTTACGTATTCGTCTGGGGAAAACATCTTTGCGCCGGTATTTGAATTGGATTCATTTTGCTTTAACCAGTGAAGATGTCAACAGTGTGGCCTATGCTCTGCTATTGGCAGACGGTTTGGAAAAAGGGATTATTCCTTTATTGGAAAATATCCGCAAACAGTTAGCCGTTTTAGCTAAGAAAGAAGCACGGAGTGTATTGTTAGCCCGTACGCACGGGCAGCCGGCAGTTCCCACCACATTTGGCAAGGAAATACGGGTATTTGAAAACCGTTTGGCCGGTCAGCTGGACCAACTCAAAAAGCAAAGGTTGACGTGTAAATTCGGTGGAGCCGTAGGAAACTATAATGCCCATTACGCGGCGTTTGCTCACATCAATTGGCCTCGTTTGTCTGCCCAATTAATTCAAACGCTCGGCAAAGGACATTCTATTAAGATTAAACTCAGCCCGGTTTGTACTCAAATTGACAACAGGGACAGCTATGCAGAAATTTTTGATAATTTGCGGCGGATACACATTATTCTGTTGGGATTTTCCCAGGATATGTGGCAGTATATTTCTGCCGGATTGGTGCGCCAAAAAGTGGTAACGGGGGAAGTGGGATCTTCTACCATGCCGCAAAAAGTGAACCCCATTGATTTTGAAAATGCGGAAGGTAATTTGAAACTGGCCAATGCGCTGCTTTCGTTGTTCTCGGAAAAGTTGCCGCTCTCACGTTTGCAACGGGATTTGTCAGATTCTACCGTTTTGCGTAATATGGGGGTAGCGTTAGGTTATGCGGGAGTGGCATATGCTTCCCTGCTAAAGGGATTGCAAAAAATTTCTTTTGATAAAGTTGCGGCAAAGGAAGAGTTAAGAAACCATCCGGAAATTTTAACGGAATCTTTCCAAACCATCCTGCGCGCTCATGGATGTGCAGATGCTTACGAACAACTCAAAGCATTTGCGCGCGGGCGGAAGTTAACGACCGCTTTGTTAGTGGAATTTATAGAGAAATTGAAAGTAGGAAAAGACGTTAAAACGCGTCTTAAAAATATAACGGTTGAGAATTATTGGGGGATTGCCCCACAATTGGCGGAGGGAAAATATGATTGATATTGTATGCGGCGGGCAGGCCGGAGACGAAGGAAAAGGAAAAATTTCAGCGTATCTGTCTTATACGGGGAATTATGAATATTGCGTGCGTGTGGGCGGGCCTAACGCCGGGCATACGGTGGTGCAAAACGGTCAATCTTATACGTTAAAAAATATTCCGTCTGGTTTTTTAAATCCTAAAACCAAGTTGGTTTTAGGGGCCGGAGCCTATACCAAAACACAATGGCTTTTGGAAGAAGTAAAAAAGACCGGCACACAAGACCGTTTGATTATCGATCCTTATGCCGTTTTAATTACCGACGAACAAACGGCTGCCGAACGTGGTGCTGCCCATTTTATGAGCCATATCGGTAGTGTGGGAACAGGCTTGGGACAAGCGGTCAAAGATCGTATCGAACGGCGAGAAATCCGCTTTGCCAAAGACGAACCTTTATTGAAAGAATACATTCAGGAAGTACCGGAACTGTTAAATAAATGTTTGGACAAAGGCGGCAATATTTTGTTGGAAGGAACGCAAGGTATCAAACTTTCGTTATTGCACGGAGAATATCCGTTTGTTACTTCCCGCGATACAACGGCAAGTACCTTTCTGGGGGAAGCCGGATTAGGGCCCAAATCGGTACGGGATGTTTATGTTGTATTTAAACCCTACATTACGCGCGTGGGGCCGGGGCCGCTTGAAAAAGAAATCACTGACGAAAAAGAATTGGAAATTTATCACACCAAAGGGCACGAAATCGGTAGCGTAAGCAAACGGTTGCGCCGTGTAGGCGAATTTGAAAACCGTGCCGCTGCCCGTGCTATCATGATTAATAACTGCACTAAAATCGCCATTACCCACTTGGATATGTTCCCGGGGAATGACCGCGTAAGAAAAGAGGAAGATTTTTCTGCGCAAGCCAAACAATTCTTGGCAGACTTGCGTGCTTTATCGGCCCAAGTGTATCCGCATCCCAAGATTGCTCTGGTTTCTACCGGCCCGGATATGGACGATACGTTTGCAATATAAGGCGTAATAGAAGGTACAACGTTAGGCGCGCGAATCCATTTCGTAGGCGCTGCCGGTGTGTTGTTTGGCTAAAGATTTTAGCTTGGCACCCCATTGGCTGATTTGTGCCACGGAAGTAAGTGGGGCCCGGTTGTTGTGGACAATCCCAATCCCGATGGCCAGTAGCGGGAATTTTTCTTTTTCTCCCTTACGGTTTTCAGCCAACATAAAACCATTTTTCCGGTCTTGCTCGTTGTAAAAAGAAGGAACGATTTTGTCAGTTTGGGCAATGATCTCCCGAGCAATATTTTCAGCATATTCGAAAGGACAAACGACTAAAAAATCATCTCCGCCGATATGGCCCACAAAACATCCCGGTATATTTTGGATGCTGTCGGTAATGATTTGCGCTTGCGTCTTAAGAACATGGTCTCCGGCCGCAAAACCGTAGTGGTCATTGAAAGATTTAAAATTGTTCAGGTCGCAGTAAAGTACGGCAAATTTTTCCCCGCTGGCGATTGTTTTTTCTAGTTGTGCCCGAATAGAGGGATTGCCGGGTAAGTGGGTCAACGGGTTGGAAAACATCTTCTGTTTGTTACGTTTTAAAAGCAATTTTACCCGTGCTACAATTTCATCTTCGTCCGCCGGCTTATTTAAGTACTCATCAATATCTAAATTTAGCCCTTCCAGTTTGGTGGATTTGTCCGTAACGGCTGTAAAAATAATGATGGGAGTATGCAAATAGCCGGTGCGACTGCGTACTTCTTTGACGACTTCAAACCCGGTCTTACGAGGCATTTCATAGTCCAAGATTAGTAAATCGGGGTTTTCTTTGTATGTTTTTTCCAGAGCATCTTGTCCGTCGACAGCTTCAATAACGGTAAATCCGGCATTGGTTAATACTTCCGATACTAAAAAACGGATAGCCGGGGAATCATCTGCCAATAAAATTTTTTCGCTCTGTTCCATAACTACTATT